>DHOU01000011.1:0-189751 GCA_002409745.1 Bacteroidales bacterium UBA5382
TTATCTTCCGATAGATTTGCTCGAGGCATATATAAGTGTACAGTATGCGCTTGAGTGGCTTAATACATTTTTTACCCAAAAGGTGTCAGGCGATTTCTTCGGCTCGGAATCCCGTACGCTTGACTGTTTTTATAATGTCTTCGGCCGACAACTCTTCGGTTTCCACCGTCAGGATCTTATCCGGATTGGAAATATCTACATTCCATGAGTGAATGCCCTCTTTCTTATCGAGAGCCGGAGTTACTTTTGCCAGGCAATTGCTGCAATTGATCGTTGTTTTGAATCGTATTGTTTTCATATTCTTGTTATTAATTTACTAATCTCTAATCTCCATTCTCCAACCTCTATTCTCTCTTCCCCCTTAGCCGCAGACTGTTCGTTACCACGCTGACGGAACTCAGAGCCATGGCCGCCCCCGCAATCATCGGGTTGAGGAGGAATCCGCTCACGGGATATAGCGCTCCTGCTGCAATAGGAATTCCTATTAAGTTATAAATAAACGCCCAGAAAAGATTTTGGCGGATGGTTCTTACCGTAGCTTGCGACAACGTGATGGCCCTCGGTATTTTGAGCAAATCGGATGAGATAATGGTCATCTTCGCCACATCCATCGCAATATCACTGCCCTTGCCCATGGCAATGCTGACATCGGCTTGCGCCAATGCCCCGCTGTCGTTGATGCCGTCGCCCACCATCGCTACTTTTTTGCCTTCTTGCTGTAGCTGTTTTACCAAAGCGGCTTTTTCTTCCGGCAGTACATTCCCTTTAAAGTGGGTGACACCGAGTTCGGCCGCCAATGCGGTCGCTACTTTTTCGTTGTCGCCGGTATAAATCGCTACTTCCACCTCCATTTTTTTTAGTTGGCTGATAGCCTCTTTCGAGGTGGGTTTCATTTTATCGGTGATTCCGATGACGCAAAGAGCCGTTTTTTCATCGGCACAGAGCGTGACGGTATGGGCGGCATCCAGTTCGTCAGCCAGTTGATTCTCCAGCTCGAGCGGGATGTCGATATCTTTTGAAGCGATAAAAGCTTCGTTGCCGATATAATATTTTTTACCGAGATACGTCCCTTCGATGCCTTTTCCGCTGACCTGTTCCACGTCGATACCTTCAAGAAGGGTGGCGACCGACGAAAGAGCGGTCGTTATCGCTTCCGCCAACGGGTGCTCCGAGCGGTACTCGATGCCGTAGAGAATGTCGCGATGCAAAGGGAGGGCGTCCGATGACCATAGAATGCCGGTTACTTCGGGTTTACCTTCGGTAATAGTGCCGGTTTTGTCTAATACCACCACGTCGATTTGTTTGGCCGCTTCGAGACTTTCCGCGTCCTTAATGAGAATGCCTTCTTCGGCTCCCTTGCCGATACCGACCATGATGGCGGTGGGGGTAGCTAAACCGAGTGCGCAAGGGCAGGCGATAACTAACACGGTGACCATCGCCAGTAGTCCGTAGACAAAACCGTTTGCCCCGCCGAAGAGGAGCCAAGCGATAAAGCTGATAATAGCGATGGCGATGACAATCGGTACGAAAATGCCGGCGATTTTATCTACGAGCCGTTGTACGGGCGCTTTGCTTCCCTGAGCCTCTTCCACCGTGCGGATAATATGCGCCAAAAGGGTGTCTTTGCCCACTTTTTGAGCCCGGAAGCGGAGGCTGCCTTTTTGATTAATGGTGCCGGCAAATACTTTTTCGCCTGCTTTTTTCTCTACCGGAATCGGTTCGCCGCTGATCATGCTTTCGTTTACAAAAGAGGTGCCGTCGGTCACTTCGCCGTCTACGGCAATGCGTTCGCCGGGTTTTACGAGGATGATATCGTCGATTTGGACATCGGCAATCGCTATTTCCGAAGGCAAGCCGTTTCTGAATACCGTTACAGTCGACGGTTGTAGTCCCATAAGTTTCTTAATGGCGCCCGAGGTGTTGCCCTTGGCCCGTGCTTCGAGGAGTTTGCCCAATAAAATAAAGGTGATAATGACACCTGCCGCTTCAAAATAGACATGAGCCTCCAGTCCTCGGCTCTCCCAAAACTGGGGATAGAGCATATTGAAAACGCTGAATAAATAAGAGATACCCGTGCTGAGCGCTACCAGCGTGTCCATATTGGCCGATCGGTGGCGGGCTTGTTTCCAAGCGCCGACGAAAAACCGTCGTCCGAAAATAAAAAGAATAGGGGTCGCCAACACCCACATGATCAGGTTGGCGTAAGGAGCATGCATAAAAGCCATTCCGATGATGACCAAAGGAATGGATAATGCGACGGAGAATAGCGTTTGGCGACGGAGTTTTTGATATTCTTTTTCTCGGATATGTTCAAGATTTTCGGCCGAGGCTTCCTTTTCCTCCACCAGCATATCGTATCCGATTTCTTCCAACGCGGATTTCATTTCTTGCGGAGAGGTGATTTCAGGCATATATTCCACAGTCCCCTTACCGTTGGCATAGTTGACGGATGCAGACAATACGCCCGGCACCATTTGCAGGATGTTTTGCGTGCTCGAGGCGCAAGCGGCGCAGGTCATCTTTAATACCGGGAAAGATTGCCGTTGCGCGGATATTTTCGCTCCGGAACGGCGGAGAACCGAAATGGCCGATTGAATGATTTCCGAGGTGTCGTCGGCTTGTTTCTTTTCGATGAAAAGAGTCACGGAACGGTCTGTGAGTTGGACGTTCGCCACACCTTTGATCGCACGGATGTCGCCGGCGGCTTGTTCCGGTTCATCGGCAGGACGGATCAGCCGGATGTCGATATGGGAATAATCGTAAGTCATAAATGCTTTTCAAAAGAACAAAAATGAAGCGATTAAGTTCAGTTGCACGACATCGGACGGGGACATTTCCTTTCGGGGAAGCGAGGGGCTATTGCGCCGGACAGAGCTTGTCGATGAACAAGATTCCTTGCAGGTGATCATACTCGTGTTGGAAGATAACCGCTGTGAAATCCTCTTTCCGGCTATATCCTTCCAATCGTTCGCGATGGTGTTGGCCTTTTTCGTCCCAATATTCGACTTCAACCCAGGGAAAGCGCAGGGAGTTTCCTCCGGTATCGGGAATGGACAGGCAGCCGTCGCGTTCGAAACATATTTTGTTTACGGGGTGATCGATAATGCGCGGATTGATGGCTACGCACACGTCTTTCTCCGGATGATCGATGCGGGTGAACAGGAATACGTTTTTAAGAATACCTGCCTGAGGTGCGGCAATACCTACTCCGCCGGCTACTTCCATCGTCGTTTTTAGCCGTTCGATGAGGAGTTGCAGGCTGGCATTGTGTGCTATGGAGTCGGTGTCGATATCGTTCGATTGCATACGAAGCATCAGCGAATCGACGGGGTCGGTCGTTTGCAAAACGCGGAAAGGCGTTTGGGCATCACCGTTATGAATAATCTCTAATTCTCTTTCTGTAAACGGCGTCATAAAATGGATCGCTAAAAGGAGTGAAAATGCAATACTATGTATCATAAATAGTTTATCTTGAGTCTGTTTATCGAACGCCTCGCTCTAAGCTCATGGGTAATAAGTGGATTTTATTGTTTTTTGAGATCGAAACCGAGTTGCAATCCTTCATACATATCGGTAAATGTGGTGATGGCCTTTAATTTGCTGTCATTCGTCATTGAACTGGCTATTTTGAGCAATTTCAGTAAATTGTCTGCATCGAACAGTAATTGTAAGTTATTACCTGACTTCTTGACGGTTCCGTGGATTTTAGCCATGCCTTTATAGTTGAGCGTGATCTGTTTAGTCGCCTCTTCGACGGTATATTTTCCGTTCAGCGGCATTTTTCCCAAATTCGCGTTATAGGTGTTGCCGTTGGAAAAAGTGAATTTACAAGTCCCTACTCCGATCCCGATCTTGGAAAGATAGTTGTCGAACTGGTTTTCCACCTGTTCGGCGGCAACGGCTCCTCCCATATTCTTTAAAATATTGTTACTTTCGAAATGACACGCCGATCCCTGATAATTCCACTCTCCGGTTAAGTCTTGGGGTTGTACTTTCGACGTTTGCGTTACTTTATTCAAAACGCTGTTTATAATGGATTTGCCCGAAGATTGGGCATGAGTGAGAAAAAGAGGCGATAATAATATGATTCCTAAAATAATGCTGATTCTTATATTTTTACTTTTCATTTTATTGCTTTTTTTTATTGAAAGAGTAAAAATAATGCTTTTTCCGGAGCGAAGCGCTTCTTTTAAGAAACATTGGCAATAGACGCGGGGAAATTATCTACACCGGAAAAGGAAAAAACAAGAGGTTATCCGTTTATCACGAATAACCTCCCGCAGAGTAAAAGATAAAATGTTTTTATAACTGCTTTATGCGGATGTTTTTGAACTTGACTTCGGAGCCATGTCCCAGAAACCCGATATGTCCTTTTTTGTTAAACAAGCCCGGATGTTGTTTCCCGTCGGGTGTCCCGTTTTTAGCGGCTTCACGGATATTTCCGTCGACGATGGTATTTCCGTTGAGAATAACCTTGATGTGGTCACCGTCGGCAATTACTTCCTGGTAGTTCCACTCACCGGTGGGTTTCAAAAAACCTCTTTTAGCCGGAATTACCCCGTACACCGATCCGTGGTACTGGTAAACTTGCAGGTCTTTGTATACCGGCGCTTCGTTATCGAGGATTTGTAACTCCATGCCTACGTAAGCGGCATCGCCTTCGGTTGGGGTACGTATCCCCAATCCGTTATTGGCCCCGGGCGTAAGCATAAATTCAAAACGCAGTGCAAAATTATCGAATTCGTCTTTCGAGTAAAGATTGCCGCCGAAGCTTTTGCTCGGATGCATCACGATAATTCCGTCTTCCATCACGTAATCTTTGGTGTTGCCGATCCACTCATGCATGTTTGTTCCGTCGAACAACATCCGGAAGCCTTCCTTTTCTTCCTCTTTCGAGAGCGTGAACGGTTGCGGGCGGTCTAGCTCGCGAAGGTAAATATCGCGATAGGCCACTTTGCTTCCATGCGCTTGTAATTCGATTTGTTCCATCGGGAAAATCGACTGATTTCGATCCCAGTAGTTCTCCAGAATGACATTATCGGTCACTAACTCGCCATTGAGCCATACCGATACCCGGTCGCCTACCATACGGATGCGGAAGGTGTTCCATTCGCCAACTTTCAGATCGGCGACTTTCAGCGGCTTGCTCGGATGGGTCTGATTGTTGTATAATCCTCCCGAACCGACTTGTGCTCCGACGTTTACACGGGCCGTATCCCATATCTGTACCTGAGGAGTACCGCGCAGATAAATACCTGCATCGGGTTCCGCTCCCGGATAGAGTTTCCAATCTATCACCATGTCAAAGTCGCCGTATTGCTTTGCGGTACAAAGGTTATCGAATCCTTTGCCGTCGAAAACAATCATTCCGTCTTCCACTTTCCAGTCGGCAGCCATCTGTTTGTCGGCTTTCACCTGGGCGTTGGTCAATTCGCGCGTACTCATTTGCGCCCTTTTCAGAGGATTCTCCACTAATCCTTTCCAACCCTCGAGGTTGCGGCCGTTGAACAGGGAGACGTATCCCCCTTCCTGCGGATGCTCGGAAAGGTATTTTTGGATGGATTGGCGTTGGTAATCGGCATCGGGATTGCTAAGAGTCTTGCCGGCTTTGTTCAAAAGGTCAGTGGTTATCTTTCCCGAGAAGGAAGGATTGTTAATCGCCAAATTCATGACGGCTTGTGCCGCCGATTCGCTCAACGCAGGACGGTCCATAAACGGCGCAGCGAACAGCATCGCTTGATACATGCCCGTATTCGGTAACAACCGGAGAATCGCGTTTTTTTGCGTATCGTTTGTTGCGAACTGCATCGCTTCGCGCAGGAAGAGGTATTTTACGGCGCCGGTTTTATCGGAAGAAGCGACCTTTTGCACAATGGCTTGCACCACGGCGCCGGTTTCCTCGGCGTCTTTACCCGTGCGGGCAATGTCGAGTAGGGGATACACCACATCAAACGAGGGCCATTGTTGCAAAGCTTGCAGTGCCGCTTGTTTGGTTGCGCCGGTTTCGTTTTTTTGCGCCTCGATGAGTTGTTGTAGCGCTTGTTGCGAACGGCTGTTAGCCAAAGCGCTATAGTAAAGATGCTTGTTTGGCGAGGAATTCATCTTTTCCGTGACGAGTTGCCACTGCTGCTGTGCGGGAAGATACGATAACGCTGCATTGAGGGCCTGCTGAATATCCGGGGTATAAGCTGCATCCGATTGCTCGAGTAGCAGGAAGAGGTCATTCAGGTTTCGATCGGTCACGACGTGTTGCAACGTCCGTGCCGCCTCAGGCTTAATCGTTGGATTGTCTTTGAATAATTGGTTGTATACCAAATTGTATTGGCTTTCCATCTTCCGTCCGGCTATTAATTGCAATGCTGCGATCTGTCCGGCCGTCGAACTCTTGTCGAACATCGAAGCCAGCGTATAGGAGATGTCTCCTGTATGTTCTGATAACACCTGCTTGGCTAAGCCGATGGTTTGTTCCTCATCGCTTGTCAGTAACCCGCCTAAAGCGGTAAGCGCTTCGGGAGTACCGATATTTGCCAGCGAACGGACTGCCGCCTTCTGTACCATCTTATCGGAAGCATACAGATGAGCCGTTATGGCCGGAAGGGCATTCGTTACGGCATGTTGTCCCAACCAATAGAGGATGGCGGTTTGTTTTCCGGATGAAGGCTGTGAGTTGAGCTCTTTTACAATGAGTTCTCCTGCTTTTGTATCTTTTTCGTAAGGATAGGCATTCAATACGGTTGTGAGGTAAGCAATGTCGCCATCCTTCAAGGCCGCTTTGAGAATTGCGTTCTTGTCACCGGCCGGCAAAGAAAGAAGGATGCGTGTAGCTGCCGTTTTCAAATCTTGACGGTTAACTTTTTCCGCATTTTTAAGGAGTTGCGATGCTTCTTTCTGTGCGGTTTTGGGATCTGTCGAAGCCAATCGGGCGATCAGCGTCACGTAGGCTCCTGTCGCATTATCTTTGGTATAAGCGTATCCGGCTTCTTGCGCCGCCGTACGGAGCACTTTTACCGATTGTTTGGTCCCGGTATTGGCTAAAGCGGTGTATAGAACCTTCCGGTCATTGTTGTCTTGAGAATTTTGTCCGAGCAGGGTTAATAGTGCGGGCTCGGCCGGAGAATATCCGGTTTCGCCAAGGGCATTGACAAGATGGCGTTTTATTTCGGGAGACGAGGCAGTCGTCAAAGCAGTCAATAAAGCTTGAGCAGCCTTGCCTGATCGGATTGAAACCAACGCTTGAGCAGCGGGATCCGAAAGACGTTCATCATTTAGAAAGCCTGTTAAGGAGGAGATCGTATTGTCGTTCCCGATCTTACCCAGTTGGCGGAGGATAAAGGCCTTGATTTCCGCATCGAAAGGTTGTTGTAGGGCTTTTTCGTAAGCTCCGGCGGCAACTGTCCGTTTGGCGGGGTCGTTGGCTACGAAATGGGTCCAACCGCTGATGGCATATTCAGCTGCAGCGTTGTTATCCTTTCCCGGAGGGTTGAGGTGCCCGATAAGCGACAATAATCCTTCCTCGCCGGTAGAAGTCAAGTCCGTTAGTAATGAATTATATTGTTTTTGATTTTCTGCCGGGAATTGTGCCAGGGCATCGGCTATAATCGTAGCTTGCGTCCTGTTCTGCGGCGTTTGTGCCTGCAAACTCATCGCTATAAACAAGCATGAGATAAATAGGATATGTTGTTTCATTGTTTTGATAATTAATTGAATTAGATAGTCCAGGGGGCACGCATAGGTTGATCGATAAACCGGTTGGCTTCTTCATCGTTGATAAACCGTTCACTGATGGGATCGTATTGCAACGTGCGGTTCAATTGCAGGGCGACCACTCCCATGTTGACAATCGTGGCAGAGCGGTGTCCGTTGATTTCGTTAAGGGCGAATTTCTGTCGGTTATGCACGCATTCGATAAAATCGGTATTTTGTGCGGCCGGTTCGGGATATTCGGCCAGTTTCTTTTGCCAGTCCGGGATATCGCATACGAAGTTTTTGTAAACATTTCCCTTCGGGCCGGCAATGTAAGGCGTGTCAGGCTTGCCGTAATCCCCGCCCCAGAGAATGATTTGGCATCCGTCGTCGTAAGTGTACGTGATGGAACGCCATGTTCCTACCGCATCGGGGTGTTGTTGCGGAGCATCCACTTCTACTTTTACGGGGGCCGTGTGGTCTTTGCCGAGCATATATTGTACGGGATCGATATAGTGCTGTCCCATATCGCCCAATCCGCCTCCGTCGTAATCCCAATATCCGCGGAACGTTTGATGTACGCGGTGGGCGTTATAAGGTTTATAAGGGGCCGGGCCGAGCCAGAGATCGTAGTCGAGTTCTTCAGGTATGGGTTGTGGAGCCAGATGCTCTTTTCCAACCCAAAAGAATTTCCAGTCGAAGCCGGTGTGCTTGCTGATGGTCACTTTCAGGGGCCATCCCAACAGGCCGCTGTCGATGAGTTTTTTGAGCGGTTTCACAGGCGTTCCTAATCCGTAGAACGGATCTTTGAAGCGGAACCATGTGTTGAGACGGAAAATGTTACCGTGCTGGGCGACCGCTTCTTTCACGCGTTTTCCTTCGCCAATGGTGCGGGTCATGGGCTTCTCACAAAAAATATCTTTTCCGGACTTGGCGGCTTCTACCGCCATAATGCCATGCCAATGGGGTGGGGTGGCGATATGCACGATGTCTACATTTTTATCGAGGATCAGATCGCGGAAGTCGTGGTAGAGATTAATTTTGTCCTTTACCAAAGCGGCTCCTTGGGCGAGGTGTTTTTTATCGACGTCGCACATGGCTACAACACGTGTTTTGTCATATGGAACATGTCCGCGTCCCATTCCACCGACACCGATAATTCCTTTTGTGAGCTGGTCACTGGGGGCTATAAAGCCTTTTCCCAATACATTCCGGGGGACGATGGTGAGTAATGAAAGTCCTCCCACCGTACGTAAAAATTGTCTTCTGGTTGTCATGTAATATGAATTGAATTTAGATTGTATATATGAATAAGCAAAAATATAAAAAATAAGCCGGATATATAGTATTATTTTATTATTTCATGATGAAAAGATAAAAGAGTATGCTATTCTATTGTGAAGTATCCCTTGAAGCTGTGCCTTTTCAACCCCTTCATCCTGTTTTTTACATTCAGGATACCCTGCTCTCGGGTCATTCAAGGCAAAATGCCTGATATCCATATTTTCCAATGAATAATGCGGTATGCCTCATGCAATACAGGAGTAATTGCTCTATCGATAAAGTGATTATCCATACTTTAAGCAGATGTTATGTAATTCTGAAGTACAACTGCAAAATAACATAAACCCCGTCAGTTTGTCAAATAATTTACATCCGATTTCAAAAAACACTTTTTACTTTATTGCTTACTGAAACATTTCCTGTTTTTCGATTATGTTATTTACTGAGCCCATACACGATACTATAAGGAACATTGTGGAGAGCTGAAAGGTCATGCGAGCATTCTCACATAAAGGACAATCAGTTGTGGCGCTCATGATTCTGCGTAGTATACCGTTTACGGAAATGAGAAGACCTAACAGCTACTCCAGCCTGTTTTCACCCAGTTGCAAGTATTCAGTAACCCTATTTATGAGACAAATCACTCAGCAATACTATTGGGGGTTCCGAAATAGCATAATCTGCCGGCCTATAATGTTCCCCTTTGGATGGAGTCGGCATGAAAGAACCGTTCCCCAATTCGTCATTAATTATCGGATAATAGTTTCGCCCTTGTTTGGGTCGGAATAATAAAACGCAATAATTACCTTTTACAGCATACCCCAATTCAAATTTTTCATTTTCGGGATTGACAATTTTGTAATCGTTCATTTTTAAATCACCCTCGGTAAACTTCAAATCAAGATCAATGGTGAAGTTGTCTTTCAAATCTATCCGTAGTAATGAACGATAAGGAGATGTTACAAGCGCACCGAAAACGTGCCAATCCGTATCAAAATACGAAATATTCGTATAGATTAATGCATCAGAAGTTGTATTCCTCACTCTTTGTAGTAGAGCCGGATCATAGGGATTCAATAACTGTGGATTAGATACGTCACAATTGATAAAGGTAAATTTCCTGTCTACATCCCAACCTATCAATGGAACATTGAAATCAAAAATTGTAAAACCTTTATTCCTAACGGTAAATACAGAATTGGATAGCTTTATCCTGAGTGGTGAATTTGCCTCCTCATCCCTGTAAATAAAAGATGTTCCGAAGTTATCCAAATAAGAGTAAGAAATATTTTGATCTAACATCAGGGTCGGTTCATTATTATCAGAAATTACAATCCCTTTATCGACCGTGTCATAATATATTTGATTCAAAACAAAAAAACCGGCGGTTTCAATCCGAATACCTTCCGAATCTAAAAAATTATTACCTTTTCCAAGGTCTGTCCCGCCAGGAGTGATTTCTGTCAGTATATGGATATTATTGAGGATGTGTCCGGCCGATTTTGTAACGAGTGCCTGTTTTGTAGCATAAATAAAAGTATTGGATATCTTGCAATCATGACAATTCTTATCGATATATATACCTATGATATCATCATTTGATCCCAGGCCGTGGATTGTTACATTATCGATCTTCGTGTCTGAACTTGTCGTCCAAGAAAAATCTCCATACCTTGCAATTCTAATATGTGTTTTTCTACCTCTAACCAAACTCATTGATCGCAACTGAACCAACTGTTTGAATCCATTTACGATGATGCCGTTATCCGCATTATAGCAATCGAAAACGCCGCCCTCAATATAGGAGAATCGCCGTAAGTTATAATCCATAATGCGTTGTTCTGAAAATCCCACTTTCAACAATGCCTCCAAATGATGGTCGCATTTGATTAAAGCATTTTTATCAAAAATGATATTGACATTCTTGGTATAATCTACGGGTAAAATAATCGGTTCTGTTAAGTTGTAAGTTCCCGCCGGGAAAAAAAGAGTTTTTGAATATGAATTACGAACCAAATCATTTATCTCGGAACCAATCGGCGATCCGTCATTTTTTATTCCGAAGTCTATTACCGAAACAATATTCTTATTAATATCAAGGTCATTTGATATCTCCTCACCAACAATTTTATCGTTGCCACAACAGAGTAACGCGAGTAATAAAATAAAAGATATCTTGATTCTCATAAAATCAATCAAGTGTTTTTTAATTAGAAGTGAATAATTTCTCATTTTCTGTGGAATTTTGAATTAAAAAATTCATATAGATTAATTTTTTTCTTCATCCTTTCGATAGAATGCCTACCATTCAATAGCTTGATCTTCATCCGGAATCTGAATATTAATCTTACGTTCCATAATCATAGACCCTTTTACTTCATATCCGATCGTGGTTCCAGGAACAGAAGTAATATCATCATAAGAATACGATAAATTAATGGTAACATACCTGTGCTTTAAATAAGGCAAAACATCATCCATGTTTTCTTCAACAGTATATCGTGGCTCCGACAACAACTGAAAATTAATTCTTTCATCTTCAGCATGCATACTTAAAGTCCCGTCACTATTGAATAGTGCTTTGATTTTATAAATAAATCTATTCACATAATCTTCATCCGTAGCTCCGGCATAGAAAAAAACAGATTGCCCATCTACTACAAATGCACTACGAGTACTGATAACCAAAGCATTCGTAGTAGTGCCTTTAAAATAGATACGCATGGCTGTAGTTTGATATACGCCCGAATAATCATTGAAAGGAATGATGCGCAGCATGGCTTTTTTATAATTCTTCCTCGGATGAGCACGATAATCGGCTGTTGCTTCATCGACCACAGTCAAAGGCAATACCCACTTATAAAACATATCAATACCCTTCAAATTAAAATCAATCGGCAACAGTGCTTGACGCGAACCTGCCGGAATAGTGGTCGTATAATCCGGAATAGTATAGAGTGTATCTGCCAATTGTGTGAAATATAGTTCTATTCTGTTTTGAAAACGTTCATAGTTCAATGTATTCAAAGAATCGGCATCCTCAGAGATCTTTACATTCATATCTTTCGGATTGGTTGTTGTTCCGCTAACAATCAAAGGTAGTTGATAAGTTGATACGCTATCATCACGATACCTGATATACACATCCGTTACGCCTTTCGAATTGAGAGGAGCTTTAAATGAAACATAGTGTGAATAAAGTTCTTCCGTCCATTCATCATTACACGAGGCCATTGCAATAGTTAAAGCAAAGACTAAAAATATATTTAATAACTTCTTCATTTTATTAGTATTTATAATTAATCATAAGTTTGCCAACCGGGGTTTTGTGTCAATCGTGAATTACGTTTCAATTCTGCTTTCGATATCGGCCAAAACCACATTTTATCAGAAAACGTTGTAGGAATTGAAGAAACGATCACCGGTGTATGGAAAAGGTCTCTTTGTTCCGCTGTCATTACCGTATTGCATCCATAAACAGGTAATGCTTCTTCTGTGGGTGCATCTTTCCATCGACGAAGATCATAATAACGATGCCCCTCTGCCATTAATTCTATCTGGCGTTCACGTTTTATCTTTTTCCGAAGTTCTTCTTTACTATTATAATCATCGGTGTCAAAATCAGGAAGTCCTGCTCTTATTCGTATCGGAAGAATACCCTTTTTCATTTCTATAATATCTCTATTTATGGTATATATCTTCGAATCATCCCAAGATGGAATTTGATAAGATCCGTCCAATTCATTCAGGGCCTCGGCATAGATTAATAATATTTCTGCATACCGAATCGCCGGTTCCGTTTTATTCCGGATTTGTGACAACGTATTATTTTCGTATGTATCATACGGATGGACATACTTTTTGCAACCGATACCTGTTCGTAACCAGAAATCGGTATTGGAATAACCTTCCGGAGAGCCTCGATAATACCAAGTTCTATAGTTTCGATGCTCCGGAATAGTTGCTGTCGATAGAGTCCAAAGACTTCCATTATACGCAACAGAAGCATAAAAGCGAGGTTCGCGATTGGCATATTGTAAAGAAACACCTTCTAAAAGAGGTATATATCTTCCTGCATTTATATCCTCAAAAGTAACATATCCCTTTACTCGTTCACTTCCGTCTCCGCGACCTATCTCTTTATCCTTTCCATGCACATCGGAGCCATCATTCATGTAATAGGCATCGCATTGTTTTTGAGTCACACCTAATGTATTCCATCCATTAGCGGCACGTGGCAGCATATGCACAACCATTCCTTGTAAACCTACGGTATTACCTCCTGTTCCATTCTGAACTCTGGAAAAAATTAATTCGGGATTTGTAGCCGCGGATAATTCTCCATCGAATAATGCCCGATACGATGCAAACGGGTCTATATTCCGCCATCCCGCCGGCCAGTCTTTATCGGAATATTCAGAATCATAAGGAGGAGATATCGTTTTAGGGAAATCATTATTCCCGAAATCTCTGTAATGAGCAACATATATCTGGTATTTATTAAGTTCCATCACATCTCTTGCCGCCGCGGCAGCTTTTGCCCATTTGCTCTCATCATACTTTTCAGACAACAGACGATTCCCTTTATCATCCACTAATTTGTGAGCATAATCATCATTATTCCCATTCATTAGAGGACTTGCTGCATACAATAACACTTTGGCTCTTGCAGCCAAGGCTGCACCTCGAGTAGGACGCGCAATATTTAAAGCCTCTCGATCAAGTTCAAGTTCTTTAGCTGCTTGTACCAATTCTGTTGTAATATAATCCACACAATCATCATACGTATTGCGAGGTAATGCTATCTTATTATAAGGCAAGGTGTAATCTATCATACCATCTTCCGCTTTTATAATCGGAACAGGCCCATATTTACGAAGCAACAACCAATAAAGATAAGCTCTCAGAAAACGAGCTTGTCCTTTATAATCTGTAATCTCGTCCTGGGTCATTTCTTTATTAATATCAATATTTTTTATAAATTCCGAAGCTTGCCGGATACCTTTATAACAAGAACTCCACGAGGCTTGTAAATCATCTTCATTATATTCTCCATTCTTAAATTTCTTATATAATTCACCCCAATCACCTGTGTAAATATCATCAGCAAAATTATGCCATGAAAAATCTTTATTGCACACATCCGCATTCTCATTTTGTAAAAATGAAAACGCATGAGCCAGCCAATTCTCGGCGTAATTTCTTTGTTCAAATGTCTTTTCAATTGACATTCTGTCTTTAAAATACTTTTCTGTTTCCAAATAATCAGAACATGAAGCAAATCCGTATATTATAATTGTTAAAATAGTAATTAGCTCAATATTTTTAAACATATTCATGACCCTCCTATAAATTAATCGTTACTCCTAAAGTTAAAACTTTTGCGATAGGATATTCCTCACCTGTCGAACTACCAAGTTCAGGATCCCACATCTTAAATCTTGACCATGTCAACAAATTCGTTCCAATAAAAAACAAGCGAAATTGATTTAAACGCATCTTTGTAGTCCACAATTTCGGTAATGTATACCCCACTTCCAAAGTCTTCAACCGCAAATATCTACCATCGCGCATCCAAAATGTAGAAGACCTGTAGTTATTGCTATTCCCGTTATAACTTAAACGAGGATATTCCGCATTGGGATCTTCCGTTGCCGGATCACCCGAAATATGGGCATCGATCCAACGTTTCGAATGGGCAAGATCCGTAAATACGTTACCCCAAATACCTTCGTTAAAAGCATATACATTGGAGCCGTTTATCAAAAATGACGATTTTCCTGCACCTTGAAAGTGGACATTGACATCAAATCCTTTCCACTGAACCGAGGTGCCGAACCCATATATCAGATTGGGTTTCCTTGTCGCACCTATAGCCGTTATATCTCCATCATTGACTACTCCGTCGCCATTCACGTCCGCATATTTGATATCACCCGGCTGATAGGTTCCAAACTGTTGGGTAGGACTATTCCTGATATCTTCATAATCTTTAAATAGACCTACTGCAACGAGTCCCGTAACTTGATCTACCCGACGGCCTTTTTGCATTTGATAAGGATATACACTATTTTCCTCATCAATATCTAATATTACATTTTTGCTGTACGTCCAATTGCCGCGCATCGTAAAATTAACTTGACCTATTTTTTGTCGAAAAGTAAAATTACCGTCCATCCCTTTTGAATTGACTTTACCGACATTGGCTTTAGGGCTGCTCTCTAAACCCACCATCGCGGGCAAATAATATCTTGTATAGTAAATACCTTCACGAGATTCATTAAAATAATCGGCTGTCAGAAGCAATTTGTCGTTCCAGAGTGCGAGATCGACTCCTAAATCCCTTTTAATTGCCTTTTCCCAAGTAATCCCGGTAGACGCTATCTGAGAATAATACAAGCCTTGATAGAAGTTGTTAAAATAGAAATCACCCCAATTGTATCCCTGATTTTCATTGAAAGCAAGCGTGTAAAGATATGGAATACGTGTGCCGGATTTATCGATTTCATCGTTTCCTACTCGTCCATCGGAATACCGTATCTTAAACATATCAATCCATGGGTACTTTTCTTTCACAATTTTTTCTTCGCCTATATTCCATGCAAAAGAAAAAGCGGGAAAGAAACCCCATTTATGACCTTTTGCAAAATTCTCCGATCCGGTATAACCAAAATTAAAATCGATAAAATACCGCAACGCATAATTATACGTTAAACGGCCGGCAAGTGATTCATGTCGAATAGGAATTCCTTTTTTTATATCATTCCCGACATTATCCGTACGTTCGTCCGAATCAATATTGCCTTTCACGATAGCGCCGACAGTATGAATTTTATTAAAGTTGTGACTGTAGTTCAACCATAATTCAGCAAACTCTTTTTTCCGCCCACTAGCGCTACTCTCCTGATACATTTCTTGAGGTCCTGCAACATGTTGAAATATTAAATTACCATTCGCATTTCGCATGCGTTCGGCTCTCCACTGCTTGGGCCATTTTATTCTATTAATGTGATTTGCATTCGATAAATCATACCCTATATTTGCTGTAAAGTTCAATCCTTTTGTTATAAAATCCAGATTCTGTTCCCAGGTGGCATTTGTTTGTACATCATTTATCCAATGCTCTGAATAACCCGACTGGGTAGCTTGAAGCCAAGGATTAGTACGTTCACCCAAGCCGCTGGCCGGAACATAACCATTTGAATACATCACCGGTATATATACGGGAGATGTACCTAAAATAGAGTGCCATATCTCATCACCATCATACATCGCAGCATTATTTTGCTTCGAGAGCTTTCCGGCAACGCCAACCTTCACTACGGATGTTTTAGTAATATTCAAATCTGTATTTAAACGATAATTAAACACGCGGTAATCGGCATTTGTATAATACTCTTTTTCAAGTTGATCATCGCTCTTATACATTCCCTTCTCGTCTATATAGCTTAGTGAAACATAATATCGGGCGGTTGAACCACCCCCATCCATGTTAACCGATGCTCTGTAGGTTGGAGAGCCTTTTTTCAATAATACGGAGCCCCAATCCACATTCGGGTAAAGGTCGGGATCTAAATTTCGATGGATGATTTCCAATTCGTCATTTGTGTAGATTGGTTCCTCATTACGAGTAATCTTTGCTTCATTTACCATTGATACATACTCGTTACCGTCAATTACATCGGGAGTAATAGTACGGGTATTATAAGATGTTTCTATTTTAGCCTGAATATTTACTTTACCGGCCTTACCACGCTTAGTGGTAATTAAAACAACCCCATTGGCTCCCTTATCCCCATAAATGGCTGTCGCCGACGCGTCTTTTAATACGGAAAACGATTCTATATCTTCCACATTCACATCATTAATATCCCGTGGAAAACCGTCAACCAAAACATAAGCATTTGTGTGAGCGCCAAAAGTGGAAATTCCACGGATCCAAAATTCGGAAATATTCTTACCCGGCTGTCCGGAAGTCTGCATGGCATAAACGCCAGCGACATTTCCTGCCAGCGAATTCACAAGACTGGCTGTAGGATTGGACTTAAGATAATCAACTTCCACATTCGTAATAGCTCCGGTTACCGTCAATTTTTTTTGAGGCCCCATACTTGTAACAACAATTTCATCCAGCGTACTGGATTTAGCCTCTTTCATCTGCACATTCACTACAGTTTCTTCCTTAATTAATACTTCTTCCTTTTCAAAGCCGATATAAGAAAATACCAAACGATGATAGGGTTCCATCTCAATTTTGTATTTACCGTCTACATCCGTTACCGTCCCCATTCCCGGAACATCTTTTAGCACGATATTAACCCCTATCAATGGTTCTTTATTGGGATCGGTCACTACTCCCGTAACGACTATCGTTTGTTGGGCTAAAACTGAAAGAGAAAAGAATAAAACACTGAAAAATGATACTATATATTTTTTCATGATCCTGATTTTTAATTCATTCATCCATTGCTATCATACGTATACGATGATTACTCATGTCTGCTATATAGAATGTTTTCGTTTCTTCATCGTATTCTATACCCCATGGATCACGAAAACGCGCTTCTTTGCGTAATTCTCCATCGACATATCCCCATGTGTTATTATCAAGTCCTTTGCTTCCCCGGCCGGCAAATGTTGTAACCTTACCTTCGGGAGTAATTATACGTATACAGTGATTACCGGCCTCTATTAAATAGAAATCATAGATATCTTCTTTGCCCTCGTTAATGTATTTTTCATTTTTGACAAACACTCCCTGGTATGGTGTCCTTACTTGGGCCGCGGTTCCTACTCCATCCACATACCCGTCTCCACCGCCGCCGACAAAAGTGGTAGGAGTATCCAACGTTTTTTCTTTCCAATTATAGGTGGCTCGCTGAATTGCAGAATTCCACGGAGAGAATATATAAGCATAATTTCCCGTGGGATGAAACATCACATGATATTCCAACAAACTGTTATTTCCTGCATGAACACCTTTTTTTTGCTTCCAATCATATCTGAATAGTTCACCGGCCCACCACGTACTGTAAAAAACAGTTCCATCGACCGGATTCACAGAGACATGGTTAATATTCCGATAAAAAACAAGAGTTTGAGGGACCTTGAAGCCCGTACTTCGTGTCAACATTGTTATGCCAACACTGGTCTCACCCTCTTGATCGTTTGCAACATATAAAGTATCACCTGTTAAGGACCAAGCGAGAGTTCTCGGCTGTGTCCAGTTAGCCTCTCCTACCGTTACCAAAGTAGTTGCCATTCTTTTCTCCATATCCAACAAACGGAGACTTAGTTTTTGCTCTAGTAAAAAAAGATGATTATGATTTTTGGGATCAAGGGAAAGCCAATAAGGCGCACCAAAACCACATTCCTCAAAGGTGCCGTCTTTTATCTCATATTTGCCTTCCGATGTTGTATATCCACACAAAGTAGAAACAATCGTCCTGGACACATATTTAAAACGATTCTCCGCTTTAGCCGATTTTTCGGTAAAATCATCTTTAACCCTGACTTCTATAGTTCCCTCTTGAGAACCTGCAGGAACCAGGCAATAGAGACACTCTCCGTCACAGCCTATCAGGGGCGCTCTTTTACCTCCGATATAAATAGAAATTTTAGTCGTATCCATTCCGAAATTTTCACCGTAAAGAAACATTTTGGAGCGTGCGGAGCCACTATCAGGA
This sequence comes from Bacteroidales bacterium UBA5382, assembly GCA_002409745.1. Classification (GTDB taxonomy): domain Bacteria; phylum Bacteroidota; class Bacteroidia; order Bacteroidales; family Dysgonomonadaceae; genus Limibacterium; species Limibacterium fermenti. Next base: position 18,654 of record DHOU01000011.1, read on the forward strand.
GAAAATCCGGTAATCACGACCTCTTTCGACGGGTCAAATTCTTTCCTGACAGCATCTTTGTCATTCGTCTCACATGAGATAAAGGCAATAAAAAATACTGTTAATACAGACAGTAAAAATGCGTTGAATCTTCTTTTTTTAAGAATTTCATTTCTCATAAAATTAAAAAAATCTTCTTTCATTCTTAGATTTTGTTTTGAATTGATTCATTCGTTATTTATTAAGATATTATTATAAGCAAACTTCACGAGTTTGTTTTCCAGTAGAATGGTACACAGATAAGTTCTTACATCAAACAGAAACTTGTGTATCTTCATGCAGGCAAAATTAGATGTTCCGGACTCCGATTCAAAGAAAATAAAGTTGCTCTTTTTTTTAAATCGGTTGCATTATTTTTTATACCTTTGAAAATTGGATTGATTTCAAGAAAAAAATGATAAAATGGAAAGAGAATCAGTAGAAAAATCGAGCGGAAGTCATGCCGGCCTTAATGTGCAAAGAATACGGATGTTTTTAGGCATCAAACAGGAAACGTTGGCTGCCGGCCTCGGCATTAGCGGATCGGAGGTGTCGAAGATCGAAAAGCAGGATGAAATAGAAGAAGAATTATTGTCCCGGATTGCCGGTCTGTTGGGTGTATCGCCGGAGGTAATCAAAGGTTTTGATACTGAAAAGGCTATTTATAATATCAATCATAATAACTTTCAAGATGCTACTATTTCTGAAGGGACTATTATTACTCAGCAAATCAATTCCAATGAAAAAATTATAGAGTTGTACGAACGTTTATTACAAAGTGAAAGAGAGAAAATTGAATTATTGAAACAAAAATAAATTCACTCAAAACTAAAATTGAAATTATGGAAACGGAGACGCATACTCACATGAATGCCTCAAGTATAGGTAGAAAAATTGAAAGGATACGCCGGCTTAAGGGAATGACTCAAACCGAATTGGCAAATATGCTGGGAGTAACAAGACAAGCTATTTCGAAAATGGAGCAAACAGAAAAATTAAACGATGAGCGACTGAAAGAAATCGCTTCAGCATTAGGGGTAACTGTAGAAGGTTTAAAGAAATACAATGAAGAAACAGTTCTGTACAATACAAATAATTTTTACGAGAACTGTGGTGTCAAAACAAATGCTGTAGATAATGGTAATTATCATACTTTCAATAATTTCCCAATAGACGAAATCATTGAGTTTTACGAGAAACAGTTGGAGAAAGAAAAAGAGAAGTTTGAGTCTTTAAAAAAAGAGAAAGAATAGATGTTTGCGAGATGCTCAAGGCTATCTGCAACAATTGCGTTTTAAAAGAGATGGTAAAAGAATTTATTTCTACCAAAAATGAAGAAATCCGTTGGCTGAGAGAAGAAATTAAGACATTGAAAAACAAATGATTTTTCACTACCTTTGCAGGCACAGATTTGCAGAAGCAACATAAAATACTTGTATATTGAGTGAAAACTAAAAAAATAAAGCAGCAAAATTATGGGACAAGATGCATTAAAGATAGAACTCATAGAATGGCTCGCACGTCTTGAAGATGAAGATACAATCCGTTATCTGAAAGTTGTAAAGGACGGCAGCAGTCAACTTATTGATTGGTGGGACGATTTAACCGATGAACAGAAAGCAGGCATAGAAAAGGGTTTACAAGACATCGATAATGGAAAAACGATTCCACACGATATAATTAAACAACAGTATGGAATCGTATAATCTTCATTGGACGGAAGAGGCGGTACATAACTTGGAAAATATTCTCGATTATTTAGAACAGAATTGGACAGAGAGGGAAATCGATAAATTCAAAAGAAAGTTGAGTCATCAATTGGAAACTATTTGCCGTTTCCCGTTCATTTTTCCTCAATCCGAACATCAAAAAAGGCTTCGAAAGGCTGTACTGGACAAACACATAACCGTCTTTTATGAAATAAAAGATAAAAATATTTTTATCGCTTATATTTTTGGAAACAGACAATCGATTTCAAGGATAAGATGACCTGTGTATAGTTCATCATTCGGAAGCGGATATTTACTCATTCAAGAATGCTGATTGCTATTTTATGGAGACTTTTGAAAACTCGAGTTGTTGGAAAACAGATGATTTTTACTACTTTTGCTTTTAATGATGCATAATATAAATAAGTGAAAAATGGAAACGAAAAATTACGACAATGTCGTTCACATTGGCAGGAAAATTGAGCGGATACGCCGACTGCGTGGAATGACTCAAAGCGAATTAGCAAATACGTTGGGTGTAACAAGACAGGCTGTCTCGAAAATGGAACAAACAGAAAAGATGGACGATGAACGAGTGGAAGAAATTGCTTCGGCTTTAGGGGTAACGGTAGAAGGATTAAAGAAATACAACGAAGAGACGGTCTTGTATTGCACAAATAATTTTAATGAAAACTGTCATGTGAGTGCTTCCAACATAGGGCCTATCAATAGTGTTGAAAATCTCAATCATTTCCCTTTAGAAAAGATTGTTGAGTTCTATGAGAAACAGTTGAAGAAAGAAAGAGAGAAGTTTGAGTCTTTAAAAAAAGAGAAAGAATAAAAGTTCTTGAAGTCCTTAAAACTGTAGGCGACAACTATATTTCCAAAAGAGTTGTCAATGAACTTGTTGCTGCGAAAAACAAAGAGATTGATTGGCTCAAAGACGAAATCCGATACCTGAGGCTGGAGATTAAACAGTTACTGGAAATTGCGGGGAGGAAGAGTTGATTTTCAGATCTCATCAAAAAATGATTATTTTTGCAGACTGGAGGATTTAAAAAGCAACGAAAAGAAAATATACTGTGATTACGAACGGAGAACTTCACGATTTGCTCAGCAGTACCGAGACTTATCGGGTGGAAAGAACTATTTTCCCAAGCTATGCGGATAACTTTCCTGTGCCAGTAGTTCAGAGAATGTTTGTTCTAATTTTGCCTCTGCTCTGGGAGTTTCATTTTACACTCTTCTTCAGATTTTTAATATTTTCTTCCAATTCCTTCAAGCTGGCTTCTTTCTCGATAACTTTTTGTTGTTTTTTGAATTTCTCATATTCTTTCCCTGATTTCTCCAACGCCATTTGATGCGAAATTTTACCTGCGTGAGTGAGTAACTCCCTGCCGTTTAATTGTAGAATAGCATCTAATCGTTCAATCCAATCCTTCATATACATTGGTATTTGTTGCTGTGCCATTGTTTCGGCAAATGCCAGATATTGCTCCACCAACAAGCCCAAAAGTTTCATCTCATCTTCAGTCAGGTAGTTTTTGGCAATACTTACTTCGTCTTTTTTAATGGAAGTAGGTTGTTTTTTGTCGTAAGAAAGCATTCCCATTAAAGGCAAACTGGCATCTATCCGTCTGTACACTAATTCTGCCGCAGTTTGCTCGCTGATAGCCCAAAGCAATTTGTTCTGTACGACTTTAAAAAATGCTATTGTTTTTTCATCTTTTGGGTCATAGTCTATGCTGGTGGCGTAGATATCCTTTATTTTTTGGTAGAAAAATTTCTCCGAAAGACGTATTTCCCTGATACGGTCTTGCAATTCGTCAAAATAGTTCATTGAGATACCCGACTTAAAGCGGTCGTCATTGAGCGTAAAGCCTTTGATGATGTACTCTTTTAGACGCTGAGTTGCCCAAATCCGAAATTGTGTGCCTCGAACTGACTTCACACGATAGCCCACTGATATAATAACATCTAAGTTGTAATAGTTGGTAGCATAGCTTTTGCCATCTGTAGCAGTTGTCCGGAATTTCCGGACAACTGAAATTTCATCCAATTCCCCTTCTTTGAAGACATTACTAATATGCTCGCTAATGGTACGTTTGTCCTTACCAAACAATTGCCCCATTTGTGCTTGCGTAAGCCACACCGTTTCATCCTCCAAGCGAACATCTATTTTGATGTTGCCCTCTTGGTTTTTATATATCAGTATCTCGCTCTTCATATCTTTAATATTTTATTCTCTACGCTATCTTTCCATTAATTTATATGCTTATTTTATCATCGCGATGCGTTTTTCCCTGACCGCTGTTTCTTTCTCTTCATAACTATTCCTTTTTCGTTGATCGCAAAGGGCTTTTCTCTGTTCGCAATCCGTTCCGCTGTGACCGTAAAGCCTTCATCGGTGTTAAACGTTCCTTCGACTGTGACCGTAGCCCGTTTCTCTGTGTTAAACGGATTTTCCGCTGTTACAGTTGACGTTCCGCCGTGTCATCTGTCGTTTCCGCCTTTACCGCAGTGCTTTCCGCCGTTATCTTTACACAATTCTCCGTGTAAAATGCCGTTTCCGCCCTGTTCGCGAGGAATTTGAAGATGGCCGGGGGGCTAAAATAGAAACAAGCTGCCGTGCGGATGGTCATTTCACAAATTTGTAGGCTGAAAGAGATTTTATTCCCGGCAAACTGAAATATTTTTCTAAATCCCCTTCAACCATCACTTCTTTCTTGAAATTCTCAGGATGATCGACCAGGTTGAGCGCCGTCCTTATCTTCCCGCTTTTCAGTTCAACCGGTAACGTGTTTGCCGCCGCTGTTTCCGCCGGCGAATCCGCCAACGCAAGGTTGGAAGCCGCTGCACCCTCAGCCGTATTGATAAACTTTTTTACACTTCCGTTAAAACATCCTACAATATACCCTTTCACCCATACATCTGTTCCTCCCTGTCGACTCTTTGCATCCGATACCGTATATGGATTTTCCTCACTGCCGTCGCCAATGGTTGGTATAACCGGTTTATCCGAGGGATCGAGCGCCACGGTTTCCGACGGGCCTTCCGTCCATGTATCGATGGAAGAATTTACATCGACAGTGATAGTCTTTTCCTTTTCATTTAATGTGATCATATACGTATACTTACATCCTTTCTCGAACGTTTTTATTTTTGTACTCAAACTTAACGAATACTTATATTCTATTTGATCAATAACAAGAATCAGTAAATTGTCGCTCAAATCATTGTCCGGCAATACGATTGCTACAGCCGTTTTGCCATCCGCCGCTACATTGAAAGGGATGTCACCCGTTGCCGTAGGGGCTGAAAGAGTTGCATCATTCAATGAAAAGGAAGCCTTCCGTGCTGCATTCGTCATTGTTGCTTGCAATCCGCTTAGATCCATCTCCGGGTCTTCTGCTGAAATTTGTAAAATAATCCTTGAAAGTTGATGCTTGAAAATCATTTTTACATCGGTATTTTCAGCACTCCGGTTTGTTTCGTTATCGGAAAACAACAAATCAATAGCTGCCTGATTGGTTTGGTTCGACACATCGACGGCATACGAAAAATCATCTATTTTCTCTTGATAAGGATAATATCCTATAAAATCTATATTATCTCCTTCCGACGGAAGTTGAATAGCTTCTCCTTCTTTTGCCGGGAGGAACGTAGCCCCATTACCATTAATATACTTTACATTGCTTTTTAGTCCTCCGGAAGATAATGTTTCTTCGGACTTTTTTGTATAAATGCCGATGGCGTCTCCGTTTATCCACGTGTCATCCGTCATCTTTGTTTCGGATTTGGATATCAACGCATTGATATGAAATTGTGTCTTTTCTAAAGATTGGTCGATTTTGTCGCCTTCGCAGGAAGCGCAGCAAATGGCCATTAGTAAAATAATACCATTTTTGCCTTTCATTTCCGGATGTAATTATTATCTGTAATGCCTATTGAATTTATAAAATTATTTCATGCAAATTAAACTTTCTATCTATATGAAAACTATCCTACAAAATTAGATAAACAAACAATCCGTTGTCATCCGTTTTCTAAAAATAATGGAGCATTTAAGATTGATTAACCTTTGTCGGGATGCAAATCGTGTAAGCATTAGGAAGAAGTGTTTGATTCAACCGCTATATCTCCCATTGCAAGTTGATATTCACGCCACAAATCATCGATGTTGTATTGGTCTCCCAATGCATATTTTATCGCTCCGTCGAATGACCAGGGAATGACGTTTAACGTACTTCGATTCAGCTTTCTTAAAAAATCCGCATTCTTATGGTCTTTTATCCAGACAAAGAAATACCCTGCCGTGCGATATCCGTCCATGTAATTACCTCCTTTCGGGCGGGCGCCTTCTCCGAATCCTCCGTTTGCCACCCGTACCGCATCGGCCATTCCTTCGATAAATGCCCAAAATACGCGGTTGGTACCGTAGCTGCCGATGCCTTGAGGCTCCAGTTGGTAAGCATGCGTCAATTCATGTAGCAAGACTCCTCGTGTTTCAAAGAGGACTTTTGCCGTATCATTTCCGGCGAATGACTTCTCAATATGCTTCGTACTGTAAAAAATATGGATGTTCCCGTGATCGCCTCCCTTTGCGGAAATTCCATCAATGTCTTCCAACGTATAATGGATTTGGTGAACGGGTGGAATGCTGTCGGCCGGAGAATGATATAGCGTGGATAGTACCGTGCGGGCTTGCTCTTTTATATACGGTTCCGCATCGGGAATAATATGATGATAAATTTCTGATCCGGCAGATTCGGGCGCTTTATCTTCAAACAGAATAGAGCCGGTGTCATACGAATCCCAAAGTTTAGCGCCTTGTAGGTTTTCCGCATTTTTTCCAATGTGAGAAGAGCAAGAATAAACCCCGAGTAAGAGTATTCCGGCCCAAAATATCCAATTTTTTGTATTCATTTTGTGTATAAATCGTTTATCCGTTTCCGTTCGTAAGTGAATAGGGCTTGTCCTCTGAAGAATGTCCCCGTTTTTTATTAGGGGTACTACTCATCTCATATTCCCACACTCCGCCTTCGAGCAAATCGTTGTGAGTGATATAGCGTTTATCATATACTTGACCGTTATGCTTTACGGTTTTTACATAGCGGTTCTTGTCATTAACCCCTTTCGCTTTAATCTCAAGCATATTGCCATTCGGAAGCGTTAACTTCAAAGAAGGAAGATAGGGCGCTCCCAGCACGTATTGGTCAGTGCCGGGGCAGACGGGATAAAATCCCATGACCGAAAAAATATACCATGCCGACATCTGTCCGCAATCATCATTTCCTCCTAAGCCATCGATTTCATTGCGATACATCCGGTTGAGTATCTCCCGAACCCAATACTGCGTTTTCCACGGTTGGGAAGTCCACGCATAAAGATAAGGAACATGATGGCTCGGTTCGTTTCCATGCACATATCCGCCCACCAGACAATCTTCCGTGATATCTTCATTCTTCTCATAATATTTTTCAGGCAAGTGCATCGTAAACAAATTGTCCAGTTTTTCAACAACTATTTTTTCGCCTCCCATCCGTTCCATCATTCCGAAGACATCATGCGGTACATGGAACGAGAAGTTCAGCGAATTACCTTCAATAAAACCTTCGCCATAGGTTTGCAAAATATCAAAGTCTTTTTTAAAGCTGCCGTCGGCATATTTGGGGCGGGCATATCCGATGGTTCCATCGTAAATATTGCGGTAATTCAATGCCCGTTTCCGGTAAACATCCGCCACGTCGTCTTTCCCCGCTTTTAATGCCGTTTGATAGATGGTCCAATCGTCATAAGCATATTCGAGGGTGGAGGAAGCGGCCGTACCGCTTTTTTCCAACGGAATATATCCTAATCGGCTATACTCTTCGATACCTTCATAATAAGGAACCGTCGACGTTTTAACCATCGCATTCAATACTTCATCGGTAGTAGGAAAGACACCTTTTGCCACCGCATCCGCCAAAACAGATACGGCATGATAACCGCTCATGCACCAATTCTCATTCGCCATTAAACTCCAGACGGGCAACATGCCGTGTACGCTCTGTTGTTGATGCTTAATCATCGACGCTACCATATCGGCATTGCGGGAGGGTTTGATGAGATTTAACAGCGGATGCTCCGCCCGGTAGGTATCCCATAAAGAAAAAACGGTATAATTGGTAAAGCCGGAAGCCTGATGAATGTTATTATCCAAGCCCCGGTAGCGGCCGTCTACATCCATATAGACGGAAGGGTTGATCATGGTATGGTAAAGCGAAGTGTAAAACATCGTTTTCTGATCGTCCGTTCCTTCCACGCTGAAACAAGACAGTTCCTTATTCCAGTTTTCAACCGCTTCTTTTTGTATCGTCTCGAAATTTTTCCCTCCGGTTTCCTTGGTTAAATTTTTCAAGGCGCCTTCGGTACTGACTCCCGAAAGGGCGACTTTCACGGTGAGCTCGGAGTCGGCGGAAGTATTGAAATCGAAATAAGCCGCAATTTTTCGTCCGCCCATCTCCGGGAAATTCTCATTCACCTGAAAGCGGCGCCAAAATCCGTTATATTTTATTTTTTCCTTGTCCTTATAGCCGTAATGCTTTATCGGTTGTGAAAATGAGATGGCGAAATAGGTATAATTCGTACGCGCCCATCCGTTTGTAATACGGTAACCGGTCAAAAGGGTATCGTTCTCGACCCGGATGCTCGCCCACAATACTTTTCCGTCGTAGTTGTAAATCCCGTGCGACAGATCGAGTATCAAGTGACCGTCCGTTTTTTCAGGAAAAGTATATTGATGAACGCCGACGCGCGGAGTTGCCGTCAGTTGAGCCTTAATTCCATAGTCCTCGAGCATGACTTCATAATAACCGGGAGAAGCCTTTTCCGTGGAATGGCTGAAACGGGAACGATATCCTTCGTCGGGATTCGATGCTCGACCCGGATTTAAATGCAATTCTCCCCGGGTAGGCATAATAAGGATATCTCCCAAGTCCGAATGTCCGGTTCCGCTGAGATGCGTGTGGCTGAAACCCACAATCGTTTTATCTCGGTATTGGTAACCGGCACAATATTCATAAGCTTTTTTCTGATAGATGCCATCCACATTGTGCGGAATGGTATCGGTATCGGGACTTAGCTGAACGGCCCCGAACGGCGCGCATGCTCCCGGGAAAGTATGTCCCATACCATTCGTTCCGATCATCGGATTGACATAATCAGCAGGCTGTTGCGCCCTTATCGATAAATTTGTCATTACTAGTAAAACTAAAGAAAAAATAATCTGCTTCATCCTCTATCGTATACTTGCCATGTATTGCTCCAACTTTAAATTTCCGAAAATACAAAAAAATCAGTCATTATGCAGTGAATCATCCGTATTATTTTGATGTGAAAGTAAAAAGATGCACCAAAGGCCGATTCCTGTGCGAATCATTTCCTTTTGGCGCACCTTTATTTTTTAGTTCTTTAACAACCGTTTCTTACGAAAACGATTAAGGTCATTAATTCCATCCGGGATTTTGATGTCCTTCCAAAGCTGTGTTGGCCTGCATGTCACTTAATGGGATAGGCCACAATAAGGCATATTCAGGAATAGCCCCAACCTTGATACTTCCGTCCGGTTTGTTTTGGATTTTTGCCGATGCAAGCGGAACCCATTTCAGTTTGCCGGATTGCATTCCATCTTCTTCCGGATACAAGCGCGTGCGTCGAATGTCATCCCATATTTTGAATTCCAAAGGGAACTCATGCAAACGCTCGGTTAAGATAGCCTGTATCAAAGCATCGCCTGTGGCGGTTTCGTCGGGCAGTCCTGCACGTTTGCGCACTTGGTTGAGGTAATATTTCGCTTCACCGACAGCATTACCTTCTTTACCTGTCCTAGCTAATCCTTCGGCCGCAATCAATAATACCTCTGCATAACGGAAAATCGGCATATTATAGTCCCCATTACGACCATTCATCAAAGAACCTTCATCAAACCATGCCCAGTTTCCTACATTGTTTAAAGTACTCGTAATCGTTTCCCCTTTAAGAGTATACGTATACTCTTTAAAGAAAAATTGCTTTTCATGTCCACGAATATCGGAAGGATGGTAGCTATTGATTAGCATATTGCATGGCAGGTACGCATTATATAAGACGTCACCTCCCGGCTTAAAAATGCCCCATTGAAAAGCATCTGCTCCTATTGATCGGACGGCATAAGAGTTCCCAACATTAAAATTCGTTTGATCATATTCTTTGGCAAAGATGATTTCATTGTCTGATTTGGTCGTTTTAATAACGTTATAAGCCGACTCAAGATCATCGCTGCTTCCATCGGGCTGAATGAGTGAATGCTGCCCGCCGTTGATTACAGCCATAGCCATCTCGGCCGCTTTGGCATAGTATTCGTTCCCGCCATTGAGCGGTGCGCCGGCCCATTGGAGATAGACCTGTGCCAACAGAGTCTGAGCCATCGGGTTCGTGGCGTATCCGTCATTGTCATAAAACGCCGTATTAGGCAAAGCATTTCCTTTGATGATACTAAGCAAGTCGGCTTCGATATTTTTATAGACTTCTACAGCCGGGGTGCGTTCTTTGTATATCCCTTCCAAAGAGGTATAAGGTTGGTCTATGTATGGAACGTCGCCGAATTCTTTCACTAAATAAAAATAAGCATATGCCCGGAAGAATTTACCTTGTGCCACGAAATTATTGATCTGCGCCTCACTTAAAACATTGGTCATCGTTGGAATGTTGGCAATCACGAAATTCGCCCGGGATACGCCGATATAAAATTCCGTCCATATTTTTTCCGCAGTTCTATCGAATGATTCGATATTAAAGTTACCTCCTTCGGATGCATTGGTAAATGCCCTGTCTTTACGTTTATCTACAAATAATCCGGACATGATACCGCCCCACATAGTGGCTTTCGGCGTCCAACCCCCATCCACATCGATGCTATGTAAATAGGGTACTCCTCCGAAATAAAGTCCGTTTACACCTGTTTGTGCATCAGATTCGGTTTTCCAAAACTGACCGGCCGTTTTTTCATCCAGCGGATTTTCTTTTAAGAAATCGTTGCATGAGCTCATCCCCAGGGATGCGATTGCCATGCAGAGGATGGATATATATATTTTTTTATATAATTTCATATGATAATATTATATTTTTTATTAGTATGAATTAGAACGTTACATTAAGTCCGAATGTAAATGTTCTCGGACGCGGATAGGTAAAGAACTGACGGTTCGTACCCCATTTATTATCTCCCAAACGGGATGAATTATCAGGATCGTATCCCAAATAATCGGATGACGTGATCAGGAAAGCATTGTTTACATTCGCATATATACGCAACACGGAGAGCCCCATTTTCTGAAGGATATCCGGACTGAACGTATAGCCCAATTGAATAAGGTTACCTCGCAGGTAAGAACCATCGGCCACCCAAGTGTCGTCTGCATTGGCATTATTACCTTGTCCAAAGTTCGCTAAGCGGATGGCTTGAGCTTTTCCGTTGGGGTTCAATGTCGGATGCCAGGCTTCTTGCCAGAGACGGTCGATACCGCTGGTGTAGAAACGCGCTTCGGTAGAATGGAAAAATTCCTGCATGATATCGGCCCCTAATGAGAATTGCAAATCAAACGTCAAATCTAAATTTTTATAATTGAATGTATTGATGAATGATCCCATCCAATCAGGTAATCCGTTTCCTAATATTTGCCGTCCCTTATACGTGACTTTCTCCCCGATGGTAGAAGGTACGTTCATCGTTTGTGGATCCCAATTAGCTGCTACGCCATCGTAAATGCCGGCACGTTTATAACCATAGAAAGAGGATAATTCTTCTCCTTCGCGAATGAGCATTTCATATCCGACAAAACCGTCGAGAAGGATCTGACGTTTACCGGTAACAGGATCGACCGATGAGCTTTTATCCAATTTTTCAACGCGGTTCTTATTGAAGCTCAAATTGAATGTCGTATTCCATTGGAAATTATTCGTGTCGATAGGATATGCGTTAATTAATAAATCCAATCCCCTATTAGAAACCTCGCCGATATTATCGGTGATAGAAGAGAATCCGGTCGATCTGGGCAGAGGACGCGGAAGCAATAGATCGGTCGTATATTTGTAATAATAGGAAGCTTCCAAATTAAGTCGATTATTAAACAATCCCAGCTCAAAACCGATGTCCCACTGGCTTGTCCTCTCCCATTTTAAATCGGGATTAGGCATTCTGCCCATATAAGATACGGTTTCTAAACCGTTCCCGATAATAGTGGTTGATTGGCCTATGGTAGCCAAAGAAGCATAGGTTCCTATCTCTGAGTTTCCTGTTATACCGAAAGAAGTATGCGGCTTCAATTTGCTGATAACCGGGCTATCTTTTAAGAAATCCTCTTCAGACATCATCCATCCTAATCCGACAGAAGGGAAGAAAGAATATTTATTGTTTTCTCCGAATTTAGATGATCCATCCCAACGGCTTGTTATGGTCGCCATATATTTATTGTCATACGAATAGGCGGCACGCAAGAAATAAGAATTCATTGTCCATTTATCGTGATCATTGCCAACAGAGGGGCGTTCAGTCCCAGATCCTAAATTGTAGTACCCGAAAAAGTCATCTGTATAGATTTTATCGGAAGCGCTGAAATCGGTATAACTGCGTTCTTGCCACGACATACCGGCCATCGCATTGATATGATGCTTCTCGAAATCTTTATTATAGGTAAGATAAGTTTCTTCTTGCCAATACAGGGTGTTTGAATTTTTTGCCGATGCGGCCCCAAAGTTTGCGCTTTGATTGATCAAAGGGCGAGGAGTAAACGGAGTATATCCGGCTTCCCGATTATTGTGATAATCGATACCGAACTGCGTTTTTAAGTCGAGATCTTTCGTTAAGTGAAAAGTCATAGCCGCATTTCCGAAAATTTGCGTCTTGTAGTTCATTGCGTATATTCTTTTAAGCAATTCTACCGGATTACCGACACCTTCGGGGCTAAATCCTTGCTTCTCTTCAGGATCAGGATTATTCTTATCGTTATAAATAGAGGTTGTTTGAATGTCATTGGTTTGTGAATAAGCCCCATCGAGCATGACCGGCAAGAACGGTACCTGTTCAATCATTGTCCGCAGAGCCCCTTGCCCGTATGGATTATCGGAAGTTCTGTTTCCCCAAGTATGGTTTACCATTAAATTAATACCGGTCGATAACCACTTGGTCGGTTGGTCATCATAAGCTAATTTGGCATTGAGACGTTTGAAATACGAATTATGCAAAATCCCTTGTTGATCGGTATAGTTTAGGAATGCTCCTACCGACGAAGTGGCGTCTCCGCGCTGAATGCTGAGTTGATGATTATGAGAAATAGCCATACGAGATGCTTCTTTTTGCCAATCCGTATTATATATTGGCGTACCGTCGGCATTAAATAATCGTTCATCGGTAAAAATTTCGGATAAATCGGTTGTGAAATTCTTACCTTGCCACGCATTCGCATTTTCCAACCCCTGTTTAAATGCAGCCATCCATTCGTTGGAATCCATGACATCCATATATCTTGCCATCGTACTTACGGACATCGAACCGTCATAAGAAATACGTGCCCGGTTTTCGGTATTGCCTCCACGCTTGGTGGTTACCAAGATTACCCCGTTCGCTCCACGGGCGCCGTAAATAGCGGCAGAGGATGCGTCCTTTAATACTTCGATGGATTCAATGTCATTTGGGTTAAGAAATTGAAAATCGGACATAACAACACCGTCCACCACATACAACGGACTTGCGGAAGCATTGATGGTGGAGATTCCGCGGATGATGACGCGCAGTTCTCCACCGGGCTGTCCCGTGTTAGAAAAAATATTTACACCGGCAGCTCTACCCCTCAATCCTTCAAGAGCATTAAAAGACTGTGATTTGATAATGTCAGTCCCTTTCGCTGTAGAGATAGAACCGGTAACATCCGATTTACGCATGGTACCATATCCCACGACAACGAGTTCGTCCAATGCTTCTATATCTTCCTGTAAAATCACATTGATCGTAGTTTTTCCAGCAGTCGTAATTTCTTGTTCAACATATCCGATATAAGAAATACGTATCCTTGCATTGTCCTCTACTTGTAAAGCAAAGTTGCCGTCTACGTCCGTAATTGTTCCATTGGAGGTCCCGATCTCTAGGATATTGGCTCCTATAACCGCTTGGTTATTCTCATCGACAACCTTGCCTGTTATCGTTCTTTTTTGTTGTTGCTCAATAATAAGTTCAGGAGATGCTTCTGCTTTTTTCGTCTCCTCCGTTTTAGAAACGATAATATGCTTCCCTTCCATCGTGTAATCTGTATCGCTTCCTTTTAGAATAGAGTTAAGAACTTTCTTAACCGCTTTGTGATTGGCTGATACGGATACTTTCCGATCATCATTAACTTCATTATTATAAAAGAATAAATAATCGGTTTGCTGTTCAATCTCATTAAAAATATCCTTAATAGTCGTATTGTGTTTTTTGATCGTTACCTTGGCGTTTTGAGTATAAGCAGATTCCGCCATCGAGCAAAAAACACAAGCATATAAAAGGAATATGGTTGTTCGCATAATTAATAAAAAATGTTTACTGTGAACATTTTGAGCATTAAAAATGCTCGATAAGTTGTTTTTCTTCATACATTTGTACTGTTTTTGTTAATACGATTAATAATTTAATTGTGTTGATTTAAATTTCCGGCAAGCGTTGCAGCGCTTGTCGGTTTTTCATTTAGATTTTTTCACCCATAGGCACTTCCTGTTGTTTATTATTGTATATATATGATGTTATCGTTATTGTCTCTATTATAAGTAAAGTGAATACTTTTCTGTAAAACCCTTAAAGCATAATCCACGCCATCGGATTGCCGGAATTTGCCCGTATAGCTATATTTTGGGAGTGAAGAAGTATTAATATGGATTTCTACCGAGAAATAGTTTTCGAGTGCATGTAAAATTTCTCCCAAATTTTTATTTGTAAAAGAAATCAATCCCTCTTTCCAAAGATATTCATTGGGGTCTGTTATTTGAGTTACATTTAATTCCCCGTCGCTTAAAATGCTCTTTTGCAAAGGATTTAAGGTGGCAAGTTTTTGATTTTCCTTATATATCTCTACACTCCCTTCAAATAAGCTCGTCTCGAAAATCCCCGATTGAATATGCGATTTTACATTGAATGCCGTGCCGGTCACTTTTATATCGCCGGCGGATGTTTTTACGATGAAAGGCTTTTTAGTGTCTTTACTCACATCGAAATAACCTTCTCCATCGAGATATACGACTCGTTCTTTGCCTGAAAAACCGGAAGGATATCGGAAGGTGGTGTTGGCGTTGAGCCATAAATTCGTGCTATCCGCCAGTACGAGATTGATTCGCTGCCCCGGAGGAACGATAATGGTATTGTATTGTGCCGATAACTGATTATGATGAAGAATGCTATTCACATAAAATCCACAGACGATCAGGAGGGCTAACGTCGCAGCGGCCGTAATTGCCCAAGGCAATAACTGACGTTTTTGCGGGCGTAACAATGTTTTTTCTTCGACACGGTTAAGTAAAATCGAATCGTAAAGGAACCGTTCATGATGCAATATTTCGATATTCCGTGTATCGTCGTCCAGCCATGCCTGAATGAGCATTTCCTCTTCACGGGACGCGGAACCTTCGAAAAATTTATATAAAACTGTTTTGTCGATCATTATAGTAGATGTGTTGTTCAACCTATTTTAGGAACCTATCTGATATAATAACAAAACAGGGTAGGCTATCCCTAATGGAAATCTTCTTTTTAACATAATCGGGCGACAAAAGAAATAGGAGCAAAGAACAAAGAACAAAGACAGAAGACTGGAGACAGGAGACTGGAGACACTTGCTGGCGGAGTATGACCTCTCTATGATTGTCCATTCAACACACTTTTCGGTCAATTGTTTGTGTGAAATTGTTCATCCAACACACTTTTTAGTCAATTGCTCGTGTAGGATTGTCCATTCAACAGACTTTTTGGTTAATTGCTTGTGAAAGATTGTTCATCCAACAGACTTTTCGGTCAATTGTTTGTAGTATGTTGCCTGCCCAACGGGTTTTATGGGTAAAATACGATGAACGTTTGCCCATTCAACATGTTTGACAGGTAAAAGGAGTTCGGCTTTTCCTTCCGTTACAGGTGGAATGAGTTACTTGAACAAAAGAAATGCGAACGGAAGCAGAATCATAAAGTCTTTCAGCGAAATGCGCAGTGCGGCAAGCGCTTTGGAGATATGAAATTCGATGGCTTTGGTCGAAAGAGTGATTCTTTCGGCTATTTCTTTGTGCGAAAGATCTTCATTACGGCTCAACAAAAAGATTTGACGGGTTTTTTCGGGGAGATCCGAAAGCGTCCGGTCGATGATTTCCTTGACTTCGTTCGAGAAAATCATTTCCGGATTGCAGGCTTCCAGGGTATTGATGCGGGTAGTCAATGCCCATAGAGAATGATCGGAAAGTTGTTTTTCTACGCGCTGCCTCATCTGTTCACGCTGTAGGTGATTGATACATTTGTTTTTTACAATGGCCAGAATATAGGCCGGAGGGTTTGTGTCGGCCGTCAGCGTATTCCTGTTTTCCCAATAGGCGATGAAGGCTTCCGATACATAATCTTCCGCCATCGTGGAATCTTTTAGGTACCCTATCGCAAAACGGACAAATTGACGGTAATAATTGTCAAAAAGTTCGTTGAAAAGAGATAGTTTCGATAGCTTTTCCATGTCATTATACCATTTTTACACCCTTATGCGGAATTGATCCGTGTATTCCGTTTTTCCATTTACGGATATAAAATTAAAAATAAATTTCTGTTTAACCCGCGTAAACATCTTTTTTATTCTGAAGGGTGCACCCGACGCGCTAACGACCTCGAGGAATGCGCTAACGATTTTCAGAAACGTCCTAATGACTTCGAGAAATGCGCTAACGACCTCGAGAAACACGCTAATAACTTTCAGAAACGTCCTAACTGTTCGGCATTTTGTCCTGACGGTCAAGTTTATTATCCTACCGGCGTGACTGTTTGTTTTAGGGATAGGATAAACAGGCGCGCCAACCCGTATGCTCTACTCTTTTAGCGCGCCTGTTTGCAAGTGGAGTCTTATTGTATTTTTTCCAGTTTAACGGCAAATCCGCCTCCGGGTGCGAGATGGACGGACAAGTTGTCGCCACTCGTCACATTCCGTACTTCCCGTTTGTAATCGCTGCCTTTGCGGTGTGCATTGGCTCCGTCGCGGAAAAGCGTCATCCGGTATTCCCCCTGCGGCAGAAACGACAGGTCGATGCTCATATCGCGCTCATCCCAACCGGTAATCCCGCCGATGTACCAATCGTTGCCTTTACGCCGGGCGAGGGTTACATATTTCGCGACCTCCCCGTTCAGGGCTACCGATTCGTCCCAGACCGTCGGGATTTGAGCAATAAACTCGAGCGATTCGGGCTCTTTCATGTAGTTGGTCGGGCTGTCGCACAACATATTGAGCGGCGAGTCGAACACTACATAGAGTGCCAGTTGCCGTGAACGCGTTCCCTGACTCATGGGTTCGGTGTTGATGGGACGATAGTTTCCCCGCGAAGCGTTGCGCATGGCACCCTGCGTATAATCCATCGGCCCGGCGACCATGCGGATGAAAGGAATCGTCACATCGTACGTCACCATATCCACCGATTCGGGCGACCATTTCAGTTGTTCCAACCCATGCACACCTTCAAAATTCAACACATTGGGATAGGTGCGTTGCAGTCCGGCAGGCTTATACATGCCGTGGAAATCGAGCAGGAGCCGGTGTTTGGCCGCCGTTTGGGAGGCGCGATGGATAAAATCGACCATTTGTTGATCGTCGCGATCCATAAAATCGACTTTGAATCCCTTTACGCCCAAGTCGGCGTAGTGTTTGCAAACACGCTCCATATCGCGGTCGAAAGCCCAATAGCCGGCCCAAAGGATAATCCCCACATTCCGTTCGTTGCCGTATCGGATAATTTCGGGCAAGTCGATAGAAGGTACAACCTGAAAAAGATCGGCTTGCAGGTTTACGGCCCATCCTTCGTCGAGAATGACATATTCAATGCCGTTGCGATAAGCAAAATCGATATAGTATTTATATGTTTCGGTATTGACACCCGACTCAAAATCGACTCCGTAAATATTCCAGTCGTTCCACCAATCCCAAGCCACTTTCCCGGGTTTGATCCACGAGATGTCGTCCACACGCGAAGGAGATGCCAATTTGTAGCTCATGTCGGAGACTGCCAATTCTTTATCTTCTGCCGACACAATCGCTATCCGCCAAGGGAAAGTGCGGGCGCCCTTTACTTCGGCGATATAGTTTTCCCTTTCACGGACGAGTTGTTGCAACCGGTTGTGTCCACCCTGTTCGGTTGTTTTGGGATATCCGGCGAAGACGCTTTTCAGCGAGTTGCCATCGCCTTTGTTTAAATACAATCCGGGATAAGCTTCTAAGTCGGCTTCGGTGATGCAAATCTTCTTGCCGTTGGGCGCTTCCACCAGCAAAGGAAGGAAGATAAGGCGGCCGGCATCTAGTTGCGACAGTTTCACCTGCTCATACGTATTCTCGAAAGAATTACGGAATTGTTTTTCGAACGATTCTTTCTCCCCGTTGGAGTTGTTGCGTACGTAAGCCGTGTAGGTTCCGAAGTCTGCCGGGAAAGAAAATCCGGCTTCTTCCGCCTGTATCTGCAAGGCTTCTTTGCGTGAACTGAAAAAACGATAGGCCATTCCTTCGTTATAGACCCTGAATGTCAATCCCCAATCGCCTCGGAAGCGGATGGTGAGTTCGTTATATTCGTCTTTCACCGTTTCGGAAATACCGAAAGGAGAGGATATGACTCCGCTGTGGGGAGTGACTTTACTGCCGGATATACGGGCATCTTTTCCCCATACCTCCCCTGAAGCCAGTGTCAGGGACAAAGGCGAGCGCTCGAGCAGGACATCTCCTCCGTGAGTAAGTGTATAACGGATGTCTTTATCGACACGTACTTCCACTATGATTTTCCCATCGGGGGACTGAGCGGTGAGTGTTTTCGCGGCATACCCCAATGCCGGAATCACTAAAATGAGCATGATGATTATAAATATCTTTTTCATTCGTTTATAGTTAAAAAGTTGTTTTGTTTTTTTATTTTCTTCGCTTTCCCTGCAAAATTAGATAATAAAAACTATAAACAAACGCCAACTACCGTTTTTTTATTTATTTTTGTGCGAAAAGGAGGTCGGTCAATTGTTTATTCCCGAATTAGATTAAAGTGAATTCATCCAATAAAAAAATAAATTACGCTACGGTATTCTTCCTGTTTACGACGCTTGTACTGGCTGTGCTGTTGATTGTCAATCTGACGAAACAACAAAAACAACAAGGGTATGACAGTTCGTCTATCATGAGCCGTATTTCTTATATTCAGGAACTTGCGTTGGTTCGATATAACTACACGGGAGTGATTGCTTTTAAAGATCATAAAAAATTCCTGAATCTGAATATTCCACTCACCGATAAATATTTTTTAATCAAATATAACGGACATATTAAGGCGGGCGTCGATTTTAGCCGCATTAAAATAGATGTACAAGATGAAACATCGGTACATGTGTCTATTCCGAAGCCCCGTATACTCGATACGGTAATCGATGAAAATACCATACAGGTATTTAACGAGAGTGAGAATGCATTCAACCCTTTGAAAATATCGGACTATAACGATGCGATTGCGCGCGAAAAAACGGTTATGGCGCAAGATGCCGTCAAGCAGGGCGTTTATACTCAGGCCACCGACCAAGCCAAACTGGCCATTACGGCGCTATTGGAGCAAATGGGTTTTACCGACATTCGTATAACGGAAGAATTAACCGTGCCTTCTATCCATTAACTTTATGACAATATGAAATTTACAACGCAACTGTTTCTTTATTGGGTTTCTATTTTTTTGATTTTCTTTTTGGCGATAATCGTCATCATGAGTGTTTTTTGGGGATTGAATCTGACTATTTGGCAAGCTCTTTCGGTCTTTCTTATTGCCGGGGTCGTTCCTCCTGCAATTATCTCTTTGATATTATATAAACGGCTGAATTATATGGAGTCGGAAGACTTGCAACCGCCGGATTTTCACGGATCGAAACAGGCGACCTTTAAATTTAAGTCGCACTCAAAGCATCCGTTTGACGACATTTTGCAGCGCATCGACCGGCAATGGATTATTTCGTATTCCGATCGTCCTAACCACGTGGTTAAGTTTCGAACGGATGCCCGGATGATTTCATGGGGAATAGGAGGATACGTCAAAATGATTGCCGAGGATCAGTTATTGGTCGTTGTATATCCCATTTTTGAAAATTCCCGTCGCGAAGAACGTATCATGAATCAGACTTTGCGATTGATGCAGGCCATTTTAAATCCTTGATTCACGCGAGGTATTGCTTCCGGCTTGACAAATAAATAATTACCACGGGCATCGTTTGGGACGATACCCTCGGTAGGGAGGAGAGGCTTTTATCCGTTAACCCGGATGGAGCAATAAAACAGTTTCATTCGCAATAAACAATCACACTTTCGTTGACGAATTGTATAAAATCGGCATACTCTTTTCTGGTAATCATTTTCGGATAACTTAGAATGAGCAATTCCTGCGGTTCGGAATCCTTGCGATACGGCAAATGCATGAAGCGGTAAGGCGTAAGAGTGAATCCTGATTTTTCATAAAACTGGAGACGTCGTACCGATAATTCGTTAACCAGGGGATCTATTTCAAGAATGATGGTGTGGTTGGAATCCCGTAAATAATGAAGTATTTGCGATCCATATCCTTGTCCCTTGAGATCGGGAGACACGGCCAAGTACTCCAAGTAACGGTAAGAATCCCATTCCCAATAAAAAAGGATTCCTATCAGCCGGCCGTCTTCCCAAACCGATAAAGGATAAAAACGAGGGTCATTACAGGCACGGAGATGATCATCCACTTTCCGTCGTTCTGCCAACGGAAAGCTTTCTTCATACAATTGCCACACTTGGTCCCATCTATCGCTGTCTGTTTGATCTATTTTCAGAAATTCCATTACAAATCTAATAAAGATGCAAAAATACAAAAAAGGCCGGTAAAAGACATCCCTTTTTTAGATTTCACAACTTCCATCGGCTGCACAGGCCTTTCCCTTTGTGATTATTATCTCTTCCTTTTCCTTTTCTACGCGCGCTTTCCAATCTCTATAGGCATTATTCAGCACTTTCACGAACAGTTCTTCCGGTTCCGAACCGATGATTGCCTGCCGTCGGTCGAAGAGGAAAGTCGGTACGGTGTCGAATCCCAGATTGGCCGCTTCCTGTATGTCTTGTTTAATTTCATACAGATAATCGTCGCTGTTCAGCATCCGGGAAATAGGTTCTTCTTCCAGTCCCGCTTCTTTACCGATATGTAGGAGTACGTTCCGGTCGCTATAATCTTGGGCATCTTCAAAATACGCTTTCGACAATAGCGAAACGACTTTCGTTTCCAAGCCTTTTGTTGCCGCTAACTTAATTAGGCGGTGGGCGTCGCGTGTATTGGCGGCAACGGCATTCCGCAGATTAAACGGTATGCCTGCTTCCTTTGCCAATTGTTCAACGTGCGCAAATGAACCCTCCATCTTATCTTTCGAAAAGCCAAGATTGCGGGTGAAATATTCGGTAAGCGGATATCCTTGTCCCTTATCCGGAAGATCCGGATTCAATTGAAACGCTTTCCATTCCAACACAACTTCCGCTGCGTGGTTAAACTTCCGCAAGGCGCTTTCGTAATGTTTCTTACCTATATAACAATACGGACACATAATATCGGTCCAAACTTCTATTTTCATATGTGTTATTGTAAATTCTATGCAAGACTAAACAACTTGTTCCTCCTTTTTGTTTAGCGGTAGGTGTTTCCTAATTAAAAGAACGGTAAAATGATACAAGAAACAAAAAAACGGCTTTGGACGAAAGATTTTGTCCTGCTCACCTCCGCCAATCTTCTGATGGCAATTGCTTTTTATTTTATGACTCCGGTGATGCCGCTTTTTATGGCCGATCGATTCCAATCCGATACCGCAGAGATCGGAATGATTATGTTTACTTTTGCCGTTGCGGCCATTATTATGCGCCCTTTTTCGGGATTTTTGCTCGATTTCCTTAACCGCTACGTTGTTTATCTGATTGCTTTTGTCTTTTTTATGTTGCTTTTTCTGGGATATGCTTTGGCTGCAACCGTTACGCTGATGCTTGTCCTGCGCTTTTTGCACGGATTGACTTGGGGAACCATGAATACGGCTGCTTACACCATGGCGGTGGATCTTACTCCTGCCAAACGGAGAGGGGAGGGGCTGGGCTTTTTCGGTTTGTCGATGAATGTAGCCATGGCTGTTGCTCCCATGCTTGCCCTCGCTATTATACACCGCTCGGGTTATAATATCTTGTTTTATTCGGCGGTATTATTTTGTTTTGTGGCTCTTTTATGCGCTTTTTTTGTACGCGTGCCGCAATTGTCACGAACAGCTTCTGTGAAATTCTCGTTTTCCGGATTATTTGAAAAATCCGCTCTTCCTATTGCCATCATTGCGTTATTAACTCAAGTTTCCTATGGCGGAATCTTGTCGTTTATCGCCTTATACGGCAGAGAAATCGGAGTAGAAAGTAGCGGACTGTTTTTTTTGCTTCTTTCGGTCGGCTTAGCCATCGCACGCATCTTAAGCGGACGACTGTTTGATAAAATAGGCCCTGCCAAAGTGTCATTCTTCGGATTGATATTACTGGTCTTCGGATTAGTCTTAGTGGGGTACGCGCCTACCTCGATCGGGTTCCACTGTGCCGCGTTTGTATTAGGAATCGGTTTTGGTGTCTTAGCGCCTGCTTTTCAGGCGATGGCTAATAATCATGTGGTACCTGAGCGGCGCGGTGCGGCCAATTCTACCTATTTGATGTTTTTCGATTCAGGCATCGGCATAGGAATGCTGCTATTCGGGCAATTGATTGATCGGATAGGCTATGCCGGTACATTTTACGTTTCTGCGGTGATTACCCTCGTCGCATTAATCGTCTTTTTCTCTTATACATTGCCCAACTATCTCAAAACGAAGGAATCGTTTTAATCCGAATGAACGATAATGGCTGTAAGCAAGCGAGGGCGTCGTTTCAAACGACACCCTCGATGATAGCCTCTGTTATAGTAAAATCTTATGAATTGGGTTGTTCGAGAGCAACCGCTTTCATGGTGATTTGTTGCGATTCTTTATCGAAATCGATAACGACCGTTTCACCTTCTTTGATTCCCGTACGAATGATCATTTCAGCCATTTCGTCTTCAATATACTTTTGAATGGCGCGTTTCAACGGGCGTGCCCCGAATTGGACATCATATCCTTTTAAGGCGATAAACTCTTTCGCCTCATCCGTGATCGATACCTCATATCCCAAATCGCGGATACGTTTGTAAAGACCTTTCAACTCCAGATCGATAATCTTATAAATCGATTCTTTGCTTAACTGGTCGAACATCACGATATCATCGATACGATTCAGAAACTCAGGGGCGAAAGCTTTATTCAACGCTTTTTGGATAATTCCACGCGAGTATTCCGCATCGGTTTGATCCTTGTTTGCATTGAATCCCACACCCCGGCCGAAATCTTTCAATTGACGGGTGCCGATGTTGGATGTCATGATCAGAATGGTATTTTTGAAATCGATCTTCCGGCCTAAACTATCCGTGACATGCCCTTCATCCAATATTTGCAACAAGATGTTAAACACGTCGGGATGGGCTTTCTCGATTTCGTCCAATAACACCACCGAGTATGGGCGACGACGGACTTTTTCAGTCAACTGGCCCCCTTCTTCGTATCCGACGTATCCCGGAGGCGCACCAACCAAGCGCGAAACATTGAATTTTTCCATGTATTCGCTCATGTCTATGCGGATCAGGTTTTCCGACGAATCGAACAAGTACTCTGCCAGTTTCTTTGCCAAATAGGTCTTTCCGACTCCCGTAGGGCCGAGAAACATGAAGGTTCCGATCGGCTTGTTCGGGTCTTTGAGTCCCACACGGTTACGCTGGATGGCTTTCACCACTTTGTCTACCGCTTCATCTTGTCCGATAATCTGCGACTTAAGATCGCTCTTGATTTCAATCAGCCGTTGGCCTTCGCCTTGCGCAATACGTTGCACAGGCACGCCGGATATCATGGCAACCACTTCGGCCACCTTTTCTTCATCGACGATTTCCGGTTTTTCCTTGATTTCTTTTTGCCAACGTTCTTCTTCCGCTTCCAAGGCCAGCAACAATTGCCGTTGTTTATCGCGATAGCTTGCGGCCAATTCATATTTTTGAGCTTTTACCGCATCGGTTTTCTGTTGTTCTACCTGCTTCAACTCCGCCTCTAAATCCTCAATCGTTTTGGGAATGACAATGTTCGAAATGTGCACACGGGCTCCGGCTTCATCCAATGCATCGATTGCTTTATCGGGGAAGTTCCGGTCGGAAATATAACGGTCGGTTAATTTCACACACGCTTCCAATGCTTCATCCGTATATCTTACGTTATGATGCTCTTCATACCGTTCCTTGATGTTATGCAGAATCTGCAAGGTTTCTTCTGCGGAGGTCGGATCGACGATTACTTTTTGAAAGCGGCGTTCCAAGGCCCCGTCTTTTTCGATATTCTTTCGATATTCATCGAGCGTGGTTGCTCCGATACATTGTATTTCTCCTCGTGCCAGCGCCGGTTTAAGCATGTTGGCCGCGTCGAGCGATCCTGCCGCACCTCCTGCTCCGACGATGGTATGAATTTCGTCGATAAACAAAATGATGTTGGGGTTTTTAGACAATTCATTCAGGATGGCCTTAATGCGCTCTTCAAATTGTCCGCGGTATTTCGTCCCCGCAACAATCGAAGCCATATCCAAGGCGATCACTCGTTTATCGAACAACGCACGGGATACTTTTTTCTGAATGATACGTAACGCCAACCCGTCGACAATAGCCGATTTGCCCACTCCGGGATCACCGATAAGCACAGGATTGTTTTTCTTGCGCCGGCTGAGTATTTGAGCAATGCGCTCAATCTCTTTTTCGCGTCCCACCACCGGGTCCAATCTGTTTTCCTGAGCTGCGCGCGTGATATCCGTCCCGAAATTATCGAGAACCGGCGTATCGGATTGGCTGTTTTTGGTTTGAGACGAACTTCCTTGTCCTTTCGGATTGAAAGATGCTTTTTCGGACAAATCGTCATCATCTTCCGTGAAATTGGGCCCATCGATGGGCAAACCGGTTTCGTCATCATCCAAACGCGTATCCAGAATGTTCTTTACATAAAGAAAAGCGCTCGAATAATCCAATTGAAATTCTCCGAGAATATCGTTTATCAGCGTATTTTTTTCTTTGAGCAAAGCCAAAAGGATGTGTTCGGAATCCGTTTCCTTACTTTTCGTCAGACGAGCTTCAAGAATGCTCATCTTCAACGCTTTTTCCGTATTCTTATTTATCACGACTTCATTGGAACTTTCAAAATGTTCCTGAGCGGCGCGAACATTAGAATCTATATAATTTTTGAGTGTCTTTAAATCAATGTCGAAATCCCGTAACACTTGAATCGCAAGACCTTGACCATCCCTGAGAATGCCGAGCATTAAATGCTCGGGGCCGATATAATTGTTTTGGAGTCGTCCTGCTTCTTCTCGGCTATAGGCCATGATGTCTCTGACTCTTTGAGAAAAGTTGTTATCCATTTATTTTTTCCCTTCTTTAAACTGTTTTAGCAAGTACAAATATAGTTTTTATTCGAATAAGAACAAAAATAATGCCATAACTTTAAAAAACACCGAGGGCGTCGCTTTGAGCGACACCCTCGGTTATCCGACGGGGCTGTACCTATAAGCCCAAGGAGTGAATGTTATTATCTTGTCCGTATTTAGGAAAGATAAGCAGTCAGCATCCATACCGTTTTCTCTTGTTCGCCAAGGAATCCGGTAAGCAAATCGGCAGTAGCTTCATCGCCGCCTTCTGATGCGGTTTCGATCGTCTTTCTTTCTTGCGCGATAAGTCCCTTTAAATAATCCAATAATAATTGGACAATCTCATTCGGATCGCTTACCACTCCTGTTTCCTTAATCTTTGAAACTTTCAGATAGTCACTGAAATTGTGTGCCGGAACGCCTCCCAACATGAGTATCCGTTCTGCAATTTCGTCAACCTTTTCTGCGGCATTATCATAAAATTCTTCGAATTTTGCGTGCAAGGTGTAAAACTGTTTTCCTTTTATATTCCAATGGAATCCTCGAAGGTTTGTGTAATATAGCTGATAGTCAGCCAGCAATTGTTGTAACTCTTTCACTACTGCCGTAGCATTCTTTACGGGTAATCCTAAATAATCTGTTGTTTTCATAATTCTTTATTCTTTTTGAGTAATAATTAATATGGTTTATAATCTATATACAAACACTCAATCTTCCTCAAATGTTTAGTGATTTTAGCTTATATTTCGTATATAGGTATCAATAAAATCTATTTAAAAATGAATAAATCGATTGTCGCTGATGTTTCTGTCAAGATTCCTTTTTCTTACGAACAAAAAGGTGCTGATCGAATAAACACCGTCTGATTTCAAAACCGGCAATCAGTTCTCGATGTCCGGATGGTTCGAAATATCTATCTTCTCGATCTTCCGTTTCTTTTTAAGATAGCGGGGTATTTTCACCTGTTGCTTTTTCGGCATCGTGGTTACCCTGGGTTCGGCCGTCGAACCGGGGACATATTCGTGTCGGTACATATTAAAGAAAAGGATGAACAGCGAGAGTAGCAAGGGGCCGAAGATTACGCCCAGAAATCCGAACATGGGAATACCGATCAATACGCCGAAAACGGTAATCAGCGGATGGATATCGGCCAGCTTTTTCTGCAAAACGAACCGCGCGACGTTATCGACTCCGCCGATGACCAAGAACCCGTAAATGAGTAGCGCTGTTCCGTTTATGACCTCGCCGGATACGATGACACTTATGCCTAAGGGAAGCCATATAAGCGTGGTGCCGACAATCGGCAGAATGGTGGCGAAAGCCGTCAGCACGCCGTATAGCAGGGCGTTGTTGATGCCGAAAAATAAATATCCGACATATGCGAACACCCCTTGAATGATAGCCAGTAAGGGAATACCGATGGCATTGGCCTGGATGATTAGCTTTGTTTCTTCCGCCAGTATCTGCTTGTTTTCTTCTTTAAACGGCAGGATCTCTTTGATGGCCTTTTCGAAACGGTCTTTACTGTATAACATATAGTAAAGAACGAAAAGGATGACGACGATATTAATCACAAACGAATAAATGCTCGTGCCCAGCGCTTGGAGGATGTTCGAGCCGGCACGCGGAAGCGCCGAAAGGTTGGCGGGCGTAAAAATCTCGAATCCCAGCCGGTCTTCGAGCGTGTTAATAAAGTCGTTTATCTGTACGCGTAAGGCCTCGGGATCAATATGGACACCCGAAATAGTGTCGATGACCAGGAACGTTATTCCGGTAAGCGGCACGAGGAAAAAAATCAACGCCTCCAATAAAATAAGCGTGGCACTCAACCCTCTGCCGAGTTTTCGTTTTTCGGTCAGATACGTCATTTGTCCCTTCAGCAGGATGTATAATGTGGCGGCTCCTAAGAATCCGCTCAAATAGGGGCGGGCGTATTTGAAAATAATAATTCCCAAAAGAATTAATAATCCTATCAGAATGTATTTGTAGGCTTTGGAGCCGGTCTTTTTTACTTGTTGAATCATACAAAAATAAAAGCTTTTGAAGAATGAATATCAAAAAGGAGAGTTATTCAAAATCTTGGGGCGCAGCAAATCCGCCCTCGATCAAAGCCTCTTTGGCCCGTTCGAAATCGGACGATTTAACTTGCATTTCGATATCGCCTAAAGTGTAAGCCAATCGGTTCGAGACCATATTTTTCATATAAGTCTCAATTTGTTTCATCTCCATAAAAGATTGTACGACGGCAACATCGGCCGGAAAACTGAATGTTTTGACTGTCACGAGTTCTTCTTCCATAATAAGTCTAATAATCGGGTTGTGATTTGCGCGTAAAATTACGCTTTTTTACTGATAAAAGGAAGAAAAAGTAATTTATTTGGTGTATTTTTGGCTTTATCATATAAAATAAATGCAAGTGAGTTATGAAAAGAATAGCTTTAGTGACAGGCGCTACGTCGGGTATCGGCGAAGCGGCCTCCGTTATGTTGGCAAAAAAGGGGTTTGATCTTATCGTTACCGGGCGAAGGGAAGAACGCTTACAGCCGTTGCAGCAAAAATTGGAAACCTTCGGCGCGCAGGTATTGCCGCTTTGTTTTGACGTGCGCAAGGAAGAAGAGGTTGCCTCTGCCTTGGAAAACCTTCCAGATGAATGGAAGACGATAGATGTGTTGATGAATAATGCGGGATTGGCGGCCGGACTGGATCCTATTCAGGAGGGGCGAATCGAAAACTGGAACCGGATGATTGACACGAATATAAAAGGATTGCTGTATGTGACCCGCCACATTTCGCCGGGAATGGTTACGCGCCGTAAGGGGCATATCATCAATATCGGTTCCATTGCCGGCAAAGAGGTATATCCCAATGGTAATGTGTATTGCGCCACCAAACATGCGGTGGATGCCCTTACCAAAGGAATGCGCATCGACTTGCTTCCTTATCACATTAAGGTGACGCAGATTTGCCCGGGCGCCGTGGAGACGGAGTTTTCCGACGTGCGGTTCGATGGCGACAAAGCACGTGCGGCCGAGGTGTACAAAGGGTATGAAAGCTTAGTGGCGGAAGATATCGCCGAATGTGTTTGGTTTGTGGTCTCTCGCCCCGATCACGTGAATATTAATGATCTGATTGTCATGCCCTCGGCACAGGCTTCGTCGATGTTTTTTCATAAGGAAGGTTGATGGCAGAGATTGACTAAAGATTGATGGCAGATTGAACGGAGATTGATGGAGATTGATGAAGATTGAAAACGGATGAGAAGAAAAGATCGTGAGATGAACCGTGACTTTGGATTGCGGGTGATCGATAATGCTCCTTTCGGGGTATTGTCAATAGTTAACAATGGTGAGCCTTATGCCATGCCGCTCTCGATTGTGAGGAACGGCGATAATTTGTATTTTCATTCGGCGAAAGCCGGAACGAAAGTCGATTTGTTCGAAAGCCGCCCGGTTGTCTGCCTCACGTTTGTAACGGATGTGAAGGTGCCGGATTTGTTTTCGAGGGAAGAACTGGAAGCGATGTTGGCCGCGGAAGACCGTTATTCGGACTTCGGCAGTAAAGTCTTTACCACCGAATATGCGTCGGCCGTTGTGTTCGGGCCTATTGCCCGTGTGGAGGATGACGCCGGGCGGCTGGAAGCGTTACGGCTTATTTGCCTGAAGTATACGCCTGATAAGATACGCTATTTCGATGCCGCTGCTGCTTCGGGATTGAAACACACCGATATTTACCGCGTCGCGATCGAACGATTGACGGCGAAACGCAAAAAGTTCGATGGCGACGGGCAGGAAATGAAATGGGGAAGAGTAGAGTGACCGCCTCTATTTCAGAAGGGTGAATTCGATGCGGTCGCCCGTATCAATGCCGTGGCGCTCACTGAATCCCGCGTTCACTTCCACTACGTAGAGGGCCGGCTCGGTGGACGCGTAGTTCCATTCTTTTTCGGTGGCGGTGTGGGTGTGGATAGTGACGATGCGTTTATTCGTGTCGACAAAGAGAATATCGAGGGGAATAAACGTATTCTTCATCCAAAAACTTTGAATCTCTTCCACCTCTTGAATGAAAAGCATTCCTGCGTTTTCGGGAATAGAGCGACGGTACATGAGTCCCCGTGCGCGGGCATCCACATCGTCGGCCATTTCGATGTCGATCCGCGCTAGCGTATCACTGTTTTGTTGTTCGATAAAGGCTAGTTCGCCTTGTTTTTTGAACGGGATGTCGAGGGCTTCGCTTTGCGCGGGCGCGACATCGGAACCCTTCTCTTCGCGTGAAAAATAAAAGAGAAGGATGAAAATAAGTAATAATAGCGTGATGACCGCCAAAATAAGCGTGATGAAATTTCTGTTTTTCCTTGTTGTTTTCATTGTTGAATTGTATTATATACTGTTTAATAAACGTTTTTATGCTGTTTATGTTTACCGTTTCGGGTTGATTATTCGGAAAGGGTGAGCCGGGTCCTTTTCATCTCGTCGGGTTTCCCGACGCGAGCTGTATGCCGGTTTTTCTTTCATCCGGTTTCCCAACGAGGTCGTCTTCGTTGATCTTTATAGAAGAAGGAAGACAACCGTATAGCCTGCCG
Organism: Bacteroidales bacterium UBA5382; assembly: GCA_002409745.1. GTDB lineage: Bacteria > Bacteroidota > Bacteroidia > Bacteroidales > Dysgonomonadaceae > Limibacterium > Limibacterium fermenti. The sequence goes on from DHOU01000011.1 coordinate 48,743, forward strand.
CTACCAGTACTGCCGTCACGACAACCGTCCGTATATTGATGCGGCACGCCCGCAGCGTATCGGCGTGGGTGAGAGGGCGGTCATTGTCGCCTATGTAGGCTTTGTCCGCGAGTTTGCCGTGATAAACGGCCGGGCCGCCGAGCCGGCAATCCAATATCCCGGCGAGGGCGGCTTCGGGATAACCGGCATTGGGACTTGCATGCAGCCGCGCATAACGGCGGATGAACCGCATTCCTTTCGCCGAGGGCGGAACGAGCACCATCAGCCAAGCCGTGAAGCGGGCGGGAATGTAATTGGCTCCGTCGTCGAGGAAGCGGGCGGCAAAGCGGCCGAAGTCGCGATAACGATCGTTCTTATACCCGATCATCGAATCCATCGTGTTCACCATCTTGTAAGCCATCATCAGCGGAATGCCGCCCAAGGCGTAAAAAAACAAGGGGGCGATGACGCCGTCGCTCAGGTTCTCCGACAGGGTTTCGAGAGTCGCCGCCCGGATTTGCTTGAAGGTCAATTGCGATGTGTCGCGCCCGACAATCATTCCCAACTGCCGGCGCGCCGCTTCGATATCTTTTTGCACCACCAGCCGTTCGACTTTCATCGCCTCGTCGATCAGGCTTCGGTTGCTGATAGCGTAAAAGAACAGGATCGAGTTGACCACGATTCCGGCAACCGGATAGCCGGTGAGTAACCACTCCATACACGTTAAAACGACGAACACCGTAAGCGTCAATCCCAGCGCCACCAGCGTCCCTTTACGGCGGCGGTGCGCCCCGTGGTTGAAACGCCGGTCGCAGAAGGCGATCATCTTTCCGAACAGGCGGATGGGGTGCGGCCAATGCGGCGGGTCCCCTATCAGCGCGTCAAGCAATAGCCCGACCAATAACGGTAACAGGAAAGGGGAATGGGATGCGAGGAAATCGGCCGGCATAATAATGATGAATGATGAGTTATGAGTTATGAGTGATGAATGATGAATTCTTTAAGTCCGTCGGTTAGAGCTTCATTCAAAGCCGGTTCCTGCACCGAGAGGCGGAAGTGTTGCGGCGATAATCCCCGGAAGTTGGCGGCGTCGCGAATCAAGAGTCCGTAGCGATTGATAAGAAACGTTTTCAATTCCGCAGCCGTATGCTTTGTTTCGAGCCGCGCAAGGAAAAAGTGGCAGGGTGAGTCGTACACCGTCAGATGAGGTACGGTGCGCAGTTGTTCGCGGAATAGGGCCGCTTCACGGCACAAGGCGTTGCTGTCGGGCAGAAGGTCGCGATAATGTTGCATGACATAGCTGCCGGCTTCCTGCGCCAATGCGTTTACGGCCCAGGGTACCGACAATGCTCGAAGTGCGTTGATGGTGTCGCGGCGGGCAATGACATATCCCAGGCGCAATCCCGGTATGCCGAACGTTTTGGTGAGCGAATGTACCGAAATGAAATTGGACTGTTTTTCGTGCAGGCCGGTGAGCGGTTCGCATTGCGGACAGAGTTCGCCGTAAGCCGTGTCGACGATCACCTCCGTGTGCGGATTTTCCCGGCAAAGGCGGTCGAGGGTATCGCGGCTTTGCACCGTACCCGTGGGATTGTTCGGCACTGCCAGCCACAGCGCATCGCCATCGGGCATTTGCTGCGTATGACCGGCCTCTTCTACCGCGATAAAGGTCAAGGCGTGTTGATATACACGGCAAGCATCTTCATATTCGGCGAATGACGGGTACGCGATGGTGCTGCGCCGGCCGGCGAAAAGATGCGCCAGCAGGTAAAACGCTTCGGCCGAGCCGTTGGTTACCAGTATCTGTAGCGGCGATACGGCATGATGCGCCGCGATAAGTTGCGTCAGTCGGCGTGCATACGGGTCGGGATAATCGTCTATCAAGGAAAGCGTGTTGCGAAGGTGCGCGGCAATGCGCTTCGATGCGTTTCGATAGGGGATATTCGAACTGAAATCGCCCCTGATCGCCTCTTCATAGGCCTGTAAATCGTTTCCGTGCCCGCCAATCATTTTTCTAATGTTTTATAGATGTAGGAGACGTCGACATGGTCGCGGATGAGTTGTGCCAGGCGGTCGAACCCTTCCTCTTTCAACATCCGGTAATCGGCCTCCGCGTGCACATCGGTATTTACTTGCCGCAAGACACGATTGATCACGCTCGCATTGTTGAAGATGCCGTGCAGGTAGGTTCCCCACGTCGCTTCGTTCAGATAATAGCCGTCGTCTTCGCCGGTATTCAGGCGGCAAAGCGGACGCGAGGTAGGGGTGCTGCCGGCATGGATTTCATAACCTTCGCCTTCGGCCCCGCCGTCGGTAAACACAAATGAACAGCGGCGTGTCTGTTTCCCGTCGGCCAGGGTGGTGGTGACGGGTAAGATTCCCAGTCCGGGGAGCGAAGTGATGTCGCCTTCCACGCCGTCGGGATCGCGCACCTCGGCGCCCATCATCTGATAGCCGCCGCAAATGCCGTAGAGCGGTTTTCCTGCTCGGTGATGTGCCGTGACGGCCTGTGCCAGCCCTTTTTCGTGCAACATTCTCAAATCCGAAAGCGTATTTTTCGAGCCGGGAAGCACGATGATATCGGCTTTCGCCAACTCTTCCGGCCGGTCGGTGTAATAGAGGTTGACGCCCGGTGTGCGTTGGAGCATATCGAAATCGGTAAAATTCGACAAGTGCTTCAGCAGCGCCACGCCAATGTTCACGTTGCCGGGGAGGTAAGTGCGGCCTTTGCTTTCGACGGCCACACTGTCTTCTTGTTCGATAAACACATCGGTAAAATAGGGGACGATGCCCACCACCGGCTTACCCGTCAGTTCGTGCAGTTTCTTGCGTCCGTCGTCGAACAGCGATACGTCGCCCCTGAATTTATTGATGATAATGCCTTTAATGGCATCCCTTTCGGCTGGAGGCAGCAAGGCGATGGTGCCGTATACGCTGGCGAACACACCTCCTTTGTCGATGTCGGCGACAAGGTATGTTGCCGCCTGCGTATGCAAGGCGACGCGCATGTTCACAATGTCTTTGTCCCATAGGTTGAGTTCGGAAATGCTGCCGGCGCCTTCTATCACGATGGGGTTGTAGAGAGCGGCCAGCGTGTCGTACGATTTCATCGCTTCGCGGAAGAGGGCGTCGCGGTCGGTTTCGTTGAAATATTCGCGCGCCGACTTATTGCCGGCGGGTTTGCCGTTGAGCACCACCTGCGAGGTTTGGTTGCCGGTGGGTTTTAGCAGGATGGGATTCATCTCGATGCGGCAATCGATACCGCAAGCGTCGGCCTGCACCGCCTGTGCGCGGCCTATTTCGAGATTGTCGGCCGTGGCGAAGCTGTTGAGCGACATGTTTTGCGCCTTGAACGGCGCGGGTGCGTAGCCGTCTTGCAAAAACACCCGGCAGAAGCCGGCGTTGATCACCGATTTACCGACATCGGAACCGGTACCGACAAACATGATGGGACGAAGTTTTTTCATTGCGGATGATTCAGTTGTTTGAATTTTCACAACAAATGTAGCAAAAACGTGTCTACCGCCGGCAAAACGGGCGCAAATAATTTCAAGATCTCAACGATCGCATTATCGCCGGAGGCAATGATCCGTGGAGCGCTATCGGCTGTAAGCCGTTTCGGTTCTTTTCTCCTTTCGGGCATTTTCGATCATGAAATGGAGGCGGTTAAAGATATTTACTTCACTCATTCCGCTGTCGAAATCGAGAAAGAGGAGGTTTAGGGAAGGAAATACTTCTCGGGCCCGTTTTTCAATTCCTTTGGAAATAACGTGGTTGGCGATACATCCGAATGGTTGCAGGCTGACTACATTGTTAATGTTGTGCCGGACGAATTCGGCAAACTCGGCCGCGATGCGCCATCCTTCTCCGAATTGGGCATTCAGGTTGATTATTTTGGAAGCGTTTTTTGCATCGTCGAAAACATTCGAAAAGGGGATATAGTAGGGATATTTAGTTATGCAGGATTCCATTTTCCGAATGATTTTGTACACGATGTCTTTCAGAAGATTGAGGGTAAATCGGGGGATTACCTGTGGTTTTATATTTCCTTGCACTCTGGCCGCGTTGCTGGCTATATTCGCGATAAAAAACTTGCTCAACGGCGGTACCACCGGTTCAACGCCCTGTTCGATTAACCATTTCACGATATGTTTATGGCCGAAATCGTTGTATTTTACATAGATTTCGCCGACGATGCCTATTTGGGGAATATCTTTCCGGTTGTTGACGGCTGAAAACTCATTCGAAGCCATTTCGGCAAGACGGAAAAAATTCTTGGCATTGTTTTCCCTAAGCGTTTGTATTCCCAGATCGATATATTTTCCTTTCAGTTTTTCGGCTTCGCCTTTTTGCGATTCGCGGGGAGCGGTTGAATGGTAGAATTGCGAGAGGCAGTCGGCGTAAATCATACAGACAAAAATAACATCGATATATTTTTCCATCCGGAGTTTGAATCCGGGTTGCTTGTTTAGCTTGCTGCTTGAGGAGATCGTCACGACGGGAATATCTTCATACCCGGCTGCAATAAGCGCTTTTTTGATGAGAGCCACATAGTTGGTGGCACGGCATTGGCCTCCGGTCTGCGTGATTCCGAGCGCGATTTCGTTTCGATTGTATTTCCCGCTTTCGACCGCCTTCATCAGGTCGCCCACCACAAGTGTTGCAGGATAACATATTTCGTTGTTGGAATATTTTAAACCGTACTCCACCGACAAGCGGTCGCTGGGGGGCATGTTCTCGATTTTGTAACCTGCCAATTCGCCGGCGGCGGGAATAAACGGCGAGTAAAATTCGCCGAACCACGGAACCAGAATGGTCCGTTGACGGTCTTTTCTTTCAAACGGAGGCGTATGGACGGAAATTGATTGGCGCCGGCCTTCCGTCCCGTTGCGAAAACGCAGGCTCTCTATGAGTGAACGGATACGCAAACGCATCGAACCGATATTATTAATGTCGTCCACCTTAAGAAAAGTGGCATTTTTTCCGGCTCGTCGAAGGATGTCGGTTATCTCATTTACGATAAAGGCGTCAGGGCCGCATCCGAAAGAGGTTATTTGCACATAATGGACATTTTGTGGAGCTTCGCCGGCCACCCACATCGCCGCCTTGATGATGCGGTTGGTGTAAGCCCATTGCATGACACTTTGCACTTGCTCCGGGTCTGCTTCCCGGTAGCGCACGATATCTTCGGTTATCACATCCGCGCCGAAACCGGTAATCATATCGGCAATCTTGTGCTGTATGAGCGCATCGATGTGATAAGGACGTCCGGCGAGGAGGATAACCAAACGTCTTTCGCGTACCGCCCGATCGACAATTTCCTGTGCGCGGCAGGTTAATGTCCTCTCGTACTCTTTTTGTACCTCCAACGCCTGCGTGAAAGCTTCGTCGATGATGCCGGCGCTCATCCCGGGCATTAAACGGCGAAGGTATTCCCTACAGGCTTTTTTCATCAATCTTTTGTTCGCGAAAGTGAAGGTCGGCGTATCTATCGGGATACCGAATTTCGCCTCGGGATTGACAGCGCTCTTTATGACGTCGGAATAGCCCGTAACGATAGGGCAATTGAAGCTGTTAATCGTATTTTTGTCTTCCTTGTGTTCATATACTACATAGGGCATGAAGATGCGGTCGATATTTTTTTCAGCCAAATTATAAATGTGTCCATGAACGAGTTTTGCAGAGAAGCAGATATTGTCGGCCATCACCGTACCGATCCCTTTTTCGTATAACTTCATCGTGGATTTGTCCGATAAGACTGCATTTATTCCGCATCTTTTAAAAAGGGTATGCCAGAAAGGATAATTTTCAAACATTCCCAACACGCGGGGGATGCCGAGTGTCAACCCGGCTTCTTTCAAGTCGGAGCGATGGAAGAGTCTATCATATTTCTCTTCCTGCATATTGACGCCCTTAGCGAGTTTGCCTCCCTTGCTGCTGAAAATTTTTTCACATTTGTTCCCTGAATGAAACCGGTTCCCGTTTTCGAAGGTGAACCGGTTGACCGTACAATTGTTTTCGCACCCTTGGCAAATTAATTTCCGGCAAGCGTGTTTTTGCGGATGCGACATTTCGGCGAGGCTTACCGGCATCGTCTGTCCGTTTTGAAACTTGCGGCGGGCATCGAGCGCGGCGCCGTAAGCCCCCATCAATTCAGGATAGTCGGTCACCATCACCTCTTTGCCGAGTTCATTCTCCAATGCCCGTATGATCGCGGGGTTGCGGAAAGTACCGCCTTGCACCATGATATGGTCGCCGAGTTCTTTTTTGTCTTTTATCTTCAACACTTTGATCAGGCAGTTTTTGACAACCGAATACCCCAGGCCGGCCGAAATATCGGTCACGGCCGCGCCTTCACGTTGCGCCTGCTTTACTTTTGAATTCATAAACACAGTGCAGCGCGTGCCTAAATCGCATGGATGTTTGGATTGAAGGGCTATGGCGGCAAAATCGGGAACGGAGTAATTGAGCGACTTGGCAAATGTTTCGATAAATGAACCGCAGCCGGAGGAGCAGGCTTCGTTGATCTCTATCCGCTTGATAATCCCATTCTCGATATAAGCGGCTTTCATGTCCTGGCCCCCTATATCGAGAATAAAGGAGACCTCTTTATTAAAATGGTAAGAACCGATATAGTGGGCGATGGTTTCTACAATTCCCGTATCGAGATTGAAAGCGTTTTTAACGAGGTCTTCACCGTATCCGGTTACGCAACTGCCCAATACCTTCATCTTTAATCCCGCCTCGTCTGTTTCATTCAAGAGCTTTTTCAGGCCTGTCTCGGCGGCTTGCAGCGAGAGACCCTCGTTTTTTGCATAATAGTTGAAAAAGATATTTCCTTTTTCGTCGATTGCGACGATTTTGGTCGTGGTCGAGCCGCTGTCGATGCCGATAAAGCAGTTCGCTGTTTTCAGCCTGCGCAAGTCGATGCGGGGCAGTTTGAATTTTTCTTTCGATTTCTTCCATTCGTCCCACTCTGCTTTATCGGTAAAAAGAGGTTTTAGAAAATGAAGACTGTAAACGGCGGGAGCGGCGTGTTCCGTTTCTTTGAAAAGGGAAAGATATTCCGAGACGGATTTTGCGTTGGCTTGTTTGTTTGCCACGAGAGCAGCTCCCCAGGCGGGAACCACTTCGGAGTTTTCAGATACCACGATATCTTCAGGGGTAAACGATACTTCCTCCATAAACGCCTTTCGAAGAGAAGGAATAAAGGTAAACGGGCCGCCGCATAAAAAGAGCTTCGGTTCTATGTTATATCCTCTTGACAGGGAAGCGACGACCTGCATGCTGACCGCATGAAAAACAGAAGTGGCGATATCAGCCTTGGCGACATTGCGGGCAAGGAGGTTTTGGACATCGGTTTTAGAGAATACCCCGCAACGCGAGGCTATAGGATATATGGTTTCGGCCTTTCCGGCCAACCGGCTGAATTCGTTCATATCTACATTCAGAATGGCGACCATTTGGTCTATAAAAGAACCTGTACCGCCCGCGCAACTCCCGTTCATGCGTATATCGGGGGACTTTCCTTCCCTGAAAAAGATCATTTTGGAGTCTTCGCCGCCAATGTCAACCAGCGTTTTTATTTCGGGGTGACATTGGCGTATTACTTCGCATGATGCCACCACTTCCTGTACGAATGGAATGCCGTAACGCTCCGCAATGCCCATTCCCGCCGATCCGGTGATGCAGAGTTCGGCCATACAATCGCCGGTTTCTTCCATTATTTCGCAAAGCATTTTTTGCAAATTGCCGGTTATATCGGCAAAATGTCGCCGGTAATCCTTGTAAAGCAATTTATTTTTTTCGTCCGTCACCACTCCTTTAATAGTCGTGGAGCCGGCATCTATTCCGATGTGTATTATTGAGCGCATTATAGTATCTTGTTGTTATGCAAATGCGGCAAGATACGAAAATATTTTGAGAAGGTCAAGTGGTATTCCTCTGTCTTTAACATTCATTATGATGAGCCTGCGTGGTACCGTCTAACGGGCTTGCTTCGTTCTTAAAAAAGTCGTTATTTGTCCGTAGCCGACGGTTCGGTTGAACGCTTCCTCCGGAGGATTTTTTTCCAGCAGTGTGGCGAATGTCCGGACGATTCCCGCGTGCGTGACGAGCAGCACTTCTTGCGCGTTAGAGGGAATCTCAGCCAGAAAACTTTCCGCCCGAGCCAGCATATCGCGATACGATTCTCCTCCGGGACAGCGTGTGTTCACGTAATCGGCAAACCATCGTTTTCCCGCTTCCGTCTCGTAAATAGCCGACCACGGGCAACCTTCCCATTGTCCGAAGTTTAACTCTTGCAGGCGGATATCTTTTGTCACATTCGGGGAAATCTCTTTCGCCAATCGCATGCAACGGCTCAGCGGACTGCTGAATACATGGGTAAACGGAATGTTTTGTAGTTGCTGTACAATGGTTCGCGCTTCTTCGGCGAACGTATCGGCGAGCGGTACGTCGGTTTGGCCGTAACAGATGCCTTTAGGGACATCCACACGTGTATGTCGGACCAAATAGAGTTTCATAGCGTGACGGATTGAATGCCGACGAATACGAGATAAAATGCCAGTTCCGAGAACTGCTGCATCGCGCCCAGCACGTCGCCGGTGAATCCGCCGATCTTACGTTCGGTATATCGTTTCAGCAAGAACCAAATGAGGGCGTACGCGGGAATCAGTATTACGGCCGTTTGCCACGGGATGAAAAGGAGTGGCAAAGCGCCGAAAACGAGCGCCAGCGAAAAGGTTACCCCGTCGGTGCGATGGCGCGTGTGCATCGCCTTGCTGTTTTCCTTGCGGGCGTATTGCGAGGTGTTGATCAGCACGACGGGCATCACCCGGCTCGATGCATGCGCCGCGATCAAGGCGGGAAACATGCTTGCGGGGGAAATGGCCGAAAGGAGCGAGAATTTTATCAGAAACAGCAGCACGATGGCGGTTACGCCGTACGCGCCTACGGTGCTGTCTTTCATGATGGCGAGGATACGCTCTTTGGTTTGTCCGCCGCCGAAGCCGTCGAAGAAATCGCTGAAACCGTCTTCGTGGATGGCGCCCGTAGCCAGGGTCATCGCAGCCAGCGCGGCGGCTATGCCGACGGCGTCGGGGAAAATCAGGCGGAACAACAGGAACACTCCTCCTCCGATGGCGCCCACGAGGATGCCGACCACGGGAAAGTACCGGAACGCTTTCGTGAGGTTTTCCTCCGAATAATCGATCTTTCCCGCCGGAATGCGGCTGTAGAACATCAGTGCGTGGAAGAAGAGGTTCAGTTGCTGTTTCATGCTTGCGGACGGTTCTTCTTTTCCATGTCGTACACGGCGGCTTCTTCGAAGCTCGACATTTCGTTGAGGAAGATCAACGCCGAGCGGATGATGGGGTAGGCCAGCGCTACGCCGGTGCCTTCTCCCAGGCGTAAGTTCAGGTGCAGGATGGGATCGCCGTGCAGGTAATCGAGCATCTGCTTGTGGCCTCTTTCGTCCGATGAATGGCTGAAAAGCGTATTGTCGAGGATGTCGGGTTGCATTTCGTAAGCCGCCAGGAATGCCGAGGTGGCGATGAATCCGTCGGCGAGGATGATCATGTTTAGCCGTTTGGCTTCGAGCACGGCGCCGCACATCATGGCTATTTCGAGGCCGCCGAAGGTGGCGAGCGTTTCGAGCGGCGTGACGGGCGTATATTTCGCGGCGATCCGTTTCAGTATTTCATATTTATGGCGGACGCCCGCTTCATCAAGTCCCGAACCTTTGCCCACGCATTCTTCGATGGGCGTGCCCGCGAACTTGTGCAGTAAAAGCGATGCCGGTGAGGTGTTGGCGATGCCCATCTCTCCGAATCCGATGACGTTGCATCCGTTTTCGTGTTCCTTGCGCACGAATTCGGCGCCCTTGTCCATTGCCTTGCGGCAGGTTTCCGTGCTCATGGCCGGCTCGTGCAGCATATTGTGTGTGCCGCGGGCTATTTTGGCGTTGATGATGCCCAGGCCCTCCGGAAAGTCGTAATCGACGCCCGCATCGATGACTTTCAGCGCGATGCCGTGTTGCCGGGAGAAAACGTTGATTCCGGCTCCGCCGTGGACGAAATTCATCACCATTTGGTAGGTGACCTCCTTAGGGCTGGCGCTCACGCCTTCATCGGCGATGCCGTGATCGGCGGCGAAGACCAAAATCGTGGGTTTGTGCAACTCCGGCGTAAGCGACCGTTGTACGGTACCTATTTTAAAGGCGATCTCCTCGAGTTTGCCGAGCGAGCCGATCGGTTTCGTCCGGCTGTCGATTTTGTGTTGTAATGCTTGTTCGAAATTCATATTTTTTTGAATTATTGGCCTTCCGCGATTCATAATCCGTCGTCAGCCGTCAATTTGTAATTTGTAATTTGTAATTGGTATTTCGCAATTTGTAATTCGTAATTTGTATTTCGTATTTCGTATTTTTCCCTCATTTTAATTGCAGCGGCAATCCCGAAATCATGACAAACACCTTATCGGCCGAAGCGGCGATATATTGGTTCATCCATCCCTGCAAATCGGTGAAATGGCGTGATGCTTCGTCGGGAGCATGCAGGCACATGCCTATTTCGTTGCTGACGACGATCAACCGGAAATCCTGCCGGATGAAGCGGTCCCATTCGGCTTTCGCTTCCTGCAACGATGCATCCGTATCGTACCCGTTATCGTGAAAGATATTCGTTAGCCAAAGGGTAATGCAATCGAGTAGAACCGTACGTCCCGACAAGTCGAGACGACTCAAATGCTTCTCTTCCTCTATCGTTTGCCATGTGTCGCCCCGGTCGGCCTGATGGCGGCGGATACGCTTTTCGAAATCCATGTCCCAGCGGCGCGCGGTAGCCAGATAGACCGGATCGGCGGATAGCGATTCCGCCAAATCCTGTGCATACCGGCTTTTTCCCGAACGTTGTCCGCCCGTTACGAAAATGATTTCGCGGTTCATTGCTTCTTCTGAGGTTTCGAACAAACGTCCTTTTTATAGATCCACCGCAGAGTATCGCCCGGCTGCAAATTGTAGCGGAACGCCAGTTTGCCGGTGCTCTCGCCGTTTACGGTATAATACCAAGCCTTCACGCCCCGGTCGTTTTTGATACCGTTGATCGTCGTGATGAAGATATAGTTTTTAACGGGATACGTTTCGATGGTTGCGAAATGCTGCAAGGCCGTTTGCGCCGTCATACCCTCGTACCAGTCCGTTTGGTGCGTTTCGGCGGGCTTGTTTCCGCCGTAATCGATTTCCACCGTCACTTTCTGCGCTTGTAGACTCATGGCGAAAGCGCTGACCAAAAAGAGCGTTGATAATTTCTGTTTCATTGTCGAATATTTTTATTAAAATGAATACGTAAAAGAACCCATGATGCTGCGTCCCGGCATATTGTAGCCGTCTTTTTCGGTGTAGTTTTCATCGAACAGGTTGGCGATGGAGATGCCTACGCGCGCCTGAGGCGTTACGTTGTAATAAGCCGAATAGTCGAAAATCAGATGATCGGGCAACCCTAATACTTTGTTACCTTTCTCATATCCCCCTTTTGCATAATAACTATCTTCTGTTATTTCTCTGGCTTTGGTCGAAATTTTATTTTCCTCCAACCGGCTACCTTTATAGCGAGCATGCAGACGGGTTGAAAATCCGTCGTTATTTTCGTAATAGATCCCGAAATTAGCATTTGCTCTATTGACCAGCAAAAGATCTTTTTTCTTTTTTGTTTCTTTTTCGACGAACGTATAGTTAAGCATGTAGGTCCATCCGCCGTAAACTTCCAATTTGGTCGAGTATCCGGCAAGTCGAGCGATATTGACGGATGCGAGCAGTTCCACGCCGCTCATATTGGCCGACTCTGCATTGTTATAGAATGTTGTGTCGTTTACAGTCTTTTCAACAATTTTATTTTTGTGATCCGTATTGAAATAAGTGAGATCGAAATAGAGTGCTCCTTGCGTATATCCGATACCGCCTTCGTAGGTAACAGATGTTTCCGGCTTTAAGTCGGCATTCCCCTGATAAGCCCTTTTGAAAGGGTACCCGCTTACAATTGTATTTACTTCATAAAAACCGGAAGTGGCAAATGCATCCGGAATGCTGAATGCTGTCCCGACACTTGCATGCACATTGAACCCTCGGGGAAGATTATACTTCAATCCTAAAGAGGGGTTAAAATAGAAATAGTTATCGGACGACCCGTTGGTTTTTAAGCTGTCATGCTTGAATATTTCATAGGTAATATAATTAGCTCTCGCCCCCGCATTGATGGAAAGATTCTCAATGTTGTAATTGATTTGGGCAAAAGCCGAAAAGCGTTGATTGCGGTTGTCGGGTTTATAGGGAGATGCTTCAGTTCCTTTTTTTGATTGCCTGTCCGACTTGTAATCCAATACGTCGTAGTCGATTCCCGTAAGAAGTCTGGCCGGGCCGAAATCGTGCGTATAATTTGTCCGGACGCCGTATTCGCTGACATTGTCTTTGAAGGAAATGAAATTGGATTTGTCATTTTCCGCATTATCGTAATTCGAATTTTTTTCGTTCGAGTAATACGGTGAAATCGTCAACCGGTTTTTTTCATTAGGCGTGAAAGCCAATTCCCCGAAAACATTCAGTCGGTTGATATCTTTTTTAGTTGCAGACTGTGTAAAATAATTTCCCGGACTTTTTACATCATAAGCCATATTATAGAAAGACGATACGGAAGCGTTCCATTGGTCGTTAATCGCGTAATTCAGTTTTCCGAAGAGTTGCGACATTTGATACGTCGTGTTGGGGTAAATGTCTCCGTATGATTTTTCACTCAAAATCAACTTTTCCGTTTTGTTCATTTTTAGTAAGTTGGTTCCTCCTATACGAAAATCTTTTTGTTGCATTTGGTTCGAAAAACCGGCAACGATACCGAGTTTGTCCGATAATATTCCGGAGGCGTTAGCATCGAAGTTTGTGGTTCCGAAGCTGCCTCCCTTTATGGTTACTTGTCCTTCTTTATTTAACGTAGCTTTTTTGGTGATAATATTGATGACGCCACCCATCGCATCTGTTCCATATAATACCGAATAAGGGCCTTTGACCACTTCGATGCGATCGATGATGGATGTCGGGAGCGTCGTCAGGTTACTGGTTCCGGAAGGTAATCCGTCAATCATTAAAATGGTATAGCTGCGAGAATGTGCCGAAGGGCTGAATCCACGCATCCCCACGGTACCCAATGCTCCGGGATATTGGACGATGTCTATATTTGTCGCTTTTTTCAGTAAGTCGGCTGCGTTGTCGGCGGGGATCGTCGCGATTTTTTTGCTGTCGATGATCTCCACCTTCTGCGGAATGTTTTTTAACGGCAATCCCATGCGGGTGGCGGTGACGACCACTTCGTCGAGATTCTGCGTTTCGTCGCTGTATTCCTGCGCGTGCAGGAGAGAAGCCGTACATATTAAGGCCATAAGGGCCGAAAGGAATCTTTTGTTCATTGTTGTTTGAAAAATTTACAGTTAAACGTATTCAAATTGTTTAAACCATAAACTTTCGAGGGGAGTGTGCCGAAAAGTTCCCAGTGCAAATAAACCGGATGCCGGAAAGCCTTTCAACGCTGCTTTTATCCCGAAAGCTTGGATGGCTGATGCTTTCGGGCAGGTCTTCCGGCTCGTTCCGATTATCCGTTGTCTTCCCATTCCGCGATGGCGGAACAGTGACGTTCACATTCTCTGCGTCGGATAACCTTTTTATTGGAACATACGGCTGCGGGTACAGCTTCGGTTTGTTTGTCTATCGGCAGACAGGTTACCGAATTCCATATACCCGAAAGCGATACAAAAGTACTACTTTTATTCGGGTTCGTGAAATAAACGGATTTCGTTCTCCGAAATTGTTGTAGTCTATCAAAAAAGTAAAAAAGACATTGAGATTAAACAAAAAGATTTTACTTTGCAACATAATATTCGTAGAGAGTGCTAATTTTATAATTATAAAACAATATGGCAATTATCACTTTAAAATACGATGCACGTAATCCAAAAGCCAAAAAGGCAATAGATGATATTTTGTCTTTAGGTTTGTTTGAACAAAAAACCGGTTTGGACGAAGCGCTTGAAGATGTAGAACATGGCCGCATTTATTCTGCAAAAAATGCAAATGATTTGATCCGGCAATGTTCATTATAGAACATGTATCAGATTACATACTCAAATAGATTTAAGAAAGATGTCAAGCGCATAATAAAGCGTGGATACGACATTTCTTTATTGGAAAAAGCCATTGTATATTACAAAACGCCGGTATATTGCCCGCACAATACAAAACACATATACTTTCAGGTAAATATGCCGGTTTGCACCAATGCCATATAAAGCCGGACTAGCTCCTCGTGTGGGATCAAAATGACACAAAACTCACTCTTTTATTTTTAAGTACCGGTACACATACCGACTTATTCTAAAAGTCCGTGCCCAAAATAAAACGTCCAAACAGGATATTTCCGTATGGACGATCTCAAAAACGACTAAAGAGCCGGTGCGATATTGGTTTTTTATTCCTTGGAATCTTTCAGAGCTTTTTGAAATACGTTAAAAGGGATAGACGAACCTTGAATCTTTAAGACAATCACTCCATGTGCCGGCACTTTAAATGAGAGTGCGGAGGCTGTTTCAACCGGATAATTCTTTTTATTCCATAAATTCCTGTAGGTATATCTTTTCGCGGCGTCTATGCTTACCGAATCCAAGGGGAAGGAAATCTCGCACTCTTCCGCCGACCGGTTTAATAAGGCCACTGCCACCTCCCCACTTCCGGTATATACAAGGGGTTTTGCCCAAACTTCCTGATCTCCGTGGTCTATCAATCTCCGCGCTTGATAGCAAAGAGGATCCTGATTAAGGGCAATGATTTCCTTATTGGTGAGAATTTCAACGGTTTCAGAAGTCATATTTCTTAGATCATTCCCTGCTAAAAGAGGAGAATTCATCATGCACCACATAGAAAAATGAGCTTTATCCTCTTCGTAAGTCATACCCCGTCCTACTTGCAGCATATCCATGTCGTTAAAATGCCCTGGGGAGCAATATTGCCATAGATCGGCATTCAGGTCGATGATGTTGAGGATAGATTCGAAAGTAGGCCTGATATCTCCCGATATGCGCCATGAATCGGCAATGACCGGCGCCCATTTACCCGGAAATTGCCAGCGGCAGATATTAAATATGCCATCGGGATTTATTTTTTTTGCGGTATTGATTAATTGTGTATACCGTATTTCTTCATCCAGTTGAAGTTTCTCAGCCCCGCACCAATCTACTTTGATAAAGTCGTAATTCCAGTCTTTCAGCATCAAGGCCAAGTCTTGTTCGTCATGACCATACAAACCGACATCATTGCCGATGGTGTCCGCGTTCCATAATGAAGCGCATGTGCTTATTCCCGCATCGGAGTAGATACCCGCTTTCAATCCTTTGGAATGAATGTAATCGGATAGGGCGCGCATGCCGGTTAGAAATCTGGGTGTTGATCATTTTGTGATTTTAGCGTGTTACTGCCTGATGAACAAGCGTTTTTTGACGCGCATGTTATGTTGGGAGCCGGATCCGACGGTGCCCAGCCCGACCGTTTTAATGAATTGTCTTCGTGAATAAGTCATGATGTTTTTTTATTGGTGAAATTTTTTCTTTGCGCTTTATTTTTTTGTATTGTTAGTCGTAACTCAACCACGCCGTTGCCTGTGTATCGGCGCTTGCTGTAAACCGGATCCAGCGTGCCTGGAAAGAGGCCGGGAACCGATGACGTTGCTCTTGTCTCGGTTGTACGGTATAAACAGCATACTTCATCCAATCCCCGTTGCCTGTAGGATCTATTTCTATTGTAATATTTACATCGTTTGCCGAACTATGGGATAAGGTCAATTCCCGTTGATCATAAAAACCGATAAGATAAGGGTCGGAAGCAATCTTTGCTTTTACGTCCGAATTCACCCACGGGCCTCCTTTGCCCGTGGGTTTCCCTAATTTCCAGAGATCGTCGATGACCCCTGCCCATACGGCCGCTTTCCCATCTTCCGACACAATGACATGCGGGTTCTGCTTCCCTTCTCCCGGGGTAACACCTGTCAGAACAAGCATCCCTCGGTAGGAAGCATAGTCATTGATACGGTAATGATGGGTAGCTACCGGGCGGATCTTGGCATATCCGTCCGCATTCTCCGCCGGCAATTCATAAAAGGTACCATGGCAACTGAACAGATCCCGCTCAGTGGCTACTTCGCGACAAATACGCAAAACACCCCGGCCGGTCAGGGAGGTATACGCCTCTTCCCCCAAAGGCAGCCTCCACCGCCGGTCTTTATCATCGACCACTAGGACAGAGCCTTTTTCCACCTCCACCACCTGTTGGGGAATGGCAAATTGTTCACGGATAAAACCGGCTGTTTCCGCGTCGTCTTTGCGTTCCAGCTTCAGTCCTTCACCCATTTCGTAATACCCGGTCTCCGTGGTCTTCCCGTTAACCGTTTCGTTGGCAAGCAATCCCAATGCCCGCCGGTTATCGCCCAGGCCATAAAGCAGCCCGCCTTGGCTTGATTCCGCCCTCACGTTGGCCAACCCCTTGAAAATAGCGTCCGGGGTATGGTTCCTTTTATCGTTGTCCGTATAGGAGAACGCGAGGGTCAGGGAAGCCTCCCTGTCCGTTTTGGCGCGTACCCATTCCCCTGTTTCGGATGAGGAAAAGTCCACATGGGCCGATCCCCCGGCTGCCAGTTCAATACTTTTGAGCGTACTCCAGTGGTTATCGCCCTTTTTGTCGACCTCATAGGTCACGGTGACCGGGGTAGCCCCTTCATTTTTCACCCAACTGCCGCGGTGCGCCCAGCCGGTAAACAGAAACGGCTCCGAATATTCGTTTGCATTTACCTTTTCCCCGGCCCAGACAGCTCCGCTTGCCGTAGCAGGGCCCAACTCTCCCGGTGTGCTAACGGAAGTAAACCAGAGGTTTGAATTGGATTGTTCGGGACCTTCGATATTCCCCTTCGCCTTACGCTTGTTCAGGAATTCTTTCTGGGCCGAATCGTCGCAGCCGAAGACCAGTTGGTCGTTCCATCTGGTGAAATCGCCAATCACCTTCAGGTACGCGGAACGGGGACGGATACCGGCGCTGTTGCCGGCAGTAAACGTGGCGGGGAATTTCCAGAACATCCCGTGCATCGTCATCAGGTAATCGGGTTGTCCTTCCGTGCCGATATCGCGGATGCGGGGCCACTCGGTATTCCAGCCGTGTGCTCCGTCGTAACTATGGCTGGCTTTCGGCAGGCGGTAAAAGCGCCATCCCTCTTCCGCGTCCCTTACGCCCAGCAACAGGGATTTATGGTCCCATCCCGTCGCCCAGACAGGGTCGGTTTCCGGATTGGGGTTCCCGTATATCCCTCCGGGGCCGGTCACTTCAACGAACTGGTTCCGGCGTACCACGTTCCACGTTTTGCCGTCCCATTCCGAGAGGGAGCCGGATTCCACATCAAATTGATGCAATGCTTCCTGTGTCGTCTCCCCGTTGTTGGAGTATACCAGCACGCCCTGTCCCGAGTACAGCCCTTTGCCATGGGCGCCCGGCAACAACGCCGCTTCCTGGTCCATTTCCCCGGGCTTGCGGTCGACATTCCCGTCGCGGAACAGCTCTTTCACTTTCAGCGTATGCACATCCACCTCATAAAATCCTTCTTCCATGGTGCCGTAGTAGACTTTATTGGCGGGATCCGCCAAATGGCGCGCGTTACCCGTATGCCTGCCGGGCATAACCGTATAGGGTATCACACGCACGTCCCCGGTGCTATCAATCGCATACGGGCCGATAAAAAGCTGGCCGCTCTCTTTGTGGATCATCCGGTTGGCCGGGGTTCCCCCGATACTCCCGTCACGGACAATTTGCTCCAAACTGGGCGTCACCTGGTAGAGTTTATCAGATGAGCCGTAAGGCAAATGGGGGCCATAGGTGATCACCCACAGGCTTCCCGCCCAGGGAACCACGGCGCCTGTGCCGCACTCGCCCTCATTATTATAATAAGCCAGGTGCGGGTAGATGCCGGAAAGCGATTTTGGCGGTTTAGAATTTTCCCCTACCTTGCATCCACTCAAAACCGACAGAATGCATATCGCAAAAAATAGTTTTCTTTTCATTTGAAATACGTTAAAAGATATAGATAAACCTTGAGTCCTTACATCCATCATTCCGTGAGGCGGCATATTTAAATGAGAGTTCAGAGGTTATTTCAGCCGGATAGTCTTTTTAGTCCATAAATTCCTGTAGGTATAGCCTTGTGTGGCGTTTATTGCCCACCGAATCCAAGGGGAAGGAAATTTAGCTCTCTTTCGCCGACCGGTTCAACAGGGCCAATGCTACCTGCCCGCTTCCGTTAGAAACAAGGGGTTTTGCTCAAACTTCCTGATCGCTGTGGTCTATCAATTTTCACGTTTGATATAATAAGGAGTCTCTTGATTCAGCGCGGTAATCTCGCGTTTGGTGGGTATTTCAACGGTTTCTAAATATAATTGTTCTTTTTATCGGTAAAATCGTTTTTTTGCGCTCATTATTTGAGAGATTGCCTCTTTATGTTTGTCACGGCACACTTCAATGGTCGGAAACCATGACGCCATGATAAACCCGTGCAATCGCGACGGATCGATATTGTTTTTACAATGTTCGACCGTATATTCCATATTGTCGTTGTTATCCCAGTTACTCCCTGTCGGCATCTGGTCGTATCCGTGCGCTTCCAAATCGTTATAGAAATTTACGCTTGAATTGGTTTTGACATCGAAGTCTTTTCCGTAATACCAGTTACTCTGCAATACGGATTTAGGCATTTTCTTGAAAAACACCTCTGGTTGATGCCACCCGTAATCTGCCCATACCCATGGACGGACTCCTTTTTTCTCCACTTGGTCTATATAGAAATACAGGTCGTTCCACCATAGGTCATTCTGGCGCATGACCGCGTAATTGTATGTCATTTGATGATGTGCAACCTCTTCATCCATTCCTAAATGAAAAAAACGGGGGGTGTCGAACAAATCCACAACCTCATCAATCAGGTTCCTGCAAACCTCGTAATATCTTTTTGTAGAAACCATCCTGGAATATTCCCCCATCCATGCGTCATGGGTGGTTGCAAAGTTCAATTTCGGGATAGGCTCCAATCCCAGTTCCCGTATTTTAGCCAGTTCCTTTTTCAGTTTCCCCGTGCTCCATGCATTTTTCACGGCGATTTCGGGATGGCTTTCGTATTTCACTCCATCGCCAAGGTCGATGATCACCATGTTCATGCCTGCTGTTACCATGTTTTGTAAAATATCGTTCCACACCGGTTCGTTAAAGATAAGGAACGGCCTGTAACCTCTCATCCATGCGTAAGCTTCCGCGCTATTTTTACATTGATAATCATCTTTATATACCCCCTCAGGCCATTCAAGATAAGGATGATCCTCCCACATGTTGGTTCCTAAATGCAGGAGATTCGCCCAGATCATTTTGCCGCTGTTACCGTTATCGGTTTGCCTGGCAAATGCCATGGGGCTAAGGCTTCCGGCGATACTTAGCGCGGTGGCTTGTTTTATAAAATCCCTTCGATTTGTCATAATGTATTTCTATTTATTTTGCTTTTAGCAGAAAAATACCCGCGTCGTCGAACCATGTCCGCTCTTCCGGATACTGTTCAGCATTAAATAACAGCATTAATTTGTCTGCATCCGGCGATTTACCTTCCGGCACATCCTAAAACATGCCGGGAGGTAAAAGGGTAAGTATTATAATTTATTTCAGAATATTTTGCACATAATGATTGGTTTTACTTTATTTTTTCACTACAACACCTTTATTTATTTGTAAATCAATTATTACAACATATTCTTTTCCTTGATTGCCGGGTATGACAGCATACCCTTCTTCTACGTTGCCGCCTAAAACGAAAGAATGGGAAGCAAAATTATCAAGATTCAATTCTTCTTTCCAGTTGAAAGTGTACGTCCCATCTGATAGACGAAATGTTGCCGGGGGTGAATCATTCTGATTTCTGGTTATCGTTTTTATAAATAAATTGGGGTTTTCACTATGCTTATCCATTTGTACTCCTCCGGAAACATTCCAAGCGGTAGTTATTTCAACAAAACCATCGCCCCAAATCCATACATTCTCTTTTATTGGATCTGCCGGATCAATTTTCTCC
The DNA here is from genome assembly GCA_002409745.1 of Bacteroidales bacterium UBA5382. Taxonomy (GTDB): domain Bacteria; phylum Bacteroidota; class Bacteroidia; order Bacteroidales; family Dysgonomonadaceae; genus Limibacterium; species Limibacterium fermenti. The sequence continues at coordinate 68,899 of DHOU01000011.1, forward strand.
GTTGAATAGGTCTTGTTTGTTCGATCAAATATAATTTTATGATACCCTTTTTCCGGAATAATGAATTTCTCTTCTGAGTTTTTCTTGATTCCATTTTCACCTTCTTTCCCGTAGATCTCCGCGTCTGAGCCTCTACTGGAAATAAACAGGAATTCGCCATTTTCCTTGTGGTTATAGATCAACAATTCTAAAGAACCGTCAGCCCTTTTTTCCATTATTTCCGCGAATTCTTGTCGATACCCGGCGCCTTCCAGTTTGCCGGCAAGAATAACATCCCCATACACAAACAGATTATCAATAGGTTTGATGACCGCTTCTGCATCGCCCGTCACCTCACCCCATGGAGTAATCTCGCCTTCAACTTCCACTCCGCTTTTTGTGACGGTAATGGTATATACATATTTTTTTCCTGCCTTTAAACCATCGGTAATATTTTTGTTTATCTGCCATTTGTAATCATCACCGTCCAATTCAAACTCCACAGAGTGTTTGTCTTCGAGAGCAGCAACAGGCAGGAGAATGGCTTCGTAGGTATCTCCGTTTTTATTGAGGGTAATATCTTTCTCATCACGGAAATCTTTTAAATCGCCGGTTGAAAGTTCAAGGTCAGCAGCGGTGTAGATTTTTTTTACCTGCAAGCCCTCAACAGAGGCTAACGACTCGCCTTTTTTTACTTGTATTACCAACTTGCTCAGTTTGTGCTCGAAAGTAAGTTTTACCGGCCCGGTTGTTGCCTTGTCATATCCATTGGCTTTGGCATACAACAAGTCGATGTCTGCCTGCTCGGTTTGGTTGCGTACGTCTACCGGATATTTATACCCTTCTTTTATCTCTTCGTTGGATTTATACGGATAGTAAGCCACAAAGTCCACTTTGCCTTCTGTCGGATAATAAATGGTTTGGTCGGGTGCTGCGGGATTAAATCCTGTAGCGAAAACATCACCGCTGGCGGCTTTATATTGCCTGTTGTCAGCTTTTTCAAGTATGTTCTCAGCCGCAAGTGTCGTCCCGTTTTTTATCATATAGATGCCTACGGGGTCATTTTTCACCCATTGGTCACCACCGCTTGTGGTGCGGGTTTGCAGAGCGCTGACATGCGAGATGAATTGTACCTGCTCGCTGTCGTAAACAATTTTGTCTTCCTTGCTGCATGCCATCATCAACAGCATTACAAGAACTGTCAGAGTAATTGATTTTGTTTTCATTTTGTTTTAGTTTTAATCATTGTTGATTTTTTGAAATTAGTTATTGAATTGTCCAATATCCCCTCTCGTTTTCGGGCGAGAGGGCATGTGAATTGTTTATTATTTGTGTTCGAGCGCATCGTCGTCCTCAATTGTAGATATCCATTCCGTGATAGCACACTTCGTCCCCCGCAGTCCGGCTCTGCTTATCGCGATGGTATAGGCGTACTTTTTCCCTGCTTCTAAACTGGGAATATTATTCTTTATCTGCCATCTGTAAGTATCGCCTTCCACTTCAAACTCCACATACTGTTCATCGCCGATAGAGGTAACAGGGAGAAGAATGGCCTCGTAGGTTTCGCTTGCGGTGTTATAATAGGGTGTAATATCGGTCGTCGCAGGCTCTTCTATATAGATTAAATTGCCAGTTCTTAAGTCGAATTCGGCCGTTCTGTTCATCTTTTTTATGGTAACCTCCACTTCCGAGTTGGGGTCTATTCCGGCACCTCGTTCCACCTTTATTGCCAGTTTACTCAGCTTGTGCTCGAAAGTGAGTTTTACCGGCCCGGCTGTCTTATTATATCCGGCACCTCCGTTATTGGCTGTGGCATACAGCAGGTCGATGGCTGTCTGATTTTCTTGATCGCCTACGTTTACCGGGTAGGCATACTCTTCTTCTATACCGGATTTATATGGGTAGTATGCCACAAAGTTCACTTTCTTTCCGTCTTGTGGAAAGAAGATGGTTTGTGCGGTATTGGCAGGTGAGAACACAGCATTGGCCGCATTGTCGGCATTGACCTCGGTCGCTTTGTATTGCACATTGACGGCGGCATCTACAATGGTTTCTGGCTCCTCATGCTTTACCATATAGATACCGACATGGTCGTCTTCTTCCACCCATTTGTCACCGCCCCCGGTGGTGCGGGTTTGCTGGACGCTGATTTGCGAGTTGAACCGCACGGCTACGCGCAGACTCTCGTCATTGATTTTGTCGTCTTTGCTGCATGCTCCTATCAACATGACAAAAATTGTAAGAATGATTGATTTTGGTTTCATGTTGTTTTAATTTTTGATTGTTGTGTCTTATACATACTTTATTTGAATAATCATTCGTTTTTTTTCACTACAACGCCTTTATTTATCTGTAAATCAATTATTACAACATATTCCTCTCCTTGATTGCCGGGTATGACAGCATACCCTTCGCCTTCGTTGCCTAAAACGAAAGAATGGGAAGCAAAATCATCAAGATCCAATTTTTCTTTCCAGTTGAAAGTGATCGTCCCATCTGATAGACGAAATGCTGGTGGGGGAAAAGTACTCAGATTCCGGGTTATCGTTTTTATAAATAAATTAGGGTTTTCTCTATGCTTATCCATTTTTACTCCTCCGTAAACATTCCAAGCGGTAGTTATTTCAACAAAACCTTCGCCCCAAATCCATACATTCTCTTTTATTGGATCTGCCGGATCAACTTTCACTGTTGAATAGGTTATGTCTGTTGGATTAAATATAATTTTATGATAGCCTTTTTCCGGAATAATGAATTTCTCTTCTGAGTTTTTCTTGATTCCATTTTCGCCTTCTTTCCCGTAGATCACCGCGTCGGCTCCTCTACTGGAAATAAACAGGAATTCTCCGTTTTCTTTATGGTTGTAAACTAGTAATTCAAAATTACCGGTGGCTTTTTTCTCCATTATCTCCGCCCATTCTTTTCTCCATCCGGCATTTTCCAGTTTACCCGCCAAAATAACTTCACCATAAACATACATTTTATTTATAATCGGCGTTACTGAAAATGATTTTGTTCCGGATTTTTCCTGTTCTGAGTCACTTAAATAAATATTGAATTCGGCATACGGCAACTCCAGTATCTCTATACTCCCTTGTTGTTCTGAGGATGAGGTTTTTTGACCGTAATCTATCCAAGTGCCAGAATTGTCTTTATAAGAGATGTTAAAGAAAATCTTTTTTGCCTCGCTATTAGAGAAGTCAATTTGGATACCATTCGCAATCGCATTTACTGTAAGCGTGTTCAGCACTTCGCGCAAGTATGTAACAGCGTAAGGCAAAATCGGCTCTATTTCCATTTCCACACTTTCGGATCGGTTTCCATATTTGTTTACCGTATATAATTCTACAAACCTTTTTTGGGGAGAGAGTTTACTCAATGTGAAAGAAAAACTGTGTTTGGCAATGTCGAACCGTTGTATCTGCTTACCGCCGTCATCCGTAGGGTATTCCGCCGTGATAAGTATTACATCGCTTTCTTTCGGCGTATCGTAAGTGAAAATAGTCCCACCCTGAATATTTTCGATCTTGACATTGTTCAATGGACTGGGGATTGCATCCACCGCTCCTTCATTGGAATCGCAGGAGATAAACACGCACAATAGCGTCCCAAATAAAGGAATGAGCCATTTAGCGTTACGAAAAACTTCTATTTTCATCATAAACTGTTTTTATTGTTCGATTTGATTTTTTCCGCTTTCATCTTTGAATTCGGCATTCCCGTAAGATTCCTTTTGGATTGTATTGCCGGAAATTGTATTGGACTCTGTAGCGGAACGTAACCATACGGCATACGCGGCCCTATTGGGGGAGTCCCCTTTGGAAATTGTATTGCCTTTCAATTCATTATTCCGACTATTTCCATCAAAGAGAACCTGCGAATAGGTATTGTCTTTAGAAAAATTATTGATAAACGTGTTATTGTTTATTTTGTTGCTGTTGGAATTTTCCACATTTACCGGAGTTTGCGCGATTTCACTCAAGTTGTTTCCTTTGACTTGTGCTGAATGCGTATCGCTCAGATACAATCCGGTTTCTGTTTGCTTCCGTAAAATATTACCCGATAGTGTTAGCTTCTCAGTTTTGGTACTTGAAATTCCTATTTTACCTCCTTCGATCTCCAATTTCGATAATTCCACTTCTTTCGATCCTTTAATATTGGCTCCGATAGCTATTGGTTTTGAAGTTTGGAATGAAGATGAACTTATTTTTATATTCGTTGAATTTGAAACTGATAGTCCTTCATAGTAATCGTTAACCGTGAAGTCAGAGAGTGCCACATTTGCTGCTTCCGATAGGGTAATGCCGTTACTAGCCGACTTTTCAATCGTTATTCGAGACATCTCCACATCTTTTGATCCACCATAAATCCTTAGCGCTTGTGATTTAGAGTCTGATATTTTTATATCGGACATTTCTATGCTATATACGTTTGAATGGTATAAAGAAACGCCTACCGTACTGTTTTCCACAATGCAATTGGTGACTTTGATATCTTCCACTATTCCAAATTCACCATAGATGTGCAGTCCTATTTCCTTATTGTTACTAAAGGTGCAATTGTCAATTAATACGTTTTTTACAATTTCGTAGAATGCACTTGGTTCCAAATCAATTCCCGACTCGGGGGCGGTACCGTTTGTATTAGAGAATACGGAATTTTTCACAATAAGTCCGTTGACATGTATTACAGACATTCCCTGACGGCGGTTATTATCACAAACTACGTTTTGTACAGTAATATTTTTGTTGTCATAAAACAGATGAATGCCGTCCCCCCAACAATCACTGATATGTATATTGCTGATCTCAACATTTGTAGCGTACCGAAGGTCAATCCCCATACCCCATTCTCCTTTTGTTCCCTGATGTTCGTATCGCTCACCGACAATTTTCCCACCGGATATTTTCACGTTGCCTACTTTCCATACTTTAAGGACATTATGCCACTCCAGGTTGTTGGGTAACGCTTTTAGTATAGCGTTATCGCTTAATTTGAGATGGATGTTATCCCTCAGTTCAATGCTTTTTGCCGCATCGATTTCATATTCCCCGTCGGGTATGGTAACCGTTCCTATTTGGTTGGCTGCGGCATAATCAATGGTTCTTTGAATCATTTCATGATCGGTATTGGCTTTTCTGAAAGTCAACACGTCAATTTCGGTTAAGGGTGGCTTTTCCTGTGGAGGATTCTCTGTACCGTTCTCTTTGCTGCAAGAGATTAAAATCACGGTAAAAAAGAATAAAGCCGATAAATATATTTTTTTTTGTGTCCTTTTCATTGTTATCGTATTTTTAAATTATTCGACAGTAGGCGTATATCCCGGATTTTGCACCAACAATCGTGATTTTTGGATCTCCTCTTGCGGCAACGGGGCAAGGTATTCTTTGCGTTCAAATACTCTTTTTTGTATCACAATACGTTTGTAAAAACCGGTCAATGTTTTGGCCTCCATATCCATGCCGGTAAAGTCCCCGCCAAGGCCTCCTTCTCCGGGTTTGTTTTCCGCGATCATCCAGCGTTTCACATCAAAATAGCGCTGCCCTTCCGTCGCCAACTCTATCCTCATCTCGGCCCTGATCGCTTTTCGTTGCGCTTCCTGGTTCCCTTTAATCTGCGGTTTTATAGCTGCCAACAAAGGGATGCCGGCACGTTCGCGCACTTTGTCCACGTATTCTAAGATTCTCGGATCACCAGGGCTTACTTCATTCAGCGCCTCCGCGTACAACAGGTAGAATTCCGGCAAGCGGAAAATCATGATTGGCCGGTATTCAGTTAATGGATGGGGAGAAAGATGGTAAACCCTTTGGCTTAACCGTTTATATAACGAAGCACCGGAACGGGGCGCAAATCCGGAATTATCGGAGTTCCCGCCTTTGTTGTACCAGATTTGTTCGCCTCCGATGTGCCATTTCCTGCCGTTATAAAAAATATTTTGATAAAACCGCGGTTCCCGGTTAATATACATTCGATGTGTCCCTATTTCAGTCCTTCCTGTTAAATCCTCTCCGGCGGTAGAAAATCCTGTTTCGGTGTAAAGTGGCGATTCTTCGATGGCAAGTCCGTCGCACATAAAATAATCGTCCACCAATTCCTGCAGGACTCCGCCACCGCCCGTACTGGAACCTCCCCCTCTTGCTCCACGAGGTATGGTGTAAAAATCTATATTACCAACAGGGCCTCCAGCATTAATAACGCCTTGATCGTCCGACCGGGCCAAGATAATCTCTTTGTTGAATTTCATGTGAACTTCATACACGCTTTTATACGGATCGTAAACCCCGTTCGTATATTCCTTATGCAATTCATAATGCCCGGCATTGGCATAGTCAATGAATGCCTGGCATGCATTCAACGCTTTCTGCCATTTTGTATCGTCCTTATCCGGGAATAACCGTTTTCCGTCTTTATTCGTAAGCTGCAACGCTTCCGTGTAGCCGCCGTTAAACAGGGGAGACGCCGCGTACACCATAAGCCGCGCCCTGACGGCTAATGCTGTTCCTTTGGTAGGGACTGCCAGATAATTCGGATCGTAATAATTGGGGCCTTTCAGGTCCTCCAGTATGTCTGTCAACTCAGTATAAATGAAATCGACCACTTCGTCCACCGAATTCCGGGCAAAATCCAAATCCGGATCGGCCGGATTTGCTGACTTTTCCATAATAGGGACTGGACCGTATAACTCGAAGAGCAGGTAATGGTAATAGGCTCTTAAAAAACGGGCTTGCGCTTTTAATTCTTCTACCTCAGGTAGGCCTATGTAATCAGCATCTCCCGTTTTGGGTATTTCCTTTGCATTTTCTAAAAAGACATTTGCTTGGCGGATTAGTTGATACAAGTGCCATCGCCCGTAAAACAAAGGTCGATCGGCCGGACTTAACGCTCTTGTATAGGGGTAGTTTTCTTCGAAAGAAGGAATCAACTCATCCGCTAAATTGGGCCAGGGATTCCCCATCCCTATATCCCATACTACTGATATCCAGTAAAAATTCATAGTGTTCGGAATTCCTTTGTATATATTCCGGTGCCACTTTCTTACGTCTTGCGGGTTTGAGAAAATTTTTTCAAGTGATCGTTCTTCCGCTAATTCGTCGGATACATCCAGATAGTCTTCACAGGACGTTAGAGCGAATCCGACAAAAAGAATAGCGGTTATAAGATATTTCAGATATTTCATTTTGTTCGTTTTTACAGTTGTTGAAAAGGATTTTATAAATCAATAAAATACGGCATATATTTCAGAACGTTAATTCCAATCCTGCTGACCATGTAGCTGTGAGCGGATACCGTGCGCCGGCGCCGCTGTTTCCCAATTCCGGGTCAAACATTTTTACCTTGTCATACAACAAAGCAACGTTTTGTCCCATCACATAAATCCGGGCTTGTTTCATAAGAACTTTTGCTGCTATTTTTTCAGGAATAGTGTATCCCAGTTCAACCGTTTTTAATCGTAAATACGATGCGTCACGGAAAAACCAGCTGTTGAGTGTCGAGTTGGTATTTGTTTTACTTTTTAAACTTATCCGGGGGAAAAACACATCTTGCGACGGGTTGGCCTCTGTCCAGCGGCTCTCGATTATTTCCTGCCTTACGCTCGAATTATAAATGGCTTCAGAGAAAGGTTGAAAGAGATGTGGCTGATTGTTCAGATTAAGGGATGTATTGCCGGCACCCTGAAAAAACAGGCTGACATAAATCCCTTTATAAGTTGCATTTATTCCAAAACCGTACATAATTTCTGGTACGGTAGGATGGACATAATCCTGTACCGCATCATAGTTTGTATCTACCACACCGTCACCGTTTTGGTCTACGTACAGGATATCGCCCGGCATCGGATTGGGCAGCATCTCGGAATGGACTACGCCTTCCCGCAACGTATAGGTTTTATTTCCATTGGCATCTACCAAAATGTTAAAATCATCCTCCCTGTATAACCGGTCTACCGCTAGCCCTTTTAAACCGAAAAGGCGTGTTCCGGTAACCGCCATCCACGGATAGGATTGGGGAATTTCGTCGTATTCAAGGATCTTGTTCCTGGCGAAAGTGAAGTTCCCTTTCAAAGACAGTCGCCAGTCGCCTATGATCTGGTGGACGTTAAAAGCGGCGTCCACCCCTTTGTTGCTAACCTTACCGAAGTTTTGCCAAGGCGCCTGTCTGAATCCCGCGGCGCCGGATATCGTTTTCCGTTGCATCAATATATTTGTCCTCAGATTGTCGAAATAATCGACCTGCAGGTCCGCTTTCCCATTGAAGAGCATAAGGTCGATACCATAATTCCGTTTCATCTCTATTTCCCAGGAGAGGGACGGGGATTCGAAACGCCCTTCAATAATGCCGCCAACGTTGTTCAATGTCCCGGTGCTTCCTATACCCCAGCTATACCCGGAGTCGTCATTGAAAGAGGGTTTGTATAAAAACCGGTCTCCCCCGGTATTGTCGTTCCCCGTTTTTCCTACAGACGCCCGCAGTTTTAAGGAAGAGAGCGTATTTAACCAATTTTCAGGGAAGAAAGGCTCGTTGGTTATATTCCAACCCAATCCCACGGCCGGAAAGATACCGTAACGGTACCCTTTTGCGAACTGCTCGCTGCCGGTGATCCCGAAACTGCCTTCCAACAGGTACCGGTTGTCGAATGCGTAGGTAGCCCTTCCTATCCATGCCTGTTTCCGGAAAGCCAGAGCGTTATTATGCAATTGCTTGTCCTTCTGGTAATAAAGTAACATCCCCGTTACGGCATGTTTATCGAAAGCGCGGTCATAATTCAGAGACCCTTCTATATATATGTTTTTATTGCCGGAATTGGAGGTTGTCGGCGTACCAAAAGGCGTTTCATTCGTAATTTGATTAAAGATCAAATTCCCGTTGGGAAGTCTTCCTTCCGCGTAATAGGCCGCGGGCGTTTTTGACCTCGTCATATAATATATAGAATTCGAATCGTAACTGACCGCCCCTTTCACTTTCAATCCGGGAGTAACAAAGTCCAATTTCTGCTCCAGTTCCACTTTGGATTGAAGGCCTGTCCTCCATTCTTTCCTATACCCGCTTTCCATCAACTCGTTATATGGTTGCACCCAAGTGTCACTGCTGCGAGATAAGGTGCCGTCCGAATAGACAGCGGGTATAACATGCGGAGGGACTTGTACAAAATTACTCAATAAACCAGATGTACTACTGCTCGGATAGTTGGTGGTTAAATACTGCCCGCTCAGGTCTACGCGCAGGAATGTGGTCGGGGTGACATTTATATCGATGTTACTGCGGAGGTTATATCGTTTCAACCCCGCGTTGTTGTTGTATTCGTTGTTCTGTTTAAATAAGCCGCTTTCTGCGAAATAAGCGCCCGAAACAAAATACCGCATCCTTTCACCGCCGCCCCTGAAATTCAACGTGTGTCGCGTATTGGATGTGTGTTTTGCCATCAAAGTTCCCCACCAGTCAACGCTCGGATATAAATCGGGGTCTTCTCCGGTTCTGTATTTTTCCAGTTCGACATCGTCAATGTATTTAGCGTCCCCATCATTTGTCAGTCTCTCGTTGTAGAGCGTGAGGAAATCATACGAATTGGCGAAGCGGGGTATACGTATGGGCGTCAATACGCCTACCTCTCCCCGGTAAGAGATGGAGGGTTTTTGCTCTCTCCCCCTTTTGGAGGTAATCAATACAACGCCGTTGGCGCCTTCGGAGCCGTAGATGGATGTGGCGGAAGCGTCTTTCAACAAAGTAAACGTCTCTATCTCATCCGGTTCAATATCGTTCATCTCTCGCGGCACGCCATCGACAAGCACCAACGGGTTCGTACCGCCGGCAAAGGAACTGACACCGCGGATCCAGAACTCGGCGTTGTCGTATCCCGGTTCCCCCGAACGCTGCACGGAAATTAAACCGGAGAACTGTCCCGCTAAGCTGGTTGATAAACTCCGTGTGGGGATGCGTAATTCTTCACCCTTGACTGTTGTGATGGCCGCTACTACACTCTCTTTTTTCTGGCGTCCGAAACCAACCACCGTTATCTCTTCCAATTCATCAACTTTTTCTTTCAGGATAATATTTAATGTGGTGTTATTGTTCACTTTTACTTTTTGGGGCTCCATACCGATGTAGGTAAATTCCAGTTCATCGGTGGGGCTTACTTCAATAGAATAAACTCCATCGACATCGGTAATGACTCCTTTTGTGGCCCCGACAATAATAACTGTGGCCCCGGGCAGGGATTCGCCTTTTTCGTCGGTGACTTTACCTTTTACGGTGATGGCTTTTTTCTGTTGTTGTACCACTCTCTCCTCCTTTGCCTGCTTTTTCATGATATACACCTGCCGGCCGTCGATCTTGTAGGTTGTTTGCGTATTTCCGAACAACAGATCAAGGACTTTTTCAATTGGCTGATCATTGACGTTTAGACTGACTTTCCGATTGAGATCAATGTCATCGTTGTTATAGAAAAAAACCATATCGCTGGTCTTCTCGATAATACGAATAATCTCCCTTACCGACTTATCGGCCTGATGAATGGTAATTGGCTGCGCAATTGAACGCCCCGGAGTAAATAATTGCAGGCAACAGATCATAAGAATAACCTGAATTTTTTTTCGCCTGAATTTGAATTTTATTTGCTTCATGATTTTATTAAATAAATGAATGCATTAAACTTAAGTTCGGATTTTTAAATATTGAATCTGAAATTATTGATTAAACTGTATTCTGTATTCGTTGTCCTTTACGCCGAAATTAAACGACGCGATTTGAGACAGGTTGTTGAGTAAACGGGAGAGGTCGTCTTTCAACTCCAGTTTACCCGAGCACAGTATTCGGGATGGTTCCGAGGGAAAGATCATGGTCACATTGTAATAACGTGCCAACTGTTGAAGAATGTTCTCGATAGGCTCATTCTGAAATATATAAATGCCGTCACGCCACGAAGTGTATATCTCCGTATCGACTGTTTCTACGCTGATCCCATTTTGAGTATAGGTATATGCCTGATTGGGGACTAATCGGGTGTTTACGCCGTTCTGCTTAACATCGACCGCTCCGTTCACTAAGACCACTCTTTTAAAGGCGTCATCTTTGTAAGCCGACAAATTGAAAGAAGTGCCGAGCACCTGAATCTCCAGTTTATCTGTTTTCACCACGAAAGGCCGACTTTGATCCCGTTGTACTTCGGCGTATACTTCCCCGTCTACATAAATCTCCCTTTTATTTTCGGGAAAAGTAGCCGGATAGATCACCGAAGTGCCGGCATTTACCCACAATGAAGTCCCGTCGGCAAGCGTTAAGAAGGCCCGTTTTCCATACGGTACGGATAGCTGGTTATAAGAAACTTTCGCAACCGAAGGGAGTGTTGTTCCGGTACTTACCGCTTCACTGTTAACGGTGAATGATCCCGTGCTGTCGTATTTTATATCGGCTTCTTTGCCATCAATTTCCAATTGACTGTCTTCCGTAACGATGCGTATTTCCTTCTGATTTTGCGGTTGATGAAGCGCTTGAAATTGGGCATAGTCGATATCCGAACTATCGGACACGTTTTTCCTCTCCAACAGAAAGGTGATGGATAATCCTATGATAACGGCAATACAAGCTGTAATAGCGAGATATTTATACCGGTGTATTGCTTTCTGTTTCTTGTCCGGCGAATTTCGCGTTGTTTCGATTCGTTTCCACAGCCGGTCTTTCCGCTCCTGTGGTATCTCGCGCCGGCTTTTCCGTATGGTGTCCAATAACATATTGGCGGAAATATATTCATTGATATCGATCTCCTTCCGGTCAATAAGCTCCGACCAGAAAAGTTTGCTCTCTGTAGTGGGGGAGATCATCGATTCAATGAAGAAATCATCATCGAGGAAATCAATATCTTTATAGTGGCTATAATCTGTTTTCATTTTTTATTTTTATCCGAGTAAGACGAAGATGAAGTATCATTATTTCGAATCCTTAAAACCGCTCTGTGTATTAAAGTCTTCACCGATTGATAATTGATTTGCATAATTTCCGATATCTCATCATAAGATAGCCCGTCGATAAAACGCAAGTGAACGGCTTCCCGTTGATGGCGGGTCAGGCCTGATAACAAGCAGTTGACTCGTTTTTTTTTATCGTTTTCCTCTTCATTCTCGATCCAAAGTTCCTGGCTGTTTTTTTCGGCTAATAACTCTGTCGTATCATTTAAAATCTCCACAAAGCGTTTATTTCCCTGTAATAAAAATAAGAGCCGGTGACGGAATGCCGTTCGTAAATAATGCTTTAAGTTGGAGATGCGTGCAAACCGCTTCTCCTTTGTATACACATCGATAAACACATCATGAATAGCATCTTCTATGATGCCGATATCGGAATGAATCGACAGGCCGTACGCATAGAGGTCGTCCGCGTATGTTCGATACATAAACGCCAGTAAGTCTCCGTTTCCATCAAACGTCGCATCTTGACCGGATCGGATTATACGGTCTTCCTTTTTCTTCAAATCTATCTCCATGATGTTTATCCAATATTACATGCTGTATAAAATTTAATATTCAGTATACAGATTATTCATCTAAAGGCTCCATCTTTTACGGTATTTACAAATTTCTGTTTTTTTGTTTTTATATATAAGGGAAAAATATAGGGAAATAGTATTCAATTTAATTGTTAAAAATGCAAATGTGCTTGATTTTATTTGGAAAATGATGGCGGAGGGATTGCGGATCGAGGCCGCAATGACGAAAAGGGCGAATGGTCGGGGCAGTTATAGATATTGGGCTATGATATGATTGTTTCCGATGTATTCAATATAGTATCCGTCTTTTCTGATACTGAAGAAAAAATACCAAGTCGTGTTTTTATTCCTCCGACAACGGATATAATACAAACCGTCTCCATACTTCGAAAAGTATCTGGGGGCTTTTTTCTTTGGCATTGTGTCAATGTTTTTTTCAACTTCTCGCACCAATTCTTCTACATATTTTTTTGCTTCGTCTTTAAACCCAAAATAATCGTTTATATACAGAGTCTCTACCAAGTCGCTAAGGTACGTTACCGTTCGCCGTGAAAAAAATACTTTTTTCATGGCTTATCCGGAAATCTATCGATCCGGTCATTCACTGCATTTATAAATTCATCCGATGTTAAGTACGGTTCTTCTACTCTCGTTTTTCTAACCAGTTCGATCACCTCATTCGTCCCTCTTTGGGTAATGATTATTCTTTCTTTTGTAGATAAATCAAAATACTTTTTCAGATTATCTCTAAATTCCGATTGACTGACTATAATCATAACGCGTTATTTAATATGTGATGACAAAGATAAGAGAAAATATGAATTGTACTATTAATCGTACGGAATTATTTTCTTATTTTTCCGTTGCGCAGGCGTCGTTCGGAGACGGGAAAGACGACCGGTGGCGGTTATAGATACATAATGCTATTTTACTCAAATCCCCGATTTCTAAATGAACGCGGATATTCATTGCCTTGAATATCTTTAAAAAAGGTAAGGTTTTTAGATTGTCTTGCCTGCTTAATGGATTCCCCTATTAGGAAAGAATTTACTTCTGTATCGTATGCATCCCGTTCGTGAGTTCCTTCTACCCCTATCACTTTGTCTAGCATTTCTTCCATCTAAAACTCATACAGTGTAATTGGCAAATATTTCTGATAGCTTAGAAAATCATGATCTTCAGCAAATTCTCTTTCACCGAGCTTGCTACGCCTGAAAGCTAAAGACCATACGGACGTATCGACCAATACATCTCTCATTTTCGGTCACGCAATTTTTTATAGTCATAATCGGGAGCGTAATCGACCGTATGGAACATTTTTATCACTTTTTCCGTTTCCCGTTTCCCGTTTTGTAATAAACTCTTCCAACGCCAATTCCACCGTATCCTTTTGCGTTTTTAGACCTCCAATGGAATGCGCCTTTTTTAATAGTATATTATCTATTGGCAAATTTGTTTCCATAAACAATGCAATTTAGTAGTTTCCTGCAAAATTACATGAATTTTTGTCCATATCCAAACGCATGGAATAAGAAATTGTTTATAATTATTACTTATGAGCGTGAGCGTTACACCGGTCGATGCTTCCGGTTATGGTTTCTCTTGATTGCCGTCGCGCAGGCGCCGTTCGGAGACGGGGAAGACGACCGGCTTGATTTTGATTATAAAACCGTATACAGGGGGAAAACAGGACTTTTTTGCAGGGTGATTGTTCTAAAAATAGTTGTGTTCTTATGCTATTAGCGAATGTGTTGCGCACAGGTGTGGTTGTTCCCTATGTATCGGACATAGAAGATATCATTTTCATAATTGAAAAATACATACCACTGAGTGTTGTCATTTTTCTTAAAAACCGAATAATACAAATCTTTGCCATATCGGGAAAAATAAGGCGGAGCAACTTTACTCGCCCGATTGGGTAAGGTGTCATAGATATCCGATACTAATGAATAGGTATATGCTATTGCCTCATCCTTAAATCCAAAATAGTCTTTATTATAAAGTATCTCGATCAGTTCTACTAAATGATCTTCAACTGCGGGAGCGACAATAACTCGTTTCATTTTTTATCAAAAAGCTTCTCAATGCGTGGAAGGACTCGACTTAATAATTCTTCTTTTGTCAATCCATTACGAATATCTTCATCTGTTATCACTCTGTCATGCACGACTAAATGAATTAGTTTATTCCCTCGCTTAACCACTACAGGTTGGGTTTCTGCCATTTCGAGATATTTTTTTTGTTGGTTCCGTAATTCTGTCGGACTAATAACGATCATAATTCAAAAATTAAAGGGTGGATGCAAATGTACGACTTTTTGTACATTCGTAAGGGATTTATTATGTTAATAAGCATTATGTACATACAGGCAAGAACTTAGGGTACCGGATAGATAGTTGCCTTATTGGGACTGTCGACGTCGTTCTGAGTCGTATTGCCTGTTATCTTATCTCTTGATTGCCGTCGCGCAGGCGCCGTTCGGAAACGGGGAAGACGACCGGCTTGCCCGATACCGGATTGGTTTTCACAATGACGACCGTGTTATATACGTGTTCGATATGTTCGTAAGTAAGCACCTCTTCGGGAAGGCCCTGGCAATAGGTCGTTCCGTCTTTCATCATCAGCAGGAAATCGCAATATTCGGCCGCGAGCGAAAGGTCGTGCACGATCATCATCACGGTCAGCTTCATTTCTTCGTTCATGCGTTGTATCAGGTTCAAGAACTGCATTTGATGGGTGATGTCGAGGTGTGAGGTCGGTTCGTCGAGCAGCAGCAATCGCGGGTGCTGCGAGAGGGCGGAGGCGATGTTCGCCATTTGCTGTTCACCCCCGCTCAATTCCTCCATCGACTTGTGGCGCAGCCGGTAGGTGTTGGTAAGTTGCATATAATGATGCGCGATCTCGATATCCTCTTTGCGGTCGAAAAACTGAAACTGCCGCCGGAAAGGGAGCCGCCCCATCAATACGTATTCCTCCACAGTAAGGTCGGCGATTTGCGAGAACTGCGATACGATGGCGAGTTTTTGCGCTTTTTCGCGCCAGGAAAGTGTCGACAGGTCTTCCCCTTCAAGCAGGATGCGGCCTGTTTTCAACGGCAAAGAACCGGATATTCCTCTGAAAAGGGTGGTTTTCCCCGATCCGTTGGGGCCGATAATGCCGGCAAACGATCCTTCGGCAAGCGTCAGCCGGATGTCGTGTGTCCGGAAGCCGTTGCCATATCCGCAAGAGAGGTTTTGTATATCGAGAAAAGAAGACATATAAAATTACAAATTACGAATTACAAATTATGAATTATGAGTTATAAAGTATGAAGTATGAAGTATGAAGTATGAATTACATTCAAACGTTTCTTGCCTTTAGTTCTTTCCGTTTCGTGTTATTCAACAACAGAATAAATGCCACGCCGCCCACAATGCCGGTAATCACGCCGATAGGCAGTTCGTTAGGTGCGATGATGGTTCGTGCCAGTACATCGCATAAGATCAGAAACGTGCTGCCGCTAAGGAAGGATGCGATTAATAATATCCGGTAATCGGTTCCCACCCAAAGGCGGACGATGTGAGGAATGACCAGTCCCACGAAACCGATGATGCCCGCCACCGATATGCAGGCGCCTGTCAGGAGCGAGGTGATGATGAACAGGATACGGATGACGCCGTTGGCGTTGAACCCTAAATGGCGGGCTTTTTCTTCGCCTAACCGGAGGGCATTGAGGGGCATTACGAACAGATACGACACGAGCAGGCAGAACACCGAAAGCACAACCATCAACGTGATCATCGTGCTGTTCGATTCGTTGAGCGAGCCCATGATCCAGAAGACGATGCCGTGGATGTTTTCGGCCGAAGTCACGGACATCAGGAACATCATCAGCGAGGAAGAAATAAAGCTGATCATTACGCCGATAAGGAGCATCCGGTTGACGCTCAAGCCGCCTTTTCCCAAGCTGAGCGTATAGACCAGGAAGATGGTTGCAAAGGCGCCGATGAATCCCGCCAGCGGGAGGAACAGGACGTTGAGCAGGTGCAAGCCTGACACAATGGCAAACGTAACGCCCAGTGAAGCCCCGCCGGAAATACCCAGTGTATACGGTTCGACGAGCGGATTGCGGTAAATGCCTTGCAGAATGGCTCCGGCAAGGCTCAGGCTTCCGCCGATGGCAAAGCCGAGCAAGGTGCGCGGAATACGGATATAGGCCAACACGCCATACTCAGTGCTTTCTTTGTCGGCGAGTAGGCGGGGGATATCGGCAAAAGGAATGGATATTTCGCCCATCCCCAGCGACAATAGAGCCGCGCCGGTCAAAGCCGCCAGTAATAAAAGCACATATATTGCCCACCGTCCTTGTTCTTGCTGCATTTTTATATCCTTGTTTTACCGGAAGCGATCTCCATGACAACCATTTATATAATTTCTAAAACACCATATTCAGTCGAGTAAATAAATGATTCTATTTGCGACTTATTGGTTATGATTAATTGTTCGATATATTTCCGGTTTTGATTTCCCGTACGTAATAAAATTACTTTAGGCGGAAATCCTTTTGTACTGGACAGATGCAAAAAGTCTTCATCATTGGTTACGATAAGCATTTTCTGTGATAAGTTTGCGTCAAGCAATAGCCGGATTCGCATTGTCAATCGAAATTGTTTTGATAAGAGTATCTCTGTCTGCCGCAAAGCGTAATGCTGCACGAATATGAATTTCTGTGAGGTTGGGGTAATCATGGAGAATATCTTCATGAGACATACCCGAAGCAAGCCATTGAAGAATGTCCGTAACGGTTATCCGCGTGCCTTTTATACACGGTTTTCCAAAACGGATTTCCGGGTTGATTGAAATATAAGAAGCCAAATTATTATCCATAATTATTTGAATGATTAATTGCTAACGAAATGAAGTATCGAAAGCAAAGTTATATCTTTTTTACCTTCTGACAAAAATAAAAGCGTCAGGACAAAAAGGCGTGTAGCCGTTTTATTAATATTCAATTCCCTTCCTACTGCGGATCTTACGGTCGTAAGGATGTTTCAGCTTTTTGCAGAATGTGACGTAGTCAGCCAGCGCCATGACGTTTTCGGTGGCAGCCCTTCCCGTTAACACGAGTTCCGTATCCTGCGGCTTGTCTTTGATGAAGTCCAGCAGGATCGATTCTTCGAGATAGCGGTCGCGGACGGAGATCAGGATCTCGTCCATAATCAGTAAATCGAACGACTCTTCGGCCAGCTTGTTCCGGAGCGTTTGAATGGCTTCGGGCACTTCCTTCTTTATTTGTTCTTCGTCGATGCTTTTGTCGAGATGAGGATGCCCGATGGCAAAATTCAGCACGGTCGCCCCGAGTTTTTTCAGGCTTTCCATTTCGGCATACCCGTATTTTGCGGGATCTTTATGGAACGAGCAGTAGCACACTTTAAAGCCGCTTCCCAAGGCGCGGGTTGCCAGGCCGACAGCAGCCGTTGTCTTGCCTTTACCGTCGCCGGTATATATATGTATCAATCCAAGCTTTTTCATTATGAATGTCTGATGTCTGATGTCTGATGTCTGATGTCTAATGTCGCCGGTCTTCGGTCTTCAGTCGCCGGTCTCCAACCTCCAACCTCTAATCTCCAATCTCCAATCTCCAATCTCTAATCTCTAATCTCTAATCTCCAGTCATTAATTTATTCATTGTCTCTATTGTTTGGACAAACGTGATGGGCGTCGGTTGGCAGGCGATTTCCGAGTCGATGATGTAGACGTGATTGTCTCGTACCGCTTTCAGATTCGTGTACCGCATCCAGGTCTTCATCTCTTCGTCCCCGACGATCCCCATCGTGACGATAAAGATATAATCGGGGTTTTTGGCCACTACAAACTCGCGTGTGACGGCGCCTTGTGTGAGGCCCTTCGCAATATTCCCGGCCCCCAGCAACGTCATATAGTCATTCATAAACGTGTTGGGTATGACGGTGAACAAGGGGTTGGCGCCGATTTGAAAAAACATTTTCGGCTTGTTGAGGCGTGAGATGCGTCGAGCAATCTGTTGTATTTTCTGTTGACTTTCCGATACCGTTTTTTTTGCCCGATGTTCCGCCCCTACCCATTTCCCCAGAAGGATGAATTGGTCGCAGATTTCCTGAAAGGAGCGGGGAGAGCCGAAGACTTCCACTTTTATTCCCATTTTGCGCAGCAATTCCAAATCTTTCGGGCTCGTAAGCCCTGAAGCGATGACCAAGTCGGGTTTCAGGCTGACGATTTTTTCGATATTCGCCTTTACGGCAGAGGCGACAACCGGTTTGTGGTCGTTTTTAGCCGCCGTACAGTAACTCGTGCATCCTACCAGTTTGTCTTGCGCATCCAAATAATACAAGCTTTGCGTGACGGACGGCGCCAACGAGATTATTTTCGAATAAGACGCCTGTCCGAAAGCGAGGGTTACCCATGCGAAAAACAGTATCGATACAATAAACTTTTTATTGCTATATACTGACTTCATATTTCATTGTTTTTTATTACTCAAAGTTTTACACGTTATTTCATCCGGCAGTTTGGAGTCTCCGGTCATCGGTCTCCGGTCATCAGTCATCGGTCTCCAGTCTCCGGTCTCTAATCTCCAACCTCTATCCTCTATTATCTTAATTGCAAAAAATGATGCGTTTCATTTTCGGTGATTTCCCCTTTTTCGAAAGGAACCACATCGGCAAGCGACGGGCCGTCGAAAACAAAGGTGTGATATTCGCCGTTCTCTCCGCACACATCCATTCCCGGTATTGCGCGCAAATCGTTTATGAAAGCCTCATCCACAATGCGCCCCAGGAAAGAAGGCGGCAACTTGTTTTTGCGCACCGAAATCACGATGGATTTATAACCTTCTTTCAGGAAGCCGTTCATCACCACTTCCGTATCCATTCCCCAGAGCGGAAATACGGGCGTGATATCCATATCGTGGCATACCCGTTCGATCCACGTCTTGTGTTCCCTGACGAAAATATCCCCGAATACGCCGGTATCGACCGCGTGCTCTTTTTTCAGATGAGCCATAACGGCTTTCAAATCTTTTTCATATTCGGCTCTTGTGGTCGGTTGTTGGATAAGAGGGATTCTTACTTTTTCGGATTGCCGGCGGATCAGTTCGTTCCTGATACCATGCGAACGGGAGCGGTCGCTGTTTGCATCCGACATATTCAACAAGCAAAACACTTCGTTGCCGCCATCCGCTAAAAAACGATGCATCGCATACATGCAATCCTTACCGCTGCTCCAGGAAATAAAAGCTTTCATCTATTCAATTAATATAATGTATAAACACCTTGCAAAGATACTAAAAGAATAGCAAAGCTTCCGGTTATCAATTATCAGTTTTCAACAGGTTACGATAGTTATAGCCTCTTGCAGCGCTTGTATGTTCTCATTATCCGTACAGCGAATCCTGTCGCGAAGCAATATCACGCGACACGCCGGTTCTTCCGACTGCAATTTTGTCAGTCTCCCCTTTCAAATAGAATTTTTTTGGTGGAAAACGGCGGATTTGTTTTTTTGGCATAGAATTCGCTATTTGAATTGTGTCGAACGAAGAAACAATTTTAAACAGTTTCTACATAACAAACAACAATTAATTAATCATTAATTTTAGAGATATGAATATTAGACCATTAGCAGACAGAGTGTTGGTAAAACCGGCCGCTGCGGAAGAAAAAACAGTAAGCGGAATTATTATTCCCGATACAGCGAAAGAAAAACCATTGAAAGGCGAAGTTATTTCGGCCGGAAAAGGTACTAAAGACGAAGAAATAGTCGTGAAACCCGGAGACCACGTTCTTTACGGGAAATATGCCGGAACGGAAATTGAACTTGATGGTGAAAAATACCTCATCATGCGCCAGTCTGACATTTTAGCTATTATCGGATAACAAACAGAAAAAAAAGTATAATTATGGCAAAAGAAATTAAATTTGAAATGGATGCCCGCGATTTACTCAAAGAAGGAGTGGACGCGTTGGCGGATGCAGTAAAAGTAACTTTGGGCCCTAAAGGCCGCAATGTGATCATCGACAAAAAATACGGCGCTCCCCAAATTACGAAAGACGGGGTGACCGTGGCAAAAGAAATAGAATTGGAGGATCCCTTCCAAAACATGGGCGCCCAACTGGTAAAGGAAGTGGCTACCAAAACCAATGACGATGCGGGCGACGGAACAACCACCGCTACCTTGCTGGCTCAATCCATCATCAGGGTAGGATTGAAGAACGTAACCGCCGGCGCTAATCCGATGGATTTGAAGCGCGGAATAGACATTGCCGTGGCCAAAGTGGTGGAAAACCTCAGAAGCCAGGCTGTAGAAGTCGGCAACGATTTGAAGAAAATCGAAAATGTGGCCAAGATCTCGGCGAATGGCGATGAAACCATCGGTAAACTCATTGCCGAAGCCATGCAGAAAGTCAGCAAAGAAGGCGTGATTACCGTCGAAGAAGCCAAAGGTACCGATACGTATGTAGATGTCGTAGAAGGGATGCAGTTCGATCGCGGATATATCTCTCCTTATTTCGTGACCGATACCGAAAGCATGCAGGTGGAATTCGAAAATCCGCAGATTCTTATCCACGATAAAAAAATATCGGCCATCAAAGATCTTCTTCCTATCCTCGAGAAGAGCGTTCAAACCGGCAAACCGCTGTTGATTATCGCAGAAGATATCGATTCGGAAGCGCTTACGACCCTGGTTGTAAACCGTCTGCGCGGATCGTTGAAGATTGCGGCTGTGAAAGCTCCCGGATTCGGCGACCGCCGTAAAGAAATGCTGGAAGATATCGCCATCTTGACGGGCGGTACGGTGATTTCGGAAGAAAAAGGCCTGACGCTCGAACATGCAACGCTCGATATGTTGGGTAGCGCCGAAAAAGTGACTATCGACAAAGATACCACGACGATCGTAAACGGGGTGGGCGATAAAGAAACCATCCACAATCGTGTCGCACAAATCCGCGCTCAAATAGAAAAAACAACGTCCGATTACGACCGCGAGAAATTGCAGGAACGGTTGGCGAAACTTTCGGGCGGGGTAGCCGTATTGTATGTAGGCGCTCCTTCGGAAGTGGAAATGAAAGAAAAGAAAGACCGTGTGGACGATGCGCTTTCCGCAACCCGTGCAGCGGTTGAAGAAGGAACCGTTCCGGGCGGCGGTGTGGCTTACATCCGCGCCATCGAAGCGTTGGAAGGGTTGAAAGGCGCGAACGAAGACGAAACCACCGGTATCGAAATCGTCAAACGTGCTATCGAAGAGCCCCTTCGCCAGATTGTCGCCAACAGTGGCAAAGAAGGCGCCGTGATTGTGCAGAAAGTTCGCGAAGGAAAAGCGGACTACGGATACAATGCCCGTAACGACCAGTTCGAGAACCTGTATGAAACGGGTGTGATCGATCCTGCCAAAGTGACACGCGTTGCATTGGAAAATGCGGCTTCCATCGCCGGCATGTTCCTGACTACCGAATGTGTCATCACCGACAAGAAGGAAGACAATCCTGCTCCGCAAATGCCTATGGGCGGCGGTGGAATGGGCGGCATGATGTAATTCATTGCCATTATCGTACATATTTAAAGATTGATGTGCAGCCTGTTCTATATGGGTTGCACATCTTTTTTATTATATAAAAGAGAGGCTTTGTAGAATTTTTCTACTATTGATTTTTATAATTTTATGTAGCTTGGATATTATTTTGTTAACCTATTGTCTTTCTCTGTGTAAGTGAATGAAACTTAATACCTATGTAAAATGATTTTTTGAGCGTTTTTTTATTCTAAACATAATAGATTGTTTATCATGTTGGTTGATGATGATCAAACGGTTTCGCTTCACTTTGAAAATGTAACGGAAATGTAATAAGTTTTGATTTTTTTTATTGTACTTTTGTGTAGATTTTCAGTTATGGTATGATCATTTTAATCTACAAACTTTAATAAATTAGTTTATGATAAAAAAATTAAAATTTTTACTGGTAGCATTCTTTTTGATGATTGTTACAGTTATGCAAGCTCAGGTAACCACTTCCAGCATGAGCGGACGGGTCACCGGCGGGCAAGAAGCGGTTATCGGGGCAACGGTGATTGCCACGCACGAACCTTCGGGAACGACTTACGGAACGGTTACCAATATGGAGGGACGCTTCAACCTAAACGGAATGCGTGTAGGCGGACCTTATTCCGTGAAAATTTCATACATTGGGTATGGTACAAGCACAACAAGCAACATTACGTTGAGCCTGGGTGAAAACTATGTATTGAATGTCGTACTCTCAGAAGAAGCAACATCATTGGATGAAGTTGTCGTAACGGCAGCCCGCACAAAATTTACCACGGAGAGAACGGGAGCTGTGACGAATATCACCAACAGCCAGATCGTCAATTTACCTACGGTAAGCCGTAGTATTATAGATGTTACCCGCCTTTCACCTTATGGAGGGAATGGTATGAGCTTTGCCGGTACCGATGGCCGTACGGCAAACTTTACGGTGGATGGAGCCAATTTCAACAATAACTTTGGTCTGAGTGATGCGCTGCCTGGTGGAGGTAGCCCCATCTCCCTTGAAGCAATCGAAGAATTGCAGGTGGTGATCGCACCGTACGATGTTCGTCAAACAAACTTTATCGGCGGCGGTGTGAACGCGATTACAAAATCCGGTACGAATACCTTCAAAGGCAGCGGTTACGTTTATCACTGGAATGAAAACATGCGCGGTAATGCCGTCAAAGGCAAACTGGTCGAAGAAGATGTGCGTGAAAAAGACCGTAACACGACCTACGGTTTCACGCTGGGCGGTCCCATTATCAAGAACAAATTGTTTTTCTTCGTGAATGCTGAAATGGCTAAAATACCCACCGTTGCCAATCGTTGGAGAGCATCAACAAATGGTGTGGCCATTCCGGACAGTTATATCTCCCGCACAACGGAAAGCGACCTTCAGAGGGTTTCCGACTTTGTGAGGAGTGAATATGGATATGAAACGGGATCTTATACAAGTTTCCCCGCAGATAAAAGCACCCGCAAACTGCTTGCCCGTTTGGATTGGAATATCACAAACCAACATCGGCTGGCTTTGCGATATAACTACACAAAAAATATTACATGGATTTCTCCTAATGCCACTTCCATGGATGGAGGCACCCGTGTGTCGGAGGCTCGCCTGTCACAAGCTTCCATGGCATTTGCCAACTCGATGTATTCGATGGACAACCTCGTTCATTCATTCTCTTTCGACTTGAACAGCCGGTTGTCCAACAACCTTTCCAACCAGTTCCTGGCAACATTTTCGAAACTTGACGATATCCGGGGGACGAATTCTGCAGAATTCCCTTTTATCGACATTTTGAAAGATGGGCAAGCTTATATGTCTTTGGGGTATGAGCTTTTTACATGGAATAACGGTGTGCACAACAATGTATGGAACATTAAAGATGAATTGACTTATTACCTGGGTAATCACAAAGTTGTAGGAGGGATTGCCTATGAATATAAGATGGCCGATAATGCTTATATGCGTAACGGCACCGGTTACTATCGCTACACAAGTCTTGACGACTTCTTAAACGGAGGAACCCCGGAAATTGTGAACTTGACGTATGGTTATGGCGGGGAAAGCAATCCTGCGGCTCGTGTGAGAACGAACAAAATCGGCGTTTACGCCCAAGACGACTGGAGTCTCGGCGAAAAATTCAAACTCTCCTACGGCCTTCGTATCGATGGGCTTTTCTTCAATAATAAAGATTTGATGACGAATCAGGCGATTTATAAAATCGATTATTCCGGTCGTCATATCGATACCGGTAAATGGCCTTCGGCAAATGTTATTTTCTCACCCCGTGTAGGTTTTGTATGGGATGCGTATGGAGACAACAGCCTGAAACTTCGCGGTGGAACCGGCCTCTTCTCCGGTAATTTACCACTTGTATTCTTCACCAATATGCCCACCAACGGTGGAATGGTGCAATACCAAGCTCAAATAAATGCCAGTACCAAGGTGTTTGATGGTTACAAAGGGACATTCACGGTGGGCGATAAAGGAAATAAATTTATTGACATGACACAGTTTGCCGGCGGCCTGGTAACGGATGCCAACGGTAAAGCTAGTATCGCCGCTCTTTATGACAAGCTGGCCTCGTTGGGGTACCTACCCACCATATCCCCTGAAGAAGGTACGGAGCCTTCCTCTATTTCGGCCGTAGATTCAAAATTCAAAATGCCGCAGGTCTGGAAAACATCGCTTGCCGTGGACTATGCGTTCCCGACACCGTTTCCGTCCTCGGTTACGGTAGAAGGGATCTTCAACAAAACCATCAACGGTGTCTCCATGTCTGACTGGAGTATTCCCAATGTAGGCGGTTTTGCCCGTTTCAACGGTGTGGACAACCGCCCGATTTATCCCGATGGTTATCGTACCGGCACAAAGGCGTTTGTGTTGGAAAATACAAGCCGCGGTTATGGCTGGTCGGCCAACATCACCCTCAATGCGCACCCGACCGAACGGCTCAGCCTGATGGCTGCCTATACACACACGGTGGCCAAGGATGTGACCGGTATGCCCGGATCGAATGCCGAATCTGCATTTACTTATGTTCCTACAGTAGAAGGCCCCAACCATATCAAGTTGCACAATTCACAGTACACAACACCCGATCGTTTGGTGGCTTCGGTTACTGCCCACGACAAGAGTGGCAATCATTACAGTATTATCTATGAAGGATGGCTCGGTGGAGCGAACTACTCCTACATGACGGTGAACGATATGAATAACGACGGGTACAACTACGATGCAATCTATGTCCCCACTGACGAAGAGGTGTCAAACAATCAGTTCCGGTTTGTTTCGGAAGACGACAAAACCCGTTTTATGGATTATGTACATGCGAACGATTATTTGAAAAACCGACAGGGCAAGTATGCCGAATCCTACAGCGTTTACTCTCCCTGGGTACACCGTATCGACTTTAGCTACAAACACGATTTTGTCCTCAATGCGGGCAATAACCAACACAAATTGCAACTTAGCTTTGATATCAAGAATGTGATGAACTTCTTCAATTCCAGTTGGGGGGTGGCTAAATATCTGAATCCTGAAATTGGTTCGGAGGCTCGTATCCTCAAGTATGAAAGTGTGGATGCCGACGGTGTGGCTACATTCTCTACACCCACTTCCATCAAAGGTGATACCCAAACATTCACGCCAAGCTACTCTTTGAGCCAGTGCTGGTATGCATCCATTGGCATCAAGTATATTTTCAACTAATTAAAATATAAAGGAAATGAAACTAAAATATTTATTCCCATTATTCATTGTAACGCTTGCCTTGATGGCAAGTTGCGACGAAGAAGACGCTGTGACGTTGCTTCAAGAAATTCAGGTGTCGTCGTCATACGTGGCTATTCCCGAGGGAGGGGGTGATGCGACCATCACTGTGACGTCCAAGGATAGTTGGACCGCAGAGAAAGTGCTTATATGGAAGAATGACACGACTGTTCAAGATTCGATTAAATGGTTAACGATCTCTTCCACCAGAGGAAGCGCCGGTGAAGCGGAACTCACTTTTTCTGCTCCCTCCACCCTCAATGGCCGTACGGCCGAGGTGTTGATTCACAGCAGTGGAAAGACACAACGAATCAATATTATCCAGGGTTTACCCAAGATCGAAGAGGCCACTGTGGCGGACGTGAATGCCGGACCCGATGGAAAAACGTTCCGTGTGACGGGTGTTTGCACTGCTATTGCCAATACTCAATATGGTAACTGGTATTTGACAGATGAAACCGGTACGCTCTACGTCTACGGCACGCTTGATGCGAAGGGAGGAAAGCAAAACTTCCTGAGTTGGGGGCTTGAAGTGGGTGATGAAGTAACGGTGCAGGGCCCGAAACTCACTTACGGTTCAACGATTGAATTGGTGGATGTGACGGTGATCAGCATCAACAAATCACTGATAAAAGTTGATTCTGTTGAAAACAAAGTGCTTCCTATTGAAGGGGGTGAGTTTACAGCATACCTTACCTGCAAAGGGCAGGGCGCCTCGGTAGATATCCCGGAAGATGCCAAGTCGTGGTTGTCAATTTCTTCTGTCGAATCGGCCGGTGAAGAAGTGGTTGTGAAATTCAAAGCGGCAGCTAATGCCGGTGGTGACCGTGGAACAACCATCATATTCCGTACCACGGACGGGAAAAAAGAGTATACAACAGAAACAACACTGAGTCAAACAGGTGCGATTGTGGACGCTTCGGTGGCTGAATTCCTCGCCGCTGCAGTGAGTGACACGCAATATCGTCTGACAGGTGTGATCACCAAGATTGATAATTCTACATATGGTAATTTATACCTTAGGGATTTCTCCGGTGAAACCTATGTATATGGTATTGACGGTTTCCGGGAAAAAAATCTGAAAGTGGGTGACATCATCACCATTGTCGGAAAACGCGCCGAATATAAAGGTACTCCGCAAGTCGGCGGTGCCGTTTTGGAAAGCGTTATTCCTGTGACTGTTTCTACTATTGCCGAGGTGTTGACCAAACCCGATTCCGACCAGGATTATTATATGCTGACCGGTGAAATTACCTCGATTACCAGTAAGGACTACGGTAATCTTTATTTGAAAGACGGCGACAGCGAGATTTATGTGTATGGCTGTTATCCGGGTTATGGTGCAACTGGCGACGATAGGAAAGGCTTGATAGAAGCCAAAGGTATTAAAGTGGGAGATCACCTAACCGTTATTGCAAAAAAGAGCTCTTATAAAGGAACAGCTCAACTTGCAAATGGTATTTATTTCAGCCACGAAAGTGCGAAGTAAGTAATACGAAACCATATACCCTAAGTAATGTGACACGCAGCATATGTGTGTGACAGATAATAAAAACCGTGTAACAATAAATTTGTTACGCGGTTTTTATTGATAGTGTTGTCGTGCATGATTAATAAAATTTGAAAGAGAGTGTGTCAAGTGTATTATAAAATAATAGGAGGCTGGTTTTATATCCTCTATAGAAAATTTCGGGGCGTGTGTGGAAATCTTTGGCCAGTTTTGCGGGAATGCTTTATGAGCATGCCGGAATGAATAAAAAGCAAGCAAAAATGTCCGGGAAATGCTAAAAAATGTCCGGGAAGCACCTAAAAATGTCTCGGAAGCGTGTGAAAATGGCAGGAAAACATCGGAAAATGGCCGGGAAATGCCGGAAAATGGGAGGAAAACGCTAAAAAATGGCTGGGAAGCATGGAGAAATGTTTCGGACGGACCAAAGAGCGAAAAAAACACGCGGAAATTCCATCCCTTATATGATTTTTTCAAAACTACAAAATAAATTGAAGAAAAATTGCTTTTGTCAAAATTTGTCTCTAATTTTGCCTTCATATTAACCAATTAAATGGATAGAGTATGACAGAAGAATCTGCATCTACTGCCCATGACGACAGTAAAGACAAAAAGACACGTGGAATGTCTATGGAACAACGCATCGAAAAAATGCACACTGCATTTACCAATGGCAAACTACCGACGATTTTACCACATCTGGAACCGGTAGGGTACACCGCTGAGAAACTCGACGGGAATCTGGCAAAAGTGGAAACACTCCTGCAACTCAATCAGCAACAACAAAAGGAACAGAGCGAACAGTATGCCGGAACGGATAGCTTTAACAAGAAACGCGGAGAAATTCACGATCAATATATGAAGCATCGCGGCTTGTTGAAGATTTATTTTGAAGATAATCTGCAGGTATTTGTCCAATTAGGACTGAACGCGCGGGTGAAGAAAGCGTATGGAGACTGGTTGAACATCGTGCTGAGTTTTTATACACAGCTAAAAAATACGCCTGCGTTGCTCGAAGAAATTCCCAATGCCGGTGTCCCGGCTACGGAAGTGGATGCTGCGTTGGCCGCTGTGGCCGCATTGCGAGCCTTGAAAGAAGGGCAGAAAAAAGAGGTCTCCGAGGCACAGGCAGCTACCGAAGCCCGGGATAAGTTGTTTGACGAACTCGACCCCGAATACCGTAAATTCATTAAATATGCTAAAATACTACTCAAGGATGACCAGTCGCTCGAAGCATTGGGCATTGTGGTAAAGCGATAAAAATGCGTTAGGGGTGTTACGCTGTGAAAAGCGGAGATCATTCTTTGAAAAAAGAGGACGCTTCGCTTTTCTTTTTCATAAAGAATTTCAGATACTTCCTTGAGATATTCACGAACATCAGGGGCGAAAAGAATTTTCATTTTTGACCGCTGTAGATTCTTTTTATATCTTCCCTAACGCCCTGCATTAATTCTTCTCGTGTTAAACTGTTTTTTATATCTTCATCCGTAATAAGCCGCTCTTTTACAACCAAATGTATCAGCTTTTTACCTCTCTTTACGACCACCGGTTCGGTTTCTGCCAAATCAAAATATTTCTTTTGTCGGGCTCTTAACTCCGAAGCACTAATGACTATCATAATGATTCTATTTTATTATTGAATTGTACAAGATAATGTACAAAGATCCTCATTTTTTGGGAATAAAAACGAATGATTGTTTTGACGCCTCCCGTCCGTCTGACGCGGGGTAGATTTTCCTGTGAACAATCCGCTCGTAAAAATGTTAAACAATCAGTTTATTTACTCACATTTATTTACTAAAAACTACATTTGAAAATGGGAAAATTTGTAATCAGCAAAAGAAAGAACGGAGAGTTTCAATTCAATTTGAAAGCCGGAAACGGTCAAGTTATTCTATCCAGTGAAGGATACACGACCAAAGTCAATTGTATGAAAGGCGTCGAGTCGGTACGGAAAAACTCGCACGACGAAAGTTTGTATGAGAAAAAGACTTCCAGCAACGGAAAGTTTTTCTTCAACCTGAAAGCGAAAAACGGACAGATTGTTGGAAACAGCGAAATGTATGAGTCGGAATCTTCGCGCAATAACGGCATTCAGTCGGTGAAGAGCAATGCACCCGATGCATCTCTCGATGATCAAACGCTTGAATAGCTTTTTGGCAAAATGCGGAATAAAAAAAGATCGGATTATTATTGTTAAATATAATCCGATCTCCGGTTTTCATGCAATTTATTCAGGTAATACTGTTGTCCCACTAGGATTCGAACCTGGACTGGCTGAACCAAAATCAGATGTGCTGCCATTACACCATGGGACAATCCTTCTATGCTTCGTGAAAAGCAGTGCAAAAATAGAATAATAATTGTAATTGGCCAAATGTTGGCGGTACTTTTTTTGTTTTTCTTTTGCCGGGGGGCGCTTGGCGCGACACCCCCGGAAAATACGTTTCGCAATCCCGTTAATCGGCAATCAGCAAGAAATAGTTCTTTTTGCCGCGTTGCACAACGATATATTTGCCGGCGATCAGATGCGATTCGCCGATCGGTTCATCAAACGCGTTCACCTTTTCTTTATTGATGGTCACCCCTGCGCTCTGGATGGTTTTGCGCGCTTCGCCTTTCGAAGGGAATACCTCGGCCTCTTCCGTTAGCAAATCCACCGCTTTTATGCCGGCATGCAGTTTCTGCTTGTCGATGCGGAATTGCGGTACGCCTTCGAATACTTGCAGGAATGTCTCTTCGTCGATGGCGTGTAATTGCTGCGAGGTGGCTTTTCCGAACAAAATTTCCGATGCGCTTACCGCCGCCTCGTAGTCGTCGCGCGAGTGTACCATCACGGTTATTTCCTCCGCGAGCCTTTTCTGTAGCGGGCGTAAGTGCGGGGCAGCCTGTTGTTCGGCCACGAGGGCTTCGATTTCATCCTTGCTGAGCGCGGTGAAGATTTTGATATATTTTTCGGCATCGCTGTCGCTCACATTCAACCAAAACTGATAAAATTTATAAGGCGATGTATAACGGCGGTCGAGCCAGACGTTTCCGCTCTCGGTTTTGCCGAATTTGCCCCCGTCGGCTTTGGTAATCAACGGGCAAACCAGTCCGAAAGCCTCTCCGCCTTCGATGCGCCGGATCAATTCCGCTCCGGTCGTAATATTTCCCCATTGGTCGGAACCGCCCATTTGCAGGCGGCAGTTCTTTTCCCGGTATAAATGTACGAAATCGTATCCCTGGATTAATTGATAGGAGAATTCCGTAAACGACATTCCTTCGCTCGATTCGGCGCTCAGGCGTTTTTTGACGGAATCTTTCGCCATCATATAATTCACGGTGATATGCTTCCCGATATCACGGATGAAATTCAGGAAAGAATAATCTTTCATCCAATCGTAGTTGTTGACTAAGACAGCCTTGTTGGGAATATTACTCTCGAAATCGAGGAATTTCGCCAATTGCGCTTTAATCGCTTCCTGATTGTGTCGCAGCGTTTCCTCATCGAGCAGTTTCCGCTCGGCCGATTTCATCGACGGGTCGCCGATCATGCCGGTAGCTCCGCCCACCAATGCCATAGGCGTATGTCCGGCTCTTTGGAAATGTTTGAGTATCATCACACCCACTAAGTGTCCGATATGCAACGAGTCCGCTGTGGGATCGATTCCTACGTATCCGGAAGTGCGCTCTTTTAATAACAGTTCTTCTGTTCCGGGCATAATATCTTGTATCATGCCTCTCCAACGGAGTTCTTCTACAAAATTCATAACGTCTTGTTTCTAAATTCTTTTAATAAAATGGATACAAAGATACGACTTTCTTTTCGAAACAAAACCATCGTAAACATTCAATTCGGCAGAATTTCCCCCGCCTGACGTCTAACGGCTTTCCTCCGTTTGACGGGTAAAGCGGGGAGACCGCCGGTTTCTTATCCGTCAAACCGCCTGCCCGGAGCGGTTTGACGGTAAACAGGGCATAATTCGAATGAAAAAGTCTGTTTTTACTCAAAAAAAGCATACCTTTGTTACGTTAAAAAAACGGGAAGCGTTTTTGGTATTGTCCTTACTTGAAACCTCGACAGTTTCTCAACATCAAGGATGATAGCTATAAATGCTCCGCGCCTTCGTTGGCGTGGGGCTGTTGTCTATCATTTGGTGTGGGAAGTCGAGGTCCTCAAGTATGTGATATGGCAAACAGTTCTCACGCCTCTTTTTTGTATATTACCGGACTTGGGGAACGGCTCGGAAATAAACATTTGTAACGATGAATCACGATGAAAATGCATTCCGTCCGCGGCGGCAGCCGGAAGAGGCGAAAGACGACAGAATCTACTCCACCACATGTCCTCATTGCGGAGCGGAAGTATATTATAAGCTTGAGGTGAAAGATGAAAAGAGACTTTATTGTTTGTCGTGCGGAAAGCAATTGCCTAATCCGCACTACGACCCGTCCGACCCGCGGCGCCGGCGGAGGCTCTTAAGCCAGGGCCTGGCGATAGCGCTCGTTATTGCGGTGTTTGCCGCCGCTGCCTGGTTCTTGTTGCGGTATACCTTTCCCGTCTGACGGCTTACTCCTTAAAAAAAAGGTGCATTCTCCGAAGAAAATGCACCCCTTGAAAAAAATTCAATTGTAAAAAAGAAGAATCGCTTATCGAGTCAAAGCGATAAATTCCTGATTGTTTCGGTACTTGGCAAACTCCAGGTCGTTTAATGCTTTAGAGGCGATCGTTCTGTCGAGCGCGATAGCCGTCCGTAAATTATCGACGACGACATTGAAGTTGTTGGTGCGCGAACCGATAATGGCTTGCAAGTATGCCGTGGTGGCATCGGGCGTTTGATTGTTGTCGAGCGTCGACTTCGCTTGACTGTAGTTGCGTGTGAGCAGTTGCGCCAATGCTGCATTGTTCGACTTGGTATCTCCGAATGCCTCTACCGCCTGGTTGTAATTGCCTTCCATTAAATACAACAGTCCCATTGCCTCTTCGAGGCTGTTTGCACCCGAAGCGCTTCCCAGCAATTCTTTTGCCGTGTCTACATTGCCCGAGTTCAATGCCAGCAACGCCTGGTTTGCATTTACTTCCGGCGCCGAAGGAGCTACTTGTGCGGCTCGGTCGAACGACTGCTTGGCTTTGTTCCATTCGCCGCGTTTGAAGAACAGCGTGCCCATATTGTTCCATCCCCGGTAATCTTGCGGGAAGTGAACGGTCACGTATTGATAGATCTTTTCTTTTTCAGCCACGTTGTCGGTCAGGCTCGAAGCGTATAATAACTCTTCGACCGATAGTTTTTTCGGATCGTTTTTCCAGAAATCCCTGATTTCGTCATCCGATTTACCGATGATTTCGATGTTGGCCGTAATGCGTGAGCGGCGCAGTTGCGGCAGGATGGTTTGCGCCAAGTCTTCGTAGATGAACGAAATATTTTTGATTTCCTTTTCACGTGTTTCGGTGTCGGGATACATTTCCAGTACACGCAAAATCAATTCTTTGTCCTGTAAGTTCGACGCCTGTACCAGTTGGCGGAATCCTTCCCAGTCCTGTGCCGTGTAACGGGCGTTGATATCGGTGTTGATGGATTGTTTACGCAGTTCGTTTTCGAGATATTTCGAGGTGTTCTTTTCGCGTTGGGCCGCGAGCTTGTCGTTTAACTGAGCGCCGCCGTCGGGCGATGCATAGGCTGAGATTTCCACATCGACATTTTGTTTCGGGTCGTTAAAGGCTTCGCGCACGCGTTTTTTCCAAGCCGACATATCTTGTTTGTTCAATTCGCTTTGGCGCAGCTCGGCCTGTTGGATAACGAATAAGATATTGGCTTCCTGCGCTTGTTTGATAATGCGTTGGAATCCGTCGTCGGCGACCGAAGGCGTGGTGGTTGCAACGCTGGCCAGGGCGGAAGTGGCGATGACGCCATCGGCGACTTTCACGTCGGGCAACGACGATTGTTTTTGTTTAATCCGTCCGTCGAACCGCAGGAATAGTTCCGACGATTGCATTTCCGGTTGATACGGAAATTTAAAGGTCATCGTAAAGTTTCCTCCCCGTTTGTGAGGAATGGTTATGCGGTTTCCCGACACATTCTCGCCCTGATAGCTGTAGGCAGTGCCGGTGGTTTCCCTGTTTCCGGCATATTTCAGTACGGGGGTGATGGTAACGGTGGCGTTTTTGTTGAACCATTTTTCGGGGAATGTCCCGTTGACGGTTACCGGAATTTCGTTTCCGACCGTTTCGAGCGGTGAGGGCGTGACGTTAAAATTGGATTGTGCCAAAGGCTTCAGCTTACTGCTGCACGAGGTGGCGAACAGTACTAACGAAGCCGCAAAAATTACGGAAAAAAAGTACGATTTTCTCTTCATGTTTATATATAATTACAGATTGTTATTATCTCCGATTTATTCCAATTGAATCAACTGCAAATTTACTTCTTTATACGATAATAACGATGCCTTTTATCACCTTTATTTATTTTTTAGAAATACGCCGGCGAAACAGGAGTCCCTCCGTGTAACTTTGTGTCTTCTTCGTGTCCTCTGTGTAACCGTTTCTTACCGCACTTTAAATCCGAAATCATGCAATAATCGTGCGGTCGGTTCATCGACATTCACCACTTCGTAAGCGGCGTATTCCCTTCGCAGCGGATAATGCGAGCGGAAATAGTAAAAGCGTTCGGGAGCGGCTTTCAGTTGTTGCGTTTCTTTTGCCGGGTCGTAGGTTCGGCGCATGGCTACGGCCAGCCGTTCTTCCACCGGCACATCCATAAGATTGATCTCCGGATCGGGCGGGGTGGGTAACGCGGAGAGCTGTATGGGGCTGATGCCGCAATGAAAGAATTCATTCACGTTTTCGAGCGACATGCGGGTGGCTGCCCATTTGCCGTCGGCCGAATAGCCGGCGATATGGGGGGTGGCGATATCCGACAAGCGCAGCAGGTCGCGGTCGATATCCGGCTCGTTT
Source organism: Bacteroidales bacterium UBA5382 (assembly GCA_002409745.1). GTDB lineage: Bacteria > Bacteroidota > Bacteroidia > Bacteroidales > Dysgonomonadaceae > Limibacterium > Limibacterium fermenti. The sequence continues at coordinate 103,113 of DHOU01000011.1, forward strand.
TCCCAGCAATCGATCACCGTTCCGGCAATCTTGCCCGATTCAAGCGCGTGGACCAGCGCCCGGTTGTCGGCCACGGCTCCGCGGCATGAATTGATAATGAACGGCTTTTTGCCCGCATGATTCAGAAAGTTTTCGTCGACCAAATGATAGGTCGCATACGTGCCGGTTTTCGTTAAAGGGGTGTGTAAGGTGATGATATCCGCTTCCCGCCGGATGGTTTCGAGGCCGGTAAAGGCGCTGCTGCCTTCTTTCGCTTCGCGCGGCGGGTCATTGAGAAGAATGTGCATGCCCAGTTTCCGGCAGGCCGCTTCGACTTTCTTGCCTACGTTTCCCACACCTATGATGCCGATGGTTTTACGGCTCAGGTCGAAAGAGTGGGTGCGGGCGAGATGCAGCAACGAGGAAGTGACGTATTGCTCCACCGACGAAGCGTTGCATCCCGGGGCGGTACGCCAGGCGATGCCGTGCGAGTCGCAGTATTCCGTATCGATATGGTCGAAGCCGATCGTCGCGGAACAAATCAATTTCACCTTTGTCCCTTCCAGCAATTCCTTGCCGAAATGGGTGACCGTCCGTACGATGAGCGCGTCTTTGTCGCGGATGTTTTGTTTATCGAATAAGTTTCCCGGCAGATATTCCACCTGCCCGAACTGTTCGGCGAATCCGTTTAAATAAGGAATGTGAGCGTCTGCTAATAATTTCATTCTATCTAATCAATCGTTTTTTTAAGCAATCGTATTCCGCCCTATCGTTTCGCATCTACAATGGAGGCGGCGACGGCATTCGCGACCAACGACCGTAAGCGGACCGCTTCGCCTCCATCGTCGGGATGGGCGCGGTTGGTCAGGAGGATAACCGCTACATCGTTATCGGGATCGATCACCACCGAGGTGCCGGTATATCCGGTGTGTCCGTACGTGTTCGGCCCTAACAAGTCGCCGTTATTCGATGCGTAAGCCGTAAAGATGTCCCAGCCCGGTGTCCGGCCGAGCGAAGCTACATGACGTGGAACGGTGCGCATTGTTTTTACGCCCAACGGGCTGAGAATCCGCTTGCCGTTGTATTGCCCGCCGTTTTGTAAAGCGGCCGCCAGGATGGCTATGTCATCGGCATCCGAAAACAAGCCGGCATTGCCCGATATGCCCCCGTTCATCACCCGCGCCAGCGGATCGTGCACGATGCCCCGGAGCAATCCTCCTTGGGCGAGTTTTTCGGTGGGAGCTACGCGGCGGAAGGTTTCGCCTGCTGGGGTGAAGTCGGTATGTTTCATTCCCAATACCGTATAAATATTTTGTTTGGCAAAGTCGCGCAGATTCTTTTTACTGACCTTCTCAATGATTCGTTGAAGGGTGATATAATTCAGGCAACTGTATTGGAAGTCGGTTTGCGGCTCGAAGTCGCGCGGGCAGGTCGATATATAATCGATAAGGCCGTCGGGATTGGGGGAGCCGTATTTCTGTTGAAGCTCTGTGACCGGCGCGTAAGGCGGCAGTCCCGATGTGTGCGTGAGTAAGTCGATCACCCGGATATCTTTCTTTTTCCCGTCTTCCCCCACCCATGGTTGAAAGTCGGGGATGAAGTCATTCACTTTGTCGAGAAAGCGGATTTCACCTTGTTCGACGAGTACCATGGCGGATAGCGCCGTCGCCAGAGGCTTGGTCAATGAAGCCAGGTCGAAAACGGTTGACGTTTCCATTTTTAGGATAGACGGATAGACTTGTTTGTTTCCGTAAGCCTTCAGATAAGCCATTTTTCCGTTTCGGACGACAGCCAGTACGGCGCCGGGTATTTGTTTTTCGGCAATCGCTTTTTCGATTACCCGGTCGGCATATACGAGTCGTCGCGAGTCCATACCCACTTCTTCAGGCGATACTTTAAGCAATGGCTGAGCACTTGCCGATAGAACGGTTCCTAAAAGAACACATCCTATTAAAAAATAAATTCTTTTCATGTTATTCTAATGATGTGCTGATTTCAAATTACAAATTACAAATTACAAATGACGAATTACAAATGACAAATTATGAATTACTTTGTCGGCTGATTAGCTGACGGCTCATTCCCTCATTTGCTCATTTCCTCATCTGCTAATTCGCTAATTTACTCATCTCCTCATCTGCTAATTCGCTAATTTGCTAATTATTATTATTTCCCCGCAGCTTTTTTATCTAAAAACCAAGTAAGCGTGCCGTGCGAAGGATTAACCCTCGCAGCTGGATAGCGGTTGGTATTGCGATGCCGGGGTGCCGTTATTTCCCTTACTTTATCGGCCTTTGCTTCGCCGGTAACCAGGAAAGCCACATGCCGGGCATTGTTGATCACTCTTCCGGACAAGCTGATTCTTTTTTGTCCGCTGTCGGGATGCGTGCCGACCACACACACATGGCCGTTATCCCACAAATCGATTTCATGCGGAAATATCGATGCCGTATGACCGTCATCGCCCATGCCGAGCATCACGATATCAAAAGCCGGCATGCCCTCGATACTATCCGTCGCGCGCGAGATGATTTCCCCGTAGCGATTTGCTTCCGATGTGGGATCGTCTTCCCCGTGAATATGGAAGATTTGTTTTTCGGACACGGGTATGAAATCGAACAGATTCTCCCGGGCCATTCTGTAATTGCTTTGCTCGTCGGTAGGTCCCACACAACGTTCGTCTCCCCAAAAGAAGCGGATTTTTCCCCATTCGATATCATCGCGATGCTCTTCCGCCCAATACCGGAACAACGATTTAGGCGTAGAACCGCCCGATAACGCCAATGTAACCACCTCTTTTTGTGCGAGGATTTCCTTCAGCCATTCGGTAAAAGCGTTATTCAACGCTTCGATGTCTTCAAATATTTTTATTTCTGTTTCCATTTTCTAATCTCCAATCTCTAATCTCTAACCTCCAATCTCCATTTTACAATTCGCAATACACCCCGTCTTCCGCTAAGTTTTTGCACGGGTAGCGCCATATATTTTCTTTACCGTCGATCAGGTCGTCGGCACAATCGGGTCCCCACGATCCGGCGGGATAGCCATGCAGCGGAGCATCCTTGTCCTCCTCCCAATAATCGAGGATCGGCTGTACGAACTTCCAGGTTTCCTCTACGGCCACGCCTTGCATATAAAGAGTATTGTCGCCGGCCATACAGTCGGTAAGCAATCGTTCGTATGCCCCGGGAATATAATGATCGTTTAATTCCGAATAATGGAAATCCATATTCACCGATTTCATTTCATACCCGCTTCCGGGGACTTTCATGCCGGTTTTCAGCAAAATGCCTTCATCGGGATGAATACGTAAAATGAGTAAGTTCTCGCCCTTGTCGCCTTCCGTCTGTTTGAAGAGGCGGGTAGGGGAAGGTTTGAAATGGATGACGATCTCCGACACCCGTGTCGGCAGCCGCTTGCCCGTACGGAGGTAGAACGGTACGCCTTCCCAACGCCAATTGTCGATAAAGAACTTCATGGCGACGTAGGTCTCTGTCCGTGAAGTTTTCTTTACATCCTTTTCCTCCCGATAGCCTTTGAGTTGCTTTCCGCGGACGGTCGCTTCGGTATATTGTCCCCGGATAACGTTGTTCTTCAGGTCGAGCTTGGTAAACGGACGCAATGCCCGGAAGACTTTCATCTTCTCATAGCGGATATCGTCGGCCGAAATTTTCGAAGGGGGCTCCATGGCCACCAGCGAAACGACCTGCAGAAGATGGTTTTGTATCATGTCGCGCAGGGCGCCCGCGTGATCGTAATAACCGCCGCGGTCTTCCACGCCGATACTTTCGGCGGCGGTGATTTCGACGTGCTGGATATACCTTCGGTTCCAGAGAGGTTCGTAAATGCCATTGCCGAAGCGGGTCACCATCAGGTTCTGCACGGTTTCTTTTCCCAGGTAATGATCGATGCGGTAAATCTGATCTTCTTCGAAAAAATCCAGCAGTTGTTGGTTGAGCTTCTGTGCCGATTCCAAGTCATGGCCGAACGGTTTTTCAATCACTATCCGCCGGAAGCCCGAATGCTGCAAGGTAAGCCCTTGACCGTAGAGGTATTTCGGAATCAAAGAGTAGAGCGATGGCGGCGTAGATAAATAAAATATATAATTATGATCGAGTTGGAATGTCGATTCCAGTTCGGCCAGTTTCGCTTTCACGTGGGCATATTCTTCCCCTTTTTGCGTGTCGATGCTGATATAAAACACTTTCGAGAGGAAATCCTCGATCTTTGCGGCCTTTGCATCTTTGTAATGAGCAAACTCCTGAATGCCTTTTTTCATCTTCTGGCGGAATGCACTATCGGAAAAGGAAGACCGGCTTACACCCAAAACCGCAAATCCTTTCGGCAACGACTCGTTCATATATAAATCGAAAACGGCCGGAATGAGTTTGCGATAGGTTAGGTCGCCCGATGCTCCGAAAATCACCAGCGCTTGATTGACTACTTTTTTCATTCTATGATTGGTTGTTTTATTACCGTCTTAAACAACGAACTTATCGAAAAGTTGTTGCCGTATTCACAAAACAGTTTCTTATTTACGGTTTGCGAACAGCCACTCCATAAAGTCCGGCCGGTTGAAGGCTGATGTCCAACTGTCGTGATTGAATCCGGGGAATTCAATATATTCGACGTCGATTCCGTTATTCTTGAGTGTTAAGTAGGCCTCTCGCGAGAAGGCGACCGGCACGACCTGGTCGGCATCGCCGTGGAATATGCGTATACGAGCCTGCGTTTTTATCTTGCCCAGGCGTTCGATATTCACGCCGCCGCAAATGGGAACAGCCGCCGCGAACAAATCCGGATAACGGCAAAGGAGGTCGAATGTGCCCATGCCGCCCATCGATAATCCTACGACATAAATCCGGTCCGTATCGATCGGATAACGGCTGATGGTGCGGTCTATCAATTCTTTTACCGATTGCAGAGGGGTGGATATTGGCGGATCGACTTCGAAGGGTATTCCCCGAAGGTTATCGGGAAGAGTCTTCGGCGCCCAATATTCTTCGGCCGGACACTGTGGAAAGAGTACAAAGGCTGGATATTTCTCTCTGTTTACCGGATTGGTAAACATATTACCGCCGTGCGTTAATTGGGCTTCATTATCGTTTCCCCGCTCACCGGCTCCGTGGAGAAATACAACCAGCGGATATTTCTTTCCAGGGACAACTTGTTGCGGATTTAATTGCCGGAACAATAACGAATCGCCTTGCGACGACAAATATACATCTTTTATAAAGTCTTCTTGTTGGGCAACGAGCTGCATCCAGCAAAAGACAGCGAGAGAAGCAAAAATAATTTTTTTCATTAGGTCTTTATTATCGTTCTTCATTCCATATTATTGGAATTTATTATCGGTAGCGAAAGTAAGTATTTATTTTGAGATATTCAACGTTCTCCGTTTTTTTCTATCAACCGAGGATGTCGTTTGATGTAAAACCGTTGGTAAAAGTATTAAAAATCCGAGCGATAGTTTGCTGTTTCGAGAAAATATAGTAACTTTGCCGTTCGAAAATTAAAATGACATAAAACATTAATAATTAACTAGTATGAACAATTATGAAACCGTTTTCATTTTGACTCCCGTTTTGTCTGATGCACAGATGAAGGAAGCGGTTGACAAATTCAAATCCCTCCTTACGGACAACGGAGCTGAAATTGTAAACGAAGAAAATTGGGGCTTACGCAAGCTGGCTTACCCCATCGACAAAAAAAGTACCGGCTTTTACGCTTTCTTAGAGTTTAATGCGGACCCTTCCGTAGTCGCAAAGCTCGAAGTGAATTTTCGTCGTGATGAACGCGTTATCCGCTTCTTAACCGTAAAACAAGACAAGTTTGCGCTTGAATATGCGGAAAAGAGACGAAATAACCGCGGTGGTAAAAGACATGAGGCTCAGGCTAACAGGCAAACAACCGACAGGTCGTCGTCTAAAGCAAATGTAGAAAAACAGGAAGTAGAATCAAAAGAAACTAACGACTAAGAAAATGGCAAAACAATCAGAAATCAGATATTTGACTCCGCTATCGGTGGACGTAAAAAAGAAAAAATATTGCCGTTTTAAGAAAAACGGTATTAAGTATATCGACTATAAAGATCCCGAGTTCTTAAAAAAATTCTTGAACGAGCAGGGCAAAATATTGCCTCGTAGAATTACCGGAACTTCGTTAAAGTTTCAACGCCGCGTTGCTCAAGCTGTGAAGAGAGCTCGTCATATTGCCTTGCTGCCTTACGTTGCCGATTTAATGAAATAAATAAGGAGAGATAATCATGGAAGTTATTTTAAAAGAAGATATACAAAGTCTGGGTTATAAAGACGACGTGGTAAATGTCAGAAAAGGATATGCCCGTAACTACCTTATTCCCCAGGGAAAAGCCGTTATCGCTACCGGTTCGGCTAAAAAAGTGCTCGCGGAAAATCTGAAACAACGCGCTCACAAACTCGAACAAATCAAAGCTGCTGCTCAGGAACTCGCTCATAAGTTAGAGGGGGTTTCGCTTACGATCGGAGCAAAGACCAGTTCTACGGGTACCATTTTCGGATCGGTTACCAATATTCAGTTGTCGGAAGCTCTTAAAGAAAAAGGGTTCGATGTGGATAGAAAATATATCGTCATCAAAGAACAAGTGAAAGAAGTCGGTACTTACAAAGCGATTGCTAAATTGCATAAAGAGATCTCGGTAGAAATTCCTTTTGAAATTGTTGCCGAGTAAGAATAATTTAAGTTGTCAATAATGCAGAAAAAGCTCCGGGATATCCGGGGCTTTTTCAGTAATTGGGGGGTGTCGTTCCAAGCGACGCCCTCAATAGTATAAAATAATAGGCTTTGTTTATCCTTTGAACCGCTTTTTTCGCTATTTTTGAGGAACTATTCCATTAAGCGAAATGATCAGATGACAAGTTTGCTTGTAATCTGTCGTTGCGGGAAATAGTAGAATGAAATTTAATTTAATCTTTATACAAATGGATAAACGGCAGATAACATTGAAAAGTATTGCCAAAGCGTTGAATTTATCTCCATCAACGGTATCGCGGGCGATGAAAGACCATCCGGCAATTAGCGCCAAAACAAAGGCGCTCGTACGGGAGTATGCCGAAAAGTATAAATATAAACCCAATACGTTGGCCATACGCTTGCGCACCAACCGGAACAATACGATAGGGGTAATCGTTCCGGAGGTCGTTCACTTCTTTTTCTCGACGGTGCTTGCAGGCATTCAGGAAGAGACGGAAAAGGGAAATTACAACATTATATTTTGTCATTCCAATGAGAATTACGAGCGTGAGGTTAAGAGTGTGGAAACCCTGTTGGATGCACGGGTGTGCGGTATTCTGGCTTCCCAATCGAAAACGACTGCAAGCTTCGAGCATTTTCAGGAAATTGTAGACAGTAATATCGCCTTGGTTTTTTTCGATCGTATTTGTACCGGAATCAATACCGATAAAGTGGTGGTGGATGATTATGCCGGTGCTTTTAAGGCGGTGGATTATCTGGTGCAGACGGGCTGTCGGCAAATCGCTTTTTTGGGAATGAATCCGTCGCTTCCTATTTCCAACAACCGCCGCATGGGATACGAGGATGCGTTGCGTAAGAATAAGATTCCGGTCGATAAAGACTTCATGAAGGTTTGTGATGTGGCAGAAATGGTGCATAAGGTCGTTCCCGAAATCCTGAAAGGGGATAAGATTCCCGATGCATTCTTTTGTATCAATGATGAGGTTGCGGCTTATTGCGTGCAGATCGTGAAGGCTTCCGGATATCGTATTCCCGAAGATATCTCGATTTGCGGTTTTACCAATTCGTATATTACCGAAGTCACGGACCCGACATTGACCACCGTCGATCAACATGGTTTTGAAATGGGCAAACAGGCGGCGCGGCTGCTCATTAATCGCATCGAAGGCACGGAAACGAAGCCGGGGATCGTTAGCAAAGTCATTAAAACCGAGTTGGTGGTGCGCGACTCCACCCGGTGAGCGTCTTCAGCCTTTATGCATTCGATTGCATAAAAAAACACCTTTTTTTGGCTATGAGGGTTGTCCGGGCGGGAACAATCATTATACATTTGTAAGGAAAGTATGTATGAATCATAGAAAAGCATTGTTCATGAAAAAAAGACATTTATCGTTCTGGGATATCTGGAATATGAGTTTCGGATTCCTGGGAATTCAATTCGGTTTTGCATTGCAGAATGCAAACGTCAGCAGAATCTTCGAGACATTGGGAGCGCGGGTCGAAGATATTCCTATTCTGTGGATTGCCGCTCCCATTACCGGCCTTATCATCCAACCCATTATCGGTCATCTGAGCGATAAGACCTGGAACCGCTTCGGACGCCGGCGCCCTTACTTTATGATCGGCGCGGTGTTTACCACTCTTGCGTTGTTTATTATGCCGAACTCTCCCGCCCTGTGGGTTGCTGCCGGGATGTTGTGGATTATGGATGCTTCCATTAATATTTCGATGGAGCCTTTCCGGGCTTTTGTCGGCGATAATCTGCCCACGGAGCAACGTACCATGGGATTTGCCATGCAGAGTTTCTTTATCGGTACCGGAGCCGTGGTGGCTTCGCTCCTGCCGTATATTCTGACGAACTGGTTCGGTGTTTCCAATACGGCTGCTGAAGGAACCATTCCTTTGTCGGTGAAGTTGTCGTTTTATATAGGAGGCGTAGTATTATTTGGCGCCATTCTGTATACGGTACTCACAACGAAAGAATATTCGCCCGAAGAACTGGCTGCTTTCGAGGAGGAGAAAGAAAAAACAACCGGCATAAAGAAAGTCGTCGCTACACCGGTTACTTCCTCGCATTTTTTTAGACAAGGCGCTTATTGGGGTCTCGCGGGATTGGTGGCAACATTGTTGATTCTCTATTTCCGGCTCGAAGCGCAGTTATTGATCGTGTCGGGGTTGTTGCTTGCCTTCGGAATCATTCTGATTGTCTCGGGAATGATTACCGCGCCGGGCAAGCATCCTAACGGGCTGGTCGGAATTATGAACGACCTGCTGCATATGCCTAAAACGATGGGCCAGTTGGCCGTCGTGCAATTCTTTTCCTGGCTGGCCTTTTATGCGATGTGGATTTATACCACTCCGGCTGTCACGCAGCATATCTATGGCACCACCGACTCCTCCTCGGAATTGTATAATCAAGGGGCCAATTGGGTGGGGGTGTTGTTTGCGGTCTATAACGGCGTTTCGGCTATTTCTGCTTTTCTGTTGCCCCTGCTCGCTAAGCAAATCGGGCGTAAAGCGACGCACGCTATCGCCTTGGCCGTCGGAGGAATTGCGTTCGTGTCATTCTTCTTTATCCATGATCCGAACCTGTTGCTCATCCCGATGATCGGTGTCGGATTTGCCTGGGGCAGCATTTTGTCGATGCCATATGCCATTTTAACGGGAGCTCTTCCGGCCGATAAAATGGGTACGTATATGGGTATCTTCAATTTCTTCATCGTTATTCCGCAGATATTGGCGGCAAGTATTCTCGGATTTATCACGAAAGACCTTTTCGGAGGGCAGGTGATTTATACGATGATATTGGCCGGCTGCTCGCTTGTTATAGGCGCCCTTTCGGTCTTCATTGTTCAGGATCGGGACGATGTGTATTCGTTGAAAACATCAAAACGGAATAAAAGAATTTAGGGCAAAGATGTTCCCGTCTCCCGTCCAACGGCTTTATGGCGTTTGGCGGATAGCGGGAATGTCGGTCTTTTCATCTTATAATCATCTAAATAAAAATGAAAAAAATAGTTGTCGTCTTTCTTATCGTATCCGTATTGTTTTCGTGCGGAAACAAACAGAAGCAAACTTCAGTAGAGCCTTCCGGCGCTCATCCCGAATGGGCGTACGAGGCCGTTATTTATGAAGTAAATACGCGTCAGTTCACGCCCGAGGGAACCTTTACGGCCTTTGCTGCGCATTTGCCTCGTCTGAAAGAATTAGGGGTCGATATCTTATGGTTTATGCCTATTCAACCTATCGGTGAAACGGAACGTAAAGGATCGTTGGGAAGTTATTATTCCATTCAAGATTATACCGGTGTGAATCAGGAATTCGGTACGTTGGATGACTTCAAACAGGTTGTCCGGCAAGCGCATGATGCCGGCATGAAGGTGCTCCTCGACTGGGTGGCCAACCATACTTCGCGCGATGCGGTGTGGATGGCCGATGCCACAAGCGATTGGTATGTCCACGACAGTTTGGGGAATATTTCGGCGCCGTATGATTGGACGGATGTGGCTGAGTTGAATTATGATAATAAAGAGATGCGGGAAGAGATGATCCGCTCGATGATGTTTTGGGTACGGGAAGCCGATATCGACGGTTTTCGCTGCGATGTGGCGGGCGAAGTGCCGACGGACTTCTGGGCTGCCGCGAAAGATTCGCTTGTTTCGTTGAAGCCGGAGGTGTTTTTGCTGGCCGAAGCGGAAAAGCCGGAACTGAACGACGGTATTTTCGATGCGTATTATGCCTGGGATTTCCATCATAAGATGAATGCGGTAGCTCAGGGCAAAGAGAATGTCGATTCGCTCAGGGCCTCTTTACAGCGAACGATCGATCGTTTTTCCCCGAGCGCCATCCCGATGTATTTCACGTCCAATCACGATGAAAACTCGTGGAACGGCACGGAGTTCGAGCGCATGGGCGATGCTGCGGAAGCTTTTGCCGTATTGAGTTACGTGTTGCCCGGCATGCCGTTGATTTATAACGGGCAGGAGGCCGGATTCAATCGCCGGCTGCAATTTTTCGAGAAAGACAGTATCGACTGGAACGATCAAGGGGCGTTTACCGCGTTTTACCGCTCTCTGAATGCGTTGCGCAAGTCGAACAGCGCATTGCTTTCGCCGGAGAAAGGAGGCGCTTTCGAAGAAATACCAAACGACCGTTCCGGAAGTGTGTGGTCTTTCAGGCGTGTGAAAGACGATCAGGAAGTCGTGTGCATCTTTAACTTCAGTGCGAATCCCGTGCAAGTGGCTTTTGACGAAGACGTTCCCGGTGCCGCGTTCCGCGCTTATCCCGATTCCACAGCGGTATCCTCCTTTCAGAACATCGATTTGAAACCTTGGGAGTACCGGGTGTTTTACAAGTAAAAAATAAAACTATTGATTCACATAGAAAGGTATCGGCGTTGAACAACGACCGGTGCCTATATTATTTTACAACGATTTTATTCTTCGTAGAAGAACGGTACCAACGATACATCCGGTCTACCCCTTCTTCTATTTCAATAGAATGGCGCCATCCCAAAGAGTGCAGCTTCGAAACGTCGGTAAGCTTTCGCAGGGTGCCGTCGGGTTTCGAGGCATCGAAAGTAATCCGGCCATCATAGCCGATGGTCTTCGCGATGATGCCGGCCAGCCTGCCGATGCTGATTTCTTTTCCTGTTCCGATGTTGATGTGGCAATTGCGCACCGGGTTTTTTCCCTCTGCCAAATCGGAGAAATTTACCCGTTCCATAATGAAAACGCAAGCGTCGGCCATTTCCTCACTCCATAAGAACTCCCGCAAAGGCTTTCCCGTTCCCCAAAGTTTCACTTCCGACGGCGTGATGCCATACTTTAGGAGGATGCGCGCTATTTCCTCGTTCGGATGCCCGGCGGAGATGTTTTCAACCGGACGACGGGCAAGATCTTCCCGGATGGTCTCCCAATCATTTTCCATAAGGCATTTTGCCAAATGTATTTTACGGATCATTGCGGGCAGCACATGACTTCTTTCCAAATCGAAATTATCGTTCGGACCATATAAGTTCGTCGGCATGACGGCGATATAGTTTGTTCCGTATTGCAGGTTGAAACTTTCGCACATTTTTAAACCCGCGATCTTGGCAATGGCATAAGGCTCGTTCGTGTATTCGAGCGGTGCGGTCAGTAACGATTCTTCACTGATGGGCTGAGAGGCTTCACGCGGATAAATGCAGGTGCTTCCCAAAAACAATAGCTTCTTCACCTTGTGCCGGAAACTTTCGCCGATGATGTGGTTTTGTATTTGAAGGTTGCGCAAGATGAAATCGGCCCGATACGTATTGTTCGCCATAATTCCCCCCACATACGCGGCGGCGAGGAACACATACTCCGGGTTTTCTCGTTCGAAAAAGGCTTGTACAGCGGCTCCGTCAAGCAAATCGAGTTCCTCGTGCGAGCGTCCGATAAGATGTGTATATCCCTTGTCTTGTAAGTTTTTCCAGATAGCGGAACCGACCAATCCGCGGTGTCCCGCCACATATATTTTACTGTCTTTATCCATCTGTTTTTGTTGTTAAGATTACAAAGGTAGGATTTTTTTTATACTTTTAGTTATCCCTCCCTGTTCCTATTTATTCAATCATTTTTTCTTATCTTTGTCCATTGTCCATTATCAATTATCCATTGTTTTAGTTATATGAAACTTCTATTTATTGGTTATCCCAAGTGCGGCACGTGCCGTAAAGCGGTCAAATGGCTCGAAGAGCAGGGTCTCGACTTTACTTACCGTCATATTGTTGAAAATAATCCCAAGCGCGAAGAACTTGCCGAATGGCTTGTGATGAGTGGTTTGCCGGTAGCCAAGTTTTTCAATACATCCGGACAAAGATATAAAGAGCTTCATTTGAAGGATAAGGTGAAAGAGGCTTCTACCGGAGAATTGCTCGATGTGTTGGCGACCGACGGGATGTTGGTAAAACGGCCAGTGGTCGTCGGGGATACTTTTGTATTGGTCGGTTTTAATGCCGGACAATGGACACAAACATTCTTACAGAACAAAGATCAAGTTTGATAAAATACCCTAATAAAGAAATCGTTTTTCTCGTACAAATAGTAAAAAGATGAAGATAGGCACTATTGATTTTCCGGCTTATCCGGTTTTCCTTGCTCCTATGGAAGATGTGACCGATATCGGGTTCCGGCTGCTTTGTAAGCGATTTGGGGCGAATATGGTGTATACCGAGTTCGTGTCGAGCGATGCGTTGATTCGCGATGTGAAGAAAACAAAGGAAAAGCTCGCTATTTGTGAAGAGGAACGTCCGGTAGCCATACAGATTTATGGTTGCGATCCGGCGGCGATGGTCGAAGCTGCTCAGATTTGTGAAGAAGCCGGACCGGACATCATCGATATTAATTTCGGTTGTCCGGTAAAGAAAGTCGCCGGTAAAGGCGCCGGATCGGGCATGCTGCGCACTCCGGAGTTGATGATCGATATTACCTCGAAAGTGGTGAAGGCGGTCAAAAAGCCGGTAACCGTGAAGACCCGCTTGGGATGGGACGACCAGTCGAAGATTATTGTAACGCTTGCCGAGCAATTGCAGGATTGCGGCATTGCGGCGTTGACGATTCATGGCCGCACCCGCGCCCAGATGTACACCGGTACAGCCGACTGGCGATTGATTGGAGACGTGAAGAACAATCCCCGTATGCATATTCCTATTATTGGTAACGGCGATATCGATTCGGCGGAAGTCTGCCGCCGACGGTTCGACGAAACCGGCGTGGATGCTGTGATGATCGGTCGCGCTACGTTCGGTCGTCCGTGGATATTCCGTGAAGTGAAACATTATCTGGAAACAGGCGGGGAGCTTCCGGAGGAATCCTTTGCCTGGTATCTGGATGTCTTGAAGCAGCAGGTGCGGCAAAGTGTGGAACGGCTCGATGAGCGGCGGGGAATCCTGCATATCCGGCGGCATTTGGCGGCAACACCTCTATTTAAGGGTATTCCCGATTTTCGTCCTACACGTATCGCCATGTTACGTGCCGGTACGCTCGATGAGCTTTTTTCCATCATGGATGAAATACCTGAAAAGTTTGGGATCACATCTTGATTTCTTTGCTCTTTGTTTCTCAAATAATTCTTCCTATATTTGCATCCTATTGGCACTTGTTTAAAGGAAGGTATTATGATTATAATCAGCAGTAAAGAATTCAGGAATAAGCAAAAAAGCTATCTCGATAAAGTCGATGAAGGGCTTGAAGTCCTTATCCGTCGGGGAAAAGGTAAATCGTATAAGATTGTTCCCGTGAAGGAAGACGACGACAGTTTGATGAGCAAAGAGGAGTTCTTTGCCAAAATAGACCGTTCCCTTCAAGATATAAAGGAAGGACGATTTACAAGAATTTCAGGAAAAAAAGAATTAAAAGATTATCTCGCTAGTTTATAATGTATGATCTTGTAATTTCGCCGAAGGCTCAGGAAGGGCTTATGTTTTTGAATAAGCATGAACCCCGGGTTTATAAAAAAGCAGGGATATTATTGAGTGAACTCCAAGAACATCCTACCACGGGCACCGGGCATCCCGAACCGCTTAGCGGAGACCGGGCCGGGCAATGGTCGCGGCGGATTACGCAAAAACACCGCCTGGTATATCAAATCGACGAAGGCCGCGTACTTGTTTTAGTGCTTTCCGCTTACGGACATTATAATGACAACTAAAAATATGCAGGAATTTAAAAAAGTAACATGCTTGGCCTTTTTATTATGCGCTTTTGCCGCGGCCGCTTTTTCCCAAAAACAAAGCCTTATTCACGAAATCCTGAAGGAAAGTGTAGAAAGCAAGGTCGATAAAGCCCAAGATCTTATCGGCTTTGATGATCATAAGGCCTTGCTCTTGAAAGAGCTGGAACTCCGTTTTTTACTCGATGTAAATAAAGCCGAGCATTGCGTCTTATGCCATAAATCGAAGCGCATTGCAAAACTATCTCAAAAGCGTGAAGAAAAATTGCAGGAAATCTTAACAAGAGAGCAATATATCAAATATGATATTTGGGAAAATGAACGAATAAAGAATGTTCCTTTACATCTTTGAAAAAAGGGGAGATCGTAAATATATCGCACAGCCAGCCCTGAGCGGATGGAACAATTCATTGTCTGGCTAAATTTCTTTCGTCAATTCTCCGGAATGGATTTTATATGACTGAAGCCAAAGTTGTCTTTTTATTTCTGCTCTGCATTTCTTTGCTGTTGGCGGATATTCTGTATATCTTGCAGAGAGATTCGTATATCGTCTAAATTCACAGATTCTCTCATAACTTCTTCCGAAGGAGCAACCCATCCCGCATCGATAAATTGTGTTCTCGCACTTTTTGTATTCGTATCGGCATAAGGCTTTCCGGTAATCAGTGAAACCGCTTTTGCTAGCAAATAATCATCCGGATCGCCTATACGTTTCCATGTCTCAGTATTATATTCTTGACTCTCGATCGGATAATTGGGTATTACCCCATCGGTTTCGATAAAATCATTTTCATTTTTATCGGTATAACGTGCAACGATCGGCTGCAACGCCCAATTTTTCAGTTCGTCCTTTTCTTTGGAAGAGAGTTCCGTTTCATCATAGATCGTTACTGCCCGCGCATTTCCGTTTTTTTCGAATGAATCATAAGCATGCACGGTCCACGAAGCCGTATATTTTCCTCCGGTTTTTTCCCCGATATGTTCCACTTGTGTATATGGTTTTAAACAAAATGTAAGCAATTCCGAAGCAGAATACGAATGGCTCGTAGCAATAATATACACTTTATCTAAATCCGGATTGGCATCGAGGGGATTCCGTTCCTTTGTGTTGTCATAAGAGCCTAAATAAATTCTGTTCCAATTCTTTTCCCTATAAATTTTATTGATAAAATCATTATAAGTCAATTCCGTAAACAGCGGTTTGGTTTCGACAACTGCCTTGGGGGCGATCAAGGAGGCTAGATAAGTCGCAGCAGAAACATCTCCTCCCGTATTATATCTCAAGTCCAATACAAGATGGGTAATTCCTTCGGCTTTAAACTTTTGAAATACCTCGTATAAGTGGTCGTTGTATTCGCTGATAAAATTAGTATAAAACAGATAGCCGATTTTTTTTCCTGAACCAAGTTCCGTATAGATCGTATCTGCCAGAACAGGGTCGGTGTCTAAGGACGCAGGGACGATTGTTACTTCCTTCGGATTTTCATATTGCTGATCATAGACTGTGAAAGTGGTTTCGGAATTCGTGCTGTATAATAATGCGTAATTATCCTCCGTAATATTTCCGCTGTTGATCTTATCGATGATGTCCCCTCTGACGAGGCCGGCTTTTTGCGCCGGAGTGCCCGGAAAAACATATCGTACGAAAGCCACCAAACGAGTTCGCGTTTGATCGTACCATAAAAGATAAGGTGCAAACCCGAAAGCAGCCGTTGCTTCTCCTGAAAAATCGGCCAGCAATGCATCCACGTCATCGGTTATCCACGACCATCCATGTTCCGTATCGGTTGTGTAAAGAAGTTTCTCGAAATATTCTTTGGAATCGGTATCAGCCGATGTAGGCTTTTTATCTTTCATTTCATCGGCCCATAAATAAACGGTTGACATGCCGTCATAAATAAATTGATTGATTGCGGAGGTTTCTTCGTAGATAGGCAAATCCGTTTCTTTTTTCTCGCAAGAAACCGAAAAAAGCACTGCAAAACCGAGCAGAAAAGCAAAAATCTTTTTCATAAAAAGGATGTATGAATAAAAATGTCAATGATACTTTGTGATAATGAAATGCGAATGTAGGAAAGATTTCCGGATAAACCGACAGAAACTTACAGATTTAACACGCCTTTTCCCTGACGGATGATCACGGGCTCGCCGGAAGTGCAGTCTATCACGGTAGAGGGTTCAATACCTCCGGTACCGCCATCAATGACGATCTCTGCTACATGCTCCCATTTTTCGTGAATTAATTCGGGATCGGTGGTGTATTCTATTTCATCGGAATCGTCTTTGACCGACATGTTCAGCACGGGGTTCCCCAACTGTTTGACGATCTCCCGCACAATGTTATTATCCGGCACGCGTATGCCGACGGTCTTTTTATTCTTATATATTTTAGGAAGTGACGACGTGGTCGGTAAGATAAACGTAAACGGTCCCGGCAGATTCCTACGCATCATTTTAAAGATCGGCGTATCTACTTTGGCATATTCACTGATGTTGCTCAGGTCGTTGCAGATAATCGACAGATTGCTCTTTTTCGGGTCGACGCCTTTGAGCGAACATAGTTTTTCTACCGCACGTGTATTTAGCGCATCGCAACCGACACCGTAAAGGGTGTCGGTCGGATACACTACCGTGCCGCCATCGCGAAGGACTGTAACGACCTTTTCGATTTCCTTCGGACTCGGATTCTCTGAATAAATTTTTAGTATCATAGCGAAGGGTCTTTAAACTCATCCAGGCCGTTGCTGTACTGCTTCATGGCCTGTAAGCTCATCCCCATGCTCGAGAAACCTCCATCGTTGAAGAGATTCTGCATGGTTACTTTACGGGTGAGGTCGGAGAACATGACGATGCAGTAATCGGCACAATCATTGGCATCGGCATTGCCCAGAGGGGCCATTCGCTCGGAAAAGTCCATCAGGTCTTCCATGCCTTTTACGCCACTTCCGGCAGTGGTCATCGTGGGCGATTGGGAGATGGTGTTTACCCTTACGCCTTTTTCGCGCCCGTAAATGTATCCGAAACTGCGGGTGATGGATTCGAGGAGCGCTTTTGCATCAGCCATATCATTGTATCCGTAAAAGACGCGTTGTGAGGCAATGTATGTGAGCGCTAAAATGGATCCGCCTTGTTCGATGGCGTCCATCTTCTTGGCCACTTGCAACATTTTGTGAAATGATACGGAGGAGATATCCAGCGTTTTTGACAACATATCGTAGTCGAGATCGTCATACGTGCGTTTTTTACGGACGTTCGGCGACATTCCGATAGAGTGCAGGACAAAGTCGATCTTCCCTCCGAGTATTTCCATCGATTTGGTAAATACCATCTCCAAGTCTTCCACGTTCGTGGCATCGGCCGGCAGGATTTCGGCGTTCAGTTTTTCTCCTAATTTGGCCGTATCGCCCATGCGGACAGCTACCGGCGTGTTCGATAATGTGATGGTAGCACCTTCTTCCACTGCTTTTTCGGCTACTTTCCATGCAATGGACATGTCGTTTAATGCCCCGAAGATAATTCCTCTTTTTCCTTCTAATAAATTGTGACTCATTTTCTTGTTTTTATTATGCCATCATTCCGGTTACCCCTTTTCGTTCTGCAAAGGCTCCTTTATGATGAAAAGATTGCGCAAAATTACAAAAACTGTGCAATACTAAAACAGAATAGAGTAAAATATGTTCGAAAAGGAAGACTTTTTCGGTTTATCAGAGGTGAATAACCTATTTTTTGCCGAGGTAAATAATCGAGGGCTCCGTTTGATGACGAAACCCTCGATAAATACGATTGAAAAGCAATTCCTTATGCGGCGGTGATGTCTTTTTCGACGGTAATGCCTTTCCACACGAACGCGGCGATAGCTGCACCCAAGAAAGGTGCTACGATGAATAACCATAATTGCCGGAGGGCTGCTCCGCCTTCGAAAAGCGCCGGGCCGATGCTTCGCGCCGGATTAACCGAAGTCCCGGTAATAGGGATGCAAACAATATGGACTAAAACCAATGCCAGTCCGATGGCCAACCCTGCAAAAGAAGTGAGTCCGTTTTTGGCGGTTACGCCCAGTACAACCAACACGAAGATAAAGGTGAAAACCGTTTCGGCGACAAAAGCCACTGTCGCTTGTCCGTCGGCAAAACCATTGGCGCCCGTGAGTGTGGTCGTTGAGCCCGAATCTTTCGCCAAGAACCACAAAATAGATGAGCCGATAATCGCTCCTATTACCTGAAACACCATATACAATGCGGCATCCTTGCCGCTCATTCTTCCTGAAAGAAATACGCCAAGGGTAATGGCCGGATTGATGTGGCAACCCGAAATACTCCCGATGCCATAAGCCATCGCTACCACCGAAAGCCCGAAAGCGAAGGCGACACCCAGTGTCCCTACCGAATCGAACGGTTGTCCGGCTCCGGCAAATACAGCCGCCCCGCAACCCATGAGTACCAATACGCCGGTACCGATCATTTCTGCAAAATACTTTTTCATATTCAATCTGTTTTTAATTACTTATCATGATACAAAGAAACAGTAATAGACCGTAATAGATTGTCGAACAAACGGTAAATTCTTCGATTTTGGGGAGTACTTCCACACTAATTGGCGACATGAAGGAACCGGAGGCTTCTTCCGGAGCGGCATCTTCGGTCAGAATGGATTTTATTAATTTTTACGATGTATCGACGGAACATTTGCGTTGTAAGTTGTTATGTACAGACAAGAATATTGAATAATATGACCATTACCTATATTTTCCACAGTTGCTATGTGATGGAGGCCGATGGCTTCTCTGTGATTTTCGATTTTTACAAAGATGTGCCGCGTGATAACGGCTCTCTATGGATACGCGATTATCTGCTTCGTAAGAAAGACGATTTATATGTGTTGTGTACGCATTCCCATCCGGATCATTTTAATCCCGACATCCTTTTGTGGAAAAAGCAGAAGGACAATATCCGTTATATCTTTTCGAAAGAATTGTTACAATCCGGCAAAACAGCTCCCGGTGATGCGGTATATCTCGAAAAGAAAGAATGTTTTGACGATGGCCGCTTGCATATCGAAGCGCTTGGCTCGACCGATATCGGACACTCTTTCCTTTTGAAGTATAAGGAGAAAGATATCTTTCATGCAGGCGATCTCAATAATTGGCATTGGAAGGACGAAGTGCCGAAAGAGGAAGCGCTCACTTACGAAAATAACTTCTTGTGCGAATTGGAACTTCTGGCTGAAAGATCCGGTCGTTTATATTTGGCGATGTTTCCTATCGATCCTCGTTTGGGACGTGAATATCTTCGTGGAGCCGGACAATTCGTCCGTCGTATCCGTACCGATTACTTTTTGCCGATGCATTTCAGCGACCGCTACGATCTTGCCAACGCTTTCGGGCCTGTTGCCGCCAAGTACGATTGCCGGTATCTCGACGTCACGCGGCGTGGACAATCATTCGTCTTATAACCTGACGTAATGATGCAAAGGACAAGTGCCTTTTATCTTCTCTCTTTTGTCTTTCGTTATAATGTATTACCTTTGGAGCGATAAATGAACAAAGAAATGGACTTTTTTAATTATCATCGCCGTCGCACCGTCGATGTGCATATCGGCAACCTGACAATGGGCGGTAATTATCCGGTGGTTATCCAGACAATGACCAACACCAATACGCTCGATACCGGGGCGAGCGTAGCGCAGTGCGAACGGATCATCGCCGCCGGCGCCGACCTTATCCGCCTTACGGCGCAGGGCGTGCGTGAAGCGGAAAAATTGCGTAATATTCGAGAACAGTTGCATGAGAAAGGCTATACCATCCCTTTGTCGGCCGACATTCATTTTAATCCCCGTGCTGCCGATGCTGCCGCGCGTATTGTGGAAAAGGTGCGCATCAATCCCGGAAACTTTGTCGACAAGCAAAAACTGTTCGCTACGGTAGAGTATACCGATGAGGAATATACGGCCGAATTGGAGAAGATCCGTTCGAAAGTGATCCCTTTCCTTCGGGTATGTAAAGAGCATGGAACGGCCGTGCGTATCGGTGTGAATCACGGGTCGCTGTCCGACCGCATCATGACCCGCTACGGCGACACGCCCGAAGGAATGGTCGAGTCCTGCATGGAATATCTGCGGATTGCCGTCGATGAAGGTTTTACCGATATTGTGATCTCGATGAAAGCTTCGAATACGTTGCTGATGACCAAAGCCGTGCGCTTGCTGGTAGATCGGATGGATCACGAAAATATCTATTTTCCTTTACATTTGGGCGTCACGGAGGCCGGAGACGGAGAAGACGGGCGCATCAAGTCGGCTGTCGGTATCGGAGCGTTGTTGTCCGACGGATTGGGGGATACGGTTCGTGTTTCGCTGAGCGAAGAACCGGAGGCGGAGGTGCCTGTAGCCCGTAAGCTTGTGGATTATATCACGAAGAGGGTTGGACATGAGCCGATACGGGAGACTGTTTATCCCGGCTTTTCTGCTTTTTCCACCGATAAGCGTCCGACGGTTGCGGTACGCAATATCGGAGGGGATTTTGTACCGGTCGTTATTTCCGATCGCAGCCATCAGGATGATATGAGTATCCATCCTCATTTTATTCCGGATTTTATTTATGTGGGTGAACAAGTTCCTGCGAACTTTCCCAAAGGAATGAAAGCGATTGTCGATGCAAAGAACTGGAGCAATGAGATCGACCGTTTTCCGCTCTTTACGGTCGATACGGCCCCCGAAATGGCCTCTTGCCAAGCAGAGGCGAAGTTTATCCGCTTGTCGTATCCCGAATTATCCGATGACGTGACGGCTATTCTCCAATCAACACCCAAAACGGTGGTCATTCTTACAACCGATCATCCGAACGGAGTAGGAGAGCAGCGGGCGTTTTTCCATCACCTGTTGAACGAACAATGCAATGTGCCGGTGGTTATAGCCCGGGCATACCATGAAGACGTTCCGGAAGATATACAAGTGAAGGCGGGAGCCGATTTTGGAACGGTCTTACTCGATGGATTCGGAAACGGTATCATGCTCTCTAACAAAGGGGCGATTGATATTACCGATTTGGATGCGTATGCGTTCGGTATTTTACAGGCGGCGCGTGTACGTACTTCTAAAACGGAATTTATTTCGTGCCCCAGTTGTGGTCGGACGTTGTTTGACCTGCAAACCACTGTAGGCGTAATCAAGAAATCGTTTTCGCATTTGAAACACCTGAAGATAGGCGTAATGGGTTGTATTGTCAACGGTCCGGGAGAAATGGCCGATGCCGACTACGGGTATGTCGGGGCTGAGCATGGAAAGATCTCGCTTTATAAGAAAAAGAATCTCATCGAAAAAAATATTCCGGCCGGAGAGGCGGTAGAGCACCTTATCCAATTGATAAAAGATAACGGCGATTGGATTGAGCCGGAAGAAGAATGATGAATAAGTTTTTTGATGTGTGGTGGTCCCACTTGGGCTTGAACCAAGGACTCCCTGATTATGAGTCAGGTGCTCTAACCAACTGAGCTATGGGACCTGCTTTCTAAAGATCGGTTTTATCAAAAGCGGGTGCAATATTACGACATTTTTCGGATATATGCAAGAAAAAACGATCTATTTCCTCCTTATTGCCCGTTCGAGTCCTTAAGCTCCTTATTTATGCCTTTCAAATAACCGTTCTTCTCATTGGTTTTAGGTATTTTCACGCAGAAAATACCTACTTTCTGCGATTGTAATGATTCTTTTACTTCTATACCTTTGCCCCAAAGTTTAGATTATCAATTTATAACATAAAATGAAACCATCTCAAAGTCTTGGCATAAGGCTAACCCATATCTTCTTTTTCTTCTTTTTTATTCAGTTTTTATTTGCGCAGCAAGTACGAGAATCGGCTATTCGAGGAACGGTAAAAGACAAGGAGGGGAACCCGATAGAATTTGCGACGATATATATAAAAGGGGAGAGTAGCGGCACGCAATCTGATGCCAAAGGAAACTATTATCTTCCCGTAACTCCCGGCAGACGTACTTTTTGTGTGCAGTTCATGGGATACGAAACCTATGAGCGGCAGGTTGAAGTGAAGCCCGGCGAAAAAGTAACGATTGCAGTAACTCTCGATGAAAGACGGTATGACTTGCAAGAGGTTGTTATCCAATCGAAGTCGGGCGTGCAGCGTGTCAATGAAACGGCTTATAATGTGGTCGCTTTGGATGCCACATCTCGATATAATTCGACGGCGGACTTGTCGGATATGCTGAATAAAGTCTCGGGCGTACGCATCCGTGAAACAGGCGGCGTGGGTTCGGATATGCAGGTGATGCTTGACGGTTTTAGCGGAAAGCACGTGAAGGTCTTTATTGATGGTGTGCCTCAGGAAGGGGTGGGAGAGTCTTTCGGACTGAATAATATCCCGGTTAACTATGCCGAACGTATCGAAGTCTATAAAGGCGTGGTGCCGGTGGTTTTCGGGACGGACGCCATCGGCGGGGTTATCAATATCGTCACGAAAAAGAATACGAAGAAATGGCATCTGGATGCTTCTTATTCTTACGGTTCGTTCAATACACATAAGTCGTACGTCAATTTCGGACAAACTTTTAACAATGGGTTGACGTATGAAATCAATGCCTTTCAGAATTATTCGGACAATAGTTATTATGTCGATACTCCTGTCGAGGAATTCCTTTCTTTGAAGCCCGGAGGAGGAAGTAAAATAAACAGTAAAAAAATAGAGCGGGTGAAGCGTTTCCATGATACGTATCATAATGAGGCCGTTATCGGGAAAGTCGGAGTGGTGAATAAGAAATGGGCCGATCGGCTCCTGTTCGGAGTTACGTACGCTCAAATGTATAAGGATATACAAACCGGCGTCGTTCAGGATGTCGTTTTCGGTGGTAAATATGAGAAGGGGCATACGGTCATGCCCTCGATGGAATATCGCAAACAGGATCTCTTGCTCGAGGGGTTGGATGTGACTTTTACGGCCAATTATAATAAAGGTATCACCCACAATGTCGATACTTCTTCCTATGAATATAATTGGTACGGTATTAAACGCCCGCTGAACATGCCGGGCGAGCAGTCTTACCACCATCTTCGATGGAATAATAATAATTGGAATGGAACTTTCACGGTTAATTATCATATAAAAGACATCCATACCTTTACATTCAACAATGTAATGAATTCTTTTTATCGTTCCGCCACATCCCTTTTGGGGCCTGAGGCGGAAACGTACAGCATTCCCAATGAAACGCAGAAAAATATCAGCGGATTGTCTTACCGGCTTATGCCGGGCGACAAATGGAATGTCGCTGCTTTCGGAAAGTATTATTATCAATTCGTTAGCGGGCCGTTAGTCACATCCGACCGGCAGGATGATTTTGTGAAGGCGACCCGTACCGTCAGCACGACGGGATATGGAATAGCCGGAACTTATTTTATTCTGAAGAATCTGCAATCCAAACTATCATACGAAAAAGTTTATCGTTTGCCTTCCAACAGGGAGATGTTCGGCGATGGAGATATGGAATCGGGCGACGTTTCCCTGAAACCGGAAAACAGCCATAACATCAATTTTAATATAAGTTTCGGCGAAACATTCGGCGAACATTCCTTCTATGCGGAAGGCGGTGTAATTTATCGTGATATAAAAGATTATATCTATCGTGTCATCACCGGATTGGGAGGAGGTAAATCCGGCGCGACCTATATCAATCACGGTAAAGTTTTAACCAAAGGCTACACCCTTACCGCGCGGTATGATTTTTCAAACTGGTTGAGTTTGGGAGGCAACTTTACCGAAATCAATACGCGGAATAACGTGAAGACCTATGCCAATAGCGATGCCTCTAATCTGACTTACGGGGCGCGAATGCCCAATGTCCCTTATTTGTTTGCCAACTCGGATGTCACTTTTTATTGGCACGACTTCGGCCGTAAGGACAATATGCTGACAGCCGTTTACGATAATTTTTATGTGAAAAGTTTTCCCCGTTTTTCGGAGGCGTTGGGTAATCAGGCGGAATCCGAATTTGTGGTGCCGACGCAGTTCTCTCATAATGTAAGTGTGTCCTATTCCATGCAAGGCGGGCGCTACAATTTATCGTTCGAATGTCAGAATATTACCGATGCAAAACTATACGATAATTTCAAGTTACAGAAAGCCGGCAGAGCTTTCTACGGAAAAGTGAGAATCTCTTTATAAGAGACTGATATTACTCTATTATAATAACATACTAAATAAAATCGAAATGAAAAAATTCTTTTTATATCCTATTTTTTCTGCAGTTGTATTGCTTGCAGGATGTGTATTTTCTTCTTGTGATAAAGAGGAACCTGTGAAACCGGATGATGGGGGCGAATCTTCATCGGCTTATGTCATTGCCGCTACCTCCGAAGCGGAAGGGGGAGGCACCGCTGCCAGTTATTTGCTGACTTCCGATGTGTTGAATACCGGGTCCGTTACGACCTACAAGAACGGCACTATTACGGAGAGCGGCAGTTACTGGGTTTATTTTCAGGATAAGTATTTGTTCCGTTTGGTTTATAATCAGGGTAGCGCAGGCCTTAGTTCGTCGTATATCCTAAATGATAAAGGAAGCGTGGTGGCTCGTGATAATACTTACAAAATCAAACGATTCACCTCCTACGGTACGTATAAAAATTATCTTATCACTTCTTCCACCGGCGATTTGGCAGAGGAGCATAAAGATGAACACGGTTATCTTCCCAAAGGATTCCTGTTTTCTTATCTCGATGTCGAGCAGGAAACATTTGGTTCCAATGAAGAACCGGTCTTCTCTGAAAATTATTTGGGAAATGGAGAGTATGTTACCTTGGCCGGTATTCTCGAATCGAACGGCAAAATTTATTCCGCTCCCATACCGATGGGCTTGAGCCAATACGGTGTAAAGGCCGAGGGTGGAAAGTATGTGAAATATGACGACCTTGTGAAAACGCAAGATGGAGGCACCGCCAGCAGCTCATACAAAAAAGGAGAATTGCAGTGGACTCAGTATCCCAATGAGGCTTGGGTGGCTGTCTATGATGACGAAAAACTTACGACCCCGAAATTAATGAAGACCGATAAGATCAGTTATGCTTGCGGTCGATACCGTTCTCAATACTACCAAACCATCTGGGCGGCTGATAACGGTGATGTGTATGTGTTCTCGCCGAGTTATGCAAAGACCATGGAGGACGACCGGCAAAAAACGACCTTGCCCGCGGGCGTTGTCCGTATCAAAGCCGGAGCAAACGAATTTGATAAAAATTATTATTATAACATTGAAAGCCAGACAGGAGGAAATTCCTTTTTGCGTTGCTGGCATATTACGGAAGATTATTTTCTGCTGTTGATGTATGATGTACCGTTTAGTGTCGGTTTTAATGCTGTTAAGACGCCTGCCACGCGCCTGGCGGTCTTTAAAGGTGAAACGGGTAAATTGACGTATGTCACCGGATTACCATCCCCCGAAACGATTGTCGGTTTCGCCGATACGCCCTATTCCGAAAATGGGACGGCTTATGTCGGAGTTACTACGAAAACAGATGATAAGGCTTATCCTGCTGTATACAGCATAGATCCGAAGACGGCAAAGGCTTCGAAGGGCCTTGTCGTAGAGGCTACGCAGATTGATGCTGTCGGCAAGTTGGCCGCCAAATAGCCCTCGTGTATAAATAGGTTCCTTAAACGATTCCTCCTGTCTCCGCTCGACTCGCGAGGCAGGAGGATCGTTGCATTTTCATTATAAAATAACACCTGTCTCCGATGATTAAATTATTGATTGATTTTCTGCAGTTCCTGTATACCGTGGCGCCGCTGCTCCTATCGGTAGCCGCTTTTACTTTCTTAAGTATTTTATTGTCGAAATCGATAAAGAAGCATGCAACGGTCTATTATATCGTTTTTGCAATCCCCTTCTTTTTAGTCGCAATCCCTTTTGTGGGGAGGTTATTTGGCGCCGAACTCTTCAATCTCGTTCGGGTGCCGATCCTCGGGCAAATCTTGCGGGACTATATCCACATGGGAACCTTCGGATTTCCCTTACTGGTTATCATCATGTATATGGGAGCGCTCGACCCGAAGGTCCGCTGGGTGAAAAGGCTGCTGAACATACGCAAGGAGTTGTCGATTATATCCGGTTTTCCGGTACTTACGCATTCGCTCATACGGGTCACGAATAACTTTCCAAGCGGTTTGAAATTCTTTATCGATAAGGATGGATATCTGTCGAACACCCCCGTGGCCAGCGAATTGGGGGCGGGGATAACTAGTTTCAGCTTTATTGTGGGCGTCTTGCTGCTCGTCCTGTTTATTCCCCTTTGGGTGACATCCTTCGATTCGGTACACCGGCGTATGGGAAGGGTGACGTGGAAGAAAGTGCAACGATGGGCGTACGTTTTGTATGCGCTGCTGTTTATCCACGCCATGGGATTACAAATAGGGTGGACTTTGAATCCTCGGGGCGGACATGCCGCGCCTAAAGTGGTTGCAGAATGCACTGTAAAACAACCTCAAAAGCCTGTTGCGGGGGATAGCGCCATTGTCGTTTTGCCTGCCTCCGGACATGGACACGGACATGCTGCCGCAGTTGAAACGCCTGTTTTCGGCGCTCAAAAGAGCGGGCAGGGTATTCGCACCGTCGAAAGAGCGGAACGGAACGTGCAAGCGGAAAGCCCGAAAGGCGGCCGTCGTGCGCAAAACAAAGGGTTGGCCGATATTCAAGTCGGCGCACACGTAAAACGCTCCATCCATATCGGGTCGCTTATATTGATTTTCGGGTCTTATCTGTATCTGAGAGTACGGAAAGCGAAGAAAGATGCCAAAAAGAAATCGCGTTCGCTACAATAAGTCATTTTATGAGTAAAGCAACGTATGTAATCACGGTCGGGTATTGTCTGTTTGTGGTGTGTTTTATGGCGAACGGGCAGCCCAGTCAAGTAATTCCCTCTATCGGCGATTCCGCCCGCAGTGTGTTTGTGATTGAGCAACACGATAGGTCTTTCGAGGGAAAGGACTATCGCTTGTATATCGCCGCCGCAAAAGAACCGGCCGCGCTTCGTCGTCCCGTACTGTATATGCTCGATGGCAACGGGCAGTTCCCGATTTTGCTCAATCAAATAAAGAACGTGTCGGCTGGTACGCCGCTTATCGTAGGCATCGGTTATCCCATCGACCGGGCCTATCCCAAAGAGCGTACGCGCGATTACGTTCCTGTCGAATATCAGGGAGAGGGTGGTGGCGCCGAAGATTTTTACCGGTTTATCATACAAGACGTAAAGCCTTTTATCGAGTCGCATTATCCGGTCGATACCACGCGGCAGACATTGTGCGGGTATTCGCACGGCGGGCTGTTCGCCCTGTATGTGGCCTTTGAACATCCGAGCGCTTTTCAGCATTACGTCGCGGCCAGTCCTTCGCTATGGTGGGCGAAAGGGAAGACGGTGCCGGACCGGCGGCCGCTTTTTACCACCGGTATTCCGCAATCGCTGACTCTTACAATGGGCGAGTATGAAGAGAATCCCTCTCTGGACACTCTGCGTGCTAAATTGCCGCCCGCGATTCAAGAAATAAAGAATCGTCGGCGGGGCGGGATGCCTGTGCGCCGCTTGGCTGCGATTATGGCCGAAGAAGTTCCCGCGTTTCGGCTCATTGTGTATCCCGGCAAGAATCATGGGAGTTCTGTTCCCCTGTTTCTGATGGAAGCGTTGCTGGTAGCCGGGAACGATATATTCTAACTCTGCTACTATATATTCTTACTTAGGTACTGTGTGTCCTTACTATTTGATTATATGTTCTTAATCGTCTATTTATTATTCTAACTATGTAACTGTTTATTCTAACAATAGGACTATTTATTGTTGCCATATAACTATTTGTTATTACGATATAGATGTTTGCTTTAACTCTATAGTTATATGTTCTAAATCTGCGATTATAGGCTTTAATCCTATAAATCCGGAAAAAAAGCAATCACCAAACAAAAAATCTTTCTACCTTTGTAAGGTTATCGCTCATAAGGGGAGGGATAACCTTATATAAAAGGGAAAATATTATGGCAAAGAAAGACGATGCGCAGTTCCCGCATAACGGAACGTATATCATGAAGGCTGTGGATGCGGAGCGCCGGACGTATAGCGAGATTGCCGAGCGTATGAATGTGCATCCGACATCGTTTCAACAATATCGGGGGCGGTATTCGTTGCAAATGAGCATTTGGTGGCGGTTGAGCCGTGCACTGAACCGTAACCTCATTGCTGAGATAGGTGATTTGCTCGGCATTCCTTACGAAACCCGAAGCGAGAAGGCCTGCCGCCTCGAACTCGAAAACACCCGTGCCGAGCTGGCGAAAACAAAAGCCGAGCTCGAAAAAGCAAAGGTGCAAATAGAGGTCTATAAAAGTGTGGTGCAAAAGTAAATAAAGAAAGCGGTAATTTCTCCTTTATAGGTTTATTCGTTGCGGAAAGGGCATACCGGTAAGCCCCCAACGCTGTATACCATTCGGGTTAATTAATTACCGATAAGTATTGTTCCGTTTGAGATTTCTTATAAAACATCCGGATTCTCCAGATCAACTCTTGTACGGAAACGACTTCAAAAGAATCGTTTAATTTATTCATGCAAAGCTTGGCGGCGCTTGCTCCTTTCAGTGTTCCGCCGCTGTTTTCCGCCAATTCGTCATTCGAAGCGCCGATATCTTTGAAATTGCTCCACGCATGGACGGATATCAGGGAAAACGAATTCTCTTTCGTCTCCGATTTCAGTTTGTTCGCGATGTAGGTCGGAGTTCCTTCTCGGCTGTGATTCTGATTTCCGTGATTCCACAGCGAGTATTTTACGGTGATTACCGGAATGTCGAACCCGTTTTTGTTTTTTATCCAAAAAATGTCTCCTTCTCCGCCGGCATAAGGCGAATATTGAATCGCTACAATTCCCTCTAACTGATCGTTTGCCTGAACGAAGGCTTCGAATCCTTTCTTGGCTTCAGAAGAATGGACATCATGCGCGATTAATCCGAGTACTTTAATGCGATGTTGGCGCATGTGGGCAGCTACTTTCGTGGCGAGGGAAGTCAATGCCTCTTCGCGATTAGTTTCAATGCCATAATTATCGACGTAAGAATATCCTCCACCCAATGATTCGATCAATGTCTTGCTATTGTTCTGTATATCCATGATATTCTGAAATTGAGCAGGCGAAATCATGGCTAAATTACCGACCGGTATGCCGAATCCCATTTTTGTGTTATTTCCATCGGGATTCAGATAATATTTATCTACAAAATCGTTGAGCATCCATTGAACATTATCTCCATCCGTAAGATAGAATGAAATAAAGTTCTTTTTCTTGTCAAAATCAATTGAGAAGGGATTTTTTACATTGGCTAAGGACGATGTTTGGCGGCTCTTATACAACAGCGACATAAGGGGAATATTATACGCCCAGTCGGAAGGTATCCAAACATGCCCTTTTCGGGAAGCCCTATTCACGAATAAGTCTTCGCTTACGCCTTGTTCCCATCCGAGAATCGGCGCTCCCGGTTCCAGCCAGGAAATCACATCTTCAAAAATATCCAGATTTTGCCCTGACGACGGATTCCCTTTTTGTTTATTAATATTCAGAACGAAGAGGTCGTTTTTAATAGAAAAGTCTCTCAATTCGCCGGTTTGTACGGGCATTATCACTAACGCTTTGTTGCTGCATTTGTCTTTAAATTCACGCCAAGCGTCTCTTGTCGTTTTATAACGGGCATCATACTGCATCGTATATCCGGCTTTATCATATTTGGCTTTGTCCCTGATATCTATCACAATCGAATTATATACATGTGCTGCTACAGAGGCTACCGTATTGCTTTCGGGGTTATTTTCCACATCTGTCAGGACATATCCGTCGAACAGGTCTTTTACTTGAATGAGAATGCCATCGCTTGGTTCATAATTATTTTGTGCAAGTTCGGCGCCAGTTTGTTGCCCCTGTTCGCTGATACCCATTTGATGAAGTGCTTCCAATGATCGTTGATAGGACTTCCGGTTTTCATGATCACACATCCACATTCCTATTTCACTTTTCCCTTCTTCTACCGCCCGATTTACTAATCCGCTAATGGATTGGCATAATAGATGATATTGGAGCCCTTCTTTTTCTTCGGACTTTCCAAGTTCGTTTCGGGAAGTGTTTCCTAAAACGCCTACACAACTCCAATATTTTTTTGGCTTGGTTTGCATTTGAGGAAGGGTATATTGCCCGAGATCTGCTATCGGATCGTATTTTGCAAGATATGCTCCCCGTTCTTTTTCAATATCTACCGTTGTTTCGGGGGCCTTTGTCTCTTCCGGAGTATTGTCTTTATTGCATGCCATCAGAAAAAGCAGGCATAGAAATAATAACGACTGTTTCATTTGAATTTTTTAGCGACGTTTTCTTCTTTTACCATTCAATATTGATCTCTATTCCTTCGGGGTTATTTTCGAAAGACAAGAAAGCTGTTTTACTCGTTTCATCCCAATTCCAGTCCAATTCGGTCAATTTATTTCGATTGCTATCGTATAGGTTCCATTCCTTGGGTCGAGCAGGCAATAAAACACGCATGACATTGGTTGTATTTACCGGGCTTTTTGTAAGGAAAGAGTATTGGTTGCGCAAAACATTTTCATTATATACCCGGGAAGCGGAAGCAAGTACCTGAGGGCGCTTCGGATTATCCACTCGGCTAAGATTCAACAGGAAAGATTGTTCTCCGGGATAAACCGTCTTTTCATTCACAACAGGTAGTTGGGGATCAAAAAGATCGATAAATAATCCTTTCAAAACATAGGGTTGCTTACTCACGCTTTCATCCAAAACAGAAATTATTTCATACATTCCTCGTGTGAGAGTGAAATTATTTTTGAATTCGAGCGTATTTCCTTTTTTTTCGTATATGTTTTTTACAGTGGTAATCAGATGGTCATCATTGTTATTTTCTAATACAAATTCTTTAGGGTCTTTACGAATAACATATATGCTCCCCTTTCCATATCTATATTCAGCTTCAGGAGCAAAGAAGGGCATATTCATTAGCTTGAACAAATGATCGGAAGCTCTTTCATATTGGTTGTCCTTTGTATTCCACCATTCGCGTACGGTTTGAAAAGGGTCATCGTCCTTTCCGCAATAGATCAAGACCCCACCCGATTTTACCCAATCGGCAATATATTTATGAGATTTCGAAGAATCCGGTTTCATGTTAGAGTAAGACATAATCAACACTTTAAGGCCTTTCCATGTTCCCGGATAGGAAACGTTTTCGATATGAAGAATCTTTACAGGAACACCTCTTTTCAGAAAAGGCAAAGCTTGGCCATAGAAATTTGATAATTGAGGATCTTCGTAGCCATCATGAGTTGGGAAACGTTGAAACATTAATGAGTTTGCCATTAATACCCCAATTCCATGGGAACCGCTCACTCTATTCTCCGATTCAGGCATCGAATTCAATGAATTAATCATTATCTGCATCTGCGTAGAATAGGGGCGGGGAATTTTCTCTTTTTCTTCGCTGTTCGGATTCTTATATAATCCTTCGTAAATACGTTCCGGCCAGGGCATGACTTCGTAATCAGCGATATTTGGATAAAGTAATTGTGCGGAGAAAGTCGCTTGATAATTTTTTTTATAGTCCCCCCAATCCCGAGCCCGATCTTCGATAGGGTCGGTCAAAAAGAACATTTTGCGTCCGGTGGGGGCAGTCATCGATTCCATTGATCCATATTCCAGAAAAGCTGTTTCGAAAACGCGTTCTTTTACAACTCCATTATAATAATTCGGTTCGCGTGATGTACCTGTCCAGACTTGAGCAATATATCCGTCCATGGAAGGAAGCGATGCCAGACTTGCCTCAGGGCTGACTATCTGCCATTGTGAATAATTTACCAGCGAATGGGTAGGTACGTAACAGCGTACGTTCATTCCTTTACTTTTTCCATATTCCTTGGCAAACGAAAAGCAGTCATCCAAGGCTTTATAGTATAAATGATACTTTAATTTGTTGGACAGATAGGTGTTTTCGGGAGATTCGTGCTGAGGCCGCCAGTTAAAGCCGTAATAGTCTTTCCATTCTCTTTTAAACGCTTCACTGTATCCGGCGCGCGCCCAAAACTCAGGTTCCTCCAAATAAATAGCGTCGATACCGGCATCAATTACTTTTTTTATGTGCTCTTCCTTCATATATCGGATGAAGTTTTCGGAGGGGACAATATAGGGAACCATGTGTCCGTGCCATATCGTATCTCCTTGCCTGGTTACTTGTCCTTCATCGAGATGCCACTTGCCATCCCATTTTCCGGTAAAATAATCCTGATATTCGCCCCATGCTATTCCGGTCATGAAATGGGTGTCATATCCTCTGTCTTTCCACGATTTGACCCTTTCTTCGAAGCGGAGGTCCGTCCTATCGTTTGCTCCATAGACAATTGCCGCGTCTGCTCTGACATCTATGGAAGGTTTCCAATGAGCGGATGTTTGAAAAACTGTTTTTTCCCTTCCTTCTGTAGTACTTATTTTATGGTTGAGACTGCTACACGATAATAATAAGAAGAGCAGGGGAACTCCAAAATTGTAATATTTGAATTTTTTCTTCATTAAAGGATAAAAATAAAAAGAATAATAACGTATAAAAATAGTTTTTTTTGTCGAGAATTTTTTAAAATACTGTGTCAAAAGAATTACCTGCTGCCAAAAACCGAGAGTCCTAAAAATAGTTAGTCCTATTCCTTCATCAACACAAGGAAGAGATAACCTTTTGACACAGTTTTTTTATTTATTCAAGCATTATCCATTCGTGTTTGCCTTTTACGGCAGCGGAATATTTACCGGTTAGGTCCTTGATGCTTTGTTCATCTTCAACAGTCGAGTTGAAATCCCAGCCGCATACTAAATCTTCTTCTTGGCCGGTGACGAGAATTTCTTTATTCATGAGTCTTTTGATTTCGTCACCCGATTTAGCGGTTTTCCAGATATGAAAATCCTTGATGTAACCTTCTGCTTGACGGTCTTGATTGCCGTTCTTATTGAATTGAATAAAAGCGGTCATGGCTTTGCCTTTATCATCGGCAGCATTGTAATAGACTGATCCCGGATTGTTGTTTATTTGAGTCTTTTTGAGTTCGCCGTCTATATAATACTTTATAACAACAGGATTATTGCCCTCTTTCGATCCATCCACGCCAGCATCGCTATATACGGCCGCTACATGTCTCCATTTGTTCAAATCTCTAAAGCCGTCACCCGGCTCCCAAAGATTATAATCGTTCAATCCGTAGGATATTCGCATGTAATCGTTGTTGAAATGGTTGATCATCCATCCTTTACGGTATCGAGGCTCGTCTCCGTCCTCCAAATAAGTGGAAACAATTGTTCCAAATCCCGAAGTCGTACTTAACTTAACCCATAATTCTACAGTAAACGATTGATTTCCATCGGTGCCAAAGCGCGAAAATGCCGGGCTTGTTCCGAAATCGATATAACCTCCTTCTTTGCCGTTGACATACAGTTCGGCCGGGAACAATTGCGTTTCTGTTCGAATTGTCGATTTGAAATTTTCGATGGCTGTCACAACCCTCGAAGTTGCCTCCTCTATTTCAGAATCTGAAACATTTATTCCATCATTCATCTTCATGATAAGCCGGCCGATTACTGCCATCGCATCATCCAGTATTTGTTTGCTTTCTTCCGGATACTGTCCTTTAACTGTTCCGTAACGAGAATTATCTCTTAATTCTTTCAGTTGGGTTAGATTTTCGCCCAACTTTTCGATTTTGGGATTGCCTTCTCTAATGATATCATTCTTTTCTTCCACACAAGAAAAGAATAAAATCGAAACGGTTAAGAGAATAAAAGCAATTCTTTGTATTATATTATTTGTACTTTTCATATGTCTTTTTCTATTTTGAGTGAATATTTTTAATAACGTAAATTAATCTACAATTCTGTCAGATTTTTACGCCCCTTTTTTAATAAACCTTTTCCGTTATTTCGTTTTAGGAGGAATAACCTGCATGATTGCGGGTGCGCCGCTGACATCATAGACTTCCAGTACGCCCGTAGGGCATGCCGTATTAAAATTTTTATAAGTGAGATTCCTGGAATCTCTGTTTGCCCATGCCTTATTTGCATTGTAACGCATCCAGTCAAGATATTGGGTCTGCCCCCCGTCTTCTATCAGTCGAATAATGTATTGAGCGAAGATAGCTGTGTAGATACCTTGTTCAATTCCAGTTTCGAAAGGCAACACCCCCTTACTATCCGACATTTTATTCTTTGTATAATCAGCTGCCAATATAGCGTCATTTAAAAATTTCTCTTCCTTTGTCTGTTTATACAACATTACAGCCGCTCCGATACAAGTACCTTGATTATAAACATGAGTTTTCCAATTGGGAGTGCCTTCACCGTGTCTCGAATCCGCAACGGCTCCCGTTTTTTTATCGAACAAGTTATTGCGCGACCAATCATAGATTTCCTTCGCTTTGTTAAGATAATCTTCGTTTTGGGTGATATTATAGAGCGTCATGGCTGCAATGACGGTCGGGTAGTTTATGCAAGCCATTTTTCCCATTGTTTTGGCGGGGGTTCCTATTGGGTTTTGTTGATCCCAAGCCCAATACATTCCTCCTCTTTCGACATCATAGCTACCATTGTCGCCTACCACCTTCGATCCCGACCATACTCTTTCAAATCCTGTTTGAGAGTAAGTCAGGAATTTTTGCTCGCCAGTCAATTCATAGGCTCTTGCAAATGAAATAACCCACCACATAATATCATCGTAAATAAACCAAACAACGCCATTGTCCCAGTTATATTTATCATAATAATTGTAGCAACCCTCATAAAAATTATGTACCAATGCCAAGTATTGCTGATCGTTTGTTTTTTTATAGGCGTTCATCAACATGTCCCAATAAATAGCTTGAGTCCAGATTGCCGCTACACCTTTTTTGTCGGAAGTATGAAAATACAACTGTTTGTTTACATCGAAAAAGTATGTATTAAAAGCGTCGATAGCCGTGATAGCATCCTGCGAGGAAAATTCTTTCAGTTCGATGGGACGCCCGGTTGTTTCTTCCAATACTTCTTTTCCCGAACAATTAACGGTAAGGAACAAAAATGATAAAATAAAGAATGATTTACTATTCATCATAAAACGAAATAAATTGATTTAAAAGGATGTAAGGATTATGAATAGAGATCGGAACCTCTATTCATAATATCTGTTTTTTTACCACCCCGGATTTTGTACCAGTTCTTTGTTTATCGTTCGATCTTTTAAAGGAAGAGGAAAAAAATAATTTTTCTTTTCGAAATATCGATCTTCCACTTTTGTACGTACAAAGAATTCTTCTCCGTTTTTATTGATATTCATGCCGTGGATAGCTTTTCCTTGACTTTCTTCCGCTATACACCATCTTCTTAAGTCGAAGTAGCGATTGTTTTCGAATGCCAATTCAACGCGACGCTCATCCCTGATAGCTTGACGCATATTTGCTGGTATTGGAAGTTGTCCAGCACCGCCTCCATATTGAGGAATACCCGCTCTTTCTCTAATAAGGTTCAAATATTTGAGAATATCAGGGCTGCCCGGATTGCTTTCGTGTAAAGCTTCGGCATAGTCCAAATATATCTGTGCCATGCGAAGCATGATGGATACCCGGTCGTTATTCGACCATACGGTTGTTGGAGCGGATTTACGCACTACATATCCCGTTTTGGAATAGTCATTAGCATTACCAGTACCGCGGCCTGAATTTCCGGTGTATTGAAGTCCCGTATAAACGTCTCCTGAACCCGTATAAAGCCATTTCTGTCCGTCGAAAGTAATGTCTGCATAAAAGCGGGGTTCTCTATTAACCCAAGCGTTCCAAACACCTTTGGGGGCTAATACACGTCCTGTAACAGGGTCTTTGTAGTCTTCGGTCGAGAATCCCTCTTCTGTATACCCGGAAGTAGAATTAATAATGGGGGTTTTCTCATCAGATTGATATCCTGAAATAGGTTTTAAGCCATTAGCCATAAAATATGCATCAACAGCTTCCTGGGTGGCGGCCATCCCGCCGGAACACCGAACTCCATCGGCATAACCGAAGTGTTTGGGTGTTCTATTGTAATGCATGGTGCTGGCATTCCCTTGTCTATTAAACCAAATCATTTCGGCTGCTGAAGTTGTTCCGCTAAAATTAGTCAATTCGGAAGTCGCACCTCTCACTGCTTCACGATAGGAAAGATACGGGTCAAGCTTCCCGTCGGTATATTTACGCGTCAAATCATATCCTTTACCCACATAATCGTCGATGAAACTTCTCGCTTCAGTTGCCGCATTCTCCCAAAGTTGCCGCTTTTGCTCCTGTGTATAGGACGGAAATAATTTTTTACCGTCATTATTCGTCAAAGACGCATAAAAATCATTGGTTCCGTTAAATAAATCGCTTGCAGCCAGCATTCTTGTTTGGATTTTAAATACTCTTGCAATGGCTTGGTCTATATGCCCCAATCCTTTATCGGCAGAAGTGACGGTTTCCGAAGAGTTTTGTTTAATATTTACTTGAAGGCCATTATTAATGGCGATATCCAATTCGGATAAAATATAGGCAACCACTTCTTCCACGCTATTGCGAGGCGTGTTTAGTTCGCTGAGCGGAGCTTGTTCCGAAATGGAATTTTCAATGATAGGTACCGGTCCATATAATCTTAAAAGATAATAGTAATAAATCGCTCTTACAGCTCTTGCTTCAGCTATCCATTGTTCCAAATCGCCCGGTTCAAGAACTTTGCAGATATGTATGTTTTCTATAAAGGAGGTTGCTGCTCGGATGCCTTTATACCACTTATTCCAGTAATCATATACAAATCCGGTTTCACCGTTCAATGAGCCGTTATTGATGTTTTGCGCTCCATTGAAATCCCAAATGAATTCCGCGTCATCACATCCTGCATTCCATGCTCCGGAAGTGCCGTTCGCTCCTCCCGAGGCAGTCCATCGGTCTTCAAATTCCGCAGGCATAGAAGAATAGACGGTTGCTAGGTTGTCCAATACTCCATTGCGGGTTTCGTAAACTTTCTCTAATGTAACGATATCGGAAGGCACTTGATTCAGATAATCACTACAAGAACTGATTGTTAAAAACGTCAGTGCGAGACCTATAATGTTTATATATATATTGTTATTCATATGCTGTTTATGCTTTAATCATATATTTATTAAAAACTAAATGTTACTCCGACGGTAAAAGACGTCGTGTTTGGATATTTCGTTCCATTGTCGGTATTCAATTCCGGATCCCATAATTTCCATTTGGAGAACGTAAATAAATTCATCCCCATCATATAAACACTGGCGTTATTTACATTCGCTTTTTCGCACCAAGTTTTGGGGAGTTTATAAGATAATTGGAGCGTTTTTAGCCGGAAAAAACTCATGTCTTTGAGCCACCATGTGCTGTTTTCAAAATTGTTTTGGTTTCCCAATGCATCGTTTCCGTAAGCGAGTCTGGGATAGAAAGCATCTTGTTTGGGATTATCTTGCGACCAGCGATCCGTAATATTGCTGTAAACTGCTCCGACACCGGCATCATTAAACGGCCGCACAATGCCGCCTATAAAACGATTTGCTTTGCCTGTACCTTGAAACAGAACCCCTAAAGAGAAGCGTTTGTAATCCAGATTGAATCCGAATCCATAGTTTAGGATAGGTACATCGCCATTTCCCAACCACGATTTATCATTATCATCTATCTTACCGTCCTCATTCATATCTTTATACATCATATCACCGGCCTTCACATCTGTCAATCCTACTTTTGGAGGAGTAGGAAATGGTTGCGGAGTGTTTGCTCTTTCCGATGCGGGCAAGGCATACCAAGCATTGATTAAATCAATGTCGGTTTGCGTATATAACCCGAGCGCTTCATATCCTTCGATAGAAGTAAGGCTGAATCCTTTTCTGTTTCTCCATGCATATTCCCGTAAAGGTTGATCGTCATCCACCCATTCCGGATCAGCATAGGTCATATTGCCTCTCAACGTTATAGCCCAGTCGTTATTAATTCGTTTAAAATATTCGATGTTTCCATCGAATCCTAATGTTTTTGTTTCTCCTACATTACCATAAGGAACGGATTGGAATCCAGCGTATCCGGGAAGAGAATTGTTGCGTAATAACAAAATGTCAGTTCTGTTTTCTTTAAATAAATCGAAAGTCACATTTAGATCATCTTTAAAGAATTTTAGGTCGAATCCTAAGTCTTGTTTGGTTGCTACCTCCCAACCTAAATCCGTGCGCGGATTCGATATTACAACCCCACTTCGGCCGTTTGTACCGAATGAATAACCGTAGTCATTGTTCCATCCGTATTGTTCTATATACATGAACCTTCTATCTCCTAAATTGGTTCCCGTTCGACTATTACCTACTTTACCGTACGTATACCGTATCTTGAAAAACGAAAAAACATCTTTAATCGGATCCCAAAAAGGTTCGCTTGACGGAACCCACCCTGCACCAATTGCAGGAAAAGTACCAAAGCGTTTGGTTTTAGGAAAGTTCTCGCCGCCGTTATATCCTATATTGAATTCTGCGAAATACCGGTCTTTAAGGGCATAGGTAGCCCTTCCGGCAAATCCTTGCACTCTGAAAGGAATGGATTGTATAATATTATTTGCTTCGTTATAGGTCCTGCTTTCTTGTGTGTAAATCGCCATAGCACTCACTCGGTGATCTTCTCCGAAAAGTCTTTCCCAGTTGAGGGAAGCTTCAAAATAATCTTTTTGTTGTCCCTCGAAAGACTTGCCGAAAGACAAAGCCGTCGATCCCGAATTCCAAGTAGGAATTAATATAGGTTTTCCTTGTTCATCATAAGGATTGCTTCTATCTTTGAAATAGTACGTGTTTTCGCGCTTTTCATACCATCTTTCGCGGGTTGTTACGGCATCGAAAGCGAACATGGATGTAAGACTGAGGCCTTTTAATAAAAAGTCCAAATCTTGAGTTATCCGAACATTCGATTGAACTCTATTGCTCATTGTTTTTCGATATCCTCGTTTTGTGGCGTCGGAATAAGGATTTCTTTCGGCCCCCTGCGTGTGTGTACCCGGCACATATTGAACGCCATCCACAACAAACATAGCGGGATATTTTACAGGATTGACTTCCATCGTAGACGAAAAAATGGTTTGGGAAGATTGAGCCGGATAATTTCCATTCGACAAATAACCCTGTACACCCACATCCACTTTAGTAGTTGGTGTGAGTTGGACATTCAGATTGGTCATGAAATTATAACGGT
Organism: Bacteroidales bacterium UBA5382; assembly: GCA_002409745.1. GTDB lineage: Bacteria > Bacteroidota > Bacteroidia > Bacteroidales > Dysgonomonadaceae > Limibacterium > Limibacterium fermenti. The sequence goes on from DHOU01000011.1 coordinate 142,800, forward strand.
TGAAATTTATACCGGAATCATAATTTTCAGAATCATTCGTCTTTATCATTCCCGTTTCATTATAATAACTGACGGAAGAATAGAATTGAGCCATTTGGCTTCCTCCCCTGATATTTACATTGGCTCTGCGAGAATGCGCCCAATCATTAAATATTTCTTTTCTCCAATTTACGTTTGGATATAAAAGGGGATCGCTCCCTGATCTGGTGTTTTCTATATATTCTTGGGAATAATTTTTGTATTGCCCTTCTCCCATATTATAAGAAGCTTCGTTTGCAGCTTCCATATAGGTGATCCCATTAGCCATTATTGGATCTTTGGTAAATCGGTTAAAGCCTTCGTAATAATCGATATTGACAGAAGGTTTGCCTATTATTCCCGGTTTGGTTTTAATAACCAACACTCCATTTGCACCTCTTACGCCATAGACAGCTGTTGCGGAAGCATCTTTCAATAATGTGATAGATTCGATGTCTTCGGGATCCAAATCATTGAACGGTCTTTCCACCCCATCTACTAAAATCAGTGGAGTCGATCCGTTAGGGGTTGAAATACCACGTATCCAAATATCAGCGGCATCTTTTCCCGGTTCGCCTGTACGTTGTACTCCTACTATACCGGCTAGTCTTCCCGCTAAGACGTTCGATAAGCTTCCCGTGGGAGCTTTTACATCCTGAATTTTTAGACTGGATTGTGAGCCTATAGTGCTGATTTTTCGTTGTTCTCCATAGCCAACGACAACTATTTCATCCAGCTCTCCTACGGCTTCCTCAATAACTACATCTAAAATATTTTCCTTTCCTATCGAAACTTCTTGGTCTTTGAATCCAATATACGAAAATTTCAGTTTAGGTCTATCTGTTGTAGTCCGAATCGTGTATGTGCCGTTATTATCAGTAATAGTTCCATTTGTAGTACCGACTTCTATTACATTTACGCCAATAAGTAATTCTCCTTTTCCATCCATCACCCGACCCGTGATTTCTCTTGCGGATGTCGGAACTTGCTGAATTTTGGTTTTAGAATCACTCTTATATACGGATATTTGCCGTTCAATAACAGAATACTTTAAGCTCGTATTTTTTAAAAGAGATTCCAGAATCTTATTTATTGATTCTCTTCTGGCATGTATATCCGTTTTTTTATTTAATTCTTTTCGAGCGTCATCAGTAATAAGAAATACATAATCACTTGTTTGTTCTATTTCTGAGATAGCTTGCCCTAAAGTCACATTTTTAAGATTCAACGAAAGTTCTTTTTGTTGAGGATAAATGTTCTCCGCTGTGATGCTAAAGAGGCATAGAAAAAGTAATAGTATTGAAATCTTCATGACTTTTAAGATGTTGCTGCACTTTTTATATGCAGATTGATCAGATTTAATTTTTCTTTTATACATTTGTAATGAATTTTAGTTTACATATTAATTTAGTGTTACTTGTAAATTGATTTTTAACTTGATCGGGCGATGTGTCACCATTGTCCGATCTTTTTTTAATTTAGTTATGTTGCATAGGCGTTATTTTTTAATAATATGAATTTTGTTATTTTCTCTTTTGTATATAGTAGACGATAGTACCGAAACGGAAGTAAGAACACTATCCAGATTATTCGATAAAAATAATTTACCGGAACAACTCTTTTCGTTCAATGCAATGTCTGGACTTCCATCGAACCGGACGTTATAATATCGCCCTATCTTTTTCAGTATTTCCGACATGGGCGTTTGCTCAAACTCGAGCACTCCTTTTGTCCAACTGATATATTCCGATACGTCCACCTTTTCTTTTAATAGTTTATGTTCTTCAATATCTATTTTCTCATTTGGAAATAAATCGATCTTGTCGTTGCCTTCTGTTTTTATAGTTATTTTACCATCTATCAATACGACTGTTTTTTTATTATCATCATTATAAGCAGAAACATTAAACGATGTGCCGTATACCTCGATCTCGATCTCTTTAGAGCGAACGATGAAAGGGATTTTCGAATTATGAGCGACATCAATAAAGATTTCCCCATAGACGTATATTTCGCGCGTTTTGCCGGTAAAAACAGTCGGAAAATCCAATTGAGTGCCTGAATTCAGCCAGATATGTGTTCCATCGGAAAGGGTGATATCTGTTCGTTTTCCGAAAGGCACAATCAACTGATTTATTTCTTGGGATGCCAATGTAATTTCCCGTTTATTGTCTGTGCTATCGGTAATGAGCGCTTTACTGTCTTGCGTAAGGCCTATATGTGCCTCTTGATTGATAGGAATGATATTTTTACCCGATATAAGTTGTATTTCTTCGTCGGGCAGAGTTTGTCCTATAATTGTCTCATTATCGCCAAGGTTGAATTCTCCGGAGTTTTTGTTATTCCATACGTAAAGAGCCGATGCGATGAATAATAATAAGATAGCAGCAGAAGAGGTGATGATTTTTCTGATTTTTCGTTTTCTGATTTTTTGTATTTTTCGTAATATGCTTGTATACATCTCTTGCTTCTCATCTTCCGATAAGACTCGCCTGTTTATACGCAAGGAGTTAAACTGGGTGATCGCTTCTTCAATACTTCTCTGTAAAGATGGGTTTTCAGCCGAAAAATTATTCCATTGCTCCTCTGATTCCTTAGTCCGGAAAAGGCGCCATTTTATAAATTCTTCGTCGTGAAGGATCTTATATTTATTGCGAGATGTTCGATTCTTGTCGTCCACAGTAATTGTTTTTACTAAGAAGACGGATAGCGTGTTTTTTTGTGGACATAAATAAACAGAAAAATAAAGTCTTTAACATTCTGTCGTGTCAAAACGAATCCATAATAGCAGTATAGTTGATAGTAAGGAACGTTTCCTTAAAGATGAAAAGAAAATGCGAACGCTATCCAGAGTAGTGTTGGCATGTTGTCATTCGAGGCAAATTCACGAAGTTTTTCTAATGACCGGTAGATCAGTTTGCGGACGGACTCCTGACTGATATTCAATATATTTGCAATATCCTCATATTCCAATTCCATCATATAGCGCAAATATACGGCTTCACGTTGATGGGATGTCAAATTATCGAGTAGTATTTGCACTTTCTTCTTTAAAAGTTCAGCTTCTTCGTTATCAATAAGATTGTCGAGAATGGAAACTTCAGTCAAGAAAGGTGTTTCCTGATAGTTTGTAGAGAGCGAAGTGTCTTCAGAATGTTCTTTTTGTGCTAAATCCAATAAACGGTGCTTGTACGACCGGAATATATAAGAAGGCCCATTCTTTATATGTTGCAACTTTCCCCGTAAGAAATAGATCTTATAAAACACATCTTGAATAGCATCCTTACAGGCTTCTTCTTGAAATCCCATACTTATTCCGTATGAATACATATTATCCACATAGCAATTATAGATTACGGAAAAAGACTTTTCATCTCCGTATTCTAAAAACTGTTGCCAATTGAATTCTATATCCGTCATTTTCGCTCGAAGTTAATCGGGATGTTTAAAACAACAACAAAAATAGACAATTAATTTTTCTTTCAAAAACAACCTCTTGTATATGTGAAGGATTTTTTTTCAAAAACAATTATAGGATAAGACTTTCTAAAGAGGGTAAAAAGGGGGGGGGTGGGGGGAGTATAACCTATGGCATTATCCGGGAAAAGATAGCGTGAAAGCACTCCCTGTTTCATCTGACTTTACCGAAATAGTCCCTTTATGGCGAATCATCATCTGGCGAGTGAGGCTTAGTCCTATTCCCGATCCGCCTTGCTTGGTCGTATAAAAAGGAATGAATATTTTGTCTAATGCTTGTGGGGCGATGCCTGACCCATTATCGAATACGGTAACTTGAACGATATTTCCGACCTGTTCTGCTTTTACCGTAATAAGCGGAGAAACTTGTGAAACGGTTGCTTCGCTGGCGTTTTTCAGAAGATTGATCAGCATTTGTTCCAACATGTTCCGGTCGGCTACAACAATCAGGCGTTCAGGGTAACTCGTATACGCGAACCGGATGCCGTTGGCAGAAACCAATTGCTGCAAATGTTTTAAGAGGGATAATATGTCGATCGGCTGTTTTACCGGATCGGGAATACGGGTGAGCTGACGATAATTCTGCACGAAGGAAAGCAGTCCCTTACTCCGCCGGTGAATCGTCTCCATGGCTCTTTTCATCAATCGATATTCCTCTTCCGAAGGCATTCCGTTTGCGGCACGTTCGGCGATGGTTTCGGATAAGGAGATAATCGGCGCGATACTGTTCATGATTTCATGGGTCAGTACAGTGATGAGTTTTTGCCATGCCTGTGTCTCCGCCTCGTCCATCAAGGAGTCGTGGGTCCGGTCGCGGAAGATTTGCAACGCGTCTTCCATCTCTTTCGATAAACGCCCCAACTCGTCTTTCGATTGATTGTCGGCAAAATGAAAAGAGAAGTCGGAGTAGCGGATACCGGCGATCATGCGTTCCATCTTTTCGATTAGCTTGCGTCGGCTGTTATATAAGGAGGTGGCAAGGAGTATGATAAGGATAAGCACGAGGATTGCCGAAAAATACAATCCTTTCACAAAAAGTGCCGCACCGGCGATCGACAAAGCTACGATGCCGGATATTTTTAGAATGAAAAGATGTTTGCCGGATAGTTTCATGTCGTATGTTTTTCTATTTTCCGGTATAAAGAGAAGCGCGAAATACCCAACAAATCGGCTGCTTGGCTCATGTTGCCGCCGCTTACTTTCAAAGCCTGTTCGATAGCGCTTCTTTCCAATTCTTCCAAATTCAGATTATCCGTCTTTTTCTTGCCGGGGCCTTGAACGGGAACAAGCATAAAATCATCGGCGGTAAGGGTGTATGCGCCCGATAAAATGACGGCTCGTTCGATGGCATGTTGGAGTTCGCGTACATTGCCTTGCCATGCATATTCCTTTAGTTTGCGTTGTGCCGAAGGAGCGATGTTTTTGATTTCCTTTTTATATTTACGGGCATACAAGTGAAGGAAATGGTCGGCAAGCAATAGAATGTCGTTTCCCCGTTCGCGTAATGGCGGGACATGCAGTTGTACGGTGTTGATGCGGTAGAGCAGGTCTTGGCGGAAGTCGCCTTGAGCAGCCTGTGAATGGATGTCGGCATTGGTCGCACAAATAAGGCGGACATCAATGCGGATAGGGCGGGTCGCCCCCAAGCGGATGATTTGTTTTTTTTCCAAAGCCGTCAGCAGTTTTGCCTGCATGGTGGGAGTAAGGTTCCCTATTTCGTCGAGGAATAAGGTGCCTCCGGAAGCTATTTCGAATCTTCCCGGTTTATCTTTCTTGGCATCCGTAAAAGCTCCTTTTTCGTATCCGAACAATTCGCTTTCGAATAGTTGTTCGGGAATGCTTCCCAAATCGATATGCACGAAAGGCTTGTTGACACGGGGGGATGAGTAGTACAGGAAGTTAGCGATAAGATCTTTTCCGGTTCCGTTTTCTCCGAGAATAAGGATATTGGCATCGGTATCTTTCAGGCGATCCATTTCATGGAAAAGCTTTTGCATCGACTCGCTTTCTCCGATGATTTCGGGTAGAGGCGGACGGTTGCTTTCCAATGCCGCCACTTGTTGTTTCAGTTGGTTGACTTCGTTGTGGCTTTTGCGTAATGAAATGGCTGATGAGACGGTTGCCAGCAGTTTGTCTTTTTCCCACGGTTTGGGAATAAAATCCGTCGCCCCTTCTTTTATGGCGCGAACCGCTTTTTCGGTATCGGCATAAGCGGTGATGAAAATAACGATGGCCTGCGGATCGATTTCCCTGATTCTCTTCAGCCAAACAAAACCCTCTTCTCCGCTGCTGGCATCTTTGTGAAAGTTCATGTCCAGTAAAATCACATCGGGATGGAAAGAGGCCATGAAGTATTCGATCCGTTCCGGTTGCGTGGTGACTTTCACCTTTTCTACATACGGCTGCAACAATAGGTTCAATGCGAAGAGAATATCTTCGTTGTCATCGATGATGAGTATTTTTCCATGCTTATCCATATCTCCGTTAGCGTATTTTGAAACGATGGGCCGATTATTCTTAATTGAATGATCCTTTTCGTTTAACCGGAATAAAATGCCCGATGCAAATGTAGTCAAAATTTCTTTATCGGGCGTGTGCGATATCGAACGATGTGTGTGCTTTTTCGCACATTTATAGTTTGGCTGTTCTATTGATAATCTATTTAAATATAATGATTTATGGCTTTGGCATTGATTTTGATAAGAGATTTCGTACATGAAGCGATTTTCAGTCATATTACTCTTCGGATTTTCCTTCGCCTTACTGGCGGCGCAGGATACGATTTGCCTGACGTTACAGGAAGCGGTTGCATTAGCCCGTACGCAGTCGCCGCAAGCCGTGGCCGCCCGTCATCAATATAAAGCGGCCTATTGGAATTGGCGATCGTTCAAGGCCGAATATCTTCCAAGCCTAACCCTCAATACTTCTTCGGCTCTCAACCGTTCGATCAGTCCGGTGACGCTTCCCGACGGCTCGGACAGTTTCGTGCATCGGAATCAACTCCTTAATGGCGGAACGTTGACGGTTAACCAGAACATTCCTTTATTGGGCGGAAGCCTTTTTGTGGAAACGGGATTACAACGGCTTGATCTGTTTTCCGATAAAACACTCTCTTACAAATCTATTCCTGTCGTGATTGGGTATTCGCAGAACCTGTTCGGATATAATCGTTTGAAGTGGAACAAAAAGATAGAACCGGCTCGGTATTCGCAAGCGCGGAAATCGTACGTCGAAACGTTGGAACTGGTAGCGGCACAAGCTGCTTTGAAATTTTTTCAGTTGGCGACCGCGCAAAGCAATCTGTATTCGGCGCAAGTCAATTATGCTACGGCCGACACGCTTTTCACGTATGCCAAAGGCCGGTATGAGATAGGAACGATCACCGAAAACGAAATGCTGCAACTCGAAATCAATTATCTTTCCGAACAAACCAACCGGATGAATGCCCGCATCGAGACGGATGATTGTATTCAGAATTTACGGAGTTTTTTGGGAATAACCGATCATGTCGAAATCCTGGCTATCATCAGTGAAAAAGTCCCGGCCTTTATCGTTTCTCCGGAAGAAGCATTGCATCTGGCACAGCAAAACAGTCCCGATATCGAGTCGTATTACCTGCAACAAATGCAGGGGGAGAGCGCAGTTGCGCAAGCGAAGGCTTCACGCGGACTGAAAGCGGATTTATATGTGGAATTCGGCCTTACGCAAACCCATTCGGTTTTGAGTAATGCGTACCGTCATCCGTTGGATCAACAGTTGGTTAGTCTTGGTATCCGCATCCCGCTGCTTGATTGGGGGGTAGGAAAAGGGACGGTAGAAGTGGCGAAAAGTAATCTCGAAAAGATAAAAATCGAACGGGGACAGGCACAAACCGATTTTGATGCGAATGTGATCAAAATGGTTAAACAGTTCAATTTGCAAGCCGACAAGGTGGCGCTCGCGCAAAAGACGGCGATGCGTGCCGCCCGGCGTCATGAGGTCGCCTACCGGCTGTACTTGTTGGGGAAGTCTACCGTACTCGATTTGAACGCCGCCATCGCTGAAAAAGACAGTTCGCAGCGGAGCTATATTAGCGAATTGCAACGCTTTTGGAGCTTGTATTTCGGGTTGCGAAGCATGACCGGATGGGATTTTGAAAAAAATAACCCCTTACAGGCTCTGAAAGAAACTTTTGAGTAACTTTATCCATTGTTGGTAATCAGAATGACAAGAAAGTGTTGCTACCTCCCTTTTCATAACATTCAGGGATGTCGCGAAAAGTTATGGGTGGGGTAGGGATAAATGATATAATGAAACATGAATAATTTAATGATCGAAAATTCAATAAAAAACAAACCTTATGAAAAAAGACATCTTGAGCGTATTATTTTTATTATCCGTTTTAATTCCTGTGGCGGGTAAAAACCGTGTGATCAATCATCCCGCATACGAAGTGAAGAATTCAGGTATTGACAATATTGTCAAAATCGATTTGTCGGATCAAGAAACACGTGTGCATGTAAGAACCACTTTTATCCCCGGCTGGTGGGTGAATTTTCCTAAAACAACTTTTATTCAACCGGAAGGAAGCTCTGAAAAATTATTGGCGACCGGAATTGAGAACGGTGAATTCGACAAGGAGATTTATATGCCTCAATCGGGTGATTCCCTGTTTGTCCTTTCGTTCCCTGCGTTGGATAAATCCGTAAAGAAGATAAATTACGGGGAAGGCGACAAAACCATTATTTTCGGCGTATCCTTAGAGAAAAACAAGCAAGTAGAAAAAGAGCATAAGGCGATACCGGATAAGATTGCAGAATGGCTGGACACGGAAATTGAAAATTCAAAAATCAAGGAAGCGCTGCCCGATTACCGGTCGGATCGGTTCTTTACCCGCCAGCCGGGACGTTTGGCGGGTTATATCAAAGGGTACGATCCCCGATTAGGATTCAGTACGGGAATTATCTACGCGGGTAATGTGATCACAAATGAAGATTTCCCGGTTACGGTGGAAATTCATCCCGACGGACGTTTTGAGGCTGATATTCCCATGCAATACCCGACTGTTTTTTATGTAAGTGTCAATGACAAGCCGATTAATTTTTATATGGAACCCGGTCACACATTGGCTATGGTGTTAAATTGGGAAGAATTTTTAACGGCCGATCGTTTGCGGAATATATCGTATAAATTCAAGGAGATTGAATTCAAAGGGGGATTGTCTGATATCAACCGTCAATTAGCAAAAGTTGAACTCAAGAGAATACCATGGAAGGAGATTCAGGAAAAATCCAAAACATTAAATCCGAAGGAATACAAAGCGTTTGAGCTGCAAGTTATCGATGAAAACAGAAAGTTGGTCCGGCAAAGCGATTTATCGGCTAAAGCAGCAACGCTTTTGACAAACGAAGCGCTTTTGACTTATGGTACCAACCTGCTGGAATATGCAAGCAATTACAACCAACGCTTATTGGAAGACACTACCATTCAAACTCCGTTGCCGGTTGATTATTACGATTTCCTGCAGCAGATGCCCCTGAATGACCCTTCATTATTGTGTCCATCAAGCGCATCCGTATTTGTCAACCGTTTTGAATTTTGCGATCCTTTTACCTCTATATGGAAACAATTGTCCTATTCCACCGGTAGTTCTGCACAACAGTTGAAAAATGAATGCAAAGATCGTTGGACAGAAGAGGATGAAGAGGTGCTGAAAATTGAAGAACAACTGTCGCATATAACGAATGACGAGGAAAGGACGAAATATTATGAAACTCATGCAGCAGCCTTCGAATCATTTAATCAAAAATATGCATCGCAAATTAAAAAAATCATTGAAAACAAACAAAGGGAGGTCAATATAAAAGAGATTCAGCTACGCGATTCGGTCTTCACCCATGTGCTCCGTCTTACCACACCCAATCTCATTTATGATATTACCAAAGTACGCGGATTGCAATCCGATTTCCGTAATTTATCGGACAATAAAAGCGCGGAACAACTTCTTGCAATCACAACAAAAGATATTCGAAATCCTTTTTTGACCGCCGAAGCCCTGAGACTTTATACGCAGAAGTTTCCCGTAGACGGTGTAACCACATACGACTTGCCCGAAACGAGAGCCGGAAAATTATTCAGGGAAATGACAGCCCCGCTAAAAGGGAAGTATATCGTAGTCGATTTCTGGGAATCGTGGTGCGGACCTTGTGTAGCAGGAATAAAACAGAATAAAGCGTTACGGGAAAAACTGAACGATAGCAAGGAAATCGCTTTCCTTTTTATTTGCAGTGAGGAAACGCCGGAAGATACTTACAAAAATTATGTAGCTGAGCAAGGCCTGAAGAATAGCTATCGACTGACAAAAGACCAGTATCACAGAATGCGCGAACTCTTTAAATTCAATGGCATTCCGCATTACGAATACATCAATCGCGAGGGAAGAGTAATGACAAAAGGCTTAAATATTTATAATCTGGAAGGGACTTTAACCAATTTATTAGAAAAAGAAAACGCGAAAAAGTAAATTTCTCAATATGAAGCAATAAAGTTCCACGAATTTTTCACTTGCGTGAAGGGAGCCTGTTGGGAACCCGTAATTTGCGCATGGATAGCGACCGGAAATGCCGCGATATCGTATGATAACCCTGCCATTCGATATAGAATGTATTTTTAAGGAATTGGAATAATGGATGATTTACAAAAAACGAAAAAACAGATGTACGAGCATGATACGTTTCACGAGTCGCGTGATTCATCGATGGACCGGCAGTTGCCTAAGCGGTCGGTTTTTCAGAAATACAAATATTATTTCCTGGGCGGAGTGGTCTTTATCGCTTTTCTCGTTTACGTAGCGATTGCCGTTTCGGGAGGACGGAAGTTGCGCATTGATACCGATAAAATCGGTATTGCCGATGTGAAGCAGGATAAGTTCCTCGATTATGTCGATACGGAAGGCATCGTACAGCCCATCCTTACCCTCAAACTGAATACGTTGGAAGCGGGCATGGTCGATCGCATCGTAGCCGAAGAGGGCGCCATGCTACAAAAAGGCGATACCATACTCGTGTTGCATAATCCCGAACTCGAACGTATCATTGAAGAACAGCAGGATGAATGGGAAAAACAACGCATTCTTTATCAGGAAAAAAAGGTGGAAATGGAACAAAAAACCATACTCTTGAAGCAGCAAACGCTTCAGGCCCGGTACGAGATGAACCGGTTGGAGAAAGATTTCGTGTTGGGACAGGAAGAGTTTAAGATGGGTGTGAAGAGTAAGGCGCAACTCGACCTGCAGCGCGAGGAATATGCGTACAAAACGAAAAGCACGGCGTTGCAACTCGAAGGATTGCGGCAGGATAGCGCCGCCACGCTGTTGAGCCGCGAACTGATGGATGCCGATTTGGTGCGTGCGCGGAAGAAAACCGATCATGTGCGCGGACGCACGGATGATTTAGTGGTGCAGGCGCCGCTCGACGGGCAATTGAGTTTCCTGAACGTAACTCTCGGGCAGCGTGTCGGCCAATCGGAGAACATCGGTGAAATAAAAGTGATGGATAATTTCAAACTCAATACGCAGTTGAGCGAATATTATATCGATCGTATTACGGTAGGGTTGCCCGCTTCGGTGACTTATCAAGGGAAGAAGTACCCGTTGCGGGTGTCGAAGGTCGTGCCGGAAGTGAAAGACCGGCAGTTTCAAGTGGATATGGTCTTTACCGGCGAACAGCCCGACAATGTCCGCATCGGCAAAAGCTTTCGCGTACAGGTGGAACTCGGGCAGCCTGAGTCGGCGGTGGTCATTCCCCGGGGCGATTTCTTTCAGTCGACGGGCGGGCAATGGATTTATAAATTGAATAAATCGGGCGACCGGGCGATACGGACAGCCATCACTATCGGGCGCCAGAACCCCGTGCAATATGAGGTCTTGAGCGGGCTTGAGGACGGCGACAAGGTGGTTGTGAGCGGATATGCCGGCTTCGGGGATGCGGAGGAGTTGGTGATTCGGTAATTAGCAAATTAGCGAATGTGTAAATTAGCAAATTAGCAGATTGGCAAATGTGTAAATTGGGTGATAGGTCGATATGTTGATAGCGTTTCGCGGATAATTATCTTCGGCGATAATGCTGCGCGATAGAATTGATGATAAATGTAAGAATAGGAGAATGATCTTGAATTAGAATCGATATGAAGTTACTAAAGACAGCGTTTCGTTCGCTTGGGAAATTTCGATTATATACGGTGGTGAATATCATCGGGCTGTCGGTGAGTCTGGCTTGCGTGATCCTTATCGCCCGGTACGTGCATCAGGAGACGACGGTGAATCATTTTGCGAAAGACCTCGACCGAACCTATATGATGTTCTATCAGGATCAAAAAGGGCGAAGCCGCTACGGAGGAGCTTATAATCCGAATAATGATAAAGATTATACCGATCCGCATACCGATCCTTCGGTGGAGGCGGTTACTTCTTTTGTCCCTTTCGATAAGGATTTTATCGTATTAGGCGAACATACCTTCGATGTGAAACTGATTGCGGCGGACAGCGTTTTCCTGCAAATTCTTCCTTATCCGGTGTTGTATGGAAGCAGCAAATTGGTTTCCCCGCAAGATGCGATCCTTACGGAGGAGTTTGCCCGGAAATTATTCGGGAATACGAATCCCGTGGGAAAAACCTTCACGTATTCTTCGGGCGATGTGTTGAAAGTGTCGGGCGTGATACGAAAACCGATATTCAAATCATTCCTTCAATTCGACTTATTGGTAAACCGACTCATGAAACCAAACGGCTTTTGGGCGCGATCACAACACGATTTGGTTTTGCTTTATTCCGGTGCCGATGTGGAAGACTTTAATAAACGAAACGGAGAATTTAAACACTATTCTCATTTCAGAGAGCTGCTCGTTCGCTATCAGTTGTTTGCGTTGAAAGACGTTTATTTCGACCGCTCGAATTTTCTCTATGAAGAAAGCAACGATTCTGTTTTTGTACTCGGAAATAAAGCAAGTATAAAGGTTGTCTTTATCGTAGGCATTCTGATTTTATTGATAGGGCTGTTCAATTTTGTCAATATTTATACCGTAGTAGCACTTAGACGAGGCCGTGAATTCGGCATCAAGAAAGTTTTCGGGGCAAATAAAACGCAACTGTTCCTGCAACTCTACATGGAGAATCTTTTTATGGCGGTGATTGCGGTGTTTCTGGCATGGGCGCTGATCGAATTAAGCGATGTGTTTTTGACAAACCAATTGGGCATTGCCGTGCAAGGCGATCAACGGTTTGACCTGTGGCTTTCTTGCCTGATTCTATTGGTTTTGCCGTTCATTACTACCCTCTATCCGTTTTTACGGTATGCTTTCTCCACGCCTGTCACATCGTTACGGTCGGTAAATGTTGGCGGCGTGTCGTTGGTTTCGCGATCGGCTTTTCTCTTTCTTCAATATGTTATCACATTCGCTTTATTGGTTACCGCCTTGTTCTTTATGAAACAACTGCGGTTTATGCTGGACGCCGATCCGGGATACGACACGAAAAATGTGATTATCTGTAAATTGTTATACGATAATCATTTTAATGATATAAAAAGTAATGAAGAGTATGAAGTCAGTCATCATAAAATGAAACAAAATGAAGAGCTGATCAGGCGTAAGCTGAACGAATCGCCGTTGTTTTCCAATTGGTTACTCGGCGAACCGCCTTATAACCTGAAAACTTCCACTCCGGTGGCACGTTCGGGTAGGGAGGATTATAAAGAAGTCGCGATAGAATGGTTTTCGAACCACTATATGCGGATGTTCGGACTGCAACTGTTGGAAGGGCGGTTCTGGAATGATTCGATCGATATCTGGGGACAGTATAAATGCATAATCAACGAATCGGCAAAAGAACTTCTCGAAATAACCGATATCCACTCGCAATCCTTGCAAACAGGAGAAAGGATATGGTTTTCTTCTTTGGAAGGGGATATGAAACAGAATCCTCCGTACGAAATTGTGGGGGTCATAAAGGATTTTCAAACAGGCCATCTTTCTCAAAAGACCGTGCCGTTAATGATTTCTTATGAGGAGGATATTGAGTACGATGCAGACTTTCTGTACGGGCCTCTCATGGCGAAAATCATTCCTGGTCGTGAAAAAGAGGCCGTCGCTTATTTGCGTGATATTTTTACGGAGATCAACGGCGATGCGGAGTTTACTTATAGCTTTTTGGAAGACGATATCGCTGCACTTTATAAAGACGATAAGCGCGTAAGCCGCGTGTATACCACGTTTGCCGTAATTGCGATACTGGTTTCGTGCCTGGGGCTGTTTGCACTGTCGCTGTTCGATATCCGGCAACGGTACCGGGAGATTGCGTTGCGGAAAGTCAACGGCGCGACGACGAAGGACGTGTTGCACCTGTTGTTGAAGAAATATATATGGTTGCTGGCGGGGGCTTTTGTTGTTGCCGTTCCGGTATCGTATCTTTTTATAAATAAATATCTGGAAGGGTTTGCCCATAAGGCTCCGGTATCGTGGTGGCTGTTTGCTGTTTCGGCGGTAGTCGTAGTGGGAGTGTCGCTGCTGACGTTGGTGTGGCAGGTGAAAAAGGCGGTGCGGATCGACCCGGCACGGGTGCTGGCAATGGATAATTGATAATGGAGAATGCAGAATGCAGAAGATGTACAAAAGGAGAACAGAATCCTGAAATTATTGAATTATAATTGATATGAAGTTACTAAAAACTGCGTTTCGTTCGCTTGGGAAATTCCGGTTATATACGGTGGTGAATATTATCGGGCTGGCAGTGAGCCTGGCTTGCGTGATCCTTATCGCCCGGTACGTGCATCAGGAGACGACGGTGAATCATTTTGCGAAAGATTTAGAAAGGGTCTGTATGATGACGATCGAACAAGATAATCGTCCCACGCGATTAAGCGGTGTGACAGATATCAATCGTCAAAAAGATTTTATCAATCCGTTGGAAGATCCGGCTGTAGAAAAATTTACATCGATCATCTCTTTTATAGATGACCAAATTTCAGTCGCCGACCATCAGTATAACGTAAATATATTTGTTACAGATAGTGTTTTTCTGCAAATGATACCTTATCCTATTATCCTTGGACACGGCAGCATGCTTGCGCCTGAGGACGTCGTTATCACATCCCGATTGGCTAAAAAGATTTTCGGGAACACGAATCCCATCGGGCAAAAAATCAAATATGCATCGGGAGATATTTTAAACGTAGCGGGTGTACTGGGTATTCCGAAAACCAAATCGAGTTTCAATTTTGATATACTGGTGAACGATAACCTTCGAAAATCTTGGATGCGACTCCCTTATCAGATTGTAAAATTGCATGATGAAGTCGACATAACGGATTTCAATAAAAAATACGGGGAGTTCCGGAGTTTACCAGAGTATCATGGAAGCCTTACCCGTTATCAACTGCTTCCGTTACGGGACTATTATTTTGATAACTCTCTTTTTATGTCTCGTGCGGAAGGAATGTTTCTTCAGGGAAACCGTACAAACGTGGTGGTGTTGTCGATTGTGGCTCTCCTGATCTTATTGGTCGGATTGTTTAATTATATTAATATTTACACGGTCATTACGTTGAGGCGCGGTCGTGAATTCGGTATTAAAAAAGTGTATGGAGCTAAGGGCTGGCAGATTTTCGGACAGATATATTTCGAAAACTTGTCAATGACGGCTATTGCTATTTTTTTGGCATGGTTTGTTTTGGAAATTTTCAGAAGCCTTTTTTCCGAACAATTTGCGTTAACACTACATCCCAACTTTACGTTCGATATACTGTTATCTTTTATCCTTTTATTGATTCTTCCAATTATAACGGGTATTTATCCTTTTTTCCGATACCATTATGCTTCGCCGATTACTTCATTGCGCTCAGTCAATGTCGGTGGCGTATCGCTTATCTCTCGATCGGCCTTTTTATTTTTGCAGTATGTCATTACCTTTTGCCTTATCATTATATCGATATTCTTCATGAAACAACTTCGTTTTATGCTTCAAGCCGACTTGGGTTACGATATTGAAAATGTCGTCGTTTGTAAAATATTCCATCAAAGTAATTATTATAATGTAAATGATGAAGAGGAATATCGAAAACGTGAAAGCCGCCATAGAGAAATAACCGAAATCATCGAAAGAAAAATGAATGCTTCTCCGTTGTTTACTCAATGGTCGTATGGTGATCCGCTCTATTCGATAGAGGCTTCTTTACCTTTAACAGTAGAAGGAGGGGAAGCTCACAATGTGGCTGTCATTTACCGGTCGCGCAAGCAAATGGATTTATTTAACTATCAATTATTGGAGGGACGCTTATGGGATACAACTGACATCGCTGTACAGTATCGGTTTATCATTAACGAAACGGCCAAAAAAATATTTAATATCGAAGATATACATACTGCTTATTTACAACCCGAACATCGTCTTTGGTATGCACGAGGCGATATGAGTATCAATCCGGCGTATGAAATTGTGGGAGTGGTAAAGGACTTCAATACCGGACATCTTTCCAAACCGACAACGCCAATAGCCATTATGTATGAAGACGAATATATGCAGCGAGAAACGATGATGGCGAAGATTGTATCCGGAAAACGGAGTGAATCAATAGATTTTCTGAAAGAACTGAATAAGGAACTGTATGGGGAAGCCGATTTTGAATACGCTTTTATGGAAGATGAAATTGCAGCGCTATATGATGAAGACAAAAGGATAAGTCGCATTTATAACACCTTTGCGGTGATTGCGATACTGGTTTCGTGCCTGGGGCTGTTTGCCCTGTCGCTGTTCGATATCCGGCAACGGTACCGGGAGATTGCGTTGCGGAAAGTCAACGGCGCGACGACGAAGGACGTGTTGCACCTGTTGTTGAAGAAATATATATGGTTGCTGGCGGGGACTTTTGTTGTTGCCGTTCCGGTATCGTATCTTTTTATAAATAAATATCTGGAAGGGTTTGCCCATAAGGCGCCGGTATCGTGGTGGTTGTTCGCCGTATCGGCGGTAGTCGTAGCGGGAGTGTCGCTGCTGACGTTGGTGTGGCAAGTGAAAAAGGCGGTGCGGATCGACCCGGCGCGGGTCTTATCAATGGACAATTGATAATGGACAATGGACAAGAGGTAATCGTCTAAAAAAAACAAATAAATAGATACAAGATGATAAATAATTATATAACTTTACGGTCGTTATCGCTAATTGGTTGGATAACCATGGAGAAGTTTATTAATAAAATAGTGCAGCGGGGCACACGGAATGTTAGCGCGTGTCGTTCGCTCACCTCGACAGTCGCAGCCGTGGCGCTGGCTTTGTATGGCCGAAAAATCACTAAACCCGACTTATCATGAAAGTAAAATCATTTGGTCTTTTTCTCTTTTTACCGTTAGTTCTGTTTGGTCAGAAGGAAAGTAATAAATCCCTGCGAGAGTGTTTAAAAAGCATGCTGGAGCGTCTCGAGCAAGTCAAGTCGGCAACCTATTACGAAGACGTCAAGGTGTGGCAGGTCGGCGATACCATACCGGTGTTGACATCCCGCAGGTTCCAAAAGGAATACGATCATCCTGCGGATTCTACCATTGGCGCGAGTTATGTCGTCTTTAACGGAGAAGATACAACCACGTTCGAATTTGCTTATGACGGCATCGTGAGGGCGACGGCCTATCATGATACCAAACGAATTGTTATCGATAACTTTTCTTCCAATCGCTTGCCTTTCCACCCGGTGTCGGCTCCCTTTTTCAATTACGCCAAAAGCATTATCCTGTATATTCTGCAAACCGGCGACAGCATACAAGTCGATTGGGAAGATATGGGGGAAGAATATCATCTTACTTTGGTTATCAATGAAGATAAGGACGTGGAGTTTTTCGGAAAAGCCTATTATATGCCGGGTAGTCCGTTAGCTGTTGAACGTCCGACATCGATTTACGATCTGTGGTTCCGTAAATCGACCGGCTTGCCGTATAAACTGCGGAAGGAAAGGACGCAAGATATCAGCCTCCGAACTTACTCTGATATACAAATCAATCATTTATTGGCGGAAGACTTTCGGGCGGCGGATTATTTTCCTCAAGGCTATGAGATTACAAAATATGGGGAAAAGCGCAAGACTTCCTCGCCGAACGAACTGATAGGCAAGCATGCCCCCGAATGGGCCTTGCCGGATGACGAAGGGCGAATCGTGTCGCTGAACGATTTCAAGAGCAAGGTGCTGATTCTTAATTTTACCGGTATCGGTTGTGCGCCATGCCACGCGGCGATCCCTTTCCTCAAGAAGCTAATGAACGATTACGATCGAAATGACCTGGAGATTGTCGCTTTGGAGACATGGATACAGGCGCCACACGCCTCCCGAAACTATGCAGAGAGAAATGAATTGAATTATCCGTTTCTAAGTGCTACGGACGAAGTGATTGAGGCGTACCGGACCGGCCGCACGGCTCCCGTCTTTTTTATATTGGACGACAAACGGATGGTAAAGGATGTCGTTACAGGCTATTCCGAAGAAGAAATGATGAATGCGATAAATGAATTACTTAAATAAATTGATATGAAAACAAAAACAACTTTTACCCTACTGCTTGTCGCTCTGACGATGGGCGCATTCGCACAACAACGCGAGGTGGCGCTGCCGCCGAGCGTGCATAGCAACACCACTTCTGTGGAAATCCGGCGGGCGACGCTGGCCGACACGGCGACGGTGCTCGATATCGATGCTTTCTTCCGGCCGGGATGGTGGATTAAAATCGCTTCGGACAGTTACCTGCAAGCCGACGGCAAAAAGTACGCTGTCCGCCGCGGCGAAGGCATCGACCTCGACTCGCTGTTCTGGATGCCCGCTTCGGGCGAGGCGTCGTTTAAGCTGGTGTTCGAGCCGCTGCCGCAAAACACGCAAACGTTCGACTTCATCGAGAGCGATTGCGACAATTGCTTTAAGATATGGGGCGTCGATTTGGTGAACAAACGCATCCCCTTGCCCCAAATTCCTCAAGAATACCGGCAACTGTCTAAACAGGACACCGGCATACCGGTTGCCTGGCAGAAAGGAAAAGCCGTTGTGAGCGGCAGACTGTTAGGATATGGGCCTCAAATAAAAGAGGAGTTTCATTTTTTATATATCAATCCGGTGTCGGGGCAGGAAAAAAAGACATCCGTACAGGTGAAAGCCGACGGTACGTTTCGCGGAGAAGTCGAATTACTTAGCCCCGCCCGCATTACGCTGGCCTTAGGCGCCGCAAGACTGACGGATGTCCCGATAGCGGTCGCGCCCGGAAAAGAAACGAAAGTCCTGATCAACCTGCCCGAAATCAACCGGGCGAAAGGGCGTTTGCATAAAGACGATACGCCATACGGAAAAACTTCTTATTTCGGCGGATATTTCGCGGCGCTGAATAATGAGTTAAGTGACGGTCATCTGAAAACCGTGCTGGCGGGAAAGTCTTTTATGAATGATGTCGTCGGCTTGGATGGGGAACGGTATTACAATTACAACATCAATCTGTATCATTCTGCGTTGCAACACAACGATTCGTTGGCGGTGTCTCCTTTGGCCAAAAAAATTGCCTCTTCGGAATTGTTCTCCGATTTATTCCGGAATCTGTTTTCGATGGAGTCGATACTCGTCCAAGCGTATGCGGAGAAGAATAAGATCGATTACCGCAACGCGTTTCAAGCGATGAAGATGCCTGTAAAGCCCGATAATTTCGATGACTTTTACCGGCTTGCCTCGTGTGATGCTCCCGAAGTGCTGATGACGGCAAGCATCGGGCAGATACCGATGATGTTGAATTATGCCGGGCCTGCCAAAAGGGACGATACGGCTTTGTTCAGCCAGCTTGCCGCCGATAAGCGCTTGACGAAGGATGAGAAAAACCTGGTAGACTCCTATCTCTCTATAAAAAAGAAAGGCGAAGTGTTTCCGCATATCGATTCGCTTGCCTTGGTAGTCAATAAATACCTGACCTCCGACGATCAAATGGCAATCATGCAAAAACAGATGGGAGCACAGTTCCTTTCCAAAGTCTGGAACACGAACGACTGTTTTCTGTTGGATTTGGTAAAAGCCAACGCCCTAAGTCGTAAAATGGTGGATTTCTATCCGCTGACCGACGAGCAAAAAGCGACCTTGTCCGATTTCCCGGCGATTATCCGTGAAGAACTGTTGCTTCAAAACGATAAGCTGCTGGCTGTGATTGAAGAAAACAAAAAGAAAACGGGCTATACCATCCTCGATATGCCTGCGGCGGCGGATGAAAACCTTTTCACCGAAATGATGAAGCCGTTTAAGGGAAAAGCGGTGCTGGTGGATATCTGGGCGACGTGGTGCGGCCCGTGCCGGATGGCGAACAAAGAGATGGCGCCGTTAAAGGCGCAACTGGCCGACAGCGGACTGGTGTACGTGTATCTGGCGGGCGATAATTCTCCCGAGGACACGTGGCGGAATATGATTCCCGACCTGAAGGGTTATCATTACCGCATGAGCGATGCCAACTGGGGGTATCTTGGCCGGACGTTGAAGGCTGAAGGTGTACCGACCTATATCGTGTTGGATAAGGAGGGGAATCAGACGTTCCATTCCGTCGGCTTCCCCGGTGTGGACGAGATGAAAAAGGAATTGAAAAAAGTGTTGGGAGAATAGTCCCCGCTTCCGTTAAACGGCTTCGCGCCGTTTAACGGATATGTGAAAAAAACAAATCGATATGTTCGTACATTATTTAAAAACAGCATGGAGGAATATCCTGAAAGATAAGGGTTATTCGACGGTAAATATTATCGGTTTATCGATTGCCATAGCCTGTTGTTTCCTGCTCCTCTTTTGGATACGCTTTGAACTCAGTTACGAAAAATGCTATCCCGGATCGGAGCGTATTTACAGGATAATGGAAGAGGAAAACCGCACCGACGGACTGCATTACAAAGCAACCGTCCGCCCTGCCATAGATACTCAATTGAAAAATACTTTTCCGCAAATCGAATATTCGACTTTTACAAGTTGGGAGGAATTGCCTCTTACAATAGAAGGCAGGGAAGGAGATGGAATCATGGCAAAAGTCCTTTCTACCAATGAAGAATTCTTACGGATGTTTGCCTATGAGTATGTGGAAGGCTCGCCTGAGAGCGTTGTCGAAAGCCACGGGAGCATTATCTCGGAAGAAGCGGCCCGGAAATTCTTCGGTAACGAACAGGCGATAGGTAAAACGCTTCAATTCGGGAAAAAAGGTGATTTCAACTACACCATCTCGGCTGTGGTAAAAATGCCGGAAAACAGTCATGTCACATTTGATGTCCTTACTCTCCGGGACGAAAAATTCTATGGGGGAGTGCATTATATCAAGTTGAAACGAGGGGCCAAAATAACTCCCGACTTTGAAAAACAGATAAAGAATTTTTTGTCGACGACGAGGGAAACAAAAAACACCCTCAAGTTGCAACCTATCCGCGATATGCATCTTCACTCGCCGAAGGAAGTAACCGACCACAGCTTCGGAAGCCCGGCGCAAATCTATTTCTTTTCGGTAGCCGTGTTGCTGATCCTGTTGATTGCGGTCATTAATTATATCAATACCTCGGTTGCCCGTTCGTTGAACCGGATGAAAGAAGTAGGCGTTCGTAAAGTCTTCGGGTCCGATCGCAAGCAATTGGTAGCGCGGTTTTTATTGGAATCGTTTATTTTATCGTTCATCGCGCTGCTTATTTCGCTGATATTGGTTGAACTGTTGTTCCCTTCTTTCAGCGAGATCATGGGCACCCGCATTGCATTGAAATTCGATTTCGGAACCATCCTTATTGCTATCCTTACTTGCCTGGCGGTGACGGTACTTTCGGGCGGGTATGCGGCTTTTTACCTGTCGTCTTTCTCGCCGATGCTGATTATGAAAGGCGGATCGAAGACCGGTTCTAAAAACGGATTAAGGAAAGCGCTTGTCGGCGTGCAGTTTTTCCTTTCCGTTTCAGTACTGATCTGTACCGTATTTATCTATAAACAAATCAATGCGGTTTTTAATGCCGAAACGGGTGTGGACAGGAAGAATATCATTGTGTTGGAAACCTCGTTGTGGTATGGGGCCGAAGATTTCATACAGGTCATAAAGAAGGAAAACCCCAATGTCGTAGATGCCTCTATCGCTTTGTCGGCGCCGTATAACAGTTCGTATAATCACAGTGGCATAAGTTGGACGGGCAGCAAGGAAGGCACGAAAGAGATGCCTTTCACACAGATTTTTTGTGACCATAACTATGCCAACACGTTCGGACTTCAGGTCATACAAGGACAATTTATCCCGCCCGGTTTGAAATGGTGGGGCGATTGGGATGAAAGTTCGTTCGGCCTCGTCATTAACGAGTCGTTTAAAAAACTGATGGGAGTCGATAATCCTATCGGGTTAACGGTTTATTACGGAGGGGGATATAAAGGGAAAATCATCGGCGTAGTGAAGGACTTTAACTTCAAGCCGTTGAGGGAACCTATCAGTCCCCTTATCCTTAGTTTTAATCCCGAAGCGAGTTTTAACGTATATGTCAAAACAACCGGAAGAGATAAAAAGGCGACGCTCGATTATATCTTAGCGAAATATAAGGAAATGAAACCCGATTATGTAGACCAGCCGGTTATCTACCATACGGTGGAAGACGAATACCGGGAGATGTATGAAGTGGAATTGCGTACCGCCGGCGTCTTATCGGCCTTTTCGGTCATTTCATTTCTATTGGTATTGATGGGAATCGTCAGCATCCTGTCGTTCATGATAGAAAAACGTACCAAAGAAATTGCCGTCCGGCGCATAAACGGCGCAAAGATAAGGCATATCGTGAGACTGTTTTCACGGGATATCCTGAAAGTGGCAGCAGTGGTATCGGCCATTTCCATCCCGCTGTGTTACCTGGTATTGAACAAGTGGTTGCAAGGGTATGTGTACCGTACTTCTTTGACGGGATGGATATTTATCGCCATCCCCTTGTTGATTATGCTCATCACGCTTCTTGTGATCTGCATACAGGTGTTTCTGACCGCGCAAAAGAACCCGGTCGCATCGTTACGGGCAGAATAAATAGAAAAGTTATGAAAAAGATATATGTATTGATAGGAATTGCATGCCTGTTATCGTTTTCCTGCAAAGAGAAGAAACAAACGTTGGGCGACCGGAAAGAAGATACGGTCAAACTGGAAGAACGGTATGCGACGGAAGAAACGTTGGATACCATTATCCCTCACGCGGGGATAAAATTTAAAGAGTCCCGGAGAGCCGATCCTCAGCATCCTCCGGTCGTGATCGGCCTCCAAACGGAGGCGGAAAAGAAAGAACTGGATTTAAGCCGATATTACACGAAAGCCGAATATATAAAATTGAAGCATCCGCTGGCGGAAAAGGGAATCGGGTTTTTAGGGAATGCCCGTTTTGAGTATAGTTATGAAGGAGGAGGAATGTCGAGTGGCCGGGGCTTCAATTCATCGGTCTTTTTGAGCGGAGATAAAATAGTCGCCGGGGATTCTTTTTTCGGTTATCATTGTTACGACCGGCAAGGGAATTATAGTTATACTATTGTCGCCAAAAGAGATTTGCCGAGATACGATAGGAATAACAATCGCGTGTTCATTACATGGAATGCCGCTACCGATCAGATTTATAGTTTTTCTATGTTGGAAGATAATTGCCTTACGGTAAAGTTGATGGATGGGCAGGCGCTGTTCCATTTCCACAATATTGCTTTGCGAAAAAATTATTTAACGCGGCCGGCCTCCTTTGGGC
Source organism: Bacteroidales bacterium UBA5382 (assembly GCA_002409745.1). Lineage (GTDB taxonomy): Bacteria > Bacteroidota > Bacteroidia > Bacteroidales > Dysgonomonadaceae > Limibacterium > Limibacterium fermenti. Next base: position 166,032 of record DHOU01000011.1, read on the forward strand.
TTCCCATGCTGCTTTCGCCCGACACATACGTAGGATTTATGTATAATGCTTACATTCCACACCGCTATTCCATGATGCATTCGTTCGATATCAAAGGCGATACGTTATGCCGTTTTATGAATTATAACTCCTTGCCGACATCCGACAAAGGCATGGGCACGAACCCCGAAACGAGCGATTTCTACTATTACAACGACCGCCTTACCATGCGTCAGGCTTACAACGATACCATTTATCGGGTAAGTGTAAATAGGCTTACTCCGGCATTTATTTTTAATACGGGAAGCAAAAAGCCGGATGTGCAAACCGCCCTCAGGGGAAATAAAGAAGGGAAAATATTTATCAACACGATATTGGAAACGGATGATTTCCTTTTTACTATTCATACGGAAAACTATGATTCTCCCAACAACAGGAAGAATGGCTCCGTGAAATTTTTCTATTCCTATTACGACAAGAAGAGTCAAAAAAGATATTCCATTCCATCCGCCGTATTTCCTGAAGTGTTCACGTTAAAAAACAGCGTGCCCGGAGCCATCCCCGTATTGGCTGAAAATATGAGGGTTTACCAAGACAAGTTATATGTTTCTTACACTAAAATCCGATTAAAAGAGATGATCGATTCTCCCGGTTTCGCATCATACCCGGCGGCGCAACAGGAAAAGCTAAAGGAACTGTATGACGACTTGGCTGATAGTGAATTGTTGATTATGATTTTACAATAAGAAGATAAGGATAGACAATGAATCCGACAAAAAATAAGAGTTGTCCGAATGAGTATAAATAGCCGGTGAGAGGAGCAACCTCGTGCGGTTTCCTTCCCTTTCGAAGGGAACTGCCCCCGTCTCCGATACAAATATGATAATTTGAAAATGAGCAAATGAGCAAATGAGCAAATGAGCAAATAAGCAAATGAGCAAATAAGCAAATGAGTAAATAAGCAAATAAGCAAATAAGCAAATGAGAAGATTTATTTTTTTAGCGCTTGTGATGGCGATGGTCGCGACGAACGTTTGGCCGCAGCAGCCGCCTCCCCTTGTTTTACAGGGACAGTTTGCCGATTGTCCCGAACGCGAGTTGTATATTTTCTTCCAAGATATTCCCGGTAAGGGTGTTGTCGATACCATCCGGTTGGACGCCGAGGGGAGGTTTTATCTGAAGACTCACCGGATCGCCCGTCCGCAGAAAACGAATATCCAAAGAAACCAAATTCAATTGAACGACCTTTATGTCGCTCCCGGATATGAACTGACTATTACGGGCAATGCGCGCGATTTTCGTACCTTGCTCAAAACGGTGAAGATTACAGGGAAAGGCAGTGAAAGCAACCGTTACGGACGACTTCTTACAGCCGAACGCATCGCCCGTAACGACTCATCCGAATGGTACACGTTGAAGGAAGATGATTTCTTTACCTATCTGCAACGCGAACAACAGCTTACCGATTCTATTTATCAGGTGGCTTTCGGCCGTGACCCCGGCGGCGATCCGTATTTTTCCTGTTTCGCTGAAATGACGCGGCTGGATAATCTCTTCTTAAACGCGTATATGAAATTCGTCTTTACACAAATCAACCGCCTCGATGCCGACAGCGCCCGCCGCTTTATCGCCTGCCATGTGGATGCGCGGCTGTTGAAAGATATCAACAACGAAGCTTGTTTTGTATCGGATCATTATAAGGAATGGTTTGTTCCTAATTATCTGGAATATCTTATGGAACAAGATTATCACAAGGATTCCACGCTGCGCCGCGATCCTTTTTACTCTCTGAAAAAGACGGATGCCGTCCTGAAAGGGAAAATACGGGATTATACTCTTTTTAGGAAGATGTTGTCGAGGATCCGTTATTCGAGCGACGATTTTTCGCAGTTGAATAAAAACAGGGAGGCTTTCCGGCCTTATCTGGCCTCCTTCGGTCAACCTTATTACAAAGAAACCGTTCAGGACGAGCTGGCGCAGAAGGAACAGTCGCTTTACCGGACGCAGAAAGGACAGCCGGCGCCGGCATTTACGCTGCTCAGCGATGCGGGCGAAAAATACACCCTCTCCGATTTCAAAGGCAGGGTTGTTTATTTGGATTTTTGGGCGAGTTGGTGTGGGCCGTGCCGGGCAGAAGTACCGGCCATGAAGCGGCTTTATGAAAAGTATCGCGATGACGAAAGGCTGGCGATAATCGGCATCGATGTGAAAGACGGAAAGGAGGCGTGGTTGAATGCGTTGGCGAAGGATACCCCTCTTTGGTTGCAATTATACGATGCCCGGGGAGAAGCCGATGCCGCCTACAATGTCGTTGCCATTCCCAAGTATATTTTGATTGATAAGAACGGCCATATCGCCGATTTTCATGCGCCCAATCCTTCCGATACGGAACGGTTGAATGCTGCGATCGATAAATTATTGAACGAATAATAACGCCCTTTAATATGAACCCGGCAATACGTATCATTTCCTGATAGTTGTTGAGAATCATCATTCCTCATTATGATCTTGCATTATTTAAAAATAGCCTGGAGGAACATCCTCAAATACAAAACCCAAAGCATCATCAGCGTTATGGGGTTGGCCATCGGCTTCACGGCGTTCTCGTTCACCCTGTCGTGGATCCGCTACGAAATGAGCTATGACAGCCATAACCCCGATGCGGACAGGATCTATCGAGTGGCAATAGTCAATGAAAAGGAGATTGGAGGATTGGGGAAACAGGTACCTGATCCGTTGGGTAATTATCTGAAAAGTCATTTCCCCGAAATTGAAGCGGCAACAATGGTTGGCACAAATGAATATTTCATGAGGGATTCTCTTGTTTCTTCTTTTTCTTTACAAACCGATACATCCTTTTTTAAGGTTTTCTATCCTGAAGTGAAGATGCAATTTCCTGACCCTTTGCCGGAAAATGGAATATCGCTGATTACGTCCTCATTCTATGACAAATTAAAAGATAGAGGAACGCCGGACAGTCTATTGATGGATTATAAAATCATTCCTGAAAAAAACAAGCATAGCAATGTTGCATACGAAATCATAAACATCAGGCCTTATAAAATGCCCTCGGAAAAGCATTCTCCATGGGCTTTCTACTCTAAATCGGCGTATATTCGCGTATATCCACAAACCGATATAAACCTGTTGCAGCAAAAGTTAGATAGTATTCAGGTGGAAGATTCCATGCAGGATATCATGTCTTATAAACTGATTCCCTTACGGAAAGTACATTATATCATGCCTAACGAAAAAGCCAATATCCAATTCGAACATTTGCGGATATTTGCAGCCATGTCGTTATTGGTGATTTTGTGCAGTTTGTTTAATTATCTGATGTTGTTTGTGAATCGCATCAAAATACGAAGCCGGGTACTGGCTCTTCGTCAAGTGAACGGTGCGAGTCACAAACAATTAATCCTGCTGCTTTTTTGTGAGTTTCTATTCATACTGCTTCTGTCGTTGTTCGTTGGCGGAATACTCAGCGAACTATTGTCCCATTCTTTCATAAAATTATCACAGATAGAGGCTTTCAAAACGTATTTTATCCGAGAGATATTTTTGTATGCCGGAGGATTGGTACTCCTTTCCGCTCTTGTCTCTTTAGTCCCGATGATTTATTTTATGAGAAAAGGCGTCCATGAAAACATTCAACCTGCACCGCACGACGGCATTATTAAAAACGGCTTTACGGCAACAACTATCGGCATACAACTGATAATAGGAACATTATTGATATTCGCTACATCGATATTCCTTTCTCAATATTTGTTTTTAAATCAATCTGATGCGGGCTTTGACAGGCATCGTGTTGTGCATATGGATATGAGATTGTTGCGTGAACCTGTTTCTCTGTCGGAAGTCAAGAGTATAGCAGGCGTAGAAGATGCCATCTATTTTCCGGTTACGTTTTTACCCCGGACAATCAGTTCGCGCATGAGTTTTCGGTTGAATAAGGGAACGCCCGACGAACGAGAACAGGAATTCGAAGTGTTTCCTGTGGAGACTCCCGGTTTCTTTGATTTTTTTCATATTAAAGTTTTGGAGGGCAGAGCTATAAAGGAAGAGGAAGTAAATGTGTGCGTGATGAATCAGACGGCAAGAAAATTGTTTGGCAAAGAAAGCCCGATCGGTAAAAAACTGGATGAAATACGGATAATTGTCGGAGTGATTCCTGATTTATATATCGACTCGCCTTTAGTTCCTGTGTTTCCGACGCTTTACTATTCTACAATAAATAACAGATATAGTTATGAAGATAAAAATACGATTGTCTATCGATATGCTGAAGGATCTGGTGCAAGAGTGCAAGAACTTTTGGAAGAGCTTGCACGGGGAAAAGACAATTTCGTCTATAATAAAATCGGCTTTTATGATATGGATGAAGTGTATAAAGAGTACACCCGATCCGAGCGCTACTTGTTGATTTTGCTAAGCATCATGACGGGCGTCGCCATCCTGATCGCCGTGTTCGGCATTTATTCGATGATCACGCTCTCATGCAATCAACGGCGCAAGGAGATTGCTATCCGGAAAGTGAACGGTGCGCGGGCGAAAGAAATCCTTGCGATGTTTTTTAAACAGTACGCTTTCATCACGGTACTGTCGTGTATCATTGCCTTTCCGGTAGGAGCGCTCATTATGCAGCGGTGGCTCGAACAATACACCCGCCGCATCGCGCTGGAATGGTGGTTGTTTGCGGGAGTCTTTTTATTGATCGCGCTCATTGTTTTCGGCAGCATCCTGTTCCGGGTATTAAAGGCGGCGGGCGAAAATCCGGCGGAAGTCGTTAAATCGGAATAAATTCATCATTCATAGCTCATAGCTCATCACTCATCACTCATCACTCATCATTGACAAGCATGATCGGACATTATTTAAAAATAGCCTGGAGGAACATTCTCAAATACAAAACCCAAAGCATCATCAGCGTCTTGGGGTTGGCCATCGGCTTCACGGCGTTCGTTTTGGGCGGATATTGGTATCAGTGGGAGCATTCGTTCGATACCTTCCACCCCGACTGGAAACGCACTTACGCGGTGACCACCGGCGGCATCAACAAGCCTGTCGACGGCAGTTATACCGAATTGAACCAACTGCATCAGTCTGCGAAGGACGATTTGAAGGCCTTTCCCGAAATCGAAGCGAGTTGTGTCATCGACTTGGTCTCCTATGGCGCCGAAGGAAAAGAGCGCTCATGGATGGGCTTGCAGGTCGATTCTTCTTTTTTCGATTTCTTTACCTGCGAGTTGATAAGCGGTACTTATAAAGGCAATGCCTATGACCGGCAATCGGTGATCCTTACCGAAAGTATGGCCCTGCATCTTTTCGGCCGTACCGATTGTGTGGGCGAGTTGTACAAGGCCTATCGTGAAACCGTGTTTACTATTGTGGGCGTAATGAAAGACTATCCCGCCAACACGGAGTTGAAATTCAATTATCTGCTTCTCGCGCCTCCCGGATATGATGGCTTCAACCGCCGTCTGGAGACCTACGTGCGGGTAAAGCCGCAGGTGAATATAGCCGCGTTGAAGAAAAAGATCGATGGCTATAAAATGAAGGTGGAAAACGATAAAGTATATACCTATTCCGACTGGCATATCCATTTGCGCGCGTTGCCTGAGGTACATATCATTTGTTCCCCCGAATTGAATACCCGCTTCCGGAACATCCGCATACTGGCGGTGGCCGGATTGCTGGCGTTTGCCAGCGCCCTGATGAACCTGCTGTCGTTGTTTATTGCGCGGCAACAGCGTAAAAGCCGTTACAACGGTACTTTCAGGACGATGGGCGCTTCCGCTCGCGATCTGGCATACCGGTATCTATGGGAGTTGTTATTGCCTTTATTCCTGGCTTTTGTGCTGTCGATGGTGTTGCTCGAATGGCTCTATCCTTTTTATCGCGATTATACGGCGCTGGAGCATTACGGTATTTTCGATCAATTTGTGCATCATTTACCGAAAGCCCGCTTGATGAAGGCCGCCCTGATCCTGTATCCGCTTTCGTGCATCCTCTTCCTGTCGGCGGCGATGCTTCCGGTACGGCTATTGGTGAAAACGAACCCTTCGGCCTCTTCCGGCATTTGGAAAGATATCCTTATTGCCGGACAAATCATGGTCGGATCGCTTTTTTTGGTCGCAGCCATTGTTTTTTATCAGCAATACCGGTTTACGCAGACGTCCGACAAGGGATTGGTCACGGATCGTATCTGGCAGATCAATACCGGTTTCCAAGCGGCTTATGAAAAAGATTTAAACCGCTATGTCGCCGCCTTGAAACAGTCGCCGTATATCGAAGAGGTGACCTCGATGACCATCCCTGTGCTCTCTTCTATAGGAGATTTTTATTGCAGTTATATCACCGATCTGGATATTCATCGTGAAAAAGAGGGGACGGTGGATGATAACGTGCTGGCCGTCGATTCGAACTTCCGGCACTTCTTCGGCATACGGATGAAATCAGGCCGCTGGCTCGATCCCGCATCGGCGGTGAAGGAATATGTCGTCAACGAAACGGGGGCGAAAATGGCCGGCATCGATGATGATCTTCTCGGGACAATCCATCTGGATGGAAAGAAAAGCCAAGAGGCTTTCCGCATCGCCGGCATCCTGTCGGATTATCATTATTGCCCGTTGCAGTACCCGCTCGATAAAGTGTTTTTTACCGTTCTTTCACAAAAAGAAAAGGCCGAAATGTATATGACGACGCCGTATATTTATATCAAAATACGACCGGAACAGGAAGAACGTGCATTGACTTATGCCCGCCAATTATATACCGATTACGAAAAAGGAGAAGTGGCGCCGGGAGAGCAAATCCGTTATTTACCGGATATCATGGAAGAGTTGAATGCTTCGGAGATAAAGATGTCGCGCATCTTCCTGACGCTGGCGGTTATCTGCATCCTGATTTCGTCTGTCGGGATTTATTCGTTAGTCGCTCTTTCTACCGAACAACGCAAAAAAGAGATTGCCATACGAAAAATCAACGGCTCTAAGTTTGGCGATATCTTGCAATTGTTTTTCAGAAAATATCTGTGGCTCAATGTGGCGGGCAATGCCGTAGCGCTTCCTGCCGGCTATTATTTCCTGCATAAGTGGTTGGAGACGTATGCGTATCACGTGGCGTTGAGCGGGTGGGTATTTCTATCGGTCTTCCTGATAACCCTTGTTATTGTTCTGATAGCGGTGGCGCAGCAGGTAAGAAAAGCCGCCCGTGATAATCCGGCGGAAGTCGTTAAATCGGAATAAATTCATCATTCATAATAAACAGATAATTCATCATTAAAAATTGGGAAAATGATTAAAACAGTAAATTTACAAAAGATCTTCCGTACGGAAGAAGTGGAAACGTGGGCGTTGGCCGACGTGAATATCGAGATTGCAGAAGGCGAGTTTGTCGCGGTAATGGGCCCGTCGGGATGCGGTAAGTCCACGTTGCTGAATATCCTCGGGTTGTTGGACAATCCTACTTCCGGGCAGTATTTCCTGAACGGGAAAGAGGTGTCGAAACTGAAAGAAAATGAGCGTACGTCGCTTCGCAAAGGCGTGATCGGATTTGTCTTCCAGAGTTTCAATCTGATCGACGAACTGAATGTGTATGAGAACATCGAGTTGCCGTTGTTGTATATGCGCATTCCCGCTTCCGAACGCCGCGAAAGGGTAAAGGAAGCCATGGATCGCATGGCCATTGCGCATCGCGAGAAGCATTTTCCGCAGCAACTTTCCGGCGGACAACAGCAACGCGTCGCGATAGCCCGTGCGGTAGTCGCTCACCCGAAGCTGATACTTGCCGACGAACCGACCGGGAATCTCGATAGCAAAAACGGCGCCGAAGTGATGAGCCTTCTTACCGAACTCAATCGTGACGGGACGACTATTGTCATGGTAACGCACAGTCAGCACGATGCCGGATACGCCCGCCGCACGATCAATCTCTTCGACGGAAAAGTCGTACCGGAGGTTGTTCTATGATGCCGGAAGGAGTCCTCAAAAATCCGTTTTAAGGGAATGATGGTCTTTTGACACCTTCCCTTTCTATCAAAGTCTATCGGTAAGAGTTGTGTGACTTATGTGTTCTTAAAATAAAAGCACTTATCGAAAAGTATCGATAAGTGCTTTGTTTTTTTAAGTGATCCGGAAGAGATTCGAACTCTTGACCCACAGCTTAGAAGGCTGTTGCTCTATCCAGCTGAGCTACCGGACCCCTGATTGACTGTTCAGGGTGCAAAAATAGTGTAAATATCAGAAACAAAAAAATTAATATGCACTCCATTCATTCGATCTTCAAAACGAAAGACCGCATGATGAATGGGTGTATGCTCTTTTTCGTCTTTCACACTCCAGGAAAATTACAAAATTCCCTGAGACATCATCGCTTTGGCAACTTTCATAAATCCCGCTATGTTTGCGCCTTTCACATAGTTGACATATCCATCGCTTTCCGTACCGTACTTCACGCAGTTTTCGTGGATATTGGACATGATCCATTTCAGTTTCTCATCGACTTGCTCGGCGGTCCAGCTATAGCGCTCCGAGTTTTGAGTCATTTCTAATCCCGACACCGATACTCCTCCCGCATTTGCGGCTTTACCGGGAGCATACAAAATCTTATGTTGCTGAAATATTTCGATAGCTTCGGGGGTGCTGGGCATATTCGCTCCTTCGGAAACGGCAATGATGCCGTTTTGCATCAGTCGGCGGGCATCGTCTCCGCTAATTTCATTTTGTGTGGCCGAGGGCAATGCGATATCGGCTTTCTCGCTCCAAGGCCTTTCGCCCGGAACATACTTACATCCGAACTCTTCGGCATATTCGCGAATGCGCCCGCGATAAAGGTTTTTCAACTCCATCACAAACTGCAACTTTTCGGCTGTAATTCCATCGGGGTCGTAAATATATCCGTCGGAGTCCGATAATGTGACCGGAATGGCTCCCAGTTCGATTAATTTTTCGCACGTGTATTGCGCCACATTTCCCGATCCGGAAACGAGACAACGCTTACCGGCGAGTGTGATATTTTTGGTTGCAAGCATTTGTTGCAGGAAATACACGTTTCCGTAACCGGTCGCTTCCGGACGAATGAGAGATCCTCCGAACTCACGGCCTTTGCCGGTAAAGGTACCGGTAAACTCGCCCGCTAACTTTTTGTACTTCCCAAACATATAGCCTACTTCCCGTCCGCCGACACCTATATCGCCCGCCGGAACATCGGTATCGGGGCCGATGACTTTCCACACACCTTCTACAAAAGCCTGGCAGAAGCGCATGATCTCCGCATCCGATTTTCCCCGGGGCGAGAAATCCGCTCCCCCCTTGGCGCCGCCCATCGGCAGGGTGGTGAGGGCATTCTTGAAGGTCTGTTCGAACGCCAAGAACTTTAGAATCGACAAATTTACCGATGCATGAAACCGGACTCCCCCTTTATAAGGGCCGATCGCATTATTGTGTTGCACACGATAACCCATATTCGTCTGCACATTTCCGTTATCATCCATCCATGTCACCCGAAAGGAGTGAATTTTGTCAGGGATGACAAGCCTTTCCAAAAGATTGGCTTTTTCAAACTCGGGATGCTCGTTATATACATCCTCAATAGATTCTACTACTTCCTGTACAGCCTGATGATATTCGGGTTCGTTGGGAAAACGTCTTTTAATTAAATCGATAATGTTTGATGATTTCATTGAAATAATAATTTATTCTTATGTGATCTTGTTTGTTTCAAAATGGAATGCAAAAATACAAAAATAATGACAAATAGAATTATTTCTATTGGTTTTTCTTTTGAAATGGTTCCGAAGGATGGGCTGATGACTCTTAGTGTAAATTGAAATCGGTGCGAAGAACATGAAAAAAAGGTACAGATTCACATCTATACCTTCGACAAAGACCCATAGAGAGTTAATGAAAAATTGATTTTTTGCTATTTTTGAACCAAATGAATATTGTTTGATCATGCAAAGGTCTATAATTATTGTTACAAATCCATTACTTTTTAATGAAGTGTTTGTTACGATTTTCATCGGCGACTTCCGAAAGAAAAAAACTCCGGCATACTTGAATAAGTAGACCGGAGCAATACCTTTTTCCGCATCGTTCGGTTTTACCGAAATGCGCTCTGTTACTTTTGACTCAGGGCAATGGCCAATTTCTGATTGTCTTGGATGTCTACTTCCGTTTCGGATATTTCGTAGGAAATCAATTCCACCCGTATTTGATGTTTACCGGGCTGGATATTCGAAAGGTTGAAGTTCCCGTCTAAATCAGAATAATATTTCTGACCGTTTACATAAATCGTTGCTCCCGCTAATGCTTCGTTGCTTTCGTTGTCGATAACAGAGCCGGAGATTTGCACCGTCTTCACCGCTTCAATCGTTGCAACGGCGTCAGACTCTTTCTTGTTATCCTTATTATCCGCAGCTAAAATAGCCGGAAAGGAAAGGAATACCGCTACCGTAAGTACTAAAAATGCTTTCATAATTGATGTCTGCCTTTATTGAAAATAAATTACAAGACAAAGGTGCCGCTTTCTTTTGACAAAGCTGTTACATTTCGGTTAAGATTTTGTGAAGATTTTAAGAAACAGCATAAAAGACTAAGAAACTGTTTAAATTTCTTACGAAGACTGTAATTAAACTATTCTTCGCCTTCAAAAAGTTTCTTTTTTGTATTCTTCTTCCTCTTATTTGGCTCAAATAGCCCGCTATTATCGCCAAAACGAGAAAGAACACTGCTAAAAAATAATTCTTTTTGAATCGCGAAAGAAATTTAAACAGATTCTAAACAAAATCAGCTCATTCGGAAAATTCAAAACCGTTTCTAAGTCGATCTAAAATCTTCTTTCTTCGCTTAGTTCTCCGTTTTCATTCCACATTTTCCAGAGGCCGGTTTTTTTGCCTTCGAAATAATGCATCTCATAGCGCTGCGTACCCAATTCGTCCCAAATGCGCCAGGTTCCATGTTTCTTGTTGTCTTTATATTCGGCTTCCGACAGCAGTTGTCCGGAGATATCGTACATTCTCCATAGCCCATGCAGCTTGCCGTTTTGATAAGAACGGATTTCTTTGGGTTTACGGTTTTCAAAATAGATGACATAGGTTCCTTCGGGGACGCCCTCTTTAATTTGAATTTCCAGACGTAGCGTTCCGTTGTCGTAGTATTCCCGGTAATCACCGGTATAAAAATCATTTTGAGCCTTGTCTCTATAATAAAATCCTCCGCTGTAATATACCGTAGGAGTTTGCTTCACTTGATCCTGCGCATAGGTAAACAGTCCGGATGCGATGCAGATAATACTAAGGAATAGTTTATTTTTCATATCGTTAAAAAAGTAAAGAGATAAATGATTCTGTATTATTGTTTAAAAACAAAGATAAGAAAAAAACAGATATAACTATCTTAATGCTAAAAAAGTATCCCTTTGAACGAGGGATACTTTTTTAGAAACACAGTTGTAAAATTATTTAAACCAAGACCAAGTACCGATATCCAGTTTGCCTGTTTGATAAGGGCCTGTAAGGGTAGCCGTTTTTCCTTCTATGAGGATATTTGCCAACGGACCGTTGTTAGGCATATCTACTAACTTAGAGTATCCTTCGAGATACACGTTCGTAAATGTTCCTCCGGATTGTTTCTTGAATTGAAGAGCCGTTCCGGTTTTGGATGCGTTGGTATTGATAGCCGTTAAGTTTTCGATTTTCGGATTGTTATTGACCCCGTCCGCTTCAACGACTGTGGAGAATCCGTCGATCGTATGTACGACATACGCATTCTTAACGGTTCCGTTCCAACCTTCCGTCCAGTCGATCGAATCGTCTTCGTTATTTTCGAGATAAAGGTTTTCTACCGAAACCGTTCCTCCGAAGAATTCCACGCCGTCGTCGGCTCCGTTAATGATGGCAACGTTCGAGACCTTTGTTTGCGATCCTACGGCATAGAGCGTCAATCCGTTATATTCTGATTCGGTATTGATTCTCGCCCCTGATCCTTTAATGACCAAATACGAGATGGAACCGGAATTATCTTTATCATTCGTACCGCCGTATTTAAAATCGCCCACTTCGGCTGTTGCGTTTACTCCGGCGGTAGTGGTGGCATTTCCACAGATGGTCAATCCTCCCCAATCTTGCGGTTTAGCATTCGGGGAAGTCATGATAACCGGGTTCTCGGCGGTTCCTTGAATGTTGATTTTAGCGCCTTGCATCACCGCAATATAGGTTTCGGTTTGCTTGCCTTCGGCCGCTACCGCCAAGATGCGTGTTCCCGCCGGAATGGTAAGGGTCGCCCCATTGTTCACAATATAGGCGCCGGTCAGCCGGTACGCTTTCGTTGCATCTAATGTCGTGTTAGCCGTTACTTCGCCTTTTAATTCTACCACTTCGATAGCGTTCGCGTCGGCCCATTTCCAGGAAGAAGGATCGACGGTTGCCGGGCCATCGTACGCTTTGTCGAGACTCGCTGTTTCACCATTGATTTTAACGTTGGCCAGCGGCCCACCGTCAACCATATCCACTATTTTGGTGTATCCGATGAGCGAAAGGCCGGTAATGGTGGCGCCGGATTGTTTTTTGAATTGCAATGCCGTACCGTTTTCGGTCGAAACCGCCGTCAGGTTTTCAATTTTCGGATTGTTATTCTTCCCGTCGGCTTCCACTACGGTCGAGAAACCTTTAATGGTATGTTTTACATACGCGTTTTTAACGGTTCCGTTCCAACCTTCTGTCCAGTCGATCGCGTCATCTTCGTTATTTTCGAGATAAAGGTTCTCTACGGAAACCGTTCCGCCGAAGAATTCCACGCCATCGTCGGCCCCATTGATGACCGCTACGTTAGAGACTTTCGTTCCCGATCCTACCGAATAGAGCGTCAATCCGTTATATTCCGATTCGGAATTGATTTTAGCGCCCGAGCCTTTAATGACCAGGTAAGAGATCGCGCCCGAGTTGTCGGCATCTTCCGTACCGCCGTATTTAAAATTACCGACTTCAGCCGTAGCATCGGCTCCGGCGGTGGTGGTTGCCTTTCCGCAAAGGGTCAGTCCGCCCCAATCGCCGGCTTTTCCCTGAGTCGACGTCATGATGACGGGAGCGTCAGCCGTACCTTGCACGTTAATTCTGGCGCCCCGCATTACCGCGATGTACGTTTCGGTTGCATTTCCGGCAGCGGCTGTGGCGGTAATGCGTGTGCCGGCAGGAATGGTGAGCGTTGCCCCTTCGTTCACGATAAACGATCCGGTCAATTGATAATTCGTAGAAGCGCTCAGCGTATAGTTCTCGTCGAGCGTGCCCTTTAGTTCTCCTCTTTCAATCAGTTCGATTACCGGCTTTTTTTCCGGTAGTGGTTCTTCTTTGTCGCATCCTGTTAAGAATGGAGTCAAAGTCATTAGGAAAATACCTAATAATAAAAGATTTTTCTTCATTGTTTTCATTTTAAATGTTGCTACTATTAAAATCGTTACTAAAATGTATAATTTACGGATAACTGTAATTTAATGCCTTTTTTATAGGAATCGACGATGTAGTTCGTTTCCTGTTCCGTATTGAGATCTTTTACATTCTGGGTCAATTCAATCTGGGGATTCAATAAGTTCCTACCCAAAAGTTTGATCGATAGGCGATCGGTGATGTCTTTGCTTATCACCGCGTCCAGCGTGGCAAAACCCTTTTCGATAATTTCGTCGTTATAGTAAATCGTCCTGTTCGTCGCGTCTTTAGGACTTCCGAGCGCATAAATTTTATCGGAAGAATAATTGCCCGAGATGCTAGCCTGCCAACGATGCTTCTTATTCTCGTATTGCAACGAGGCGTTCGTAATAAACTCCGAAGCGCCTTGTAATCCCGAGGTCGTTTTATCTTTGTATCGATATCCTTCCAAAAGATCCTGTTTGAGCCACATCCGCGTACCGTTAAGGATGAGCCGCAATTCGTTATTGTCGCTCTTGTAAAGGTTGAGGCGCGCCTCCGCTTCAATGCCGAAGACGTTGGCTTCTTCCCCCGTATTGGCATAGATCAGGTAGCCGGCTCCTCCGGTCAAAGACGTTATATTGATAGGGTCTTGAATGTTTTTGTAGAAGGCGGCTACGGAAATCAACTCATCGTTCGACTTATAATATTCCCATTTCGCATCCAGATTGTAATTTTCGGAAGCCTTCAATTCGGGAGTCCCTTGTATCAGGGTACTGTTGGGAGATGTATAAGCGAAAGGGGCGATTTCCTTGAACTCGGGTAGGGTGAGCGTCTTGCTCGCGGACAAACGGAGGTTATGCCGGTCGGTGAGTTCATATTTTAAATTGATACTGGGATAGAGTTCATTATACGTGCGGCTGATACTCGGCTCCCGCAACGGGTCGTCGTTATTGATATCCCAATCCACTTCGATTGTATTCCGCTCGTAACGTAACGCAGCGTTCCCGTCGAGTTTGCCGAAGTCGAATTCTAAGCTGACAAAACCCGCCAAAGCCGATAACGAGGCATTATATACGTCTTCGGGCAACGTTTTTATTTTATCCGCAGTAAAGGATTCGGAGGTGAAAATACCGCTTAGATTATCGACATCCGCCGCCTGGGTCGTCGTACCGCGTAAATCGGCTCCTACAAATTGCGAATGGAAATCGCGGGTTTTATGGCGGTAGTTTACGCCGATATTCGCATGCCAGTCATTGTCTTTTACTCTAAAGGCGATGCGGTCTTTTAGATAGCCGTTTATTTCATTGTCATCGATCTCCTGGCTCGATTTGCGATTCTCGAAGTCGGCAATCCGGTAGGAGAAATACAATCCGTTATTGTGAAAACCGGTATAGTTTCTTATACGGTTCGGTTCGTCGGCCGCCACGGTGTTGTATCCCAAACCCCATTGCAACGTTTGGTTGTCGGCTATACGATGGTTGCCGAGAAGTTGGTTCACCATGAGCTGAGTCGTTTTCAGATTCATGTCGCGGGCAAAAAAGGAGTTGGATATTTCGTCCATATCCAGTTTGTATCCTTCGCCATTCCGTCCCTGCTCGTAAACATTATCCCTGAGCTTACCGACAAGCAAAAAGTTATAGTTTATCTTATGATTTTGATGAAACCGGTAGGCGAGGTTCACAAGGCCCGTGAGCGTTTCGTTGGATGTCCATGATTCGGTATCGAGAAACTCCGAATAAAGGACGTTTGAGTTGAAACGCCGGTATACGCCTTGGGTATAATTGTAATCTTTTTTATAAGAAAGCGTATAGAAAAGAGATAACGGATTTTCGAATAACTTGAACTCATATCCTCCAATCGTCGAGATGCCATAGTCCAACGGTGCGTTTCCTTTTGCGGGATCCCAGCTCTGTCGGGTCATCGCATCCAATAGATTGTATTTCCGGCTGTAGAACGTAGCTGTCGAGTTCGCTAAATTGGGCGATGCCTTGAAGTTGCCAAACACATTGTTGGGGTTTACACTCGAATTGAATCCTCCCTGCAAGCCGATGGAGAACTGCTCGATAAACTCTTTCGAGACGATGTTTATATTTCCGGCTGTTTGGTCGATATAACTTTCGGGATCATACGTTTTGCTGATACCGATATTTTGAATGACACTCGTGTCGAAAAGTCCCAAGTCGATATTTTTCTTATCCACGTCATCCGATGGAATAGGCAAGCCGTTCATTGTGGTCGACAGGTACCGGTCGCCCAACCCTCTCACGTACACGTCGCCGGAAGTCTCGCTGCGCACTACGCCCGTGATTTTGCCGGTGGCCGTTGCCGCATCCGATACCCCTTGCATGGAGAGTTGTTTCGCTCCCACGCTTTCGCGGATGACGGTTGCGCCTTTCTGGTCCATCAGCAGAATGCGTTCGGATTCTTTTCTGGGGGTGGCGACCACCACCACTTCATCGAGGCCGATATCGTCGGTCTGCATTTCCAAATGGAGGATGGTTTCTTTGCCGTCTTCCACCAATACATTCTCTATGACAAACGAGGTGTATCCTATGTACGTGGCTTTGAGGATGTAATTTCCGGGAGAGATATTCGCTATAACGAACCCCCCATCGAGGTCGGCCGCTGCGCCGTTGGTCGTTCCTTCAATCAGTACCGAAGCGCCGATAAGAGCTTCTTTGGTTTTGGCATCCGTAATCTTTCCTTTTATCGTGCCGTGTTGTGCCAAAACGGCATTGGATAAACCCAGGAAAAACAAAAAAGTTATCAATAACTTTGATAAAGAGGTCTTATTTATCACAAACTCCAATATTTTTAATTTATATTCATTTCGGTTTTCGGCACAAAGGTCTTGTATTTTTGTTACAGACCCGTTACGATGCGGTTACATTTTTGTTAAGTTTTTATTGGAGGGTCAGAAACTGTTTAAATTTCTTACGAAGTCTATATTTGAAATTCTTCGCCTTCAAAAAGTTTCTTTTTTGTATTCTTCTTCCTTTTATTTGGCTCAAATAGCCCGCTATTATCGTCAAAACAAGAAAGAATACTCCTAAAAAATAATTCTTTTTGAAGCAGCGAAACAAATTTAAACAGTTTCTAAGTATTTCCTGGTGTATGCTGGTATATAAGCGTTAAAAGTCGTTCTTGAGCGGTCGGCAAGTTGTTCCGATGCCAAAAAAGTGTTTACCGACCCGTCGGCAACCCCTTTTGACCCCTGAAAGAGGCTTGCCGACCCGTCGGTCATTGATTTTATCCCCAAAAAAGTGTTTACCGACCGGTCGGTAATCGCTTTTTACCCCTAAATAACTTTACCGACCCGTCGGTAATCATTTTTTTCGTATGTACACGACTTGCCGACCTGTCGGCAATGCCTGTCGATATATAAAAAGGCCCGGGTATTGATGCGGAGTTGTTGTTCAAGAGTGAAAAAGGACAAAAAAATGCCGGATCATACCGATCCGGCCTATCTGTTTTAGTTTCCCTTTCAAGGGACGCATCACTTTAACCTGTTTGTAAGCGAAAGAAGGGCTATCTTCCTTCCTGCTTCATTAAGTATTCTGCAATCTGCACGGCATTGAGAGCTGCACCCTTCCGTATTTGGTCTGAAACCGTCCAGAAAGTCAACCCTTTTTCGTTCGTCAGGTCCTTGCGGATGCGCCCTACATATACCGCATCTTTTCCGGCGATATCCAACGGCATCGGGTATTCTTTCTTCGCCGGATTATCGACGACGATAACTCCTTCGGCGCGGCTAAATGCTTCGCGCGCCTCTTCTATCGACAAGGGCCTTTCGGTTTCGATCCATGTCGCCTCGGAATGGGCGCGCATCACGGGCACCCGGACGCACGTGGCGCTCACTTCGATGTCGGAATGCATGATCTTGCGCGTTTCGTTGTACATTTTCATCTCTTCCTTCGTGTATCCGTTGTCGGTAAACACATCGACCTGAGGGATCAGGTTGAATGCCAATTGATAGGCGAATTTATCGATGGTCGGCGGCTCGTTGTTAACGAGTTGGCGGTGCTGGTCTTCCAGTTCCCGCATGGCCGATGCGCCGGCGCCCGATGCGGATTGGTAGGTGGATACATGCACTTTTTTGATATGGGTGATATCTTCGATGGCTTTTAAGGCCACGACCATTTGAATGGTGGTGCAATTGGGGTTTGCGATAATGCCGCGCGGGCGCTTCAGTGCATCTTCGGGATTGACTTCCGGTACGACCAACGGAACATCCTTATCCATGCGGAAAGCGCTCGAGTTATCGATCATGATGGCCCCGTGCCGTGTAATGGTTTCGGCAAACGCTTGCGAAGTACCTCCCCCGGCCGAAACAAAGGCGATGTCGATGCCTTTGAAATCATCGCCGTGTACCAGTTCTTTTACCTTTATCGATTTGTTTTTGAATGGATAAGAAGTCCCCGCACTGCGCGAAGAACCGAACAATACCAGTTCATCTACCGGAAAGTTTCTTTCATCCAATAAGCGAAGTAATTCTTGTCCTACAGCTCCGCTTGCTCCAACAATGGCTATATTCATCTTGAAAAAAATTATCGTTAAACAGTTAATTGAGATTTTGTCACAGGCGCCGTTAGCAGCCGATTGGCGGCAAAGATATGAAAAAATTACCGTACGGCGACTTTTTTGACGAGTTTACCCGCCTTAATAATATAATAACCGCGCGGCAGGTCGACGGCATACTCGTTGGTTCCGGATTTGATGCGTTGACTGTATATTTTCACCCCCATAATGTTATAGACTTCCAATACATCGTCCGAGGGGAGATTTTCTATCACGATGCGGTTTTGTGCAAGGGTCAGTTTGGGCGATTGCCGCGCATCTTCCGTGGCAAAGCGCACCGAGTCTTGCGGCAAAGATTGCGCAAACCCCGGCAGCACAAACAGGCATATCCCTAAAACCGTTATGTAGAAACCTTTCATATAAAATAGGATAATAGTGCAAAAGTATAAAAAATATAGATTCCGCCGCCCCTTTTACCTTAAAATTATTGTGCCCGGGGATATTGCTTGAAGCGAAGGGCTATAGTTCTATGACTTTGCCCTCGTTGGCCAATTCGGTGTCGGGAAATACCACCATCGCCTCTTTCAGCAGTTGGTCCAATTCGTTGTACCGAGAAGAGAAATGGCCGATAACTAATTTCTTTACGTTTGCCGCACGGGCTATTTCGGCTGCCTCGCGCGCCGTGGAGTGGAATGTTTGCTTGGCGCGTGCCAGCTCTGTTTCGGCAAAAGTGGCCTCATGATACAATACGTCTGCGTTCTCGATATAAGGGATTATTTCGGGGAAATACGCCGTGTCGGAACAATAGGCATACTTTCGCGGCGGCGCGGCGGGATAGGTGAGCGAGCGATTCGCGATGACCGTTCCGTCGGCCGTTACAAAATCTTCTCCGGCTTTTATGGACGAAAGGTTGTGGAGAGGAATTTGGTAAAAATCGATCCTCTCCCGGATGATATGCCTCTGGCCTTCTTTCTCTTCAAACAGGAATCCGCAGGTCGCGATGCGATGATTCAGCGGAAAGGAATGCACCCGCATCGATTTGTTCTCCATGATCACCTGATGGTTGTACGGATCGAGTGGATGCAGGTTTATCCGGAAAGGGAAATGCTGTCCGAAGTAATTTATCAGGAGGTCGATGAACTTTTGCAGATCTTGATGCCCGTAAATCGTCAGATCGCCCGTCCTGCCGAGCAGACTGAGGGTGGACAGCAGTCCCGGAAGGCCGAAAATATGGTCGCCGTGCAGATGCGAAATAAAGATGCTATGCAGTTTGCCGATGCGCGATTTGAATTTGCGCATTTGCAACTGCGTCCCTTCGCCGCAATCGATCATGAACAGCTTTTCGTTCATATTGACTAACTGTGACGAGGGGTTGTGCAACGTGGTCGGAAGGGCCGACCCGCACCCTAATATGGTAATATCGAACCGATTCATTTTATGGAATACCGATTAGTTTATGGATTTGCAGGCTTAGGCTCCATATTGGATTCTCCTTTATGAGCGAAACGCAATAGGCTACATTTTCTTCTATCACGTGTTGCCCGTCGAAAATAGGGCTTAAAAAGTATCGTTTAGCCACCGGAAGAATCGATATATCCGGCAGCGGATCACCTTTTTGCATGGGAAAACGCAATTCGTCCGCTTGGGGAATAATGGTTTTCACCCGTTCGAAATGCAGCTTGGGGCTACACGTAATATAATCGATACCGGCGGGGATCCTTCGCGTACCATTGGTCTCGATGGCTTGCCGGTAGCCTTTCTCCTTGAAAAAAGCGACTTTTTCGTCGGTCAGTTGCAGGGTAGGTTCGCCGCCCGTCCACACGATCCACTTCGCCGCAAAAGGACGTATATGCGCTGCAATCTCGTCCAACGACATTTTCGTTCCCGTTTCGAAATCGGTATCGCAAAACGAGCACGCCAGATTGCATTTGGTGAGGCGGATAAAGATCGACGCTTCGCCCGCTCGTCCGCCTTCGCCTTGCAGCGAATAAAACAGTTCGTTAACGGTCAGGTTCATAGATAGCCGAAGTCTTAGGCGTTTCACTTACTTCCACCGCATACAGTTCGGGGAACATCGGTTTAAACACCTCGTACAACAAGCGGGCGAGGTTCTCCGCCGTCGAATTCAGCGGCGCCATGATGTCGTTCAGGTTCCGGTGATCCAGATGTTCGTCGATATAACTTTTAACGGGTTTCAGGTCGTTATAATCGCGAACGAATCCGTTTTCGCTTAATTTTTCAGAACGTAAGTGTATTCTGACCACGTAATTATGCCCGTGCAAACGCGAGCAGGGATGGTCGTCGGGCAACCCCTTCAACTGATGCGCAGCCGAAAACGAAAACTCTTTACTTATTTTATACATAGCCGGAATTGTTTTTATTTAATAAGGCTTCAGGGGGCCTGAATGTTCAATTGCAGATGACTCCGCAACGGATAATGGTCGGAATATGTCACTTTATCGACCTTCGTCCGATAGGCCTTTATATCTTTGCTGTGCAAAATATAATCGATGCGGAAAAGAAAGAAATCTTCGTGATAGGTAATGCCCGGGCCGAAGCCGGTCGACGCGTAGGCGTCTTCCAATCCCTTTTTCATTTGACTGTAAGCATAAGAGATGGGCGTATCGTTGAAGTCTCCGCAAACGATCGTACCTTTTGTTTTCTGTGTCGCGATGTAGTTCTTCACTTTCTGCACCTGTCCTACACGTTGGCGGTAGGCGGCGCCCAGCCTTGAGCGGATGTTGGTCGTTACTTCCTCGAGTTTCACCGAGTCGCTGTTTTGAAGAAAATCGCTGTAAAGCTTTTTGTCTTCGGCTCGGATGCTGTTCGATTCCAGATGCACATTGGCAACCGTATATTTTTGCCCTTCGATGTCGATGGTATACACGACCGCCCCGTTGAAAGACGATTCGAAATGCACTTCATGCGCATTCTCGATAGGAAATTTCGAGAAGCAAGCCAATCCGTACAAGTGGTATTTTCCGGACGATTCCAATCCGGTGACCGACCGGTAGGGATATTTATTGAGAATACGGTTGACGTCTTGTTGCGAAATAATCGATTGCCCCGTCTTACTCACCAGATACTCTTGCAGGCATACGATATCGGCGTCGGTAGCGGCGATATAATCCAGAATAGGATGTTCGTTCGTCTTCTTATCCCGTTCCCCGGGAAAACCTTCCACGTTATACGTCAATATTTTAATGGCGTCTTTGGGAGCGGAAGGTGGAAAGAGATGCATCGGGAAAAAAGTGGCGAATGGCTGGTAGCAAAGAACGAGCGATACGATACCGATCAGCACGAATTTCCATTTCGAAAATACGATCCAGAAAATCACATACGCGATATTGACCAATAATATGCCGCCAAACGCGATACCGATATAGGAGAAGAAATTGGTTTTGAGCGGCGAGACTCTCCACGAAAGTAAGGAGCAAAAAAGAAGCAGCATCGCTACGATATGGGTAGCGAAAATAATCCATTTCAAGCTCCCGAAGAAGCGGATTTTCTTATTTTTTGCTGGCATCGAACAATTTCTTTTTTTCGTTTTCCGATAAACTACCGTATCCGGAATGCTTCAGCTTGTCTAAAATAACGTCGATCTCCTCCTGTTCAGTCTGTTTCCGGCGATTATATTCCCGGTCGCTTTCATGACGCGTATAGTTGACTTTCAACTTCGTCTTTTTCTTCCGGGGCTTCAATAAATTCACAAAAGCATCTATCAGTTTGCCGGCCCATCCGGTAATATCGCTTCCTTTCTTATACTGTACGGCAAAGAGATAGCCCAGAAGAGCTCCCCCGATGTGGGCGATGTGGCCTCCGGGATTAGCCGCGTCGCCCAGCGAAAGAAAATCGAGAAGGAACGCGAAGATGGCTATATAGACTATCTTGATGCGTCCGAGGAATAACAGGTTCAGTTGCACGTCGGGGCGATAGAACGCCGCCGCCATCACGATAGCCATTACCGCCGCCGAAGCGCCGATCATCCATCCCGGGCCCATATTCACGTAATAAGGCAGGGTATTGAACGCCGCCACATATAATAAGGCGCCGGCCAATCCGCCCAACACATAAAGGCTCCCCAACGTGCGCCCCGAAAAGTATTGCAGGAAAATCTTTCCGAACCAATACAACCAAAGCATATTAAAAAGCAGATGCAGGAACCCTTCATGTACGAACATGTACGTAATAGGCGTCCAAAACAAAAACAGCAATTCGCCAATGTCCGACGGGACTCCCAAATACGTGATCAAGCCTTCCGAGTGCACATTGAACAAGGTGAAAACCACATGGATGACCTTGATAAAAAGGAATACCAGCACATTGATGAAAATGAGTTTCGTCATCACATCGCCGGTTTTGTACTTATATTTTAATTGTTCAATAAAATCCGCCATGTAATTTGTCTTTTTTTCTCCAATACAATATCATAAATATTCCGAAGAGCATTCCCCCCAAGTGGGCAAAGTGCGCGACATTGTCGCCCGAAAAGTTGCCGACGCCGAAAAACAGTTCGAATACCCCGTAACCGATAACAAACCATTTCGCCTTGATGGGAAAAGGAAAAGGGATAATGAATAGTTCGGCATTCGGGAATAACATTCCGAAGGCAAGAAGGATGCCGAAAACGCCTCCCGATGCACCGATGGTAACCGTGTTGAGCAATATATTAAATCCCCCTTGTACCGGGTCGGTATAATTCATATTTTGCTGCAATAAATCAAAGCCGTGGTGATAGACCTCACTGAGTGCCGCGGCGTCCATGCCGCTTTTGATGGCCTGCAAACGGATATACACCACTAACATTTGAATGAGCGCCGCCCCGATGCCGGTGACAAAATAATAGGTGAGAAACCGCTTTTGTCCCCAAGCCTGTTCGAGCGTTCTGCCGAACATAAATACGGCGAACATGTTCGAGAAGACATGCATAAAGGAACTCGGGTCATGCAGGAACATATACGTAACCAGTTGATAGATGCGAAACCCTTCCGATCCGACATAATACAGTCCGAATGTTTTTGTCAAATCTGTCCCGCTCCGTAACAAAACAACCTGCGCCAACCATATCAGCACATTAATAATAATCAGATTCATTGTTACAGGAGGTACGATTCCTGCAAAACTGTTTTTATAATTATTCATTTTATTTTTTGTTCCTGATGAGCCACAAAAATACGTATTATTTCCATTGAATAGGGGTTTTTGAGGCAATAATTGGGGTTTTTTTAATGAAATCAAATACTTTTTTAACTATTTCTTGATTATTACTAATTTATGCTTTATATTTGGTGCGGAAAAAGGCTCATGCCTTGACTTAATGTATGTTTAATTTTTATATTTACGTTTTTTATGAATAAAACAGAACTAATTAATGCTGTTGCCGAAAAGTCCGGTCTCAGTAAAGTTGATGCTAAAAAAGCATTGGACGCTACCCTTGAAGCAATCACTGAAGAAGTAAAAGCTGGTGGTAAAGTAGTATTGGTAGGTTTCGGAACATTTGCCGTTTCCGAAAGAAGTGCAAGAAAAGGAATTAATCCTCGCACGAAAAAGCCGATCGATATTCCTGCTAAGAAAACGACTAAATTTAAAGCCGGTGCCGGATTATCCGATCTCTAATTACTCAGAAATGAAATTTATAAAAGGAGCAATCTGTTCAAAAAGATTGCTCCTTTTTGCGGCTTTTCGATAAATTTCTTTGCGAGAGATTCTTTTCAAGTAAAAATAATTTGTACCTTTGTGCTCCCAAAATAAGACTTCGTAGCTCAGTTGGTAGAGCAATTGACTCTTAATCAATGGGTCGAGGGTTCGAGCCCCTCCG
>DHOU01000011.1:189878-190636 GCA_002409745.1 Bacteroidales bacterium UBA5382
GGGTTCGAGCCCCTCCGAGGTCACCACTTAAAAGCGCTTAAATATAGATATTTAGGTGCTTTTTTTATTTTATCTTGTTCAACCGTTTTTCTCATTTTTCTACTGGTTTTAAGGTTAAATGTAAACCGAGAGGTAAACCAAAAACGGTATGAATGCAACAGTTAACGTACTATGTTACAAATCAAAAGTATTATCTAACGGTGAAAGTCCGTTGATGATTCGAGTCTCTAAAAGCGGGAAAAGAACATACAAAAGTATCGGTATTTCCATAAATCCTACACATTGGGACTTTGATAAGAACAAACCAAAACGGAATTGTCCTGATAAAGAACAAATTGAAAACCTGATAATCGAGAAACTAAAAGCATTCAATCAAACTATTCTCGAATTAAATGTAACACAAAAAGAATATACCTCTGATTCTCTTATAAATAAAGTTGAAAATCCTTTCACATTAAAAACGGTTGCCACGGTATTCCAGGAACAAATAAAACTCTTGCAAACATCTCAAAAGCTAAATTCCGCATTGTTATATAAATACGCCTATAAGTCCTTGAGCAATTTCAATACACATTTAAATATATACTTCTCTGATATTGATATTGTTTGGTTAAAACGGTATGAAAACTGGTTGAGAAATAAGAATCTTGCAGACAATTCAATCGGTATATTATTCCGTACATTGAGAGCCGTTTATAATACAGCAATAGAGCAAAAGTGTGTCAACCCTCAATCATTATAATACTCCCCAAAATTAG
>DHOU01000008.1:0-35285 GCA_002409745.1 Bacteroidales bacterium UBA5382
TACGCAGGTGTTTGAGGATCAATAGCCCACACATCAGACGGATCGGTTTAGCCGGACGTCCGTTATCTGAACAGTAAAGAGGAGTGAATGCTTTTTCAAACACTGACCAGTTAATTTTGTGAGAGAGCTTATGCAAAGGGTGCTGCTGATTCAGTAAATCATCCAGGAATGAAAACAGAGATCGAGAGGAGGGAGTTGTATTTATCATAAAAATCTGCAAGTTTCTATGTCCAAAGATACAAAAAATTGCAGATTTACCAAAAGAATTATGATATTATATTACTCGTAATCAGTATATAAATGACTTCTTAAGGGACGACTATTTATTGTAAATCAGTAAATTATACTTGTCGATATGTGTTCGATAACAATTTTCGACGGCTTATGTCTGTTCTTATTTTACCATCCTAATTAATTAGACGCGAAAAAGAACCAAGTCATTTTGTGTATATTGTATATTAAGTTGCATTCTGTATTTAGCATTCTTATTTTATCTCCTGCGATTATTTAACATAGAGTGAGAAGGTTTCGAGCTCATATAACCTATTGAAAAATAGATGGTTTGTTATGTGTTGGATTTTGGATCTGTGGTTTTATCTGTAATTTTCGTATATTCAGTAAAAATTCTAATATTTTGAGTGATTTAGAACGGGGAGTCGAACTCTTTTTGCACTCCTATTGATTACCATTATTTTAGTGGAAGGAATTTATAAAATAAATAAGAACCAATATCTAAGATAGAATTTTAGTATTTCAATAAGAAAGTTTATATTTGCAATGTATATCGCTTAGCGTAGTAAATCGCAAATGAAAACAATAGACAAAGCAATCATTTCGAATCGGAATTATTTAGAGAGATATGTAACTTCTGTACGAGTAAAAGGACGTTACACTTTTACCCTTGAGGAGCTAAAAGTAGAGTTTGATTTGCCGAATACCGCTATAAACCAAAGCCTCAATCGACTAAAGAAAAAAGGAGATATAGCGCAAGTTCGCAAGGGGTTTTATGCTATCATTCCTCCTGAATATTCTATCCAAAAAATGTTGCCACCATCTTTGTTCATTGATGATTTGATGAAATCATTGGATAAACCGTATTATGTTGCACTACTTTCTGCGGCGGCCACTTATGGCGCAGCACACCAGCAACCTATGGAGTATTTTGTTATTGCAGAAACCCCTGCACCAAGAAGCATAATGAATAAAAAACTGAAAATTGTTTTTTTATCAAAAAACGATTGGACGAAAGACGGAATAAACCAGCAAAAGACAAATGCAGGATATATCAATGTTTCCTCACCGGAATTAACCGCCCTTGATTTTTCTCATACAGCCACAAATTGGGGATAAACCGCATCGTAACGGTTTTACAGGAGTTGGCCGAAAGAATGAGAATGACAAAGCTTACAACAATAGCAAAACAATACAGTAATACTGTTGCTATACAACGTTTGGGTTATATTTTAGAAACCGAACTTCTACAAGACAAATTAGCGGACAGTTTATGGAAGATGCTGAATCAACGGACTTACTTTCCAACGCCTCTTTCCTCAAAAAAAGGACGAAAAGGGGATTTCAACAACAGGTGGAAAATAATTAAGAATATAGAAATTGAAAATGATTTATGATACCTCAACGATACATTGAAGAATGGAAAGCCGTTGCTCCTTGGCCAACTGACGCACAAGTTGAGCAAGATCTGATAATCGTGAGGGCTTTAATCGAAATATTTTCTGACGAAATGTTGAGGCAATCTTTGGCATTTCGTGGAGGAATGGCTCTACATAAGCTCTATCTATCTCCTCAAATTCGTTATTCCGAAGATATTGATTTGGTACAAATAAATTCGGAGCCAATAAGTCCTATATTGAAACGGATTCGGGAGCGACTTTCATTTCTCGGTACAAAACGAATTGTAAAACAGCATATTCACAATAATACGATTATTTATCGTTTCGAACCTGAAGATCCTTCGATTATGAGTATGCGGCTAAAGGTAGAGATTAATACACGTGAACATTTTAATGTATTAGGACTAAAGAAAATCCCATACAAAATAGAGAGCAGTTGGTTTACCGGCGGATGCATCATAACAAGTTATGAGATAGAAGAACTACTCGGCACTAAACTCCGTGCTTTATATCAGCGTCGCAAAGGTCGTGATCTTTTCGATCTATATTGGGCACTAACTAATCAGGCGATTAATAGACAAAAAGTCTTACAATGCTACAAAGCTTACATGAATTTCTCCGTCGATAAACTGCCGACTCAAAAACAGCTTTTGGTGAATATGGAGGAAAAGATGATAGACAATGAATTTCTACAGAATATTCACAGCATATTGAAACCGGAAGTGGAGTATAATAATGGTGAAGCGTGGATATTAATATAAAGAAAGAATTAATTGAATATATAAAGTATGGATAATTCATTTTTTATTTTGAGCAAACAATCTGTTTCAGTATCACGCTTTCATATCTGTACGTGGGATATTGAAAACTCAAATTCATTTATCGAAATTGGTATGGAGTTTGCCCCAACGACTAGTCATGAACTCGAATTTAAATTCGTGGCACCTTTTGCTCAATCAGGTAATGAAGTAAAATGCCTTGCTGAAAATCTTAATAAAGACTCCAATAATAGTAAGTTCATTTTCAATGATAATATAAAGAACTTTCAGGTAATTAAAGGAGACAAGCGCAATGGGGCGATACTGACATTCGAGAATAGAAACGACTTAGCTATCCTCCCATTAGAAAGACTGTCTTTAAGCTCCCAAATCATTAGCTTTAAAATAAAGCTCCCAGACCCAAATCTTGAATGTCCATGCTATATTAGATTTTTAATTAGGGTAAAAAAGAAAACCTTGTCCACAATAAAAAAAGGTATTACCAATACAAGTTTTATCTATGATATCAAGCTAAATGAGAAGAGAAATTTACCGAATGAAGTCCATAACCTCATAAAAGACGAATATCGACTATGCAAAGTCGAAAATTGCTTTTGCTTTCACGTTATTCCTAATAATTTGAATATTTCATTTGTTGACCAAAATAAACTCAAAAACATCCGAGAACTAGAAGTTAAGGCTTTCAAAAACTACTTGCCAGAAGAATTAGAAAAAATGAAAGAAGATAGATATATAATTGTCTTTAATAAAGCGAGTAAAGAAGAATCATATTCATTTTTTACGATATTCACAAAAGAGATTATTGGTACAAATCAGATATTGCTCGCAATTGGGACTAATATTTTGTGCAGTTTACTCTTTGCGATAGCCGGTCTAAGATTAAATTTCAAATCAGGCGTTAGTATTTGGAAACAAATTCCGATCGAGTATTGGCTTGCTTTCATCGTTTTGATACTTTTAGCTTTATTTTTATTTCGCCCAAACAAAAAGATGAAATGAACTGTATTTTTTGTCATAATAACTCCGACAATTCAAAAAGCATAGAACATATTGTTCCTGAATCCTTAGGTAACAAACATACTGTTTTATGGAGAGGTGCTGTTTGCGATAAATGTAATAACTATTTTGCCACCAAAATTGAGAAAGAACTATTACAACAGCCATATTTTGTTAGTGCTAGGCGTCGAAATATTATTAAAACAAAAAAAGGGCGTTCTGTACAACAAGAGGTGTTTTTGGTAAATAAAAAAGGTCAACATGTTCCCGCTATGTTTGATTACGATGGACATCATGGCAATATCTATTTAAGAGATATTAAAGATGTAGATTCCTTAATAAAGGGAGGTCGTGTTGTTGAACCAATCATTCTTGAGCCAGAAGCGAACAATTATATTTTATCACGTTTTTTAGCTAAATGTGCATTTGAATATTTAGTATATAGAACAAAGGAAGAAAATTTCTGCGAATTTTCAGAATATCTCAAGGACGAACAATTTGAACTATTAAGAAAATATGCCCGTTATGGAGAAGGGTGTAAGTTTTGGCCTTATTCTCAAAGGCGAATATATGGAGAAGGGGATCAATTTAAGGATCTATCTAGTAATAAGAGCTATGAAAGATTAAATGAAATGGATTTTCTTTCTATTGAACTAGACCGGAAGATAGAGAATGGTGATGAATATCTTATATTAGAACTTTATTATGTTTTGGTTATACTGGGGATAGAATATGTTATTCATATTGGAGAGCCAGATATAAGCGGTTATCATAAATGGTTACAAAAAAACAACTATAAATCACCTGTAGAAAGTATAGAAGATATTAGAATTCCTAATGAGTATGAAGATATTCCGCTTATTACCGAAAAACTGATTAGAAAATTGAAGAAATAATGAAAGCACTTCTTGACACTAATATAATTATCCACAGAGAGACGCCGAATGTAAGGAATCTTTCTATCGGGACATTGTTTAAATGGCTTGATAAATCAAAATTTGTAAAATGTGTACACAAGGTAACGGTGGATGAATTGAATAGAAATTCCAACCTCGAAACAAAAAATAGTTTTAATGCAAAAATTCAGAGCTATGAAATATTGAAAATGGTCGCACCCTTAAAGCCGCAGGTTATTGCCGTTTCACAAGAGGTTGATGTAACAGAGAACGATAAGAATGACACACTTTTACTCAATGAAGTTTATAGTGATCGTGTTGATATACTCATTTCTGAAGACAAAAAAATTCATACTAAAGCGCAAAAACTGGGAATTGAGGATAAGGTTTTCACAATCGACTCATTCCTCGAAATGGTTGTCTCTGAATATCCAGACCTGATTGATTACAAAGTATTGGCGGTTAAACAAGAGTACTTTGGGAATATCGATCTCGCAGACCCATTTTTTGATTCACTAAAAGAAGATTATCTGGGGTTTGAAAGTTGGTTTAATAAAAAAGCAGAAGAAAAAGCATATATAACATACAACAAAGGACGAATTTTGTCATTTTTATATTTGAAAACAGAAGGAACCGATGAAAACTATTCTGACATAAATCCAATCTTCTCTAAGAAAAAACGTTTGAAAGTCGGGACATTTAAAGTTGTCAGTAATGGTGTGCGATTAGGAGAACGATTTCTCAAAATAATTTTTGACAATGCAGTTTTGAACCATGTTGAAGAAATATATGTTACTATTTTTGACAAGACAGAAGAGCAACAACGGCTTATTGGATTAATGGAAGATTGGGGATTTGTGAAATATGGAATTAAAGGTCATGACAGAGAATTAGTCTATGTTCGTGATTTCTCAGAGCAATTTGATCTTTCTAATCCAAAAAAAACTTTTCCATATATTTCGACAAATACAAATGCTTTTTTAATTCCGATCTATCCTAAATATCATACAGAGTTATTACCGGATTCTTTTTTAAGGACAGAGTCTCCTGATAACTTTGAAGAAAACGAACCGCATAGGAATGCAATAAGTAAAATTTATATTTCCCGTTCTATTGAAAGAAATATAAAAAAAGGAGATATATTAATATTCTATCGTACTGCTCCGAGAGATAAATCAGCTTACTATCACAGTGTGATTACAACAATAGGAATTGTAGAAGAAAAAATTGATAATATTCAAAGTGAAGCAGAGTTTATTTTAAAATCGAGAAAGAGAAGTATCTTTACTGATGATTATTTAAAAGAGTTCTGGAACTTCAATCCCCGGTATCGGCCATTTTTGATTCGTTTTTTATCGGTTTTTTCATTTTCATTAGGGAATAGATTAAATCGAAAATCTCTTTTGGAGTTAGGTATTATTAGTGGCGAAGAAAACGAGTTGAGAGGTCTGAAAAAGATCACGAAAGAACAATTTATTTTATTATTAAAAGAAACAAAAACAAATGAGAGTATTATTGTCAATTAAACCAGAGTACGCATTTAAAATATTTGAAGGGTCGAAAAAATATGAATTTCGTAAAATTATGTTTAAACGTAAAGATATAGAGAGAGTTATTGTTTATGCGTCTTCTCCTGTACAAAAAGTCATAGGAGAATTTGAAATAGCAGATATATTATACGAAGAAACAGAATTATTGTGGCAAATGACTCAACAATATTCCGGTATTAGCAAAGAGTTTTATGATCAATATTTTGAAAATAGAGATCGTGCATTTGCTATTCAAGTCGGGAATGTGAAAGAATATGCACATCCTAAAACCCTTTCCGATTTTGATATAGACTTTGCGCCACAATCATTTGCTTATTTGTAACGATTATTATGTTATTCATTTTTCAGTCTTTCGAGGAAGGTTAAAATAGGTATTAGATGTTCAACTGCAATCCCTTTCATCCCGCAGTAAAATAAAGAGAAAAAAAACAGAGAAGCCCTGCAATTTTTGAATTGGCAGGGCTTTTTATTTGCATCCCTAACAGATATGTAATAACTTCGCGGTTTAATTCCTCACTCTCATAAAATGTATACTTTATTATGATTGAGTCTTTGTTGCAGAACTCATACTTTTCCGTTTTTTTAATCATCGCTCTCGGATTCATGCTGGGGCATATCAAAATAAAAGGGATTTCATTAGATTCCTCCGCCGTTATTTTCATCGCCTTATTATTCGGGCACTTTGGTGTAATTATTCCGGAAGCATTAGGCAACTTCGGATTGGTTCTTTTTATTTTTACGATCGGTATACAATCGGGCGCCGGTTTTTTTGACGCTTTTCGTAAAAATGGGCGAAACATCATCCTGATAGCTGTTTTACTGGTCTCTTGTGCGGGTATTACAGGCGTAGCGCTGGGATATGCTTTCGGGGTGGAAACGCCCGGTATTATCGGACTTATAGCCGGCGCGCTGAGCAGTACACCCGGACTTGCAACGGCCATCGATATCAGCGATTCGCCTCTTGTCTCCATTGCATATGGTATTACCTATCCGTTTGGCGTTATCGGAGTGATTTTGTTTGTAAAGTTGTTTCCTAAGATTTTCAAGGTCGATCTGAGAGAAGAAGAACGAAAAATGGAGATGAAAACAAAAGAGGCTTATCCGGAAGTGAAAAACAGGGTGCTGAAAGTGAAGAATGCCACGGTCTTCGGAAAATCACTGGAGGAATTACAAATACGCGCCATGACAGGAGCTATGATTTCTCGATATGTACACGATGGTACCGTGGGCATTGCTAGGGCTAAAACCCGGCTCCAAGAGGGTGATATTGTAAAGGCTGTGGGGACGGAAAATTCTTTAAAGCAACTCGAATTACTTATCGGTGAACGGGCAGATATCACTCTTCCCGTTGAAAACAATCAGGTGATGGAATCGCTTCTTGTTACCAATAAGCAAATAGTGGACAAGACATTAGGTGCTTTAAATCTTACCGCCGCGTACGGGTGTAATGTCACCCATATTCGCCGAAGCGGAATTGTATTATCTCCTTCCCCCGATTTGAAGATTAAATTCGGCGATAAATTGGCCGTTGTCGGCGAACTCGAAAATGTGAAGGATGTAAGTGTATTGATCGGTAATGATGAAAAAAAGTTGTCCAACACAGACTTTTTCCCCATTGCAATGGGTATTGTATTAGGCATTTTATTAGGACAACTGAATATTTCCTTTGCCGATTCATTTTCTTTTTCTCTGGGATTGACCGGCGGCGTTTTGATTATGGCCTTGGTATTGAGTAAAATCGGAAAAACAGGGCCGATTTTATGGACAATGTCTGATGGTTCGAACCAACTGCTACGCCAACTGGGGCTTTTGCTCTTTCTTGCCGAAGTCGGTACATCGGCGGGAGCGAATTTGGTATCCACTTTTCAAACCTATGGATTACTATATCTGGGGTTAGGCGCTATCATTACGTTGCTTCCGATGATTATTGCGGGATTATTCGGATATTATGTGCTGAAAGTAAATGCTTTGGAATTACTGGGAACGATCGTCGGGGGTATAACGAGCACACCCGGACTGGCAGCTATCGATTCGATGACCGACAGTAATGCCCCGAGTCTTGCCTATGCAACGGTTTATCCTATAGCCATGGTATTGCTCATTGTCCTTATACAAATTATAGGAATCTTTATTTAATGCTTCTTTGTCGGATAACTTCATAGATCATAACCCCGGCAGCCACCGACACATTGAGGGAACGTATGGTGCCATACTGCGGTATTTGAACCAACTCGTCGCAGACACGCAGATTTTCGGGGGAAACGCCTGTATCTTCGGCACCCATTAAGACGGCAACCGGAAGCGAAAGATCGGTATCGGTATACGTGAGGGATGCTTTCTCGGTTGCTGCCACCACTTTAATCCCGCTGTTTTTCAGAAAGACGATAGCCTCTTTGAGGTTTTGCTCCCTACACACCGGTATGGTATGTAACGCTCCTGCCGACGTTTTAATGGCGTCGGCGTTTACGGTGACGCTTCCACGGGCCGGAATGACAATGGCATCGACACCCGCCACTTCGCACGTACGGGCAATCGCGCCGAAATTCCGCACATCGGTAATACCGTCCAATACGACGATAAACGGCACTTTCCCTTCTTCATACAAAAGGGGCACAATCTGTTCGAGTTTCTGATAAGTAACAGCCGAGGTGAACGCAATTACCCCTTGGTGATTTTTACGGGTGATTCTATCGATGCGCTCCACGGGCACCTTTTGCATAGGTATTTCATACTCGCGCAACACCGATTGCAACTCTTTAAAGAGTTCACCCTGTAGTTCGCGCTTCACCAGCACTTTATCAATATCTTTTCCGGCTTGCACCGCTTCAATAACGGCACGTATGCCAAAGAGCATTTCTTTTTCTTTCATCATTTTTTCATTATCCATTGTTCATTGTCCATTATCCATTGTCAATTGTCAATTCATATTCAGCATCACCTTGGCATTTTCTATCGCCTGCGCGGTAATATCCGCCCCGCTAAGCATACGGGCAATCTCTTCTATACGTTCGGAATGAGACAAACGCTTCATCTGCGTCATCACGGAATCTCCAGACTCTTCTTTGTATACGACAAAGTGCGCATCGCCTTTCGATGCAATCTGAGGAAGGTGAGTGATCGCGACAACCTGCATACGACGACTCATTTCGTGCATGATGAGCCCCATCTTTTCGGCAATCTCGCCCGATGTGCCCGTATCTATTTCATCGAAGATAATCGTCGGAAGAGCCGTAGCTCCGGCAACCATCGATTTGACAGCCAACATCACACGAGAAATCTCTCCTCCCGAGGCAATCTGCGAGACGGGTTGTAAAGCAGTATTCTTGTTCGCCGAGAAAAGGAACTGAATATAATCGGAACCGGTAGCATCGGGCGTTTCCCTTGCCGTGAACGCACACTTGAAGCGTGCGTTCGGCATTCCCAGGTACGATAACCTTTCGATCAGTTGTTTTTCGATGGCAGGAGCCGCAG
Source organism: Bacteroidales bacterium UBA5382 (assembly GCA_002409745.1). Lineage (GTDB taxonomy): Bacteria > Bacteroidota > Bacteroidia > Bacteroidales > Dysgonomonadaceae > Limibacterium > Limibacterium fermenti. Next base: position 9,324 of record DHOU01000008.1, read on the forward strand.
CCTGTCGCTTTTTGCTCAGGGCTGCGGCAGTGTCGAGCATCGTGTGCCGGGCAGCCGCCACATCGTTTTCCAATGCCGTTATTTGTTCATCGAGTGAATCGATGTTCTCGAGTTTACGGCGGATATTTTCCCGCAATTCGATTAGTTCGCCGACTGTCGCAAGCGAATGCTTTTTCTCCAAATCATATATCAAGCTGAGCCGATCCTCCACCACCTGTTGCCGTTCCGGATCAAAATCAACGGCTTCGAACAACCCTTCCGCCTCGGCACGCACATCCTTCAGGTCGATATAGGCCGATTCTACCCTGCCCGCTAATGCTGCAGCATCGGGAAAGACGCGCTCTACCGAACGCAGAGACTCCAAGACCGACCGCAAAAGAGATTCGACATTCGAATCATCACCCGATAACAAAGACGTAGCGGAAAACAAACCCGATTTAATTTCTTCGGAATGGGTGATCGCCTCCAATTCAGCTTCCAACCGTTCCTGCTCCTCTTCTTCGAGATCGGCCTCGGATAAGCCGGCATGCTGAAATCGCAAATAATCCTCTTCCTCCTTGTTTGTACGCGACTGTTCGCGCAACATCGACAAATTCTTTTCCAATGTCCGGTAACGAAAGAAAGCAACGGAGAAGGCCGATTTTTCTTTTGCCGTGCCGGCGATTAAATCCACAACATTCAATTGATAAAGGTTGTCGTTGAGCGAAAGATTTTGATGTTGCGAATGAATATCGATGAGCCGTTCGCCCAGTTCTTTCAGGTCGTTCAGATACACCGGCGAATCGTTCACAAAAGCGCGAGACTTGCCGTTTGCCCATATTTCGCGACGCAGGATGCATTCGTCGCCGTCATACACCCAATCGTGCTGTTCAAAAAAGTCTTTTAAATCGTATTTCGAAATGTCGAATACACCCTCGACAATACATTTCGCCTCATCCTGTTTGATGTAGCGCGTTTCAGCGCGTTGCCCCAGAATAAGGGACAGGGCGCCCAGTATGATAGACTTCCCCGCACCGGTCTCGCCGGTGATCACGGAGAAGCCGTTGTCGAACCGAATCGTCAACGAGTCGATAAGTGCATAATTTTGTATAGCCAGAGAAGTAAGCATAAGACTGTTATTAGTTGGATTGCTTGATTTTTTCCAGTTCGCGGGTCCGTGTCGGATAAATCCGTTGCAACGTGTTGTATGCGTTCTGCTTTTCGCTTGCAACAGCGGTCGATAACACATTACACAGTTCACCAAGCTTGGTATCGCCGAATACCGTTAGCAAAGCCGATGTAGGACGTTGCGTATACAGCGACGCCAATACCGGTACGGCCTCAGCCACGGTACGGCGAGCGTCGTCGGGATAATCAGCCAGGCGATCGAGCCCCAACCGATGATAAGAATACCACATATTGCGGAAAGACTCCTGCGAAGCATCGGAGAAAGCCTGTACCAATGCATAGCGGTTACGATTTTTGCCTCGCGATTCCCATCCCGCCCAATTATTTGGTTGCACTTGCTGCACAATCTGTTGCATGGTCCGAAAATAGTCTGAACCCCCAAGAGGCGACATCGAATCGAAATCGAGCCCAATGATCAAATAGATATAAAAAGCGAGTGTCGCCTGTAAGTTTCCGGTTATACGGTCGGGTTGATATTCCAAAGGCTGATATTCCATATAGTCGAATGAAAATTCGGTATCGCGGAAGTTCAGCAAAGGAGTGGCGTAGGTGGCATTATACACCGGGCGGCGCGATTGCACCAGCAACTCGGCGTTGAACGTGTTGTCCGACGTCATTTCTTTGAGTACGATCGTGAAAGAACAATCGATACGCTCATTGGCGCGAAAGCCGGTGCGTGTCCACTGCCGGTCATTGATAAACGTATGCACCGCTTCTTGCATGGAAGTAAACAACTGCCGGTCGGAACGCTGTATGGCACGACTGTCGATCGTCACCACCGCATTCAACTCCTGAGCGGCGAGCGAAAGCGTCCCCCACACAAAGAGCCACAAACACATCAGTTTGGCCGATACCCGCATATCAATGCTCCAAAGATTTATAAAATTGTAATTCGTTGCGCAACTCGTTGAGTTCGGATTGCAACGACCGTACACGCGCCAACATGTGATGAAGCGCCTCAATACCTTCTACATTGATATCCATGTCGTAATACCAACGGATAAACTGTTCGAGCTCGGAAAGATCGTCGTACTCTATAAAGCGGTCGTTATCCTGATCGACGATATCAATCAAGCCCGACTCCTGCAACGAATCGATAAACGTCTCTTCCACCTCGTAAATCCTCAGGCACTCGCTGTATAATAATCTGTTTCCGCTCATTGTCTTCTGATTTTTGATAATTCGGTAAATAACGCTTTTTCCCTGTCTGAAAGATTTTGAGGAAGAAGGATTTTCAGCGTAACATACAGATCCCCGAAGCGGCCGTTTTGCTTGTATACGGGGAATCCTTTCCCTTTCAGGCGCAACTTCGCATCGGGCTGCGTGCCGGGCTTAACGGTCATTTTCACTTGCCCGTCGAGCGTATTAATCGTGATTTCGCCTCCCAACACGGCGGTATACAGATCGATCGAAGCTTCGGTGTACACATCGTCTCCCAATCGTTTGAATACCGCGTCGTCTTCAATGGAAAATGTAATGTATAAATCGCCGTTAGGGCCGCCGTTCACGCCGGGCTGTCCGTATCCGGTCAGTTTAATGACTTGACCGTTTGCCACACCGGCAGGAATAGTGATGCGGATATTCTTTCCGTCGACCGTCAAGGTTTGCTGATGCGTGTGCATGGCCTGACGAAGTGTCAGATGTAACTCCGACCGGTAATCGCCGCCTTTGAACTTACGGCTGCTACGGCTGCTCTGGCGTGAACCGAAACCGCTACCGAACATGGAATGGAAGAATTCCGAAAAATCGTCATCGCCAAAATCCCCTTCGGTATAGAATGTCTGGCTTCCTCCAGGCGACTGCGATGACCACTGCTGCCGGTACTGCTGTTGGGCTTTTTCGTACTCTTCGCCATGCTCCCAGTTTTCGCCGTACTTATCGTATTTGGCACGTTTTTCAGGATCGCTCAACACCTCGTTGGCCTCGTTAAGCTCCTGAAACTTACGGTGCGCGTCTTTGTCATTCGGATTCAAATCCGGGTGCAACTTACGCGCCAACTTACGATACGCCTTCTTAATTTCGTCGGCGGACGCGTTTTTATCGACACCTAATATTTTATAGTAATCAATATATGCCATTTTCACCTGTATAGTAGTGTGTGCAAATGTAGCAAAAAATATGCCTTTCGCATCAATATAATCCGAAATTCGTATCGGTCACGCGAAACTCCGTGCGCCGGTTGATTTGGTCGGCTACGGCTTGCTGCTCCGGCGGTAGTTGTTCGATGAATTCGGGGATAAGTATATCGTTTTCTTTCAGAAAATCAAACTGTGCAGCGAGCTTCTTCGTCACGGTTTTGGGATTGCTCTTGCCATAGCCGGCAGCCGACAGTCGCTCGGAATCGATGCCGTGAGCCGTAAGGTATTTTACCACAGACTGCGCCCGGCGAAGCGACAGATCGCGGTTGTATTCTTCCGTTCCCTTACGGTCGGTATGCGCCGAAAGTTCGATGGCCACCGAAGGGTTATCATTCAGTAAGGCTATCAACTCGTCGAGTCCTGCTTTCGAGTCGGAACGCAACGTCGCCTTATCAAAATCGTAAAAAATATGTTCGAGAATCACCGGTTCGGTATAAGACGTGAGGATAAAGTCGGCATAATATATCGTGTCTTTTTCTTCCGCATCGGTACGCACTGTTTTTTTACTGTTGAGGAAACCCTCAGCCGAAGCCATCAACACATACTGTACGCCTCGCTGCACCGGAAAGCGGTACATGCCCTTCCGGTCGGAGGTAAAGCGTTGCTGCGAGCCGTCACTACCAATGACGGCGATCGCTGCGCCCGGAATGAGTTCTTTTTCACGGTCGGCGACAAACCCTTCGGCAAGCGTTTCGGCAAAACGGTAATCGAACGAGTAAATATGATCGTATCCGCGCGCATCGTTGCGATTGGAACTGAAAAAACCTTTTTCGCCTTCTTTCCCGAAAGTGATGCCGAAGTCGTCAGCCGCCGAGTTTACGGGATAGCGCATATTATCGACTTGCCAGCGGCCGTTGCGGAACACGGCTCGAAACAGATCGAGTCCGCCCATACCAGGATGGCCGTCGGAAGAGAAATAGAGCGTACTATCGTTTCGCACATAGGGAAACAGTTCGTCGCCGGGAGTATTGATTTCGGGTCCCATGTTTTGCATAAACAATACGGCATTGTTTTCATTAAGGCTCGCCCGCCAGATGTCCTTTCCGCCGTATCCGCCCGGCCTGTCGGATACGAAATACAGCGTTTCGCGCGAAAGCGAGATCGCCGGATGGGCAAACACCGATAACGTATCGCCACTATCGAGCGTCATCGGTTGTCCGGCAGACCATTGTCCCGACACGCGGCGCGAGACATAGATTCGGGTAAGGGCCGGCTTACCGGTTTGGACCGGACTAAACGTATAATACATATATTCCCCGTCAGCCGGAAACGAAGGCGTACCCTCATCGAACTCCGTATTCAATTCCGCCTCCAGCACATCCGGTTTCTGCCATTCACCGCGGGCATTCCGCACAGCAAGGAAGAAATCATTATTCTTGAGACCCGTAACCGGACTAATGCTGTCCCCACGGGCATCATCGCGCGACGAGGTGATATACAATGCCTCGCCACCGGGAGAAAACATCGGACTAAACTCGCCCCGACGCGAATTGAACACGTCCATCTTCCGCACTTGATAACGGCTTGGACTCGTAATGAGCACAGGCGCACGCGAAGCGCCCTCCAATCCGTTTAGCCCAAGAATATCGCCGGGAGACAGGTCGAGATAACGCCGGTAAGCTTCGACGGCTTGCGGATATTTCCCTTCTTTGTGCAGCATTTGGGCATACCGAAAATACATCAGCGTGTCGGGATATTCGTAACGGATAGCGTTGTTGTAGGCCACGGAGGCACGCACGGTATGGTTGATCTTCCGGTAGTTTTCAGCCATTTCATAAGCAATTACCCCACGTAAAGCCTTCTCTCCTCGGGGTGTCTGCCGGTATAACCGGCGGTACGTTTCACCGGCGGTATGATATTCCCCGCGCAGGTACTGCTGACGAGCGTCACTCAATGCGGCCCTCCGGCAAGACATCGTGCACAGCATTAGTACCGCTGCCAACAAATATGGATATCCGATTGTCCTCACTATTTTAGCCTTTTGTCGAACCATCGAGATTGTCGCCTGAAGCGACGCCCTCGATAGAGGTTATTTCATATCCGCGTTTTACTGATGCTCGGCGCGCAGCAGGTCATTGACCGTTTTCACCGGATTAAACGTGCTGATAGGCACTTCCACAAAAACCGTATTCCAGTCGCTCATGGCACCATTCCATAGTCCGGGTAACTCCAATGCTTTCAATTCTTTTCCATTTTTCGATTTAAGCGAAATAAAACCGGTATCGGGGTCGACATGCCGGGTCAGATCATATTTTTCTCCTCGGTAATTTCTTACCCCGCACACTAAATCGACCGGATTGAAATGGGATCCGTTTTTGAATGCATTCAACGCTTGGACATCCTCTTTGTTAATTTGTGAACTCTCCAGAATCTGCGGCGAGATCGTTCCATCCCTGTTGACTGCAAGAAAAGGACCTCCTCCCGGTTCGCCGACATTTTTCACCATACCGCATACCCGGAACGGACGATCGAGCTTCTCGCGCAAATACACCGCCAACACCTCATCCGAATCAAAATCACGAGGATGCGAAATGCACAATTCATTTTCGGTAAACGACAACATTTCAGCCAAATCCTCAGCCGTATAATTTCCTTGATCGAGTTTTTGCAAATAGTGATAGCCACGGCTTTGCATATCAACCAATACCCCGGCCAGCAGGTTTTTATATCGGGCTTCATTTTCCTTTAACCGATCGGGGACGACATTATCAATATTTTTGATAAAAATCACATCCGCATCAATATCATTGAGATTTTCGATAAGCGCTCCATGGCCTCCCGGCCGGAACAATAACGCCCCGTCCTCATTTCGGAACGGCTCATTGTTTTTATCCACCGCCAACGTATCGGTAGCGGTTTTTTGGACGCTAAACCCGACCTCGAACGTCACGTGAAGCTTATGGGCATAAACCGGTTTACGGGCGGCGACCAATAATTCGAAGAGCGCCTGATGCTCTGCCGATACCGTAAAATGCACCCGCACGTTATCGCCTTTGTCCTTTGCATAATACGTCCCTTCGGTCAGATGTTCGCCCACTGGGGTACGATTTCCTTCCGGGTAAGAGTGAAACGACAACAATCCTTTAGGCAAATTGCCGTAATTCAATCCATCAGCATCTAACAACGCCTTCACCACGTCTTTATACCGCCCATCGGCACAAAGCGACGAAATGTTCGCGCCATAATGTTTCTCGCAGGTGGTGTTCAGCTGATCAAAAAAAGCGAACTGCCGGATATGCTCGAAAAACAACTTCTCGGACTCTTTTACGGGTTCCTTGTTATCGGCATCTAAAAAAGCGAAGAGATCTTTAAACATGCGGCTGGCGGCTCCGGAAGCCGGAACAAACTTCACCACCTTTTTATTTCCCTTTAAGAAATGACGCCACGCTTCCTGATAATGCGGCTCATCGTCTTCCGCAACCTGTAAAATACCTTTATCGACAGAAGCGGCCGCCACTATGGAAAGATAGGGAAATCCGTCACGAAAATAAACTAACTGTTTCTCTATTTGAGTCGTAGAGATCCCTTTATTTTGTAATTGATCTAAATCTTGTTGTGTAAACATCTGCTACGTATTGTAATTCTTATTTCGATATATTGGTTTCGATGAATGAATTTCAAAGATACGTATTTCTTTTGTAAAAGGTGCGGTAAAAAATTGTCCGCCGACTTAAATTTAACAGACGATGTTTGTCCTTTTCGATTTTTTGGTGTTTCTTTGCACTCATTACAAAATCAAACAAAAAACTACATTGCCTATTGAAATGTCTTTACTCAATTAAATGATTATTTATATTTAAAGCAGTAAAGTAATGGATACTTACAAGACTCTGATCGACGAAGAGTTGGTCGTATTGTATGCCCAAGGCAATAATGATGCGTTCGATATACTGTTGAACAGGCATAAGCAATCTCTTTTCAATTACATTTTTTATTCGGTCCGTAATAATAACGTGGCGGAAGATATCTTTCAGGAAACCTTCATGAAAGCGATCACCATGATCCGTCAGGGACGCTATACCGAAACAGGGAAATTTCGCGCGTGGATCAATCGTATCGCGCACAACTTGATTATCGATTATTTCCGACAAGAACAAAATGAAAAAACGATCTCGAACGATGAGTACGAAACGGATTTGTTCAATAATCCCAAATTCAGCGACGACACCATTGAGATGGAATTGGTCAAAGCACAGATTTTAAACGATGTGAAAAAACTTATTCGGTTTTTACCCGAATCACAGCGGGAAGTGCTCGAGATGCGTTACTATCAAGATATGAGTTTCAAGGAAATCGCCGATACTACCGGGGTAAGCATCAATACGGCCCTGGGACGGATGCGGTATGCGATACTGAATATGCGCCGACTGGCTGAAGAACATCGAATGAATCTGGTGTATTAACTCACTGGAGGTGCTGCTTGGAATCGGTTACCGTCTAACCGCTTCCAAGCGACACCTTCAGTCAGCATTAATCGGCAAAAGCGTGCCGGTAACCTTGAATTTTGTTCCAGTTTCCACGCGTAAAGTCGGGAACGGCTACCGGAGCGCTGTTATTTTCTATAGAGATATGCCCCAAATCGGCCAAACAGCACCATTCGGCCAAATCATACACATCCATATCGAGTGGTAATCCGTTTCGCAGGCAATACACCAAGCGATAATCCATAATAAAATCCATTCCGCCGTGTCCGCCTACTTCTTTAGCTTTCGCTTCCAGTTCTTGGAGGATGCGGTGTTTGTATTTGTCCATTAACTCTTTCTTCACTTTTTCCGACACAAACGAGTGGGTATTCAAATCTTCATGATTCGCGACCGTCCCATTTTGCAACGCCTCGCCCTCCAATGCATAACCCTCAACCGGATACTTGTTGGCAAATCCTTTGGTTCCGCTCACCTGATACATGCGGCTGTAAGGTCTGGGCGACGCGACATCGTGTTGAATTTGTATCGTCTTACCCTTTTCTGTACGGATAATGGTCATGGTATGTTGTCCGTTGGCAACCTGATAAGCACTGTCGCGATTCATTCCTCTCTTTTCTATCAGATATTCCGGAATATTTACCGGTTTTGTATCCATCGCTACCAGATAATTCATTTTATCGCCGCGGTGAATATCCAATACCTGACAAACAGGTCCTAAGCCATGTGTCGCATAGACGTCGCCGCGATGCTTGCGGTTATATTCCATTCGCCAATCGCCCTCGTACATATCCCAGTATTCGGCCAGATTGTGAATATAAGCGCCTTCCGCATGCAACACCTCCCCGAAGAGTCCGTGTTGAGCCATATTCAGCGTAGTAAGTTCGAAGAAATCGTACACACAATTTTCGAGTTGCATGCAATGTACCTGCATTTTCTCAGCCGTATTAATCACCCTCCATATTTCATCTAAGTTCATGGCGGCAGGAACTTCGCATGCGACATGTTTACCCTGTTCCATGGCATAAATCATCATCTCGGCATGATGTTTCCAGTCGGTGGCGATATAGACCAAGTTAATATCGTCGCGCTTGCAAAGTTGCTTCCAAGCATCTTCACTGCCACTGTATTCTGCCGCACGCGGCAAGCCCGCGTTGTCCAGAATCTGTTGAGATTTCTCCACCCTGTCGGCATGTAAGTCACAGAGAGCGACAATTTTCGTTCCGGGGATATGGGTAAAACGTTGTACGGCTCCGGGACCACGCATGCCTAAGCCAATGAAACCCACACGCACGGTATCGAGTTTGGGAGTTACCAATCCCAGTACATCCTTTTGTCCCGCAGGGCGTTCAGGGATGTCAGTCAAGATCGGTTGAAATATATCTTTCTCCTCTTTGGGAGCCTTCGAGCCACTCGCGCAGCCCGCGAATAAAATGATTGCCAATAAAAAGGCGGCTAAAATAATTCGTTTTTGCATAGGATTTGTTTTTAATAACTGTATATATTTATAAACTTACTGATTGCCATTCTTTTCCCAATTGATGGGAGACTTTCTCAATTTCTTTTTTAAGCTTTTCCGAAAAGTTTTTCACATTGCAGGTATAATGGCGTATCGATACTGGATTTATTCCTGCCCTCACTGCCAATTCCAATAATTTTAATACAGGAAAAGTTTTTATCAACTCTTGTACGATATTATGCTGTGTTTATCCGTTTGCTCCGGATTATAATTGAAAAATCTGTTCATCGGGAAACCAGCATATTTTCAAATATCACGCGTCATAATCCATTCACTCTTAATAATCAGTGCCATAAAAAGTTCTAATTCGACTCATCCCTTATACGTCTTTGATAAACAAGCGGGAATTTATTCCATGTGAAACACCCTACAAAGCGATGTGCTTTAAATAAGTTTTTTTCATTTATGCTTACTTTACTTTTTTATCCACATCTTTTTGCGGAACTCTTTTTCCAATTCTATCGTTATTCTGTATATAACTTTACGATCCTTATTTATCGCAAAAATACTTAAATCTAAAAGATTTTCCAAGCGAATAAAATGAAAAACTGTTCCTTTTTCTCCATCAATGATATATTACATACGATGTTTATCATTGAATACCTCTTTTAGAAGTTTCAATATAATCAGCAAGGGTAGTCTGCACATGTAGCTGATTCCGACAAATTCAAAACACGGATTGAGCTCAAAACAAGCATAAATAGCAGGAAAAACAAAGATATTGTTCTCATTATTTATATTATATCTAAAGTTTTAATTAATTTCTCATTTGCTTTCTATTAAACGATCAACAAATAAAATATACGAGTAACACATTAAAAAATCGATAAATGGGAGAAGCTTTATTATAAAATTGAGCTTCTCCCAAATGTATGCTTTTTATCAGAATCTTGTTCTATTCCACACCCCTTGCATATACTTCCGCCAAATTAGCATAAGGAGCACGACGACTTTCCGTAATCTCTATCTTCAGATAACGCCCAGGGGATGTTGTAACCCGAAATGTCTGAGGTTCGTTTACCTCCGCCATTTCAAAATCCCCTATCTGTGTAAAGGTATCGTTATCCTCGCTGATATAAATTTTACCCCGGTAAGCATCACGCTGGTCTTGACGACGCTGTAAATCCACAGAAGCTACAGTTACCGTTTTTTGCATATCGATTGTAAAATGATGGGGTAATTGACCCGTACCTCCCGCCCACTGACTATGCCAGTAAGTTGCAACAGTTCCATCCAATACACAAGATGCCGTTCCGTTACCGACTCCTTCTCCCGAAGGTTCTTCCGAAGAAACATCAATAATTGTCCAGCCTCTCCGGTCTAAGCGAGGAGCCGGACGGGAAACCGTTACGTAATGTACATTCTGTTCTATATCGGATACAAACCTTGACGTCTCTTTTATAAAGACAGGTAACAAAAAGTCGTCATAATCAATATTGTCTTTCGAAAAATCAACTGAAACAGTAGTGGTCTTGTTCCCGTTTTTAATAACGGCTGGATTCGGCGAAATAGTGTAGGCGGATGTCGGCAATAACTTCAAATCTGTGCCATTTTCGTTATTATATACATCAACCAACATTTCATTAACTTCTAAATCCACAGAGATATCCCACAGATTGACGAAATCTACCGCCAAAACTAAATTCTGCTGATAACTGTCAGAATTCGAAGTTGTTTCAATAACAACGGAAGACTCCGTATTCTGGAAATAAATAAACGGATCCCGAATCAGTGGCTTAATAAATGCCACTTCTTTATCTTCATTTATTTCTAAATTTGAGTGGACAACGCTTACCGGAACAACATACTGTTTTGAATTGTCTTTATCGAAATCGGCTAATTGTTCTATGGCATCGTAATCGAGAGTAATATCTACATATTCCAGACGGTTACCTTTGGAGAACTTTACAACATAACTTTCATTCCCCCCGGCAAGCTGGAAGCAATTATCGGGTATCCGTTTATAGTTGCGGTTGTTTTCAGTATTATAGACCTGCAGCTCGTCCTCACTCAGAACATCTACCGAAGCCGTGGATTCTACATTATCGTATCCGGTTTTATATACTCCTAAACGAAATACAAACGGTTCTCCTGTTTTATAAACGGTTTGCTCTATTTCTCCGCTTTGCGGAATATATACCTTTGGCGGCGTAATGTCGTTCAATCGGGTATCCTCACAACCTACAATGCTTAAAGTAAACCCGATAATTATAGCATACAGAAATTTATTTCGCATAATACAATCCTTTTTACCATCCATAATTCTGAGTAATTAATTTGTTCCTGTCCAATTCACTTTGACCGAACGGGTATAAATAGTGTTTTTTATCGAATATCCTTGTTTCGAATACCGTACGATCCCAAAACGCGGCGGGTGTTTGGGTGGCATTCGATGAGGGAGCTGCAGAAGAGGTATTCATGCCCCACATGGGGCCGGCATCCACTTCCTCCGCTATCATCCACGTACGCGTATCGAAAAAGCGCTTATTTTCAAAAGCCAGTTCTACACGGCGTTCTCGGCGAATTAATTCTCGCATCATTTTCTGATTACCTACCGCTTCGGGATACACGTCCTCAATATCGGGTACTCCAGCACGCTCACGGACCAAATTCAAATATGGCAAAATATCGGCATGGGAAGGATCGTATTCATTCAAGGCCTCCACATAATTGAGCAATATTTCAGCATAACGAAAAATAGGCCACGTGATATTTCCCCACTGCCCAGCAGCTGTATTGAGTGTTGGATCTGTCCATTTCCGTGTCATATATCCCGGTTTGGGATAGTCGTGGCTGACACCGCCACCCGAATTTCCGTTGAATCCGAAATTCACAATGGAAGAAGAACCGGCATAAGGCACTTTACACGCGCTCCAAAGTACCGTGGCGTAAAAACGAGGCTCCCTATCCTTATACATCTTATAGGTGGATTTTACCCCACCTCCATCAATAGGATGTTCGAAATTGAAAAAATCCTCCTCTTCATAACCTGAAGCCTGATCTATAACCGGTCTTCCGTCAGGAAAATAGCCGGTAATAGGATATCTCCCATTCTTCATCGCGTAAGCATCAACTTGTTGCTGGGTAGGCCCTACTCCGCCAAAAGCCGCACCTCCGGCGACACGTGGGGTAGTGTGGACACGAGCAAGATAGCCGTTCAGATAACGCCCCCAGATAATTTCGTCGTTCCACAAATTCAGGAATACTCCCTGATAGGATTTCAACGGATCTATTTTTCCGTAGGTTTCAACCTTATATAAATCGTAAAGATTCATGTCGATAACTTCTTTTGCCGCATCTGCCGCATACTTCCATCGGTTATTATCAACCGTGGCAATACCGGGAAATATAAGAGAACCATCTGGGTTCGCCAAATCTACATATAGCAAATTGCCATTAAATAAAGGACGGGCATAAAAAAGCAATAACTCGGATATAATGGCCTTGCAAGCTCCCTTTGTAGGTTTACCGTAATATTGTGTCGGTTGTTTTGCGGGTAATAGTTCTGCACACGCGTTTAATTCCGCGGTCACCCATTCAACACATTCGTCCATAGTGTTGCGGGGACGCTGCAAATCGGCTATCGGTTGGTTAAAATCCAGAATCTCATCATACAGTAAAATAACAGGGCCATACATCTGCATCAACTGGTAGTAGTAATACGCTCTCGCGAAACGAGCCTCCACTGGCCACTGTTCACGTTCAGCCGAAGTAAGATTAGGTGCGGGCGCGTCGGGAGCGTACTGCATGAAAATCGTGGCTTCCCGTATCCCCCTGTAATATTGGCTCCATTTATTATAAGGCACGCTCGTCGGGTTCCATGTTCCGAAGTTCATATTCCGGTACTCTCTGTTGTATGTCGCCGAAGCTTCATCGGAAGCACCGATAAACGGGTGCGAATCCACCATATTCGACGGATCGGTCATATACCCCCAAACATTACTGAGCGATTGTGTTATATAGGTCCGGTTCTCCCATATTTTCTCAAAACTCATCGGAAGCTCTTCTTCTTTGTCCAGATAGCTGTCGCACGAATAAAAAACGCCACTCAGAAGAATGCAACCTAATACTATATTGATTATTCTCATATTCTCGTGATTTTAATATTTTATTTAGAAATAGATATTTAACCCCATTGTGAACATTTTATTGGGCGGATAAGCAGCGCCTTCTCCTCCGCCTCTTTCCGGATCCCAAAGCTTGAATGGGTTAAATGTAAGAAGGTTTACACCTGATAGATATACCCTCAGGTCGCTCACATAAAATTTTTCGATCAGATTCCGAGGCAGAATGTAACCCACTTCTGCATTTTTCAACCGCAAGAAGCTGGCGTCATGCATTCTATAGGTAGATTGTCTGTTGTTATTCTGGTTACTCTGAGTATCTAGCCGGGGATATTTCGCGCTCGGATCGGGATTATCCTCTGTCCAGCGGTGAATATAAACATCTTTGTTAATGGAAGCACGGGATAAACTTCCCGATGAAAATCCATATATTGAACCTCCACCGACAAAAAGCGAAGTACGCCCGATCCCTTGAAAAAATACGGAACAATCGAACCCCCTCCATTGGGCGGTCATCCCGAATCCGTAATTGATTAGGGGTACATCTGGATAGCCGATAGCAATTTCATCAGAAGGATCTACAACACCATCCCCGTTCACGTCCAAGTATTTGATATCCCCTACACGTACCACCCCGAAAGATTGCGTAGGACTATTGTCTATCTCTTCCTGGCTTTCAAACAATCCTAAAGCTACCAATCCGAAAGGTTGCTGATAAGGCTTACCTATACGATTCCGGTATGTATAGTTCCAGTTAGGTTCATCATTGTCTATCATCGTATTTTTTGTATAGGTAAAGTTTGCCAATCCAGTTAAACTGACGGTTCCTACTTCTCTGTTAAAACTCAGGGTTCCATCGAATCCCTGATTTTTCATTTTTCCGATATTGACATAAGGCATCGTTGTTAAACCTACCAACCCGGCAAGTCCTCCTCTTTGCATAAATATACCTTCCCGATTTTCGTGAAAATAGTCACCTTCAATCTTTAGTGATTTGAACAGGGATATCTCCGCACCGACATTAAATTTATAAGCCGTTTCCCAGCTCACGTAAGGATTGGGTGGGTATTCGAGGCGAAGACGGCGATTAGATTCTTGTCCGGTACTACCAAATGCATAATTGTTATCTTCGCTAATAATTGTTTCTTCATAAATAAACCTGCGGTTTCCACCAATCTGGTCGTTTCCTACTAATCCGTAAGAAGATTTTAGTTTGAATATATCAACGACATGACTGATAGGGTGCCAAAAATCTTCGTTGGAAACCAAATAGCCAACAGCACCCGCGGGAAAAAATCCGAAACGATGTCCTGGAGCGAAGTTTTCACTGCCGTTATATCCCATATTGACCTCAGCAAAATAAGTATCCTTAAAACTGTAAGTTAACCTGCCGGCAATACCTTGATTACGGTAAGGCAGGCTTCCTAAACCTGTATCTGCATTCAATTGGTTCAACTGTTTCTGGTTATATAGCAGTAAACCTCCAACACGGTGCTTACCGGCAAAGAGTTTATCGTAAGTTATGGAGCCTTCTAAATAATAAGTTCTTCTCCCATTGAGGATCCGTTCGTATCCTAAAGCTTCTTGTCCCGGATGTGTTTCATTATACTCTAACTCTCCATTTTCATCACGGCCTGTCGCCAACCATTGCTGCACTTCAATGCCCCTAGTAATGGTACCGGAGTTATAAGCATCCCACGAAAATTTAATGTTTGCTTTTAATCCCGGGGTAATAAGGCTCCCGAAATCCTGCGTAACACCAACTAGTGCTTGAGCTGAATTCCAATAATCGTTGGCATAGCCTGAGTACATCAATAGATTGTACGGATTGAATCCGGAACCTTGTTGCGGCCCGGAAAAACGTCCATCGGAATAGCGAGCGGGAAAAGCGTTTGGGGAAGTGGAGAAAGCATAACTCCAAATATCATCCATTGCGTGACCGGGGCGAAGCCTTTTCTCGTATACATTTGCCAGATTCGCGTTTAATACCGTAGTTGGCGTTACATTAATATCGATATTCGCCCTGAAATTCACTTTGCTATAGTTTAATGCAGAGTTATAAGTATTGTTTTGCTCTGTCTGGAAGATTGATCCTTCATCGTACAAAGAACCGGCAATGTAATAACGGGCAATGCTACCGCCACCGGAAACATTCATATTAAGGCGAGTATTGTGCGCATAATCGTTATATAATGATTTAATCCAGTTGACATTGGGATAGAGATCCGGGTCAGAATGAGTCCGGTACTTCTCAATAACGTCAGGTGTGTAATAATTGCTATTCGACGCTTCATTGTACATTTCTGCGAACTCCACGGAATTTACCATTTTAGGCATGCTAGTCGGACCGGTAAGTCCTCGTTCGATACGAAAGTTAATTCGGGGCTTTCCTTCTTGGCCTTTTCGAGTAGTGATAATAATTACGCCGTTAGCCCCACGCACGCCATACACAGCAGTTGCTGTAGCATCTTTCAATATTGAAAACGATTCGATATCCTCTGGATCCACCAAATCTAGAGAGCGCTCTATTCCGTCAACAAGTACAAGAGGATTCTTATTTTCTCCAAAAGTAGAAATGCCTCTTATATAAAATTCTGAGCCAGCTCCGGGTTCTCCTGAACGGGTTACGGAAACTACGCCTGCCAATCTTCCTGCTAATATATTGCTAATTTTACTCGTCGGAACCTTTAATTGGTCAACATTGATGCTACTAATGGCTCCAATCACACTTTCTTTTCTTTGTGTTCCATAACCCACAACCACAACCTCTTCGAGAGATTCTTCAGATGAAGATAATTTTATAACACCTAGGTCTGTTTTATCTCCGACTTCTATTTCTATACTCTCATATCCTAAATAAGAAATAGCCAATACCGTAGAAATGCCTGATACGGTTATAGTAAAAACTCCATCCACATCAGTTATCACTCCTTGTGTAGAGTTTTTTATCCATACGCTTGCTCCGATGATAGGATCATTTGTATTGGCATCAATTAATAGTCCTTTTACAATTCGGGATTGTTGTTGTACCATCTTATTGATAGGTTCTGAAGTTTTGACTAAAACCGTATGTTCTCGAAAAGACACATCATAATCCGCAAAGATTTCTTTTATGATCGTTTCAATATTTTTATTTTGAGCATTTACGGAAATAATGCGGTTTACGTTAACATCGTTGTTATTATAAACGAATTTATAATGGGTTGCTTTTTCAATAGCTTTGATCGCATCAATCACTTTCACATTAGTAAGTTTCAAAGCCTCCATTTCTTCCTGCCCAAATGCTTTTGCAGACATTGTTGTAAAAAGCAAGAGCATAGAAACGAGAACAATAATTTTAGTGAGAGGATAAAAACCTCCTATACTTCGTTGATATATACATTTCATTCTTTTAGTGTTTTAATACATATTTATTTTTTGTTTTATCATCAAATATCTTCTGTTATTTGAGAATATACGGGCAGTTTCAACATATTTTCAGAAGTCAGCCATTTCGATTAAAAGTCTTTCCAACGGCGTCGTTCATAGTACCGGCTATTATGGAAAGAATACACAACTTACGGTTCTTTATCTTTCATAGGCAAAATAATTATTGTTGATGAATTTTCGTTATTACTATTTTGTTCTTTCCATGCAAAAGGCGCAATAACCTGCAAGGTATTCAGAATCTCTTCTTTCGTCTCGGAATCCACTGTAAATGAAACGGGGGTTTGCAACAAAGCCGGATCGGTACATTCGATCGCAATGCCATACCATTTCTCGAGTTGTGTAAATACATGCCTTAAGGGTGTATTTTGAAATACTAAGCGGTCGTTGATCCAGCCGGTAAAATTAGCCGGATCTACCGATTTCAATTCTACATTGCCCGATGCCTTGTCATAAGAAACCATTTGACCGGGACGAAGGAGTATTTCTTTTTCCGTCTTAGGCGTCGTCAATTGAATACAACCGGATTTTAGAACCGTTTCGGCCGAGGCCTCATCGCTATAATTGGTAATGGTAAACTCGGTTCCCATTACTTTTATAGTGATATCGGATGCTTTTACCGTAAAAGGATGTTTCTTGTCGGGAGTGACATCGAAATACGCCTCGCCGGTTATATGCACATTTCTATCGTGGAGAAACTTTTTGCGATATTCCAACGTACTGTTTTTATTAAGCCAAACGACGGAACCATCTGGTAAGACAATCTCTTTTTTCTGATTAAAAGTCACTTCGGTCAAAAGCGGATCATCGAGAGAGGGGACTACGAAGAAATGCATGATCGACAGCAACAAAAGGACAGCTGCCACCGCAGAAATACGGTAAACGATCTTGTGCATTTTTCTTTTGCGGCGAAGGAGTAGTTGTTGAAACCGCATATAATGTTCTGAAGCCGATCGTTCATTTTGTAATCGAATAATAGTCTGCTCCCATGTTTTTGCCATACGAATGAAATGGCGTTCATTCTCTTTCGAAGTGCTAACCCATCTATCAAGCACCTCTTTTTCGTGAATGTCGATCTCATTATCCAGATACTTCACAATGAGCAGATCCATATTTTCCGAGGAATCCTCTTTCATTTCTTATGCTTTACTTTACATCGTTTACAAGTTTACACGAATGACAATAAGAATACCCTACCCGAAAAGAGTGTATTTAACAATTGATTTAAGAAAATCGTTTAGTTGCAAGAGGTTTCAACTATGAATATGTCTAATTGAAAAAAATTACTACCATCCTCTGTATAAGAAATATAAAAGAATAATCCAAAGAGGGAAATAGCCTTTTTCTTCTAAAGCGGATTTAATATCTTTGAGGGCCTTCGTTATATGTTTTTCAACCGCCTTGGGTGTGATACCAAGTATCTCGGCAATTTGAGCATTTTTCATTCCCTTTTCACGGCTCAATAGGAATACTTCCCTACATTTCGGAGGGAGCGATGCTATCGCAGTCTCAATGACCTCTTCCATATCCCGAACATCTAAATTCTCCTCAGAGGTAAAGATATTAAAAAAGACTTCGTCTAAGTGAGTATCAAAATGGGAGAAAGAGATATTATTCGTCTCCGAGGATCTTAAATAATCAATACTTTTATGATAGGTAAGCGTATAGAGATATGGCTTTGGAGAAGCCATCAGATCAATAGACCTTCGTTGCTTCCAAAATTCCAGAAATACATCTTGAACAATATCTTCCGCTGCTGCTTCTTTTGATACTATCCGAAGGGCATAATAAAAAAGCACCTTGAAATATTTCTTATATGCTATTTCAAAATATTCGTTATTCATTTTATAAAAAACAAATATACGGGAATAATTTGTCCTTTTTATAAATTTGACCGGAGATAATTTTTGCTTTCATACGGTTGCACCCGTTTTGCGTTTAACTATCGCCAAAGTCTCGATAGCATCCTTCGCGATACTTTTAGCCAATTCTGTATTACGCTCCTGCTCCCAATATCTTACGAACATAGTCATCAGAGTATTTGTATTTTCGGGCTAAAGCGGAAATTTTCAAATCTTTGATTTCTGTACTGGTAAAAGTTTTTGTCGTCATAATCAAGACTATTTATATTATTTTTTATCTTTGTCGTAAACAACAAGACAAAGTAAATCAAGATTGTTGATATCCCCAAATATAAGCACAAGAAATATGATATATTTTTCGAAAAACTTGCGATTTCTTCGAGAGAAACGAAAGATGACTCAAGGAGAGTTAGCAAAGTTATTAGAGTTAAGATCTAACTCTATATCTAATTATGAAAAAGGCGTTAGCCAACCGGATTATAGCATATTGAAGCGCATAGTAGATATTTATGAAGTCTCGGCTCATGACATTTTGTATTCAGACATGGAAACAATAGAAACAAGGGATGAAGAGTCGAGAATCTTGACATCATCAAATAAAACCATAAAAGGACTGATAGAAAAACTCTGTGATCTATCTGCTGAAAATGCTTTATTAAAGAAAGAGAACGAAAAATTAAAAGAAAGACACTAAAAACAAAAGTTTTTCTAATAATCCTCTATTTTTTGGTCGCTGAACCGAAAAGACGCAAAGCCCGTAACACGCAGATCTTTTTGATTTCAAAATATTTTTCAGATGGGAAACAGTTTTGGGTTCCGGTCATGAAAATTTTTTCAAGACCTCCTTTCCTAATAATTTCGCCTTTTCCACCGATATAGCATCCTCGGCATCAATAGAGTATTGGGACGTATCGGGAAGAATAAGCTCCGTCCCTTGCGGAACACGGTTAGGATTGGAGATGCGTTCCCTATTTTCGAGGTAGATATACACCCAGAATTCTTTATTGCCGAATTGATCTAAAGCAAGCAACCGTAGCGTTTGACCTTCATTTAAGATGGCTTTCTTTACGACTTTCTTTTCCGCTACAGTGGAATGTCGTTTCCTCACCGAATCGGAAGATTCTTTCGGAGCAATTACCTGCAACGCGTGATCGAGCGAGCGCTCAGCAGGGCGAGGAACGACTTCGCTTTTCAGCTTTTTCGAGGAGTTGAAAAAAAAAAGACTTGCAGAAGCAATTATCATTCCAGCCACAATAGGTATCCAAATTAATCGTTTTTTACTACCCCCCTTCTTCGGCCTAAGATTGGAAGAAGAGGTAAGGATATCAGGCACCTGTGAAGGCATTTCAGAAATAGAGGGAGGAATGGAAGCATCTTCTACAATATATTCCGGAGATTTAGCCAAAACAGCTTCTTGTTCGGGTTCCGTAGGAATCGCATTCTCCTGCGCCGTTTCAATCCAGAAGATTGTACTCCTCCATGAAGTTTGAGATTCCTCCCCTTTGAGGACTTCAGGAATATCTTTGAACTCGACTCCTTCTTTAAGCACCGTCGGCTCAAAATAGCGAAAAAGCGCATTCACCGAATCCGTTACCGTTTCATCCGGTATAAAATCCATTTTATAATATACGACATTGGAGGATTGCGTATCCGAAAGAGTCTCCGCATCCTCAGCCGCCGATATTTCCGAAAGTTTGAACGTTCCCAAGTCATTCACTTTCACTTCCCCCTCTTTCAATAAGCCTTCGGAAAGTACGCCGAACAACTGCTCCAAAAATTGCTCGCACTCTTCATGCGAAAAGGTTGCGTTTTTACTGCGGATGAAAGCAATGATATCTTTCATAAATACTATTTCATTCATACCCATCAACTTTAAATATCCTGTGAAAGCCACAGGATTTCATTCTTCGGACTTTTCGATAATACGTTTTTCCCATTGAGGCGCAGGCTTAAACCCCACCTCTACATGAGGTGGCATAAGATGCCGTTCACCCGATTCAGGATCTCTCAAAATATACTCGGATTTTTTTTGAGGTTGAAAAACACCAAAATTCTCTATAACAACCTGCGTATTTTCAGCCAGCTTTTCAGTCAGAAAACGAACCGTCAGAGACACCATTTCGGAAACTTTTTCTTCCGGGATATTAAGGCTCTGAGCCACTTCATTTATTAACGTTTCATTATCCATCTTTCGTAAAAGTTATTGAATAGTCCCCAATAAATCAAACGGAAGCGCATCCGTTATCTTCACATTATAAAAATTTCCGATAGTCAGTACATTATCCTTTCCGATAAGCACTTCCCCGTCGACTTCCGGCGAATCGAACTCGGTACGCCCGACATAATACTCCGGGTCTTCACGATCAATAATCACTTTCATTGTCTTGCCGACCTTGGAAGTATTCACCGACATCGATATTCCTTCCTGCACACCCATTAGCACATTCATCCGCTCCTGTTTTATTTCGGCGGGAACGTCATCGGTATAATGGGTATCGTTATACGTATCCTCTTCATGTGAATACGGAAAAGCGCCTAAACGCTCGAAGCGAGTATCCCGTACAAATTCGAGGAGTTCCTGAAAATCGTCCTCTTCTTCGCCCGGATGCCCCACCATCATAGTGGTCCGCAAATGAATGCCCGGCACTTCCTCCCGAAAACGGCGGATAAGATCGATGGTTTGCTCTTTAGAGATATTTCGCCGCATCTTTTTAAGCATACGGTTACTGATATGTTGCAACGCAATATCAAGATAGCTGCACACATTTTCCCGTTCGCGTATCACCGGAAGCAAATCTACCGGAAAGTGTGCGGGATAAGCGTAATGCAGCCGGATCCATTCCACGCCCGGAATATCGGAAGCCCGCGCAACCAACTCCGGTAGCTTCATCGACCGATATAAATCCAATCCGTAATAGGTAAGATCTTGCGCGATGAATTGAAACTCTTTCACGCCCTGCTTTACCAAACGCCGCATCTCCTCTTCAATCTCCTCCATGGGACGGGAAGCGTATTTTCCAGTAATGAGCGGTATGGAACAATAGGAACACGTACGATCGCACCCTTCCGCGATTTTGATATAAGCATAATGCGGCGGCGTGGAAAGAGAACGGTCAAATTCCAACTCTTTATAATAAGATTTCCCCAAGTCGGCGATCAGGTTTTTCCAGGCAAACTTACCGTAGAACTTATCGACCTCGGGAATTTCTTCCTGCAACTCTTCCATATATCGCTGCGAAAGACACCCCATCACAAAAAGCTTTTTGAGTTTATTATGCTTTTTCGCGTCGGCAAACGATAGAATCATATTAATCGATTCCTCTTTGGCATCGCCGATAAAGCCGCACGTATTAATAACAGCTATTTCGCCCCGGGGAGTCTCCGGATCGTGTTCGATCGTATATCCGTTTGCGACGAGTTGCCGCATCAGTAATTCGGAATCGACCAGATTTTTCGAACATCCAAGAGTTATGACATCAATTCTATTTTTCATCTTTTCGCTTGATAGATTGTCGGGATTATTCGCCGAATAGCGAATCCACAAACTCTTTCCTACGGAATACTTGCAAATCTTCTATGCCTTCGCCTAACCCGATATATTTCACCGGAATTTTAAACTGATCGGATATGCCAATTACCACCCCCCCTTTTGCCGTTCCATCGAGTTTCGTCACGGCAAGCGCCGTCACCTCGGTGGCAGCGGTAAATTGTTTTGCTTGTTCAAAAGCATTTTGCCCGGTAGAACCGTCTAACACCAGCAATACTTCATGGGGAGTACCGGGAATGACCTTGCTCATCACGTTTTTTATCTTGGTCAGTTCATTCATTAAATTCACTTTATTATGTAAGCGTCCGGCCGTATCGATAATCACCACATCGGCGTTATTCGCTTTGGCGGAATTGAGCGTATCGAAAGCCACCGAAGCAGGATCGGCACCCATTTTTTGTTTGATGACCGGCACCCCTACCCGTTGCCCCCAAATATCGAGCTGCTCAACCGCCGCAGCCCGGAAAGTATCGGCCGCGCCCAAATAAACGGATAATCCTTTTGCTTTAAATTGATGAGCCAGTTTCCCGATCGTCGTCGTTTTACCCACACCGTTTACCCCGACGACCATCATCACATAGGGCTTCTTGTCTTCAGGCACCGTGAACTCGGCCACATCATCCGAATTGTTTTCGGTAAGCAATGCGGCGATTTCCTCCCGCAACATCGACGTGAGCTCACCGGCATTGACATATTTATCTTTAGCCACGCGCTCTTCAATACGGTCGATAATCTTCAAGGTCGTATCCACTCCCACATCCGAAGTGACTAATACCTCTTCGAGCTCATCGAGCACCTCGTCGTCGACTTTCGACTTTCCGGCAACAGCACGCGTAAGCTTCGAAAAAATACTTTCTTTCGTCTTCTCGAGTCCTTTATCTAATGTCTCTTTCTTTCCTTTGGAAAACAGGTCAAAAAACCCCATACAGCAGATCTATTTAAATAATAATTCTTTTTTCAGTTCGCATGCTACAAAGCTACAAAATAGTCAATAAAAAACTTCCCCACACAGAAGCGCAGGGAAGTTTTTAAATATCTTTAACTGATTTATTTCGAGAAATAATTTTTTACTTGATCATTCAGGATCATTTCTTCTCTAAAAGTATATGCTCCTGTTTTGGGCGACTTCACCATTTTAATCACTTTCGTATGGCTACGGCCTGTTGTTGTGTCTTTATCGCGGAATCCGGCGACTGCTTTCTTTGCCATAATCTATGCTATTTATTTAATTTCTTTATGAACGGTCATTTTCTTCAGGATCGGATTGTACTTTTTCAATTCGAGCCTTTCGGTTGTATTCTTTCTATTCTTGGTCGTAATATACCTCGACGTACCGGGGAGACCACTTTCTTTATGCTCCGTGCATTCCAGAATCACCTGCACTCTGTTTCCTTTTGCTTTTTTCGCCATTTTATCGCCTCCTGTATGTTATGCGTTTAAATATCCTTTAGACGCAGCTTGTTTCAATGCAGCATCCAGTCCTACCTTATTGATCGTACGAAGGCCCGAAGCCGAAACATTCAAACTGATCCAACAATCTTCTTCTACCCAATAGAATTTTTTACGAAACAAATTCACATTAAATCTGCGCTTTGTTTTTCTATTGGAATGCGATACGTTGTTCCCAACCATCGCTTTCTTTCCAGTTATTTGACAAATCTTAGACATCGCTATATTGTATTTTCTATTTTACTTACATCTGGTGTATCAGAACTTTTCCGACAAATTAGGGCGCAAAAATAGCTATATAA
Organism: Bacteroidales bacterium UBA5382; assembly: GCA_002409745.1. Lineage (GTDB taxonomy): Bacteria > Bacteroidota > Bacteroidia > Bacteroidales > Dysgonomonadaceae > Limibacterium > Limibacterium fermenti. The sequence continues at coordinate 33,219 of DHOU01000008.1, forward strand.
TTTCAAATAACCAAAGTTTTGGCTAATTAATTTCATTTTCAATGCGCAAACAGGTTCTTTATTTGGAGAAAATTTCACGCCCCTTTATTGGAAGACTCCGCTCAGACCGGCATATAATTCATTTAGAAAATTTAATGTCGACTTGCGTAAATCTGTTTTCAGCGCCTTCATTTCACTATCCGAGTTGATCGCTTGGTCGGTAATCATTTCTTCGGCGGAATATGTTTTTGGGAAAAACGACGCTCCTTTGGACGTGTTTAACTGGTAGCTCACATCTCTAACGGTGAGCATACATCCTGAATTCGACACCGCTGCATCGAACCGGTAATTCATTCCTATCTTCTCGCCACCGGCAGGCAGCTCAACCTTCGCACTCACCGTTACACTTTGCAATTTATCGTCTAAACGAATCCCCAACAACAACGGACTTCCCGAGAACTTCCCTTTTGCCCATTTTTGAAGTAATGCATATTTTTGATCATCCGATAACTCTTGATCCACATGAATAAACTGTTGAAATACTACTTTTCCATTGGTAACCGGAACAGAAGTAAAGACAGAGGAGGCGGCATTCTGGGCGCTCATAGGGAGAATCGCGAAGCAAAATAACAAACAAAATGCACTGATATATTTTTTCATAATTCTCTTTTTTTCATTCATAAAATAAACTTCGTCACCTGTTATGAGACGACAAATCTACACAAAAGTTACACAAAGGCAAACCTTTTGATAAAAAAATCCATCTATATATTTTATTTATCTCTTAAAAACCATTACTTTTGCATCTCAAAATTACGTACATTTATTTAAAGAGATCATGTCTACGAAAAAAACGCAGGATAAGACTGAAAAGAAACTGGAAACAATTGATGAAGCGTTGACTTCATCCGAACGCTTCTTAGAGAAGAATCAAAAAAACATATTGTGGGGTTTGTTGGTGGTAGTAATTGTGGTTGGAGCATTTCTCGCTTACCATTATTTATATAAACATCCCCGCAACGAACAGGCACAAGCAGCCATTTATAAAGGTGAACGATATTTTCAAAACGGAGAAGACTCGCTGGCTCTGTTTGGCAACGGAAATGACTTCAAAGGATTCGAATCGGTTATTGACGATTATTCGGGGACGAAGTCGGCCGACCTGGCCCGTGCGTATGCCGGAATTTGTTACAGCCACCTTGGCAATAACGAAAAAGCTCTTGAGTATTTAAAGAAATTCAAAGGGGGCGATCTTCTTATCACACCTTCTGTTATTGGAGCCATCGGAGACGTATACATGAATCTCGGCAACACTGACGACGCGATATCGCAATTTTTAAAAGCGGCCGATAAAGCCAATAATGAAATGCTCACGCCTATTTATTATAAAAAGGCCGGAATCGCTTACTTACAAACTCAACAGTTCGACAAAGCCATTGAAATCTTTACAAAGATACAAGAGAATTACCTCAATTCTCCCGAATCTCAAGAAGCTGAAAAGTACATCCAACAAGCAAAATTTCAAAAAGGAGATAAATAAAAATGGCTACGGCATTACAGAATTTATCATCTTACGATCCGAATGAAATACCTGACGGGAAAGGGAAAAGAATCGGAATTGTTGTTTCAGATTGGAATACGGCTATTACAGGAAATCTTCTGCAAGGCGCTTATGAGACCTTGACAAAATTCGGTGTAAACGAAGAAGATATTATTCTGGAGCATGTTCCGGGCAGTTTTGAACTAACCTATGGCGGTAAGCTTCTGATTGAAAAATCGAATGTCGATGCCGTTATTTTATTAGGCTGCGTTATTCAAGGGGAGACTCCCCATTTCACCTTTGTGTGCAACAGTGTCACACAAGGAACGACTCAACTGAATCTCAACTATAACATTCCAATCATTTTCGGACTATTAACAACCTTGACTTTTGATCAGGCAAAAGCCCGTGCAGGAGGCAGATACGGCAATAAAGGCGACGAGGCGGCCATCACAGCATTAAAAATGATTGCTCTTAACACGAAATATAAATAAATTTTTCGTATCTTTGCCGCTCGAAAAAAATGGGCAGTTACCAGAGTGGCCAAA
>DHOU01000008.1:35476-40230 GCA_002409745.1 Bacteroidales bacterium UBA5382
TCGAATCCATCACTGCCCACAAAAGAATTAGCAAATTTGGATATTAACTAATTAGCTAATTAAATTCGCGGAAGTAGCTCAGTTGATAGAGCATTAGCCTTCCAAGCTGAGGGTCGCGGGTTTGAGTCCCGTCTTCCGCTCATAGAAGAAGCAACTATTACAACGGTTGCTTCTTTTTTTTCTGTATAACAAATAGGCTACAGAATTCATGCAGAATTCCCAGATACGCGATTTCACACAGGGCAATATTTCCCGTCAACTCATAAAACTGGCATTGCCTTTAATGGCTACCAGTTTTATTCAGATGACCTATAACCTTGTGAATATTTTATGGATAGGTCAACTGGGAAGCCGGTCGGTAGCAGCAGTAGGAAGCGTGGGCATGTTGATATGGATGATGAACGCATTTGCTCTCACGTCCAAAATAAGCGCAGAGGTCGCCGTCGGACAATCGATAGGGGCCAAACGAACAGACCAAGCGGTTCGTTACGCATCCCACACCACAACCATTGCCGTTATATTGGGATTAAGCTTCGGCATTCTTTTCTTCTCTTCTCCCGCCACATTCATTTCTTTTTTCAAATTAGAGAGTGATATCGCGCAAGAGGCCGCAGATTATCTAAAAATTATATCCGTAGGCATTCCGTTGATTTTTCTTATCCTCAACTTCTCCGGCATCTATGTCGGGTCCGGCAGAAGCGATATACCCTTCTACTTTAATGCTTCCGGATTAATACTGAATGCCGTGCTCGATCCGTTGTTCATCTTCGGCCCCGGTTTTTTTCCTCAAATGGGTGTCAAAGGAGCCGCTTTGGCAACAGTCATCTCTCATTTTATCGTCGTTATTCTTTTTGTAAGGCATCTGCGCAGCAAAAAAGGAGCGCTCGGAGGATTTCCGCTTCTGACAAAGCTTCGTAAAACGCAAACGTTGAACATTCTTCGACTAGGCGTTCCTGCAGCAATGATGAATGTCTATTTTTCATTTATCAATATGAACTTGGCGCGCATCGCCTCCATCTACGGCGGATATATCGGTGTAACAACCCAAACGACCGGCGGACAAATCGAAGGTATTACCTGGAACACCTCACAAGGGTTTGCAACAGCCCTAAGCAGTTTTGTCGCTCAAAATTACACCGCAGGAAAAATAATCCGGGCGCAACGAGCCTACCGCTCAACCCTGAAATGGATGACTGTCTTCGGAATATTCGTTTCTTTGGCCTTTATATTTACGGGCGAATCGATCTTTTCTCTCTTTATTCCCGAAAAATTAGCCTACCAGGCAGGTGGAGAATATCTGTTGATCATGGGCTTTTCACAAGTTTTCATGATGATAGAGATCACAACCCAAGGTATGTTCAACGGATTAGGGAGAACCGCCCCTCCGGCCATTGTAAGTATGACTTTCAATACGTTGCGAATCCCCCTATCCGTCTTTCTCGCGTCACAAATAGGAATAACCGGTGTATGGTGGGCCATAACGATCACCTCTATCATCAAAGGATGTACGTCCGTTTTATGGTTCCATTTTACCCGTAAAAAACATTTCAATCAATAGTATGATGAAATCACCTGATTCTATTGATGATTCCTTCGTCAATTATTGCATGTTGACTGAAAATATATATCTTTGCACTCAGTATTAATAGCATTAGCTATTGTTTTGAGGAATAAGAAAACGACCAATTTTCAGCCCAACCTCAATGAGCAATCAGTTAATGCCGGCGTTTTGGCGCGGGCATTACTTTTGTCTTGTTGGGCAGGTTCTTGGTCGTACCTCTTATTCGGACAAAGTGTAATCCTGCGCCTTTTGCGTGTTGAAAACAATAATAAATGCTGTCGATCAGATAATTATTATGTAAGTAAACAAGCAACAAATGAAAAATATAACAATCGATCTTCCTTTACTACCGCTCAACCTCACTCTTCAGAGAGGATGCTCTTACAGATTTTTATTTATCGGAAATCTATTGATCATGTATCGCATGTATTTCTTTTTTTTCTTTCTAAAGATAAAAATAAAGGTTAAAAATATAAAAAACAACTCATCCGCGTCCTTTGGGCGTTCTTTTCACATTTTTATCTTAAAAAAACTACTTGCTTGAAATAAAAAATAGATGTAAATTGCATTCTCATTTATCGGCAAATGATTAGTCAACAAAATATAATGCTATGCTCCATTCTATCTTCATTTTTTCCATCCGTCATTCTTTGACTACACTGGTAATTCTTTTTACAATGATTTACCAAAATCCGGAGTCAATTAGCCCACATGTAATTAATCGGAATAAAAATAACAGTCATCATTTTCAAGAAAATTATTTCCAAGAACAACAAAGGGAGATATTCTATAAGCCGGAGAAATGGTACCAAGCTTATACCCGATTAAAAGATCATCCCCAGCTACAGATAAACTATCAGATCCCGACAACAACTACGGCCTCTATGCAAATGACGTCACAAAAAAATAACCTATATTTGACAACCATACCCATGTGTATATCCGTCTTCTTCATCATCACGACGATTACCTTATTCCTAGTCTTAATCCGAAGGACTAAAAACAACCGGTTATTACAAAACATAGAGCAAATTCACACCAATTTTTTCACGAAAATAGTGCATGAGTTCCGCACTCCTCTTACCATTATTTTAGGATTAAGCAAGCAATTGAAAAGTCAAGGAACTATTTCCCCACAAACCTATACAACCTATCTTTTAACGATAGAGCGGCAAGCACGCAACTTATCAAATCTGGTCAATCAATTATTAGATATAGTCAGCCTGAATGCATCACCTCAAGCCATTGAGTGGAAAACCGGTAATATCGTAGCATATATAGAAATGCTTTCCGAATCCTTTCGCCTGTTTGCAAGCCAAAAAGGAATAAACTTGATTTTTTATAGTGAGGAAACAACTATAAAAACAGATTTTGTCCCGAACTATCTAAATAAAATTTTACAAAACCTCCTATCTAATGCCATAAAGTATAGTAAAGAAGGGGATAAAATAACCCTTACGCTGGAGAGAAAGAAAAAAGACGGAAAGAAACTACTGATCAAAGTAGCCGATCAGGGAAAAGGAATTGATAAAAACGCTGCTCCTTACATATTCGATTTATTCTATCAAGTTCCATCTGTAGATGAGCCGGGGGGTAATGGAATAGGATTAACTCTTGCAAAACAACTAACCGAGATACTCGGCGGACATATCAGCGTAGAAAGTGAACCGGGAAAAGGATCTGTTTTTATTGTAGAACTACCGATCAATCGAAACGAAAAAGAGTTATTTCCATATTGGCTACCCAAACAAATCCAAACGCCCTCCATTACTGAAAATCCGCTTCTATATAAAAAAGAAGAAGTATCTTCCCCCAAAAATCCCCCCCCCGAAAACGGTTCACGAACAACCATTCTACTAGCAGAGGACAACAAAGATGTGGCACTTTATATCAAAACCCTCTTTCCGGAAGATAAATATCACATTCTATCAGCTAGAAACGGAGAAGAAGCGTTGTCCATCGCGAATGAATTCATTCCCGACCTAATCATAACCGATCTTATAATGCCTAAAAAAGACGGGATAGAACTTTGCCGAGAAATAAAAGCATCGCAATTACTCAATCACATACCCATTATTATGCTTACAGCAAAAAGCTCAATAACAGATCAAATCAATGGAATCAAATGTGGAGCCGATGCTTATATCTGTAAACCTTTTAATTCAGAAGAATTACAAGTAAGAGTAGAGAAACTTCTTGAAATACGTAAATTATTGAAAGAAAAATACCTCAGGGTCGTTTTCAAAGGAGAGAAGAATAGTATGAGTAATGATATCAATTCGGATTTCCTTCAACAAATAACGAACATAATCTACCGGGAAATGAAAAACGCAGCGTTTTCTTCCAAGAAATTGGCAGATGAAATGGCTATCAGCATTTCCCAACTTAATAAAAAACTAAATGCATTAACGGGGTTTCCTGCTTCTACTTATATTTTGCAGGTAAAACTGGAACTAGCAAAGAAAATTCTATCTACCTACGATAAAAGTATCGGAGAAGTGGCTGCGGAATGCGGAATATACGATGTAAATTACTTTTCCCGTGTATTTAAAAAACACACGGGAATATCCCCTTCCAAATACCAGCGGTTGCCGCGATAATATCGATGTGCTGATGACCGGACAGACTGAAGCATAGGTGTTTTTTAAAAGGACAACAGCCATTTCCATAGTGGAATAACTTCTATCGTTTTATCTTCCATATTCCGGTTGTAATAATATACTTCGTCTCCGTATTGTTTTATCAAGGTGAGGGCAACGATATTTTCCATAAGCTTGGTATTCGCATCCAAAAGAAAAATATGCAACAAACCGTTGTCGGAAAAATAGCGTTTTTTCAAACTTTCCCGGCTACTGAGTTTATCCGAAAAATTTGAAATGCCCAAGATCAGATAAGCATCCGACAGAAAAGTGAGATATTCAGTGAGTGTATTACGCGATATGGAGGCGCCGGTAGAATCTACCACGTTCTTCAAACGTGCCAGAGAGGAGGGCTGCATCACACTCTCCGCCAACTTTTTCACTAAGATACGGATGGCATTTTCATTGCGGATATTGTTGCGTAACAATACGTCGCCCAACAAAATTTACACCTGCTATTTCAGTTTGCCTTTCCATAATAAGGCGTTTCATAATTTCTTTATTCATCATCCTGTTTTTTAGAAGTCGAATTCCAAATATACATAAAAGTATAC
>DHOU01000015.1:0-5142 GCA_002409745.1 Bacteroidales bacterium UBA5382
GGGGGAATTTATAGAAGAAAGTTATATATTTTTTTTGAAACGTGTCGGATTCTGTCTTAAAAAAGCAGCATTTTAACACTATTCTCAAGCAGATTGATTTTAAGCTGATTTTCGGATTCTTTTTTAGAAAAAACCTTTCATGCGGACGCTTTTCCGACGCCTGTTAATCGCTTGATTTCTTCCGAATGAATTGGCCGGATTACCTGACATCGAGTCAAAGGCTATCATCCGGGGAACCGAATCGCTATAAAACATGTTTTATAGCAGTGTTCTTTAATTATGTTTTTAAATATTATAAAAAACCAGAGAATCTCGTCCGCTTTATTGTAAGATTGATTATATTTGCAGCGTCTTCCTGTTAGTGAACAGGAATAAATTGATATTTATCGGATAGTAAAATGTAAAGATATTATGAAAAAGTTAGTATCTGTCGATCTTTCCCGGTTGGGAAATGACGAATTAACTCAGTTAATAAAAGAACATTTGACCGATATCAAAAATCCCTCAAATGCTGTTACCCTTACCGAAGGGACTCCTTTATACGATTTTGTAAACGTGTTGGGAGAGGATGTGACTGCTTTTGAAAAGCAGACTAAGAATGTACAGAAGAGCGAGCAAACCGATCCTCTTCTTGCGGCTGATAAAGAACGTGAAGTCGCCTTGCGCTTTTTCGGCCGTAATCTAAAAGTGGCGGAATTGGAGGATGATCCTAAAAAAATAGAGGCTCATCGATTACTCGACTTATTGTGGAAAACGCATAAGAAAATATTGAGCGCCAATGACAAATCGCAGACAACCGGAATCGATAATTTCCTTTTGGATGCTTCCGGCGCGACTTATACTCCAAGTATTACTTTTTTGGGATACGACAGGGTTATTGAACGCATTAACAAAGCCAATAACTCGTACAAAAGCATTCTGGCTCTTCGCAATGCCGAGGAGGCTGAACAATTCACAAAAGTATTTTCTTTGCTGAATACGACGCGCAAAAAATTTGCGGAGTTAATTGCCGCCCATAAGACCGAGGATAAAAAAGAAAAGAAAGAGTCGGAAGCGAAAAAATAAGGAAAGTCATTAAGAAACTGTTTTAAGGGTGAAGAAGACTTTAATGGCCGTCTTTCGTAAGAAATTTAAACAGTTTCTAAGCGTGTAATAGAACCGATTCAATGTCCCTTGTAAGTTTTTGATGAAAAGAGAATGCTTTTTTTTATTTATTTTTATTGAATGAAAAAGTGGATTATTACCTTGTGCGGTTGGTATACGCGGGACAAGAGGGGACTGCACAGGTTATTAAAAAAACACCGCTTGGGATGAGCGGTGTTTTTTGTATTTCTGTTTTATTTATCGATGGGTTAAAACAAATAGCCTACCGATAGATACGCACTTTGGTTCTTAACATTTCCATTATCCGATTTGGAGACATTTACCAATCCGGCATCCCATCCGAGGTCCAATAAAATGCGGCCGAATTCGGCGCCTACGCCAAGTCCTAGCCCTGCATCGAATGGTTTTAATAGGCCATTATCACCAAATACATTTTCCGACTCATCTTGGATAGATGCATTTCCTGCCTCAACTTTCCATTTTGTCTTTCCCGCAATGCCGTAAGCGACATACGGACCGGCATGGAATACGATGCGTGTTCCGGGAGTTACATCTACTTTATACGCAAAATGTACCGGTAATTGCAGATACATGGGTGTTGCACTTATCCTGCCGGAGAGTCCCGCCAGCGAATTTTTATATTCCGCTCCTTTGGTGGTAAAGAAGAGCCCCGATTGGAGCGACATGTTCGGTGCAAATTCGTAATCGCCCGCTAAGCCGATATGAAATCCCACTTTGGCATTTTTATCACTCAATTCATCGCCGTAAAAGTTCGATAAATTCACACCTCCTTTTATTCCTAAATTAACTTGTGCACTTAGTGCGCTTACCATGGCAAGCATTACAATCACAATGGATAGTTTCAATTTTTTCATAATCAATTTTTTAATGTTCGTTTGTTCAAAAATTCCCGTAAGGGTAATTAATAAACAAGATTTTGTTGATTTTGTTCGTTGTGTAATCCGAAAGATGGTTGCGAAATCATCGTTTTGATCGGGTATACAGGGGACTATTTTGTGGCGATTAATCATATTTTAGGAGAAATAATCTCGACGGATCCAATATTTCTTGCGCAACCTCCTGTATTTGTTCAGCCGTCAGAGCTTCTATTTGTTCGAAAACCTCTTCCAACGACACGATGGTGTTGAAATGCAAAAAGTTTTTCGCCATGGTCAGTGTCTGGTTTTCATTACTCTCGGCGGCGATCCCCAACTGTCCCTTCCACTGCTTTTTCGCCACGGATAATTGCAAAGACGTGAACGGAGTATTGCGGAACTTTGTCAATTCGGTTCTTACCAGCCGCAGGCACTTATCGGTATATTTGGGATCGCAGGCAAAATATACGCAGAATAATCCGGTGTCGCTGTAAAACGTCACGTTCGACTCCACGTTATACACCAACCCGTTTTTTTCCCTTAACGATCGGTTCAGCCGGCTGTTCAGGGTGCCCCCTCCCAATACATTATTCAATAAGTAAAGCGGATAGCGCTCCGGCTGGTTCATGGCGTATGCCCGGCTGCCGATCATGACGTGCGACTGCGAGGTGTTTTTCTGCAGAACAATGGTCCCGCTCGCTGCCGGTGTGGGAGGCGTTCTCGTTTTTGCCTTTTCCTGCGAAAGAGGATTGTCCTGAAAGTAATTTCCCACATACCGGAGGACTTTGTGAAAAGGCGTTTTGCCGGAAGAGAAAAAGACCATTCGCGAAGGGTGATATTGTCGTTCCACAAAGCGTTCGATACGCGCGTGGTCGAAGGTACCCAGCGATTCGGGCGTGCCGAGTATATAATGTCCGATATCGTGCCCTGCAAAGAGCATATTCTCGAAGTCGTCGTAAATGAGTTCGGAAGGAAAATCGAGATAAGAGTTGATTTCATCGAGAACCACCTCCCGCTCGCGGTCTATCTGCATGGCGGGAAACTCCGAGTGGAATACGATGTCGCTGAGCAGTTCCGCTGCGCGCGAAAAATATTCCTCCAGGAACGTGGCGTAAAAAAACGTTTCCTCTTTCGTCGTATACGCGTTCATTTCGCCTCCGACGTTTTCCATCCGGTTGGCGATATGGTGGGCTCTGCGCCGTTTCGTCCCTTTAAACAACATATGTTCCACGAAATGGGCCATCCCGAACTCGTCGGCATACTCGTCGCGCGTGCCGGTATTGACGGCTATTCCGCAATAAGAAATCTCCGAAGGCGTTTGATGATGGATGATACGTAAGCCGTTAGGCAGTGTGTGAGTAAAATAAGAAGGGTCTGTCATTTTTTTAAGTAATACGCTCTTTGTTGCGGCGATAAGCGTTCTATCGCATACCGTAGCATCGTGCGGGGCATGTTGGTGTAATGAATGTCTAAGAACCCGGTGAGGGCCTTTTCGTCTCTTTTGCCTATTTCGCGGAGCATCCAACCGCACGCCTTGTGGATGAGGTCGTGAGGGTGGGAGAGATAGGACTCCGATAGTTGCAGCGTGTCGGCGAAGTCGTTGCGACGGATGAAGGCCATGGTCGAAACGATGGCGATGCGTTGCTCCCATAGCGATGGACTGCGCGACCACGTGTATAGCGGCTGCCGGTCTTTATCGGCGAGCCACTCCCCGACGATGGCATAGCAGGATAAATCCACTAGATCCCAATTGTTTATGTAGAATGTACGGGCGCGATAAAAATCGAAAAGAATGCGCCGTGCTTCTTCATCGGCCTTTTTGAATTGTTCTACGAGGATGAGCAACGCACACATCCGACATTCGTGATAAGGGTTTGCCAACAAGATTTCGATTTCGGAGAGTGATAGTTTTGGGTGTCCTTTCGCGACTACTCTTACCTCGGGCACGGTGATGCCCAAAAAGCGGTCGCCTTCGCCGTATCCTCCCGGGGTCGTTTTGAAAAATGTTAGGGAATGGGCTGCTTTGGCCGGATTGCCCAATTCCTGTAATTGCTGAAAAATGATATCGGCGGTCATTTGTTTACTCTTGATACGGGAAAAGTTTTTTCGTAAAAGCCGACGATGTTCCGCGCCATCTCTATCGACATGCCGATACGGTATTCACGTGTTTTGGTCGCTGCATGGGGGGCGAGGACGACGTTATCCAGTGTCAGCAATTCCGGCAGGATATTCGGCTCGTCTTCGAATACATCGAGTGCGGCGGCCGCTATTTTTTCCTTTCCCAGCGCGCGGGCTAACGCTTTTTCATCAACCATATTACCGCGTGCGGTGTTGATGAACACGGCGGAAGGTTTCATTTTGGACAATTCCTCTTCCCCTATTAAATGGAATGTTTCCGGTGTCGACGGAGCGTTGAGCGAGATATAGTCCGCCGTACGCAATAGCTCATCCAACGAGACATAGCGGGCATCGTATTTTTTTTCAATGGTTTCGTCCAGCCTGTTCCGGTTATGATAAATAATGTGCATCCCCGAAGCCACTGCGCGGCGTGCCAACGCTTGACCGATACGTCCCATGCCGATAATTCCCAGTGTCTTGCCGAATACCGCTAATCCCCCTTCGGCATAAATCCCCCAACTAACGCCGTCGTCCGTGCGGAGCTTCCGGTCGTAATAGCCGATGCGGCGTCCCGCGGCAAGCAGCAGGGCGAAAGCAAATTCGGCGGTCGGTTCGCGGGTGGAGTTGGGGATGTTGGTGACGGCTATTCCCTTTTGAGTCGCATACTCCACATCTATATTATTATAACCGACGCCGTAATTCGAGATCAATTCCAATTTTGTTCCCCGGTCGATAATGTCTTGGCCGGTGTAGAAGCTGAAATTCGGAACAAGCACCTCGTAGTCGCCAATCATTTCCAGCACTTCTTCTTTCCGCAAATAAGAGCGTTCGGGAAGGGTGATGTCGTACTTGCCTTCCAGGTCTTTCAGCCCTTCGGGAAGCAAGCGGTATGCGATTAATACTTTTTTCATCTGTTTACTGTTTTGCTTTGCCATTTCGTACTATAACGGACGCGCACAAAAAAATGTTCCTTAAAAACAAAAAAAGCAAGTTTCTCAACTCGCTTTTCCGCTCTTCAGGTTGGACTCGAACCAACGACCCTCTG
>DHOU01000015.1:5357-29387 GCA_002409745.1 Bacteroidales bacterium UBA5382
GACCCTCTGATTAACAGTCAGATGCTCTAACCGACTGAGCTACTGAAGAATTTATACTTGTTTACAGAAAAGTGTTGCAAAATTACTGCAATTTTCCGAATAATACAACACTATCTTCTAAAAAATGCCAACTTTCTTCGTGTAAACCTTCCTAATTGCCGCTTCATTACCTTTTCATCCGATTTTTTCTATTTAAAATGAAGGCATATCTCATTCGAATTTTTTTACTACCTTTGACTTGATAATAATAACGATTTAACACAATAAATATGATTTTCAGATTCTTAATCTTATCGGACGAGTCGGAAGATTTTAAAAGAGAAATTAAAATTGATGCCGATGCCACGTTTTTGGATTTTTTCCATGCGATTATCGCCGCCACCGGCTTTAGTGACAAAGAGATGGCTTCGTTCTTTATTTGCGACGACAACTGGCGTAAAAAACAGGAATTTACGTTGGTGGAGATGGATACTTCTTCCGATGAAGACTCGCTTACCATGCAGGAATCGGTGCTGAGTGATTATTTGGAAGATGAGAAACAAAAATTACTATTCGTTTTCGACTATTTAACCGAAAGGGCCTTTTATATCGAACTATCGGAAATCATTCCCGGAAAAAACCTGAAGGCTCCCGTCTGTTCGGTATCGCAGGGGGAAGCTCCCCAACAGACCGCCCATTTTGAAGAGGTCAAGACCGATAGCGGGAGATTGGATACCGGCGAAAACTTTTATGGCGACGAATCTTTCGATATAAACGAACTCGACAAGGAAGGTTTTGAAGGGTTGGACGATCTTTCTGTCGAAACGGATTCCGACGATTTGTATTGATGAATACCCTGCTCGTATTGTTAGGCCCCACGGGTGTCGGAAAAACCGATATAAGCCTACAGGTAGCGCACAAGCTTGGTGCACCCATCCTTTCGGCCGATTCGCGGCAGATATACGCCGGAATGGGTATCGTAACGGCAGCCCCTACGCCGCAACAACGAGCATCCGTCACCCACTATTTTGTGGAAACCCTCTCGCCCGAACAGTATTACAGTGCGAGCGAATATGAGCGGGAAGCGATACCTTTAATTGAGTCCCTGCTTGAGACTCACCCCACGGTGGTCATGACGGGTGGTTCCATGATGTATATCGATGCGGTGTGTTTCGGTATTGACGAGATTCCTACCGTAGACCCGGCTTTGCGCAAAGATATTTATGAGCTTTACCGGACGGAGGGCTTGGATCCGATACGCATGCAGTTGAAACTGCTTGATCCTGTTTTTTACGGGCAAGTCGACTTAAAAAATCCGAAACGGGTCATTCATGCGTTGGAGATTTGCCTGATGAGCGGAAAGCCTTATTCGTCGCTTCGCACCGATACGAAAAAAAAACGGCCATTCCGCATCGTGAAGATCGGTTTGACTCGCGACCGTCCCGAACTTTATGAGCGTATTAACCATAGGGTCGATGGAATGATGAAACAGGGTCTGCTCGAAGAGGCACGCAAGCATTATCCTATACGACAGTTGAATGCAACCAACACGGTGGGATATAAAGAACTGTTTGCCTATTTCGACGGCAACGGTTCGCTGGAGGAGGCTGTCGACAAAATCAAGCAGCATACGCGGCAGTATGCCCGCAAGCAGATGACTTGGTTCAAGCGTGACCAAAACATCCATTGGATCAATCTCTCCGATCCCGGCGCGGATGTCATAGGAGAGGTTCTGTATAAATTAGCAAATTAGCAAATTAGCAAATTAGCAGATTAGCAAATTGGCAAATGAAGTCTAAAGTCGAAGGTCTAAAGGCGGCTACCGATGACCGGCTACCGATGACCGATGACTGGAGACCGGAGACATTTGACATTCGACAATCATCACATCCACAAATTATCATTATCTTTGCTTATCGAAAACGACAAAAAGTTTGAAACATGGCGCTCAGGCAACAACAAGAACTTAAGCAGCTGCAAAAACTTTCTCCGCTACAGATGCAGGTCATTAAATTGGTCGAACTGACATCGGTAGAACTGGAAGATAAAATTAAACAGGAAGTGGAGGATAATCCCGCGCTGGATACGATTGACTCCGACTACGAGCATGCATCGGACGAGGCGGAAGGCGACGGCATGCCCGAAGAGGACAATGTTTCCCAGGAGGAAATTATTTTAGGGGATTATTTCTCGGAAGATGATGTGCCCGATTTTCGAATTAGGCAATCGGCGCCCAAGGGTGAACCTTCTTATATAGAGGTTTCTGTATCGGAGGAGACATCGCTCAATGAATCGCTGCTTGAACAACTCCGGTTGCATAATTTCGATTCCCGAAATGAAATAATAGCCGAATACATTATTGGAAATCTCGATGAAAGCGGTTATCTGCTTTGCGATTTGCAATCGGTTGCAGACGACTTGCTGTTTCAACAAAATCTCGATGTGTCGGTCGAGGAGTTGACGCAGGTGTTATCGATTATTCAGGAGATGGATCCTCCGGGTGTCGGTGCGCGCGAACTCAAAGAGTGTCTTCTTCTTCAATTGAAGCGGATGACGCCCGGCCCTTCGGTAACGCTGGCGATGAATGTGCTCGAGAATTATTTCGAGGAGTTTTCGCGAAAACATTACGATAAGATCCTTCGAGCGATGAATATTTCGCCCGACGACCTGCGCGGCGTCATCGATTTGATCGTTTCTCTCAATCCCAAGCCCGGCAACACCATGGGCGATGCCATGGAAACGGCGATGGCAAACATTACGCCCGACTTTATCGTGGAGTCTTACAACGGCGAAGTCTCGATGTATCTCAATAACGGCAATATCCCGCTGCTCAAAATCAACCGAGATTTCAGCGAGCTGCTGCAAGGCTATGCGCAGAATAAAAAAAGCATGTCGGCCGATGATAAACAAGCCATGATGTTCATGAAGCAAAAAGTCGATTCGGCGCGTTGGTTCATCGATGCGGTGAAACAGCGTCAGAATACGCTTCAGCGCACTATGGAAGCCATCGTTCAAATTCAGTACGACTTTTTTCTGACCGAAGACGAAACGCTGCTCAAGCCGATGATATTAAAAGATGTGGCCGAAAAAACCGGTTTCGATATCTCTACGATATCGCGTGTCAGCAATAGTAAATATGTACAAACCAATTCCGGCATCTATCCGCTGAAGTATTTCTTTTCGGAAGCCATGCAAAATGAGGCGGGCGAAGATATCTCGTCGCGAGAAGTGAAATATATTCTTCGCGAGAGCATAGAGAGTGAAGATCCTTCTAAACCATTGACAGATGAGCAACTTACCAAAATATTAAATCAGAAAGGCTATGTAATTGCACGACGTACGACGGCAAAATATCGTGAACAATTGAATATTCCTGTAGCCCGTTTGAGAAAAAAGATATAACTTTGACAGTTCAAAGAAAAGATATTGAATCGAATGAAGTCAATCGCACATATTATTTCCACTGTTTTCCAACCTCTATTGATGCCCACATATAGCGTGGCGTTGTTATTTATGTACAGCTATTTCGGCGTTATGTACTCGCATCAGTTCTGGTATATTCTGGCGCCGGTATTTCTGTTTTCGTTCGCCGTTCCCGCGCTGCTCATATTTGTACTGTATAAATTGCGGTTGATCTCCGATTTATCTCTGACACAGCGGCGCGAGCGCGTTCTCCCTTATCTTATTACGCTGATATCGTGCTCGTTCATGGTCTTTTATTATTATAAAATGGGGATGCCTGCATGGTTTTTGATGTTTGTGATTGCCCCGGTGATAATAATGATCATTGCCCTGTTTATCACCCTATTCTGGAAGATCAGCGCACACATGTTCGGCATCGGCGGGCTTCTCGGCGGGGCGATGGGCGTCAGTTTTTTTGTCGAGCGGGCCAATCCTGTCTACATGCTGATGGGGCTGTTTCTGCTTGCCGGACTCATCGGTTCCTCCCGTCTCATCCTGCAGCGTCATACCGTAAGCCAGGTGTTTGCGGGCTTTGCACTCGGTTTGGTCGTGTCGTTTGTATTTGTCTGGGCAGGAGTGCATATAAAGCTGTAACCGGTTAAAAAACTTTTGGTTGCTATAGAATTAAGTAGTATTTTTACGATATCGTTTAAAACCCTTTATAAAATTAAGAACATATGAATTTTCCCGACAATCTGAAGTACTCTGCCGATCATGAATGGGTAAGAGTGGAAGGCGATGAAGCCTACATTGGTATCTCTGATTTTGCTCAACAAGAATTAGGAGAAATTGTTTTTGTGGATGTAACGACGGAAGGGGAAACCCTCGATCGCGAAAGTGTTTTCGGCAGTATCGAAGCGGTAAAAACCGTCTCCGACCTGTTGATGCCCGTGAGTGGCGAAGTGTTGGAAGTCAATCCGCAGCTCGAAGATGCACCCGAGTTGGTGAATAAAGACCCGTATGGCGAAGGATGGATTATTAAAGTGAAGCTGAGCGATGCCTCGCAGGTCGATGCGTTACTTTCGGCACAAGACTATCAAAAAAATATCGAGAAATAAATCTGTATAATACAGAGGGCGCTTCAAAAGGTTAGTAGGCTCGCCGTCGGAAGATCATTTGAGATTATTTCTGTTGGTGAACGAACTCCTTTTGAAGTGTTCTCTTTTTAAGGAGAAAATGAACATGAAACCAGTCGTAAGTATCATTATGGGCAGTACATCCGACCTGCCTGTCATGGAAAAAGCCGCCCGCTTTTTAGATGAGATGGAAATACCGTTCGAAATAAATGCCTTGTCGGCACACCGCACTCCCGAAGCGGTCGAGGAATTTGCAACAAATGCCGAACGGAACGGAATAAAAGTGATTATCGCCGCCGCCGGAATGGCCGCACACCTCCCGGGCGTGATCGCTTCTATGACCCCGGTCCCGGTCATTGGCGTCCCCGTCAACGCTTCGCTGCAAGGCATGGACGCCTTGTTGGCTATTGTGCAAATGCCTCCCGGCATACCGGTTGCCACGGTAGGCATCAACGCGTCTCTCAATGCGGCTATCCTGGCATTGCAGATGATTGCCACGGGCGACGCAGCGCTCATGGCTAAATTAAAGAACTACAAACAAGGACTAAAAAATAAAATTACAAAAGCAAACGAGGAGCTTGCGGCCGTTTCTTTTAAATATAAAACCAATTAATCAAGGTCGATACGATGAATCAACAAGAAATTACAAGCCTTTTGCAGCGGGAGGCCGACGCTATTTTACATATTCCTGTGAATGAACAATACGATAGGGCGATCGATTTGATTGTCGAGCGCATCCATCATAAAAAGGGAAAGTTGGTTATTAGCGGCATGGGGAAAGCCGGACAAATCGGGCAGAACATGGCGACCACTTTTTGTTCGACCGGTACGCCCGCCATCTTCATGCATCCGAGCGAGGCGCAACATGGCGATTTGGGCATCTTACAAGAGAACGATCTGCTGTTGCTGATTACCAATTCGGGAAAGACCCGCGAGATTATCGAATTGATCGATTTAGCGAAAGGGCTTTATCCCGAAACGCCGATCATTGTTATTACGGGCAATAAAGACAGTGTTTTGGCCCAGCAGGCCGATGTGTTTCTGTTGACAGGCAATCCCAAGGAAGTGTGCCCGCTGGACCTTACTCCCACCACTTCGACGACGGTGATGACGGTGATGGGCGACATCCTGGTCGTCGGCACCATGAAAAGAATCGGGTTTACCGCAGCCGATTACGCCAAACGCCATCATGGCGGCTATTTGGGTGATAAGTCGCGCGAAATCAGTCATTGATTAAGAGGAATCTCGTCTAACCGATCCTTGCGGTTTGACGGATAAAATCGGTACTTGTCAAAAAGAATGAATCCGTCAGACGGGGAGCGAGGCCCTCAGGTAAACGGGGCCTACTCGAACGTAGTAGGAAGATTAACTTCCAGAGGCGGATCTTTTTTCACCAGCAAGGCGCTCAATTCCCAGAGGAAATAGAGAGGCATCGTGACCACGAATAACGAGAAGGGGTCGCCGGAAGGCGTAATGATGGCCGCAAGAAGAAGAGCGCCAACGATAGCATGGCGTCGATATTTCCGGAAAAACGACCGGTATATCAGCCCCAGATTCGAAAGTAACCAGAATACCAAGGGCAATTCGAAAACGATCCCCATAATGAGGATTAACGTATAGAAGTTACTCATATACGAATCCAACGAAAGCATGTTTTCAATTTCGCTACTGAGTTCAAACGTAATAAGAAACCGGAAGATCAACGGGAAAACGATAAAATAACCGACCGAGCATCCCAGTACAAACATGATTCCGCCGAATCCAAAGGCCCTTTTTATCCCTTTCATTTCGTTTTCATACAACGCCGGGCTTATAAACCGCCATAGTTCGTACAGAATAAAAGGTATCGAGAAAAGTACGCCGAAAGCAAACGACGTGGATATATAGGTGATGAACTGTGTCGGCATGTTGATATTCAATATTTTCACATTGAATGAGTCGGCCGAGAAATCAGGAAGAAAAGGAACGTACTTCCCGATATTTTCCATAAAACGGTAGGTGATAAAATCGGATGATTTCGGGGCGAGAATGATCGAATCGAAAATATGCGGCATAATGATAAGCCCCACAATCGTGAGCCCGGAAACAATTCCGATAATACGAATTAACGTCCACCGGAATTCTTCCAAATGGTCCCAAAAGGACATCTCTTTATCACTCATTTTCTTTGATTGTGTATGTAATAGCCGTCAATATTATTTCCCGGAAGCATTTTCATTCATCGCACAAGCTTCCGGGGAATAGATTGTATTGATAAAAAAGATTTCAATCCCCCTAACCGCACGGGTAAATCTTTTTATTGATTATTGGGCTTATCGGTAGGGTCCGTCTTGATATCTTCTTCGATATCGTTCAATCCTTTTTTAAAGCTGCGAATACCTTTACCCAAACCGCTCATGAATTCGGGTATTTTTTTCCCTCCGAAAAGTAGAAGGACAACGATTAGGATGATAGGTATTTCCCATCCGTTTAAGTTGAAAAGTAAAGGGTTCATAGATCTTATTGTTTTATATATTTACACTATTCATTTTGAATAAGCTTACAAAAATAGAATTATTTCTTAATGCCGTCAAACAAATTAAGCTAAACTTTTGAAAAAGGGGCTATTTTCTTTCTTCTGCATTAGAAATCAACCATCAGACATTGGTCATCAGTCATCAGTAATTAGCAATTAGTCATTAGTCATTGGTCATTAGTCATTGGTCATTAGTCATTAGTCATTGGTCATTGGTCATTAGTCATTGGTCATTGGTCATTGATGATAACGTCCATATACACCGGCAAATGATCACTGAACCCTCCGACGTAGCGAGGCCCCGAATTGGTTCGGAAAGGTTTCTTCCCGCCATCCTTTTCATCGTCTTGCAAAAGAAAAGGCATGCGGAAAACCGTAGCTTCTTTATTCCTTATTTTCATCGTACTTTCTCCGGAAAGAAAATCTCCGCTTATGATGAACTGATCGAGTATTTCCCAACGTCCTTGAAATTTATAAGTGCCGAAGTTCCGTTCTTTTATACGGGGAAGAAAGAGATTGTATAATTGTTTGTCCGAAGGGTGAAGAGCGGGGATACCTGCTTTTAAAATACGCGCGAGACTTTTATCATCGGGATGATCGTTGAAATCGCCCATGATGATGATATGGGCGTGCTGCCGTACGCTGAAGAGGCTGTCGGCTTTGGAGCGCAAAAGCGATGCTGCGTCGATTCGTGCCGGTTCCGTTTGATGTTGTCCGCCCCGTCGCGAAGGAAAATGGGCGACAAATACATCGAGAGTGTCGTGACTAAGCGTGAGAAAGGTCGCGTGAAGAATATTTCGGGAGCGGCGCGTCGACTTGTTTCCGAACCGGATGGGATATTCAGCCGTTTGCAGTAACCGTACATGGTCGCGTTGGTAAAGCAGCGCGACGTCCATGCCCCGCTCATCGGGTGAATGTGTGATGATATAGTGGTATTGTTGAGCCTTTAGCGGAGAACGGCGGGTAAGGTCGTATAAGACGCTGTCGTTTTCGACTTCGCACAATCCTACGATAGCCGGCGATTGCATTTGTCCCACGGCCGTGATGACACGGGTGATGTTTTTGAGCTTTTCGCGATATTTCCAATGGGTCCAATTCATTAATTTGCCCGGCAGAAAGTCATCATCTTGCGTAAGCGGGTCGTCCTTTGTATCGAAGAGATTTTCGACGTTATAAAAAAGGATCCGCAGAGAGTCCTGCCGTTGTCCGAGCAGGAATCCGTTATAAACAATCAGGAATAATGAGAGAGCGATATATCGATTGACCATGATTGCCGTTTGTCACTTAAAAAGAATATCTCTCGCAGATAGCGCAGATAGACGCAGTTTTTCATTGGCATTCTGCGAAAATCCACGTAATCTGCGAGAGTTTAAAGTAAATAGAATCTTCCTGTTTTTACTCTTGAGATGACTTCAAGTTCAGCTTCTCATCTTTATTCTGCCGTTTCGGGCGACACGTTCTCGAGTATTTTCACTAAAAAGTTCCACCATTTCTCCACCGAAGGAATATTCAGTTTCTCTTTGGGAGAATGGACATCGGTCATATCCGGCCCGATGGAAATCATATCGAGATGCGGGTATTTTTCCAAGAACAATCCGCACTCAAGGCCCGCATGGATGGCTTTTACTTCCGCGTCTTTGTTGTACAGATTTTTGTACACCTTTTCGGCGAGTCTCAGGATCTGCGACTCCGTATTGGGCTGCCAGCCGGGATACCCCTCGTTGTACGTGACTTTTGCGCCGGCCAGATCGAACACCGAGGTGACCATGTTGATGACATATTCTCTCTGCGATTCCACGGAACTGCGTTGGCTGGTGATGACTTCAATTTGTTGCCCGTCGATCATTTTCACGGAAGCCATATTGTTGGACGTCTCTACCAATCCGGGAATATCGAGACTCATTCCTATCACCCCGTGCGGACAGGCGTTGAGGGCTAAAATCAACCGTTCCGTTGTTCCCTTATTCAGCACTTTCGACGGTATCTGCGCCGATTCCAATTGAATATCCAAAGACGTTTCGGTATGTTTATACTCATTTTGGACGCTGGCGAGGAATGTGTTTAACTTAACCCGTATATCTTCTTTGTATTTCTCCTTCACGCCTACAATCGCATACGCCTCGCGGGGAAGGGCATTGCTCAGGTTTCCGCCTTTAATTTCCGATAGCACCATGCCGTATTTTTTTCGCATAAGCGAGAACAGGAAGCGGGCGAGGATTTTATTCGCATTCCCGAAATTCTTGTCGATATCGCTTCCCGAATGGCCGCCGCGTAATCCTTTTACATGAAGATTAAACCAAAAATACTTCTTGGGACTCTCTTTTTCTTTGTATTTAAAGTAGCCGCGGGTGTTTTTCCCTCCGGCGCAACCGATGTAAATCAGACCTTCCTCTTCGCTATCCAAATTGATCAGGATATTGCCGGTCAGAAAATCTTTCTCAAGATTAAAGGCTCCGGTGAGACCTGTTTCTTCATCTACGGTAAAAAGCGCCTCTATTTTGCCGTGGGCGATATTGTCCGAGGCCAATAGTGCCAACTGGGCGGCCACTCCGATGCCGTCATCGGCGCCTAAGGTGGTTCCGTTCGCTTTCACCCAATCCCCGTCGATAATCGTTTCAATCGGATCGTTCTCGAAATCGTGGGTAATATCGCTGTTTTTCTCGCAGACCATATCGACATGCGATTGCAGAATAACCGTAGGGAGGTTTTCTTTGCCCGGAGTGGCCGGTTTGGTTATCAGTACGTTTCCGGCTCTATCCTGCTTCGTGTCGAGGTTATGCTTTTTGCCGAAATCGAGCAAATAGCGCAGGATGGCTTCTTCCTTTTTAGAAGGTCGTGGAATTTGTGTAATGTCGTAAAAATAATTCCAGATAGCTTTTGGTTCAAGTTCTTTGATTGTCATAGTCTTTAATGTTTGTCTTCTTCTTTATTCAAAAGTAAAGCATTTATAATCAGTATTCCATTCATTGGTTTTCTTTCTGAAAACAGGCTATAAAAGTACAAGAAAAATAAGACGAAAGCAAAAAATTTAGCATCTTTAATACGAAAACCATGAATTAATTATCTAATTAGGCTATCTTTGTGGTTTAAAATAATGAGAAGAACTCTAAGAAGTAATCATCGCCTTTTTGAGGGATAAGGAAAGTTCCACTAGTTTCCGGAAAACATTCCGTATAGCGAAGGAACTTATTTTATGTTATAGGAAAGTTATAGGAAAGGCGAAAGCGGTACTGAAGAGAGAATGAACGGTATAAATTTTGAAATCAGAAAACTATAAAAATTCCGAAAAATGAAGAATACTTATTCTTATATTTTGAGCGGCGTATTGGCTGTTGCAATTATTGTGCTTTATATTTTACATTTCACATCGACCTCCGGCTCCAACGGAGGAGCGGCAAAAGGAGGAAATTCGCTCGTGGGCGACTCGTCGGTGGTTCTTCCGGTTGCCTATGTCAATTTGGATTCCCTTTTGCATAATTACAATTTCGCGAAGGATATTAATGAGACGCTGATGCGTAATCAAGAAAATTCTCGTTCTACATTAAATCAAAAAGATCAACAATTGCAAGCGGCCGCACAGGAATTTGACCGTAAATTGCGCAACAATGCTTTCCTTAGCGATGAAAGGGCGAAGCAAGAACAACAACGCATCCTGAAGATGCAGGAAGAATATCAACAAACGGCGCAACGCTTGTCGCAGGAGTTTGCCATTGAGCAACAAAAGTTAAATATCGAACTGGAAGATACGATAAAAGTCCATATCGCCGAATTCAATAAAACGCAAGGCTATCAAATCATCTTTAGCAATACCGGTACCGCCAATATTTTGTATGGTGATATAAAATACGATATAACCGGCGAAGTGATTGAATTTCTCAATAATCGATATGGCCCTGCAACATCGGGCTCTTCACCGAAATAACGGGAACGATGAATTTTCATCGGTTGACCGCGGGCGTAACCGGGGGCGTCGCTTCGAGCGATACCTCAGGAAGGATGCAACGTGAAACCGGATGAACGATAAACAAATTACAGTATGGGAACGAAAAAGAATTTTATTCTGGACACGAACGTGATCCTGCATGACTACAATTGCCTCGATAATTTTGAAGAAAACGACATCTACATTCCTTTTACCGTGTTGGAAGAGTTGGATAAGTTTAAGAAAGGAAATGAGCAGATAAACTACAATGCGCGCGCTTTTGTCCGGGAGTTGGATTTAATCACCGACGACAATTTATTTAAAAAAGGCGCCGATTTAGGCGTCGGTCGTGGTAAATTGTATATTGTCAATGCCCCTTCCACGCACGAAAAGATTGCGGAATCGTTTCCCGAACGCACCCCTGACAATCGCATACTTTCCACCGTATTATATTTATCGGACAAATATCCGAGAATGAAGACCATTTTGGTGACAAAGGATATTAATCTGCGCATGAAAGCCCGCTCATTGGGCGTACTGGTGGAAGATTATATCAACGATAAGGTCACGGATATCGATATTTTCGGGCAGGAAGAACAAATTATTGAAGATATTGCCCCCGATTTGATTGATAAGATATACGCTCAACCGGCAGGGGTCGACATCGATGATTTTGTCTTTGAAAGTCCTTTAAAACCGAATCAATGCTTTGTCCTGAAAAGTGATCGCAATAGCGTATTGGCGCGTTATAATCCGTTTACGCAGAAGATCATCCGCGTGGATAAAAGCGCTAATTTCGGCATTACGCCCCGCAATGCGGAGCAAACCTTCGCGCTGGAAGTCTTGAATGATCCGGATATTAAACTCATCGCCCTGACGGGGAAAGCCGGAACCGGTAAAACGCTCCTTGCTTTGGCGGCGGCATTGCGCCAACATAAAGCGTATCATCAGGTGCTGCTCGCCCGGCCGATCGTCTCTTTGTCGAACAAAGATTTGGGTTACCTGCCCGGCGATGAAAAGCAGAAAATCGCCCCTTACATGCAGCCGCTTTTCGATAATCTGAATGTCATCAAGTCGCAACTCGGACAAGGAGGATCCGAATTACGGGCTCTCGATGAAATGCAAAAATCGGGACAACTCGAAATCGAGGCGCTCGCTTATATCCGCGGACGGAGCCTGAGCGAAACCTACTGTATCATCGATGAGGCGCAAAACCTTACCCCGCATGAAATTAAGACCATCATCACCCGTGCCGGCGAAGGCACGAAAATGGTGTTTACCGGCGACTTGCAGCAAATAGACTCGCCTTATCTCGATTCGCAGTCCAATGGCTTGGCTTATATGATTGATAAGATGAAGGGCCAAAACCTCTTCGCGCATATCAATCTAGTGAAAGGGGAACGCAGCGAGCTTTCGGAACTGGCAAGTAATTTATTGTAAATATTAATCGGCTATCCGGCAAATTATGATGACGACTAAAAAAAACAGTCCGCAAAAGAAAGTTGTCATTATCGGTGCAGGTGTTGCCGGAATAGCAACCTCCGTTTTTCTTGCCAACAAGGGATTTCAGGTAGAAGTATATGAAAAGAATGCGGCGCCGGGTGGGCGTTGCGGACAGATTTTCAAGAATGGTCATCGTTTTGATTTAGGAGCGACTATTTTACTGATGCCGTCTGTTTACCGGGATGTTTTCCGGTCATTGGGCCTGGACATGGACAAAGAGCTGGAGCCTGTTTCTCTCGATCCGATCTACAAGTTGTTTTTTAGCGATGGCAGTGACTTTTCTTATTCTCCCAACGAGGCGAAAATGAAAAGCCAGCTCGAAGCGTTTGAGCCGGACAGTTACGCACAATACAAACGCTATGTAAAAAAAGGATATGGATTCTTCCGCCTTGCTACCGAGCAATTGCTCGGCCGTAATTTTTATCATCTTCGTGAATTCCTTACATTGCGAAACGCGGCGATGATGATTCATTTTAAAACATGGATAAAGCATACCGTTTATATCCGTCGATTCTTTAAAGATGCCCGCCTTCAAAAGGTCTTTACGTTCCAAAATATTTATGTAGGACAAAATCCTTACCGTCAACCGGCTTTTTTTTCGATGATCCCCTCCGCAGAAATCATGGAGGGGGCTTTGTTTCCTAAAGGAGGCATGCATACGATTGTTCAGAAGCTTATGGAAAAGGCGGAGGAAGCGGGTGTCCGTTTTCATTTCAATCAAAATGTGGAGAATATCATTCTGGACGGACGCAAGGCGAAGGGCATACAACTCTCGAACGGGCAGAATACGTATGCGGATATTGTGGTAGCCAATGCCGACCTTCCGTATGTCTACCGTTATTTGCTCCCTGACAGAAAGGCCTCCCTTCAATTGGAACGGAAAGAGTATTCTTGTTCTGCCATCGTTTTTCACTGGGCAATGGATCAAGAGTATCCTCAATTGGCCCATCACAGTATTTTTCTGAACGAACCTTACAAAGAAGGCATGGAGATGATTTTCGATAAAAAATCCTTGTCGTCTAATCCGAGTTTTTACATCCATTCGCCCGTACGTACCGATAAGGATGCCGCCCCCGACAAACAGGACAGTTTATCGGTAATCATCCCGGCACCCCATATAGACGATGGGATGGAACAAGACTGGGATTTATTGAAAAAACGTGCGCGTATAGCTGTTTTCAAGCGATTAAAAGAAGCCGGAATAGACGATGTTGAAAAACATATCAAGTTCGAGATATGTGTTATGCCTCAAACATGGAAGGATTATTGTAACATAACCAACGGGGCGGTTTTCGGAAGTTTAAGCCATACTATTTTCCAAATGGGCTACTTTCGTCCGCACAACCGGCATGCAAAATATACAAACTTGTTTTTCGTCGGAGGAAGTACACATCCCGGAAACGGCGTCCCTTTAGTGCTTCTTTCGTCCAAACTCACAACAGAGCGCATCTTGAAGGAAACAAGATGAAAAACAATGATGCGACTAAAATGAACTCGGAAACAAACGGCAATAAGCGTCGGTATTGGGATACTTTTTATTCCATCGATTTTGAAAAAATAGTCGATCATCCGAATATCCTGATCGCTGCGCGGTTTTGGGAGGAGAATAAATACCGTGCGGCGAAGAATTGTTATAAATTTATGCGTGCGATCGATGATTTGATCGATAATTATAAAACCGAACATCAAACGATTGCTCCGGATGATAAACCCCTATTTGAGGCGGAAGTCCATACGTGGATAAACCGGATATTACATTCCGGGGAAAATGCAAATCCGATGTGTAACGATGTTATCGAAACGATTCGCACCTTTCAGATACCTTTCTGGCCGTTTGAAGACTTTGCCCGATCGATGATTTATGATATTTATCATGACGGATTCCCTACCTTTCCGGCTTTTCTGGATTATGCCGTCGGCGCTTCCGTTGCGCCGGCTTCTATCTTTGTTCATCTGTGTGGTCTACGGCATCAGGAAGGAGCATACCTCTTACCGGCGTTCTCTGTGAAAGAGGCCGCCGCACCTTGTGCTATTTTTAGTTATCTGGTTCATATTATCCGTGATTTCATGAAAGATCATCGTAATCACCTTAATTATTTTCCGGATGACCTTTTGATGAAATATAATCTCGATCGCGAGAAGTTACGCTGCATGGCTCAAGGTGGCGAAATAACAAGAGATTTCCGGGAATGTATTCGCGAACTTTATATTGAGGCAGACAAATATCGACTCAAAACAAAAGAGGTTATTCGAGAAATTGGACCCCTGCTCGAGCCTTGCAGCCGGTTGAGTCTTGAGATTATTTTCGGATTATATACGTTGGTTTTTGATCGTATTGATTGGGAAGAGGGTGGTTTTACAACGGAAGAATTAAATCCGACAGCCGCTGAAGTCAAAGAACATGTTCGACAAATCATTCTTCATTTCGAAGAGAACCATCCCTTATAAACGGTGGCTTTCTGCGGAAATATTTTCTCAGGCATACATCCATAACCGGAGTTACATTCACCCGTTTCCATCCGTCCGGGAAGAATCCGCTAGCTTGCACGTCATGCAACAGCTTTCGGCTTGTCCGAAAGTGCCCGACAAGTGATGCAACATACTTTCGACGCGTCCGAAAGTACCCTGCATGTGATGCAAGAGGCTTTCGGATTATCCGAAAATGCCCTGCACGTTGTGCAAAACAGTTTCTTCCGGTGCGACGGCGTCAAACACCTCATGTAACGACTTTCCCATAGTGTGAAAGTGCCCAACACGTCGTGCAACAAACTTTCCCGGAATGGGAAAGTGTCCAACATGTCATGTAACGGTTTTCTAACAAGTTGAAAAATCCCTTGTCTTTAATATACCGGTGCAAATTTGTTTAACGGCGATGAGGTGAAATCGTTTGGTAGATGTTATCTTTGCAATTCCAAAAAAAGAACAAAGACGATGCAGAAACCTTCCATTCCGAAAGGAACACGCGATTTTTCACCTGAAGAGATGGCGAAACGCAATTATATATTCGAGACGATCAAAGAGGTGTATCATTTGTACGGCTTCCGTCAAATAGAAACGCCGGCGATGGAAAATTTATCGACTTTAATGGGTAAATACGGCGAAGAAGGGGATAAGTTATTATTTAAAATCCTCAATTCCGGCGACTTCCTTTCCAACCTCGAGCCGTCCGATTTATCGGAGGACGTCAGCGCGGCGAAAGCGGCGGCCAAAATTGCCGAAAAAGGCCTTCGCTACGACCTTACCGTTCCCTTTGCCCGCTATGTGGTGATGCATCGCAATGAGATCACCTTCCCGTTCAGGCGTTTTCAGATACAACCGGTATGGCGCGCCGATAAGCCGCAGAAAGGCCGCTATCGCGAGTTTTTCCAATGCGATGCGGATATCGTCGGATCCGATTCGTTACTCAACGAAGTGGAACTGCTTCAAATTATCGACGAGGTCTTTTCGCGTTTCCGGATTCGGGTATTAATCAAGTTGAACAACCGGAAGATCCTTTCGGGTATCGCCGAGATTATGGGCGAAGGCGATAAGATCACCGACATTACCGTAGCAATCGATAAACTCGATAAGATCGGTATCGAAAAAGTGAATGAAGAGTTGCTGGCCAAAGGAATTTCACAAGAAGCGGTCGATACGTTGCAACCGATCATCGGCTTGCATGGAACGAATGACGAAAAAATCGCCACGTTGAAAAACGTTTTGGCTTCATCCGCTACCGGACTGAAAGGCGTGGAGGAACTCGAAACAATCCTTGCCGACATGCAACGGCTGTCGTTGAGAACTGAGCTTGAACTGGATCTGACGCTCGCCCGAGGCTTGAATTATTACACGGGGGCCATTATCGAAGTAAAAGCGCTCGATGTGCAAATCGGGAGCATTACCGGTGGCGGCCGATATGACAATCTAACCGGTATTTTCGGCCTTCCGGGTGTTTCGGGGGTCGGCATTTCCTTCGGCGCCGACCGGATTTTCGATGTCTTGAATCAACTCGATCTTTTTCCCGAAGATTATACGCGTGGAACCGATATTCTTTTCGTGAACTTCGGCGAACGCGAACAGGCTTACATCCTGCCTATCCTTTCCGAATTAAGAAAGAACGGCATCCGTACCGAAATTTATCCGGATGCGGCGAAAATGAAGAAACAAATGACTTATGCCGATAACAATCGTATCCCGTATGTGGCGATTGTCGGCGAAGATGAAATGGCCGCAGACAAAATTGCTTTAAAGGATATGAAATCGGGCGAACAAGCTCTTTTTACCATACGGCAACTAATAGACAAATTGATTACAAAAAACTGACGAACAGACAATGGTCTCCGTAGAAAATCTCTCCGTCGAATTCGGCGGTTTTACGTTGCTCGACGAAATATCGTTCGTATTGAATAAAAACGAACGGGTGGCGCTCGTGGGCAAGAACGGAGCCGGAAAATCGACGCTGCTTAAACTGATTGCCGGTTACCAACAACCGACCAAAGGCTGTGTTTCGCGCCCAAAAGAAGTCTCCATCGGATATTTGCCCCAGCAAATGAAACTCGAAAATACGCGTACGGTGGTAGACGAAGTGTCGCTCGCGTTCGACCATTTTATGAAAATGGAAAAAGAACTGGAGCAACTTCATCGCGAACTTGAGTTGCGCACGGATTATGAGTCGGAGAGTTATCGGTTACTGATTCAACGAACGGCTGATTTGCAGGAGTTACTCTTGATGTCCGACACGCATAGCTTTCAGGCGGAAGTGGAAAAGACCCTCATCGGCCTAGGATTCAAAAGAAGCGACTTTACGCGTCCTACCGGCGAATTTAGCGGCGGTTGGCGAATGCGCATCGAACTGGCGAAGATCTTGTTGGGCTCACCGGATGTCTTGCTTTTGGATGAGCCGACGAACCATCTCGATATCGAATCCATTCAATGGCTCGAAAACTTTCTTTCGAGCCGTGGCAATTCCCTTATATTGGTGTCGCACGACCGTGCCTTCCTCGATGCCGTCACCAACCGCACCATCGAAATCATGCTCGGGCATATTCATGATTATAAAGTGAGTTACTCGAAATATGTCGAACTGCGAAAAGAACGCCGCGAACAGCAGCAACGCGCCTACGAAAACCAGCAGAAGCAGATACAGGAAACCGAAGCCTTTATCGAACGGTTTCGTTATAAAGCCACTAAATCCAATCAGGTACAGTCGCGTATCAAGCAGTTGGAGAAGATCGAGCGTATAGAAGTCGACGAAATTGATACGGCGCGGCTCAACCTCAAGTTCCCGCCCGCTCCTCGTTCCGGCTCCTTTCCCGTTACCGTTGAGAAGTTGGAAAAGAAATACGGTGACCATACCGTTTTCTCGCATGTGAACCTGATGATCCGGCGGGGAGAGAAAGTCGCTTTTGTCGGGAAGAACGGCGAAGGGAAATCAACGTTGGTGAAATGTATAATGGGCGAGATCGATTTTACGGGCAAGTTGGAGCTGGGGCATAATGTACGAATCGGATATTTTGCGCAAAATCAAGCCCAACTACTGGATGAAACCCGCACCGTCTTCGAAACGATCGATGATGTCGCGACGGGAGATGTCCGTACCAAGATTCGCGATATTCTCGGGGCGTTCATGTTTGGGGGAGAAGCTTCGGAGAAGAAAGTAAAAGTCTTGTCGGGGGGCGAGCGCAGCCGTTTGGCCATGATACGCTTGTTGCTCGAACCGGTGAATCTGCTTATCCTCGACGAGCCGACCAATCACTTGGATATGGCCTCGAAGGAAGTCTTGAAGAAAGCCATATCGGAGTTCGACGGCACTGCCATCATTGTTTCCCACGACCGCGATTTCCTCAATGGGCTGGTCAGCAAAGTCTATGAGTTCGGAGGCGGTAAAGTGACGGAGCATTTAGGCGGTATTTATGATTTCCTTTCGAAAAAGAAACTTGAAAACCTTCAGGAGCTCGAAATCGCCTCTTCCATGCCGGCCTCCGAGAGTGAGCCGGCGTCGTTGGAGTCGGATAATAAACGCTCGTATCAGGAACAAAAGGATTTAAACCGGAAAATACGCAAACTCGAAAAAGAAATAGGGGAGGCGGAGAATGACATCAGCCGGATGGAAAGCCAACTTTCGTCGATGGAACAACAATTGGCTACGCCCGAAGGCGCTTCGGACACGGCGCTTCTGCAATCGTATCTCGATTTAAAACAGAAAATAGAACGGAAAATGAACTCTTGGGAGCAATTGACGTTAGATATAGAAAAATATAGGAAGGAATGAGTGCATGAAAATCAGCCGTTTTTTATTGAATCTTTGGGGTTGGAAAATCGAAAACATTTTGCCGGATGTGTCGAAATGTGTGATTGCCCTGGCGCCTCATACGAGCAACTGGGATTTTGTGATCGGTAAGCTTGCGTATAGTTCCATCGGGCGTAATGCTCGCTTCCTGATAAAAAAAGAATGGTTTGTTTTCCCCTTTAACCTCCTTTTTAAAAGTATGGGAGGAATACCTATCGAACGAAATAAAAAACAGTCGATGACCGATACGTTGGCCGAAGAGTTTGACAAGCACGAAGACCTTCAGCTCGCGATTACTCCGGAGGGAACAAGGAAACGTGTTCCCGAATGGCGCAGGGGATTTTACTATATTGCCTTAAAAGCCCGTGTCCCTATCTTGTTGATTGCGTTGGACTATAAAAAAAAAGCGGTTGTTTTTTTGGATCTTTTCTATCCGACGGGCGATTACGAGGCCGATCTTGTAAAGATAAAGTCGTATTATAAGGGTGTTCATGCGAAGAATCCTAAAAACTTTAATCCTATCTAACCGCTTTCTTATCCGTCAAGCGGAAGGGATTCGTTAGACGGGTATCAGTCTTTGAAATCGAAAGAAAGTTGAAGAGGAACAAACGAAGAATGAGGGGATTCCGTTTCGGCATTCTTCAGCGTTAAGCCTATCAAGCGTATCTTACGCTCTTCAATATCCTCGACCGTCGACAGTAAGTCCTGTCCCAATTCAAACAACTGCTCGAAGGTTTTTATATACTGATCCACCGTTTTACTACGGGTGATAATGGTAAAGTCGGCATATTTTATTTTCAGTGTAAGCGTTTTTGCGAAAAAACGGCGTTTCTCGGCACGGCGTTGTACCTCATGGGCGATCTCATCGAGAGCCCCCAATAAATCCACAACTTCATACAGATCTTCCGAAAACGTGTTTTCCGCTCCTAACGATTTGCGTATTCTGTCGGGCTGCACTTCCCGTTCGTCGATTCCACGAGCGAAGTGGTAATAACTGCTGCCCGCCTTTCCGAAAAGCCGCGTCAGGTCCGGTTCACTCCATTGTTTAAGGTCGTATCCGGTTTTGATTCCGTGATCTTTCATTCGTGTGGCCGTAACTTTCCCCACACCGAAAAACCGTTCGACCGGTAGTTTTTCAACAAACGCTTCGGCCGCTTTCGGCGGTATTATATAAATTCCGTCGGGTTTATGATAGTCCGAAGCGATTTTAGCCAGGAATTTGTTAAAAGACACGCCCGCGGAAGAGGTGAGATGAGTCTGGGCATAAATCTTTCGCTTTATTTCTTTTGCAATCAGTGTGGCGGATGCCGCCCCCTTTTTGTTGACCGTTACATCGAGGAACGCTTCATCGAGTGACAAGGGCTCTACTTTATCGGTGTATTCGTGGAAAATATGCATAATTTGTTGTGACACCTCGCGATATACGTTAAAACGGGGCGCAACAAAAATCAGTTGCGGACACTTGCGCAATGCCGTAACCGATGCCATTGCCGAACGCACCCCATAGCGTCGCGCCTCGTAACTCGCGGCTGCGACGACACCGCGTTTCCCGCTATAGCCAACGGCGATGGGCTGGTGACGCCATTCGGGATGGTCGCGTTGTTCAATGGAGGCATAAAAGGCATCCATGTCGATATGGATTATTTTACGAATCACTCTTGCAAATGTAAACGAAATTTGTTTAAACACAAAACTTTAGAAGTTTATTGTGCAAATCGCAATCCGCTCCGCCCAACCCGTTTAACGGCTTTCCGCCGTTTGACGGATAAAAAACGAATCTGTCGCAAGTGTGGCTTCCGGAGCGGATATATTGCGCCAAGGGGCGATTTAGAAACGATAAAAGCAAATTCTATAAGAAACAATTTTATTTTTAGCGCATAATTCATATTATTATAGTACTTTTGTGGTCAATAATTAAAAAAGAAAAGAGATTTACTACATGGAGCAGTTAAGCTACGCGTTGGGGATGAGCATGGCATCCAATTTAATTCATTCGGGACTGCATACGATAGACGTACCGTCGTTCGTAAAAGCGTTTACCGAAATAATGGAAAATCAGCCCGCCTCCATGAGCGCAGAACAGGCAAATCAAATCATTGAAAGTTATTTTCGTAAAAAACAAGATGAAATGCAGACGGAAAATCTACAAACCGGACGTGCTTTCCTGGAAGAAAACAAAAAGAAAGAGCAGGTAGTCACATTACCGAGTGGATTGCAATATGAAGTGCTGGCCGAAGGAAATGGCGAAAAGCCCAAAGCAACCGACAGGGTACGTTGTCATTACCACGGAACGTTGATCGACGGAACGGTTTTCGATAGTTCGGTACAACGTGGAGAACCCGCTGTCTTTGGGGTCAACCAAGTCATCAAAGGATGGGTGGAAGCGCTGCAACTAATGTCGGTTGGCTCGAAATGGCGCTTATATATTCCGTCGGATCTGGCTTATGGAAACCAAGGCGCCGGTTCGGTTATCCAACCGAATTCCACTCTTATTTTCGATGTGGAATTATTGGGTATAGAATAACAGACTTCACACATTCAACCAATAAACATAGATATTAATATTAATAAGAAACAAAATGAAAAGAAAAAATTTAGTAGCACTTAGCGCATTCGCTGTTTGCGGAATACTGATGGTTTCTTGTGGAGGCGGTTCTACGCCAAAGACTTCGTTGAAAAATGCAACAGATAGTTTGTCGTATGCCACAGGAATCAATTTAGCCGATCAAGGGGGCTTGGCCCGCTTCTTGGAACAACAAGGTATTCTTCAGAGCTCATCTAACATCGAGTATGATTATCAGATGAGAATATCCGCTGCAACCGACTCGGTACAAAAACAAGCGTTACAAAAAGAACTCAACGCCAAGATCGACTCGGTTAATAAGGTGAATGCTCCGAAATTGAACGATTTTATCCGTGGATTGAAAGAAGCTCTTAAAGGCGGAAAAGAAAAATCGGCTTACATCCAAGGGCTAAGCATCGGAACGCAAATTGCGGAAAGCATGCTGCCGCAATTTAATGAACAACTTTTCCCCGGCGATTCGACGAAGAAAGTAAACGAAGACCAACTCTTAGCCGGCTTGCTCGGAACGTTGAAAAATGAAAAGTTGGCTATCGATAAAGCCGAAGCAGGTCCTTTCGTAGAAAATAAAATCAAAGAAGCGCAGGAAAGCCACTTAAGAGAACAATATAAAGACAGTATTGCCGCCGGTGACGCTTTCATGGCCGATAATGCCAAAAGAGAAGGGGTCGTCACATTGCCCAGCGGATTGCAATATGAGATTGTGAAAGAAGGTTCGGGTGCCGTTCCAACGGATACCGACCAAGTGAAAGTGCACTATCATGGTACGTTGATCAACGGTACCGTATTCGATAGCAGCGTCGATCGCGGCGAACCCGCCGTATTTGGCGTAACGCAAGTGATCCCGGGATGGACTGAAGCGTTGAAGTTAATGCCGGTCGGATCGAAATGGAAATTGTATATTCCCTATAACCTGGCGTATGGCGCGCAAGAAAGACAGGTGATTAAACCGTTTTCTAACTTGATCTTCGACGTTGAATTGATCGATATCGAAAAGAAATAAACGATACATTATTATACACGTGTTGATAAAGAGGCTTTCCTGCAAAGGAAGGTCTCTTTCCGTGAAAGCGCTTTTTATTTTATTTTTCACGCTTTCGGTGGTCGTATCTTCTCCGGAAAAACAAAAAAGGCAGGAGCACCTCAACCGGCGCTCCTGCCTTATACCTAAAAAGAACGATTATTTCTTCGCCTCTTCGGCAAAATAGTTATAGAATAATGGGATGGTACGTATCCCGTTGTAGAATTGTTCCAGGGGATAGTTCTCGTTGGGGGAATGAATGGCATCCGACCCCAACCCGAAGCCCATTAATACTGATTTCACGCCGAGTATTTCCTCGAAGGCGGCGATGATGGGGATGCTTCCCCCTGAACGCACCGGCACGGGTTGTTTGCCGTATACATCGGTATACGCTTTTTCCGCGGCCTTATAGGCGGGGAGATCGATGGGACACACATAGGAAGGCCCTCCATGCAGATAAGCTACTTTCACGTCCACCGATTTCGGGGCAATCGATTCGAAATATTCCGCAAACAGTTTCTCAATTTTCGTGTAATCCTGATTGGGTACCAGCCGGGTGCTTATTTTCGCATACGCTTTGGAGGGGAGAATCGTTTTGGCGCCCTCGCCGGTATAGCCGCCCCATATGCCGCATACATCGAAAGAGGGGCGGATACCTGCCCGTTCATTGGTCGTATAACCTTTTTCACCGGCGAGCTCTTTCACGCCGATCGATTTTTTATACTCTTGCAACGAGAAAGGCGCTTTAGCCATCAGCGAACGCTCTTCCTTCGACACCTCCACGACATCGTCGTAAAAACCGGGAATAAGAATGCGTCCCTCATCGTCCAGGGTTTGCGCAATCATCTTCGCCAACACATTGATCGGATTGGCGACGGCGCCTCCGTAAATTCCGGAATGCAGATCGACGTTAGGCCCCGTTATTTCCACTTGCCAGTAAGCGAGTCCGCGAAGCCCTGTGGTGATCGACGGCACATCGGGGGCAATCATCGACGTGTCGGATACGAGGATGACGTCTGTTTTCAGTAACTTCTTATTTTTTTTGCAGAACTTAGGGAGATTGGGCGAGCCGATTTCTTCTTCCCCTTCAATCAGGAACTTCACATTGCACCGGAGTTTCCCCGATTGCACGAGATATTCAAACGCTTTGGCATGCATAAAACTCTGGCCCTTGTCGTCGTCAGCCCCGCGAGCCCATATCTTTTTGTCTTTTACCACAGGGTCGAACGGGTCGGTATTCCATAGTTCCAGCGGATCTACCGGCATCACGTCCATGTGTCCGTATACCAAAACCGTCGGCGCCTTCGGGTCGATGATCTTCTCTCCATACGTCACCGGGTTACCGTCGGTCTTCATGACTTCGGCTTTATCGGCCCCCGCAGCTAAAAGGAATTCTTTCCATTTTTCGGCGGCTTTGTACATATCGTCTTTGTGTTCGGGCAAAGAAGAGATAGAAGGAATGCGGATCAATTCGAACAATTCGTCGAGGAAGCGTTGTTTATGAGCTTCTACATACTCGTTAATTTCTTTCATTGTGATGTTGTTTTAGGATTTAATGACGTAAAACTACAAAATATTTTTGTTTATACCTGAGAAATCTTCATAAATGTTATACCTTTGCAAGACGAAAAGGAAAGCTGCCGGAGTGGTCGATCGGGCTTGACTCGAAATCAAGTGTACGGGTAACTGTACCGGGGGTTCGA
>DHOU01000015.1:29505-105789 GCA_002409745.1 Bacteroidales bacterium UBA5382
AACTGTACCGGGGGTTCGAATCCCTCGCTTTCCGCAGAGAAGAAAAGAGATTTGAGGCGACACCAATCGATTTATTTTGCTATCTTTGCACCCAGAGCAATCGAGTTTTTAGTGTATCTTTCTTCACAATGTTTTGCTCCGTCGTTGAGAGACGGAGTTTCCCATCGTCAAAATTGACATCCTATCAAACTTTTTGTTTGCGCTATTCAATCGATCGTCAGAAGGTAAAGCCTCCGGTTATGCAGGTGCGTGCGTATCTGTCGGTTGGCGCCGAAAGGCAAAAAAAATAAAAAAACGACTGTTGCCGTAACCGCGAACAGTTTTATACAAATATATGACATTTAAAGAATTAAACTTAATAGAGCCGCTATTGAAGGCTTTAGACGAAAAAGGATATACGGTTCCCACACCGATACAACAGCAGGCCATTCAGCCGGCCCTCGATAACCGCGACTTATTGGGATTGGCCCAAACCGGTACCGGCAAGACGGCCGCCTTCGCGCTGCCTATTATACAGCAATTGTACATTCAAGGGGTAGAAGGTCGAAAAAGACGCATTCAGGCCCTGATATTAACACCTACCCGCGAATTGGCTATTCAGATTAACGAAAGCCTGAAGGATTACACGCCGTATACGGGTATCCGGCACTGCGTGATTTTCGGCGGTGTGAAGCAGCATACACAGGTAAGGCAATTGAATGCCGGCGTAGATATATTAGTGGCTACACCGGGGCGGTTGCTCGATTTGATGAATCAGGGCATTGTCAATCTGAGTTCCGTTCGCCATTTTGTGTTGGACGAAGCCGACCGTATGCTCGACATGGGGTTTATTCACGATATCAAACGTCTGTTGCCCAAACTTCCGAAGGAAAAGCAAACCCTTTTCTTTTCGGCAACCATGCCGCCTTCTATCGCCAGCCTGTCGCGTACCATCTTGCGTAATCCGGTAAGAGTGGAAGTCACTCCCGTTTCGTCGGTCGTGGATACCATCCGGCAATATATTTACTATGTGGAAAAGAAAGAGAAGAAAGACTTGCTCATCGAATTGCTCAAGAAGAACAAGGAGACGTCGACCCTCATCTTCTCCCGTACAAAACATGGCGCCGACAAGATTGCTCGCATCCTGTGCAAGGCCGGAATAGGAAGCGCCGCCATTCACGGCAATAAATCGCAAAATGCCCGCCAGCGGGCCTTGTCCGACTTCAAAGCGCATGAAATACAAGCGCTGATTGCGACCGATATTGCCGCCAGGGGAATTGACATCACCGATTTGGAGTTGGTGATTAACTACGACCTGCCCGATGTCGCCGAAACGTATGTGCACCGCATCGGACGCACGGGCCGGGCCGGAAACAAAGGTACGGCACTCACGTTCTGTGCCGACGAGGAAAAGCCCATGCTGAAAGATATTCAAAAATTAACCGGCGAGAATCTTATGGAGGCTAGCTAATGGGTATAAAAATGCAGTTTCACATTAAAAAAATAATAAGTTTCAACGATAAATATGGCTAAATCAAATTCATTTAACAAAAGAGAAATAGAGAAAAATAAGCAACAGAAGAGAAAAGAAAAACAACAACGAAGAGAAGAGCGAAAGAACAATCCGACCAATTCGTTTGAGGATATGATCGCTTATGTGGATGCCAACGGCGTCATCACCGATACCCCTCCCGATGTCACCGCCCGGGAAAAAATAGATATAGAGGATATCGTTATTTCCACTCCCAAAAAGGACGAGGAGGAAGAGACCGCCTTAAGGGGACGGGTAGAGTTTTTTAATGCCGATAAAGGCTATGGCTTTATCAAACAGATCGGTAGTGTAAACAAGTATTTCTTTCACATAAGCAGCGCCCCGGCTACGATTGCCGAAGGAAACGCCGTGACGTTCGAACTGGAACGGGGGCCCAAGGGCATGAATGCCGTCAATATCGCGTTTGAGGATTAGCTCTTTTTTTGAGAGTAACTCGATAAGCGTTTTTCAGGAGAATGAGGTAACACGCAAAACTTTCCTACCGGGTAGACTGTTTTTTTAAAGAGAAAGAAATGAGATATGGAATCTCTTCAATTAAGGATTAAGCAGATGAATAATTAAAAATAAAATGAGACGAAAACTGTTTTTAAGCGCATTCCTCGGCGTTTTTCTGTGTGCATCCGCCCAAACGGAACGCCCGATGCTGGATATTATGCTCACGAATTACGATTATCCGTATGACGTCGGCTATCTCGATTTTACAAGTCAGCAGCAAAATGTAAAAATGGCTTATATGGATGTTCTTCCGGAGCATCCGAATGGAAAAACGATTGTTTTATTGCATGGGAAGAACTTTAACGGCGCTTATTGGAAAACGACCGTCGCGGCGTTGGTAAAAGAAGGTTATCGCTTGGTTGTGCCCGATCAGATAGGTTTTGGTAAATCGTCGAAGCCGGCCGGTTATCAGTATACGTTCCAACAATTGGCCGGAAACACCAAGGCGGTTCTGGATAAGTTAGGCATTCAGAAGGTCTTTTTATTGGGGCATTCCATGGGCGGCATGTTGGCGGTGCGATTCGCCGTGATGTATCCCGAAACGGTAGAGAAGCTGATCCTGGAGAATCCGATCGGATTGGAGGATTGGAAACTTGTCGCCCCGTACACGTCCATCGATGAGAACTATCAAAAGGAATTGAAAGTGAGTTACGAAACGACGAAGAACTATCAGTCGCGGTTTTATTACGACAATCGCTGGAAGCCCGAATACGACGAATGGGTTTATCTCCTTACGGGTTGGACGAAGCATCCTGATTATTCCCGTGTGGCGATGAACAATGCCCAAACGTCGGACATGATCTTTACACAGCCGGTCGTGTACGAATTTTCTTCCATTCAAGCGCCGACATTACTGATTATCGGTACGCGCGACCGCACGGCTATCGGAAAAGATAATGTGAAAGACGAGGCCTTACGCGAGCGGATGGGCCAATACCAACTCTTAGGCAAAGAAACACAACGAAAAATACCGGGATCCCGGTTGGTGGAATTAGACGATATAGGGCATTTGCCGCATATCGAGGCCTTCGACCGGTTTATCGAACCGCTTATCGGCTTTCTGAAAACAAATTGATCGGCTATGAGGTCATCACGCCGTTTAGCCATTAATTCCAACAGGTGGGAGTATTCGTCGAACCGGTCTTGTTTTTCTTATCTTCGGCACTCACCACTCACAAATTAGTAATTAGTAATTAGTAATTAGTAATTTGTAATTTGTAATTACCATCCACCATTACATCAGCTTTTTCTTCTTAAAATAGATAAGAATGATGACGACCGACACCACCATCAGGATGATAGCAAAAGGGTACCCCCATTTCTCTCCTAACTCAGGCATAAAGCTGAAGTTCATCCCGTAAATGCTGGCAATGAGTGTGGGCGGCATGAAGATAACCGATACGATAGTGAAAATCTTGATGATATTGTTCTGTTCGATGTTTACATACCCCAAAAACGTATCCTGCAAGTAATCGAGCCGGTCGAAGCTGAAATTGATGTGTTCGATGAGAGAGTTGATGTCTTTGATAATCATCGATAACTTCGGTTGCAGCTCTTTCGGGATAAAATCGCTTCGCAACATGCTCGACACGGTGCGTTGCTTGTCGATGACGTTCTCGCGGAGCATCATCGTCTTTTCCTGTAAGTTTTTGATTTCGTTCAGCATGTTTCTATCGGCACCCTGCATGTTGAGGCTGTTACTCAAATGGGTGATTTTTTGCGTCATGTTCTCGATCATGTCCGCGTCGAATTCCACCCGGGTTTCCAGGAGCGCCACCAACACGTCGGCACCGGTGGGATAATTCTTTGGGTTGGCCGATATTTTTTTAACGGTTTCATGGAATGAGATCAATTCCTGACTTCGCACCGTTACCAGAATATTGTTTTTAAGAATGAAAGATACCGGGTCGCTTTCGAAATTCGATAAAAGGAAGTTTGAATTGATGACCAGCGTATCGTTCGTCTCGATATAGCGTGACGAAACCTCGATTTCAATCATTTCTTCCTCTTCCTGAATGTAAATTTTGAGAAAGTCTTCGAGTTCGTTTTCAATTTCCTCATCCACATCGTTCAGGTCGATCCAAAGAAAGCTCCCGATGGGGTTCGATTTCAAAAAATCAAGGCTGCGGCTTAATCTGATAATGCCGTTTTTGTGATAAAAGAGTTTGATTTCCGCCATGACGTCGGTTTTTTAATCGTGAATAAATCCGTTTTCTTTCCTGTTTGGCGGCCTTGTTTTTTACAAGGCGCTGAGCAGATTGGTCAAATGCTCGAATTGTTCTACCGAGAGTTGCTCCGGACGTTTGTCTAGCAAGGGCTCGTCGGGTAAAGAATGTTCTTTAGGAAGCAGCGATTTGATAGAGTTCCGGAGCATCTTTCGCCGTTGGTTGAAGCACGTTTTTACCACTCGTTTGAACAGGGTTTCGTCGCAATTCATTTCTTTCCGGTTGTTCCGGACAAGCCTGACCACACCCGATTTGACTTTCGGCGGAGGGATGAAAGCCTGTTCGTTTACTGTAAAAAGATAATCAATGTCGTACCACGCTTGCGCCAGCACGCTCAGTATTCCGTATGTTTTGCTTCCCGGAGGGGCTGCCAGGCGTTCGGCAACCTCTTTTTGCAGCATCCCCGAACAGCATATCACAAGCTCTTTATACTCGAGTACTTTAAAAATAATTTGCGAGGAAATATGATAGGGATAGTTCCCGATCACACAGAATGGGGAGGAGTACAATTGCGAGAGATCCATTTGCAAGAAGTCGTCGCGAAGGATTTTCCCGTCCAGCATAGGGAAGTTTTGTTCCAGATAAGTAATCGACTCGGCATCGATGTCGACAACCGTCACATCGCGTTCGGGCCCGACCAGAAAGCGTGTAAGCATACCCGTGCCGGCCCCCACTTCCAACACAGGAAGGTGGCTGAATCCGTCGAGGGTGGCGGCTATTCGCTGCGCGATACCCTCATCTTTCAGGAAATGCTGTCCCAGATTTTTCTTTGGCCTTACCGAGATCATTGTTTTTTATCGATTATTCCTTATCTTTACGTCCGCAAAGGTAATATTTTATTAAATAAATGACGTAATACGTTTTGTAAAAAAACAGAAATACCCGTCACTTCACCGAGAGCGTCACTCCTCTCACCGGGAGAGGCGCTCTTCTTCACCGGGGGGGGCGCTCTTCTTCACCGGGGGGGGCGCTCCAAACGCTCCCTTGCGTAAACGAACGGAACATATGAATAAAAAGTCCATAAAGAATATATTCAAAACGCTGTTGT
This sequence comes from Bacteroidales bacterium UBA5382, assembly GCA_002409745.1. Classification (GTDB taxonomy): domain Bacteria; phylum Bacteroidota; class Bacteroidia; order Bacteroidales; family Dysgonomonadaceae; genus Limibacterium; species Limibacterium fermenti. The sequence continues at coordinate 34,805 of DHOU01000015.1, forward strand.
CCCTGCTCTTGGGGCTGGCTATCATTTGGCTGCTCTATCGCAAGACCGATATGCAGGAACTGTGGAGCATTGTCAAGTCGGCTCATTTCGAGATTATCGCCTTTTCGCTCATATTCGGTCTAGCCGGCAATATCTTGCGGGGGCTGCGTTGGGAGCTGCTTATCAACTCTTTGGGGTATTATCCCGCGCGGGCAAGCATTATCTATGCCACGCTGGGAAATTACGCCGTGAACTTTTTGTTGCCCCGTGCCGGTGATTTCTGGCGCTGCGGAGTGGTGAGCAAATACGATCAGATCCCTTTTTCTAAAACATTCGAGACGTATCTGGTCGACCGTGTGCTCGATTTGGTGGCGGCCATGGTGGTGGTGGTGATAAGCATCATCCTCTATGTCGATTTCTTTATCAGCTACTTCGAAACCAATCCGCATTATGCCGAGAACATCGTGAACCTGTTTCGATCGGTGTGGATTTATGTGCTGGGAGGCCTGTTGATCTTCGGCTGCATCCTATTGTTCACCGTGTTTAAAGACACCCCTTGGATGAAGAAAGTGAGAGGTTTCTTTGTGACGTTGAAGCACGATATGAAGTTAATTGCCAAAATGAAAAAGAAAAATCAGATAATAATCTATACGATTCTTCTCTGGTTGTCTTTTTATTTGTACTTTTACATTTGCTTTTACGCATTCGACTTTACGAAACACTTGGGGCTTTTGGCCGGATGGATCGTATTTGCTATGAGTAATATCGGTGTGGCAGTCCCTGTACAAGGAGGCATCGGAGCCTGGCACTTCATGGTCATTTCATCGTTGGTAATATTAGGCGTACCCTATGATCAGGCCGGAGCCTTTGCCGGAACGGTCTTCACCATCCAATCGGTATGGGTCATCCTCTATGGGGTATTCGGCGTATTGGCCATGCCCTACGTCAAAAGAGGTGTGAATGGTGAGGTATGAAGGATGAATTATGAGTTATGAATGAAGTCAAAAGACGAAGATCTAATGTCTAAAGACTAAAGACAAATGGCCGGGTTAAAGCGGTCGTCATGGCGGACTTGACCAGCAATCCCCTAAAATACGAGGGGATTCCGCATCGAGTACGGAACGACGTTAGACTTTCGACATTCGACTTTCGTCCGGCGACTAACAACTAAAAACTAACAACTAAAAACTAAATAGTATGTCAACAACTGAAATTCTACAACTGAATCCCCAGAATGTATGGAAGCATTTTCATGCATTTACGCAAATTCCCCGCCCCACAGGGCATATGAAAGAGATTGCGAAGTATGTAGTGGATTTCGGAAAATCGCTTCACCTCGAAACCTCTCAGGACAAGGTGGGCAATGTTTTAATCCGTAAACCCGCGTTCAAAGGCTACGAAAGTGCGAAAACCGTCATTTTGCAGTCGCACATGGATATGGTGCCGCAAAAAAATACCGGCGTGGCGCACGATTTTCTGAAAGATCCCATCGAAACGGTGATCGACGGCGAGTGGGTAAAGGCCCGAGCTACCACTTTGGGGGCAGACGACGGCATCGGGTGCGCCATGATGTTGGCTGTGCTCGAAGATGATTCGTTGAAACATCCTCCGCTCGAGGCGCTCTTTACTGTCGACGAAGAGGTCGGTATGGATGGAGCGAACGGTTTGCAAAAAGGATTCATTGAAGGCAGCATCCTCATTAATCTCGATACGGAAGAAGAGGGACAACTATGCATCGGCTGTGCCGGCGGTCTGGATGTGAATATCTCATTCGACTTCACGCCCGACCAATCGATTCCTCATAAAGACGTGGCGTATAAAGTCTCCCTTAGCGGGTTGAAAGGTGGCCATTCCGGCACCCAGATCCATTTGGGACGCGCCAATGCCAATAAACTCATGAACCGTTTTCTAAAAGAAGCGGTCAAAAATTACGAAGCCCGTTTGGCCGAAATTCATGGCGGGTCGTTGCGCAATGCCATTCCCCGCGAATCGGTGGCTGTGGTGACCGTGCCCAATCAGTTGTCCGACGATCTGGAGGACTTGGTGTTGGAATACGAGTCGCTCTTCCGCGAAGACTTTGCCGGTATCGAAGACGGCATTTCCTTTGTAGCGGAGAAAGTAGAGTTGCCTTCGGCGCTTATTCCCGAAGAGGTGCAGAATAACCTCATCCATGCGGTGGAAGGATGCCCGAACGGTGTGATCAGCGACTTAGCCGATTTCCCCGGAGTGGTAGAGAGTTCTTTGAACCTCGCGCTCGTCAAATCATCCGAAAATACCATCGAAGTGAAATTATTGGTACGCAGTTCTTCGGAAAGCCGTAAAGAATGGGTATCCTCGGCGGTCGAAAGCGTGTTCTCGCTGGCGGGAGCCGATGTCGAATTCGATAGCGACTATCCCGGATGGCAGCCCGATGCGCATTCCGAACTGCTTCATGTGATGGAAAGAGCGTACTTGGAAAAGTATGGCGAGAAACCGCAGGTGATCGTCATCCACGCCGGATTGGAATGCGGCATTATCCAATCGAACGTGGAGCAAAAACTCGATATCGTTTCTTTCGGACCCACCATTACGGGCGCACATTCGCCTGACGAGTCCGTCAAGATCGATAGTGTGGAACGTTCGTATGACTATCTCGTGTCGATATTGGAACAGCTCAAATAATCATCTTTTATTGTTTTCATGGCAATGGATAACACCCTTATCGTTTACGCTTCCCGTCATGGCACGGTAAAGAAAAGCGCCCGTTACCTGTTTCAGTTAATGAGCGGGAAAGTGGATATCTGTGATCTGAAAGAAAGGAATGTCCTCCCGGATATCTCCACATACGATACGGTGATTATCGGAGGCTCCATTCATTGGGGAACCATCCAGCCGGTGGTGGCCGAATTTTGCCGGCTAAACCTCGAAGAATTGAAGCGTAAACGTTTGGGCTTGTTTATCAATTGCTTGTATTCGGGAGAAAAGGCTCAGGAAGAGCTGAACCATGCTTTTCCTGAAGAACTGAACGAGGTGGCGGTCGCCCGTGATTATTTCGGGGGCGAATTGGAAAATCTATCTTTTTGGGAGCGATTCATTACATCGCAGTTAGTCCTGAAAGAAGAACTGATGGTGGCATTATCCAAAGAAAAGATAGAAAAGTTTGCAGAAAAAATCAATTCCGACGGTGAAAAATAAAAAACATATTTGGCTTCCCGCCGTATTGGTGGTGTATACATTGGCAATGGCTGTTATAGCCTATCCCCGCTATCAGCAGTCGGGCACCCTGAATGAGTTTTTCAGCATAGTCGGCGGTTGTCTTGTGATTGCCGTCGTATTATTTTTGATATTAAAGCGCCGGCAGAAACTGCGCGATCGACACCCGTAGCAGCCTCCCTTCTAACTCTGTGCCTCCTTTGTGTTTCTTTATGTTACACCTCTATTCGAGGGTGGAGCCGGGGAAGACTTAAATTATAGTGTATGCGATTTTTGTTTACGACCATCAGTATTGTTTTTCTTTCCATCGTCTGCGCTGTGGGACAGCAGATACCCTTGCAGTATAAGTTTCGCGTCTACCTTAGCGATAAAGGAAGCGGAGATTACTCTGCCGCTGATCCCGACGCCTTTCTCTCCCGTAAAGCCATCGAGCGGAAGAAGCGGCAGGGAGTCGCTATCGACTCGACCGACTTCCCTATTTCGGCCGATTATTTTATACAAATGTCGCACGCCGGAGGAAAAGTGGTTTCTTTCAGCAAATGGTTTCGTACGATGGTGGTGGAGGTCCCCGACAGCGCACGCATAGAGTCCATTGCTGCGCTTCCGTTTATCGACTCTGTGAAATATGTGTGGAGAGGGCGTGCGCGACACCAGGAGTCCCGCTATCGTCCCCGTCTGGAAAAAACGGATTGTCCGCCCGTTACGGCCGATCACTCTTATTTCGGACTGACCGATGCGCAATTTGGCGTGCACAATGCGCGAAAGCTTTTACTGAGCGGGTTTCAGGGAAAAGGGTTACAAGTGGGGGTTATCGATGCCGGATTTACCAATTACGATGTCATTCCATATTTTGCGGAGACTCGGTTAGCCGGATTTGCCGACTTTGTGCCGACAGGCTGTCTGTTTTCGGCCAATGATCACGGCACGAAAGTGTTGTCGACCATGGCCGTTTTAGAGCCGCGCCGCATGGTGGGGGCTTCGCCCGAAGCTTCGTTTTGGTTGCTCCGCTCGGAAGATGTGACGGGCGAGTATCCTGTAGAAGAAGATTATTGGTTGCGCGCTGCGGAATATGCCGACAGCGTAGGGGTCGATGTCATCAATACGTCGCTCGGATATAACGATTTTGATGATGAGTCGTTAAATTATACGCATGCCGATCTTACCGGCGATCATTCCCTGATGTCGCTGGCGGCCGATAAAGCGTACGACAAAGGAATGCTGGTCATCGTCAGCGCGGGAAATGAAGGAAACAAGCCTTGGCGTAAAATCACGGCGCCCGGCGATGCCCGGAAGGTGATTACCGTAGGGGCGGTGGGAACCGATAGCCTCATTGCTTCGTTTAGTTCTCGAGGTCCTTCTGCCAATGGGCGTGTGAAGCCCGATTTGGTATCGATCGGCAAAGCAACCGTTACCGTCGGCTATAACGGTCGCATTGGGACGACCAACGGCACGTCGTTGTCGTCGCCTTTTTTGGCGGGATTGATGACATCGTTATGGTCGGTCAATCCGTTTTTGCACCGCGATACGCTGGTCGATATCGTTAAACGCTCTGCCAATCGGTACTCGGCACCCGACACGATATACGGGTACGGGATTCCCGACTTCGGGAAGGCGATGGTCGAAGTATTGCAAACCCTGCGCCCTTATTCCCGCAAGGTGGAAGAGGGGGGCTGGAATATCCGGCCTGATTTTTCGGGAAAAAGCTATACGATAACCTTGAGGAATCCGGAATATTCTTTCGATGCGTATGCCGTTAAGGTGCTGGATGAGGCGGGCAATGTGCTGGCGAATGTCGCTTTTGAGAAAGAGGATACCGTGCGGATACCCCTGTCGAAAGAAGTCCGGAAAACCAATCGATCGCTCTTCTTTACCGTTTCCGACCCGTTCAGCCAACAGACTTACCGGATAGCGCTATGAATACATCGACGACTTCTTTTTCACTTTCAGAGTTAAACGGTGCGGTAAAGGCTGCCATCCGCGAATCCTTGCCCGATACGTACTGGCTGCGTGCGGAAACGAGCGACGTGCGCAGGAATCAAAACGGGCATTGTTATCTTGAATTTGTGGAGAAAGACCCGGTGACGCAATCGATTGTCGCCCGGGCGCGGGGCATTATCTGGTCGAACGTTTTTCAAATGCTGTCCGTTTATTTTGAAGCGGAAACGGGACAGGCTTTTACCTCCGGACTCAATGTTCTGGTTTCCGTGTCGGTCGATTTCCACGAGTTGTACGGCTATTCGTTGACGGTGGTCGATATCGATCCTTCGTTTACCGTGGGCGAAATGGCGCGCAACCGTCAGCGGGTACTGAAACAATTGGAAGAAGAGGGCGTGCTGACGTTAAACAAAGAACTTACGTTGGCGGAACCGGTGAATCGCATTGCGGTTATTTCGTCACCTACCGCAGCCGGATACGGCGATTTTCACGATCAACTGGAAAACAATCCGGCGGGATTTGTTTTTTATACCAAGCTCTTCCCGGCCATCATGCAGGGTGAAAAAAGCGAGCAGTCCATTATCGATGCACTGGAACGGATATACCTACATCGGGAATTGTTCGATGCGGTAGCCATTATCCGCGGTGGAGGAGCTACGTCGGAGCTGAGTTGTTTCGATTCGTATTTGCTGGCTACCAACTGTGCCCAGTTTCCGTTGCCTGTCGTCAGCGGCATCGGTCACGAACGCGATGTGACGGTGCTCGATGCGGTGGCTCATACGCGGGCGAAAACGCCGACGGCCGTAGCCGAATTTTTCATTACCCGTGTGACCGAAACCGCCCGGCAACTGGTGGATTTAGAGGATCGGGTTGTGCGCGAGAGCCGGACGATTTTGCAAAAAGAGCAATCGGAGTTGTTTTCTTTTTCCAAAGACGTGGTGCATGTGTCGAACGTGTTGTTGCAGCGGGAGTCATCCTTTGTCTTGCAGATGGGGCGGCAATTGGCTTCTTCCGCAAAGCGTATAATGGAGCGGGGAGTCCACTTTGTAAGTACAAACGAGCAATATATCCGGATGGTCTCGCCCGAAAATATCCTGAAACGGGGATACACCCTCACTTTGAAAGACGGGAAGATTATAAAATCGATTCGGGAGTTGTCGCCGGGAGAGTGCCTGTCGACCCGTTTCGCAGACGGTACCGTGTTATCGGAGGTGAAAACTTCTACCGGGAACTGATTACAAAATACAAATTACAAAATACAAATTACTAATTACTAATTACGGATAGTGGATAGCTGAAAATAAATGGAAAAACAAACATATACCCAAGCAAAGAAAGAACTGGAAGGAATTGTCAACGCCATCGAATCGGGCGATTTGGATGTCGATGCCTTGACGGATAAGGTTAAACGGGCATCGGAATTGATTACTTTTTGTAAAGAGAAGTTGACCAAAACCGATAGCGAGTTGCAAAAAATACTGGAGGATATTTCGTAACAATGATACCGGAAAAGAAATACAGCGTCATTATCGTCGCCGGGGGGAAAGGACTTCGTGCCGGGAGTGATTTGCCCAAACAGTTTTGCACGATCGGAACCAAGCCGATGCTGATGCATACCATCGAGGCATTTTACCGTTTCGATTACCGCCTGCGCATTGTGTTGGTATTGCCCGTCGGCTATACCTTGCTGTGGGAGGAATTGTGCGCCCAATATCGTTTTTCTATCGCCCATGAAGTCGCTATCGGCGGCGACTCGCGGTTTCAATCGGTGAAAAATGGCCTGGAACTTATTTCGGAAGAGGAAACCGTCGGCATTCACGATGCTGCCCGTCCTTTTGTTTCCGGATCGGTTATCGGACGATGCTATGAAACGGCTTTTGAGCACGATTGCGGGGCGATTCCGGTGATCGACGAACCGAACAGTGTGCGCCGCCTCACCGCCGGCGGAAGCGAGCCGGTCAACAGGGCCGCGTTGAAGATCGTCCAAACGCCGCAGGTCTTTCCGGCGGAACGTCTCAAGCAGGCTTATCAAATTCCCGATGATCCTTCCTTTACCGATGATGCCTCGGTAGCCGAAAGGGCGGGAATAAAAATACGATTGGTGCCGGGCGACGAGAGGAATATCAAAATCACGTCGTCTTTCGATCTGGAAATAGCGGACTATTTAAAACGTAAAGGGGATGAGCCCGTTTAACGGTTCTGCGCCGTTTGACGGAGTAAGGGCGCGGCGCCTTCGCTAAAACATATCCGGAAGTGGATACGGTATTATTTTTTTCTTTATCTTTGAACATCTAAAAACAAATGCTTATGAGTACCTTGATAGCGCCTTCGCTACTTTCGGCAAACTTCCTTAATCTGGAAGAAGATATTGAAATGCTTAACCGCAGTGAAGCGGATTGGATTCATCTCGATATTATGGACGGGGTGTTTGTTCCGAATATCTCCTTTGGCTTTCCTATTATCAAACGATTGAAAGAAAAAACCGATAAACTGTTGGATGCGCATCTGATGATTGTCCAGCCGGAGAAATTTATCGATGAAATCGCCGGCTGCGGCGTGCGAACGATGAACGTGCATTACGAAGCCTGCACGCATCTCCACCGGGTGGTACATGCCATTAAAGATAAAGGCATGCAGGCAGCCGTTACGCTCAACCCCCATACGCCGGTTGCGTTACTCGAAGATATTCTCCTCGATGTGGATATGGTGCTGCTGATGTCGGTTAATCCGGGCTTTGGCGGACAGCGGTTTATTGAAAACACCCTCGCCAAAGTATCGAGGCTCAAAGAAATGATCTTACGGAAAAAGCCGTCCGTCTTGATACAAGTCGATGGAGGCGTGAATCTGGAAACCGGCAAACAGTTGGTAGATGCCGGTGCCGATGTGTTGGTAGCGGGAAGTTTTATCTTTAATTCCGATAATCCGGTAGAGACGATTCACCGGTTGAAGCAATTATAGGAGTATCCCCCCGGCTTCGCCCTTCCATTCTTTCCCTGAGACTGTCTCAAAAGTAAAAATAGAAATGATTCTATTTGCGATTTGTACATGATCTCTTGCAGATTGCGCGGATTTTCGCAGAACGCAGATTTTAATAACAACTTTTATTACAGCCTCAGTTGCAGAGCCTGAAGTACGGCGGGTATCATAACGATATGAATGCGCTCCGGGGGAAAATCCCTTTTTTCTATCTATTGCTGCCTGTTGTAGCGGGCATTCTTACCGCATCTCAGGTGCATGCTTTCTCCTGCTTCTTCTGGATCGGTCTGGCCGGGATAGGGGCGATGCTACTCGCCATTGTTTTTTCTTCCTTCAATCCGTATCCTTTCCGTTGGCTTTTCGGCGCGGGAACGATGCTTTTTCTGTTCTTTATTGCGACAGTCTCTTGCCGTCTTTGGGAAGAGCATACGGAATTTTCTTTTCCTCCGGAACAAACGACCTATATGGGGTACGTTTCCGATATTCCTCAGGAAAAGCCGAAATCGATGGCCTGTAATATTGCGGTCTCCGTACCGGTTCGGAAGAATGTGGTGTTGTATTTACAAAAAAACGCCGAAGCACGCAGCTTGTCTCCCGGCGAGGAGATTGTTTTTTCATGTACGATGCAACCGTTCCGGAATCTGGGAAATCCCGACGATTTCGATTATGTACGCTATATGCAAATAAACGGATTCTCCGGCTCTTCCTATATTCCCGAAACTCATTGGAAAAAAACCGGCCGGCAGAAGCAGGGCATCGCCGTTCTCGCACAACATATCCGGTTGGATATTCTCGGGTTTTACCGCTCGTTGGAATTATCCCCCGATGCGTATGCGTTTATTTCGGCGCTTACCCTCGGTTATAAAGCTCTTCTGACAGACGATTTGCAGGAGGCTTTCCGGGTGTCGGGTACCGCGCATGTATTGGCTGTGAGCGGACTTCACGTGGGGATTATTTATATTATCTTCAATTTGTTCTTCTCTTTTCTGGGAACTTCCGGGCGAAAGTACCGGATGCGTCAGTGGGCGGTCATCGCGATGCTGTGGCTCTATGTTTTTGTTACGGGCTTGCCGATGCCGGTGGTCAGGGCGGGGGTGATGCTGACGATTTATTGTGTCGGAAAAATCTGTCGCCGGAAAGGCTTTAATTATAATACATTGGCCGCAACAGCTTTCCTGATGTTGATCGTACATCCTTCGGGACTGTTCGATGTCGGGTTTCAAATGAGCTTTGCCTCTGTCTTCGCCATCTTGTTCTTTCAACCGAAATTGAACGCATTATTCCCCGTAGAAAATCGATTTAAACGATCTGTGCGGAACTTGGCAACGATTTCATTAGCCGCCCAACTGGGTGTCTTCCCCTTGGTCCTTTATTATTTCGGCACGTTCCCTACGTATTTCTTTCTGGCGAACCTGGTTATTGTCCCGCTCACGACACTGATTACGTATGCCGTTTTTCCATTGATCCCGTTGTTTTTCTGCTTGCAGTGGCATATTCCTTTTTTCGACCGGCTATTTACGGTCTGTACCCGCATCGTACAAGCGCTTATCGACGGGACGCTGCAATCGGTATATTGGGTCGAATCCCTCCCGTTATCGCAACTCTCCGGGGTCCATATTTCTTTTGTGCAGGTCTTCTGCCTGTATGTTTTTATATTGATGATAACTTCGTTTTTCATACGCCCGCGTGCCCGTTCTGCCTTTATCGCGTTGTCTGCCGCATTGATTTTCCTGTTATCCCGGTACATGATGTGACGAAAAAAGGGGCGTATGTGCTAAATTTGTAGTACTTTTGCATTCATCCTAAAAAAACATCCGCAAAATATGAGTTATACAGCATCTGTCTCGAATATTATTGATGAGGCATCTATCCGTCAAATACAAGAGTACATCGACCGGTCCGGACAAATTGTCATTACCGCCCACCTCTCTCCCGATGGCGATGCATTGGGTTCTTCCCTCGCTTTATGCCAGTACTTGCAAAGGCAGGGCAAGAAGGCGGAGGTGATGGTGCCGAATTCGTTTCCGTACTTCCTTAAATGGATGGAAGGGGCGGAAAAAATCCTTATATACGAACATAATTCCGCTGCCGGCCGCCATCATCTCGAGCAAGCCGATTTGATTTTTTCTCTCGATTACAATATCTTGAAAAGGGTCGGAGACATCGGGCCGGTGATTGCCGCTTCTCCGGCGCAGAAAGTGCTCATCGATCATCATCCGTATCCCGATACGTTGTTTGATGTGACGGTTTCGCATCCGGAGATTTCCTCGACGAGCGAACTTATTTTCCGGCTGTTGTTTCAGATGGGGAAATATGAAGGTATGACGCGGGAGGAGGCTGCCTGTATCTATTGCGGCATGATGACCGATACGGGAGCGTTTACCTATAATTCGAGCAATCCGGAGATTTATGAGATTATCAGTTTGTTGCTTCGGAAGAATATCGATAAAGACGCCATTTACTCGAATGTGTATAACAATTATTCCGAAAACCGTTTCCGGCTGTTGGGTTTCACTCTCTCGCAACGGATGAAGATTTATCCCGAAAGCCATGCCGCGCTCATTTATCTTTCGAGAGAAGATCAAAAGCCCTTTCATTTCAGCAAAGGCGACACCGAAGGATTCGTCAACTATCCGCTGAGCATTAAGAATATTATTTTCTCGACGTTTATCCGCGAAGACGATGATCTGATCAAACTGTCATTTCGCTCGCAGAAGAACTTTGCCTGCAACGAATTTGCTGCGGAGTTTTTCGGCGGAGGCGGGCATTTGAACGCTTCCGGCGGAGAGTTTCACGGAACGATGGAGGATGCTTTGCAACGATTCGAATCGGGGCTCGAAAAGTATCGTGAAAAGCTAAAAAAGAACAATTTGTGACTTCTTTCTCTCCTTTTTAAGGATCAATAATGTTTATTTCGTCTCTAACTTGCCGGTTTTTGAAGCGGATTGTTTACTTTTGTAGTTCATTTAACGATTTGACGATAGAAATATATGAAACAAATATCTCCTGTATTTTTGCTTTTAGCGGCGCTTGCGCTGATTACCGCGTCGTGCAATAATCAGAAAACGTACGCCGATCATCTTAAGGAAGAAACAAAAGCAATTAAAAAGTTTATCAATGAAAATGATTTAATTATTCTCAAGACTTTCCCCAGTGATACAACTTTCAGAGGAAATGAATTTTATCAGGATCCTTACACGGGAGTCTATTTTCAGATAACCAATCGGGGACAAATAACCAATAAAGTATCGATAGCCGACGAAGTGTATGTGCGTTATAGCGGGTTGTCCTTTTTTATGTCGGACGATACGACCAAATATAACAATAACAATCCGGCAACGAGCCCGGACCCCGGAACATTCGTGTACTATGGGACGGTAACCGGTTCGACGGTCGATGCTTACCGAAATGCGACGACTACGGCATGGGCCGTTCCTTTACAGTATATCGGGCATACTGGGCGTGTGAAAATGATTGTCCCTTTTGCGATGGGATCTTCTTACGACCGGTCGAATTTTCAGCCTACCTATTACGAAAGCGTTCAATATCGATTTTCGCCTTATAAATAATAGAGCTATTCATCTGTAATCCGTTTTTTTATGACATTAATCAAATCCATATCCGGCATTCGGGGCACTATCGGCGGAGAGGTCGGTGAAAATCTCACTCCCTTGGATATTGTGAAGTTCACGGCTGCCTATGCCTCCTTTATCAAGCAAACGACAAAAGAAAAGAATCCCGCGATCGTCGTGGGACGTGATGCCCGCATTTCGGGCGAAATGGTACACCGCATTCTCACCGGAACGCTTATCGGCATGGGCTGCCGCGTTACGGATATCGGCATGGCTACGACACCTACCACCGAATTGGGCGTCATCCGCGAAAAAGCGGCGGGGGGAATTATCATTACAGCCAGTCATAATCCGAAACAATGGAACGCATTAAAGTTACTCAATGGTGATGGCGAATTTCTTAGTGCAAAGGATGGAGAGACTGTTTTACAGATAGCTGAGGCGGAAGATTTTCCGTTTGTGGGCGTCGACGAGTTGGGGACGTTGGTGCAAAAACGATATCTTCACGAGCATATTCAAAGCGTATTATCGCTCGATCTGGTCGATGTGAAAGCCATTAAAGCGGCGAATTTTCGTGTCGCCATCGACACTGTAAACTCGGTCGGAGGAGTTGCATTGCCCGAACTGTTGTATGCATTAGGCGTAAAAGAAATTTTTAAACTGCATTGTGCGCCGCATGGCAATTTTTCTCATAATCCCGAACCCCTGCCGGCAAATCTTACCGAACTGTCTGCGTTAATGAAGAGTTCGAAGGCGAATGTCGGTTTTGCGGTCGATCCCGATGTGGATCGGTTGGCGATTTATTGTGAAAACGGAGAACCTTTCGGTGAAGAATATACGTTGGTGGCAGTGGCCGATTATGTGCTGCAACATACGCCGGGTAACACCGTGTCGAATTTGAGTTCGAGCCGCGCGTTGAAAGATGTTACCGAAAAGCACGGCGGACAATATTCTGCGGCTGCCGTAGGAGAAGTGAATGTCGTTACCCGGATGAAGGAAGTCAATGCCGTTATCGGTGGAGAAGGAAACGGCGGGGTGATTTATCCGGCGTCCCATTATGGACGCGATGCCTTGGTGGGGATAGGGTTGTTTTTGTCGCATTTGGCAAAGACTGGGTTGAAGCCGAGCGAATTGCGCGCAACCTATCCGGCTTACTTTATGGCAAAACAGAAAGTCGAATTGACTCCCGGAATAGATACCGATGCGGTATTGGCCGGAATAAAGGCGCGTTTTAGTGATGAGAAAGTAACCGATATCGATGGAGTGAAAATCGATTTTCCCGATAAATGGGTGCATCTCAGAAAGTCGAATACCGAGCCGATTATCCGGGTATATTCCGAAGCTCCTTCGCAAGAAGAAGCCGAGGCGACGGCGAAGCAGATTATGGATATGATCAAAGAGTTCCGATAGAACGGATTGATTCAAGCACATTGCGATTGATTCATCCTTGCCCTCAATTTTTCGGTAGGGCTATGATACATGCAGCGGAAAAGGCGCCAACTGTGAGGCGCAAGAATATTTTCCGCCTGTATAGTCATGATCGTATCTTAGGCGAAATGAAGCAAAGAAAAGTATCCACGATTATATTTTATGAAAGATAAATTGGTAAGTCGCGAAGATATTCGTGCATGGCATCCTATATTCCGTAGCAAATATGGAGATAAATTGATTGATTGGGGAGTGAAAATATCGGGGCTGAATATCGCCAATGATATTTACGATCGTTCGAAACACTTGACAGGCCCCGCGTTTTGTAAAGATTTATTGGATAAATTGAGTCTGAAACGCACGTTGGTCAACGTGGAAATCCTCGAAGAATATAAAAATAAACCCTTTATCACTGTTTCCAATCATGCTTACGGACATGTCGATGGTATCGCGGCGATTGAGACCGTTGCCTCACGGGTGGATGATTATAAAATCATGGTCAACTTTGTATTGGGAATGATCGATACGATGGCCGAGAATTTTATCACGGTGAATCCTTATAAAGCCGGTAATCCCGATAGTGCCACGTTGAACGGCATAAAGCAGTGTATCGAGCATATCCGCAACGGGCATGCCATGGGGTTTTTCCCTTCGGGTGCGGTGTCGAATATTTATTTCAAGCACGGGCGTTTTGTGCTGGAAGACCGGGAGTGGCAGGCATCCATTATTAAACTGATAAAGAAAGCGGAAGTGCCCGTCATACCGATGCACTTTTCGGGACGGAATTCCATCCCTTTTTATCTCTCGCGGTTATTCGGATGGCAAGTCCGTACGCTATTGATGTGTCATGAATTGTATAATAAGAAGGACAAAGAGATGGTGATTACATTCGGTAATCCCATTATGCCGGAAGAGATGGCTTCCTATAAAGATGATAAGGAACTCGGCGAATTTTTGAAGTTGAGCACCTATCGGTTAGGAAAAAAATAAATAATTGCCTATCTTTGAAATCTAAAAAATTCTACTGCAAAAGCGAACGGTTTTTATGGCTAAAGTAAATATACAACAAATAAAACAACGGTTTGGTATTATCGGTGTTTCGCCGGAGTTGGAGAGAGCTATGGATGTTGCTTTGCAAGTTTCTCACACCGATCTTTCCGTGCTTATCACGGGCGAGAGCGGGGTAGGGAAGGAAATTTTCCCGCAGATCATACATCAATACAGCCGGCGTAAACATGGCGCCTATTTTGCGATTAATTGCGGATCGATTCCCGAAGGAACTATCGATTCGGAATTGTTTGGCCACGAGAAAGGGTCTTTTACCGGGGCTACGGGTACTCGCAAAGGGTACTTCGAGGTGGCTGACGGCGGGACGCTTTTCCTCGATGAGGTGGGGGAGTTGCCTTTATCGACACAATCCCGGTTGTTGCGCGTGCTCGAAAGCGGCGAATTTATCAAAGTGGGTTCCTCGAAAGTGGAAAAGAGTGATGTCAGGGTGGTAGCCGCAACGAACTTAAATATGGTGAAGGCGGTGGAACAAGGAAAGTTCCGGGAAGATCTGTATTATCGGCTCAATTCGGTGCCTATTCGTATCCCGCCGTTGAGAGACCGCCGCGAAGACATTCCCCTGCTCTTCCGGAAGTTTGCGGGCGATTTCGCCGAAAAATACATGATGCCGTCGATTTCTCTCACCGACGATGCGAAGGAATTGATTAAAGAATATCGATGGCCCGGAAATGTACGGCAGTTGAAGAATATCACCGAGCAGATATCCATCATCGAAAAAGAACGGATTATCACCGCGGATATCCTGCAAAAATATTTGCCTAAAAACGAGGTGGGCATGTTGCCGGTATTAGTGTCGAATATCAGGGATGCCGAACAGAAATCGTTTGCCAATGAGCGGGAGATATTGTATCAGGTGTTGTTCGATATGAAAAAAGATATCACGGACCTTAAAAAGGTGGTGAAAAATATGTTGGATAATTCGGAAAATACGTCGCCAAAGATTTTTGACGATCCCGTGGCTTCTACTTCCGTCATTCCAAAAGATAATACGACCGTTACCATTCCTGTAAAATACAATCAGGATACGATTCGATTGGACGACCGGCCTTCTTCCAAAAACGAGGAGATACAGGAGGCGGCCGAATTTGAAGAAAGTTCGTTATCACTGGATGAAGTGGAAAAAGATCTCATCGTCAAAGCCCTTGAGAAGAATAACGGAAAAAGAAAACAGGCTGCAGTCGACCTTGGCATATCCGAGCGTACACTCTACCGGAAAATTAAAGAATACAATTTGGATAACGCATGAAAAAGTACCTTTTCGTTCTTTTAGCGGCTTGTGTGATGGTTTCCTGTACGATTTCATACAAATTTAACGGAGCTTCCATCGATTATAATGTGACGAAGACATTGCAAGTAGGTCATTTTATCAATCAGGCGCCGCTGGTTTATGCGCCGCTGGAGCAACGATTCAACGAGGAGTTGAAAGATATATTTACGCGCAACACCCGCCTGCAATTTGTCAATCAAAACGGTGATATGGAGATTGAAGGCGAGATTGTCGGATATGAATTAACGCCTTTGGCCGTACAGGAAGATCAGTTTGCGTCCGAAACGAAATTGACCATGACCGTGCGTATGCGTTTCAAGAATAACAAAGTGGAAGGGCAGGATAAGGAGGAAACCATTTCGGCCAACCGCACGTTCTCGAGTAATGTGGTGCTTACGTCGGTACAGGATCAGCTCATTGAGGAATTGGTTGACGAAATTGTCGATCAGATTTTTAATGCGACAATGGCTAATTGGTAACGTGCATGGAAAAAGAGGTGTTTTACGAATGGACGGAGGATATGGAGCGGCTCGATGAAGCGTCTGCCGAACAACTGAAAATGGTGGTTGACACTTATCCGTACTTTCAGTCGGCGCGCCTGCTGTATACCAAGAACCTTTCTGTTTTCAGGAACCCCCTTTTCGACGAAGAACTCGCCAAGACCGCTGTTCTTTGCAGCGATCGGCGCAAGTTGTTTTATTTGATCCGCAACGAGGATTACGCCCCTTTCTTGCCGGCGCGCGAACGGGGAGACACTCCCGAGGATAAGACGCAAGCCTTACTCGATTCCTTCTTATCTTCTTTGGATGACGAGGAAAATACGGCTTCGCAAGAGCCGGTTTCGCCCGAGTTGGGAATTATTTCTACCGACTATCTGTCGTATTTGCAATCGGTAGAAGGTGAAGGGGAAAAAGAGGAACGCAAGCCGGAGCATCCGCTGAAACATCAAAACATTATCGATCGTTTTATCGAAAAGGCGCAGGATGATAATCTTTTTTCCAATCCTTCCGAACCGGCCGAGAGTTCGACTGTAAATCTTGATAATGAAGAGTATAATGATGATTTACTGACCGAAACTCTCGCGCGTATCTATATTAAACAAAAAAAATATGAACAGGCTCTGGCAATTATTAGACGCTTAAGTTTGAATTTCCCGAAAAAAAGTGTTTACTTTGCCGACCAAATTCGTTTTTTAGAACATTTGATTATCAACGAAAAGTATAAAAAATAATAGAACGTTATGTACATATTTCTAACAATTTTGATTTTAATAGCTGCCGTCCTCATGGTTCTTATCGTGTTGGTGCAGAAATCTAAGGGAGGGGGACTTGCTGCAGGCTTTTCTTCGTCGAACCAAATCATGGGTGTGCGTAAAACAACCGATTTTCTCGAAAAAACCACATGGACCCTTGCTGCGGTGATTATGGTGTTGAGTGTTTTAACGGCTAAATATACGGCCTCGCATTCTACTACTGCTCCACAATCGCAGATAGAAGTGCAACAACCGGCTCCGCTGAATCCTACCACCGCTCCCGATGTTACTCCTACGTTGCCGGTACCTGCCGAAACGGCTCCGGCTCCGGCGCAATAAGACAAAGAGACAAGGAGACGAGAGACAGAGAGACAAGGAGACAGAGAGAGACTGGGAGATGATGCTTCGCGATAACGGCTTCGCCTGATAATGCACTTCGTGCGATAAGGTGACCGGGAGGCAAACCCATTATCGTGAAGCGGTATCACCGCAGGCATATCTCCCCGTCCCCATATCTTCTATAACGGATCTACATCATAATAGACCCGCATGTATTTGAATTCGGGGTTGGCGCGCATGCGTTGCTCCGACTTCTTGATAAGTTTCCTGATTTTTTGCGGAGATAATCCGATTTCGAGTTTTAAGAGAATTTCCCGGATGTGGTATAATTGGATTTTAGCCACGGCGGGTTTGCTCGGGCCCAGCAGACGCTCGTGCAGCGACGGCCGGAGAAGTCCGGCAAAAGCGCGGGCTTCAACTTCGGCTTTTTGCTCGTCTTTATCTTTGATGACAATACGGATAAGGCGCGAATAAGGCGGATAGTTGAACAGTTTCCGTTCCTCGGCTTGTTGCCTGAAGAACCCCTCGTAGTCGTTGTCCGTAAGGTAACGGTATAACGGTTGTTCCGGATCATTGCTTTGAATAATCACCTTCCCGCGTTTGTTTTTACGGCCTGCCCGTCCGCTGGCCTGCATCATTAGCTGAAAGCCCCGTTCGTGTGAGCGGAAATCGGGATAATTCAGCAAGCTGTCTGCCGAGATGATGCCTACTACGCTGACATCGTCAAAATCCAATCCTTTCGATAACATTTGCGTACCGATAAGAATGCGGGTCTTTTTTTGCTGAAAGTCCGAAAGAATATTCTCATATGCATTTTTGCCCCGGGTGGTATCCGCATCCATGCGGGCGATGGAGACTTTCGGAAAAAGCCGCGCCACTTCTTCTTCCACTTGCTCCGTGCCCATTCCTACCGGTTCGATACTTGGTTGATGGCACTCGGGGCATTCCGTCACCATTTTATACGTTGTGCCGCAATAATGGCAAACGAGTTCATTGCGCGATTTATGATACGTGAGGCTGACATCGCACCGCCGGCATTTGGGTGTCCAGCCGCAAAGCTGGCACTCGACCATGGGCGCAAAGCCTCGCCGGTTGCGGAAAAGAATGACCTGTCCGCCTTCCTGCAACGCGTTATCCATATAACTAATGAGCGCCGGCGAGAGCAAGGATTTCATTTTTTTCTTGCGACGCAGCTCTTTGGTATTTTCCAAAATGATTTCGGGCAGCGAGATATCTTCATAGCGGTTGGCCAGCGTGACGAGCCCGTATTTCCCCGTTTTGGCATTAAAATACGATTCCATGGAAGGCGTGGCGGTACCCAGCAAAATAGGAGCCTTCGTGAGATGAGCGAGCATAACGGCCGTATCGCGGGCATGGTATCGGGGAGCCGGTTCCGTTTGTTTATAACTGCTTTCATGCTCCTCGTCGACAATAATCAATCCCAATCTTTTAAAAGGCAGGAAAAGCGATGAGCGTACGCCGATGACGATGTCATACGGATGATCCGACAGCATTTTCTTCCAGATCTCCGCCCGTTCCTGATCGTTTATTTTGGAGTGATAGATCGCCAGCTTGTCGCCGAAAACCGCTTGCAAACGATGCGTAAGCTGTGTGGTAAGCGCTATTTCGGGAACTAAATACAGCGTCTGTTTGCCCTCTTCCAGCAGGCGCTTAATCAGATGAATGTAGATTTCGGTTTTTCCACTGGAGGTAACGCCATGCAACAGGCACGGCTTCCGGTCGTTAAAGCAGTCGATAATCTCGGTGAAAGCTTGCTGTTGATATTCATTGAGCGTGTGAGGAGCACGGGTAACCCTTGCTGCGCCGTCGCCCAGGCGCCCGATTTCGACGGTCGCCTGCCGTAGGACGTTTTTCTGCAATAGTCCGTTCAATACGGAAGCCGAAGCGCCGGTGAGAGCCATGATCTCTTTGCGACTAAAGGAGTCCGCTTCGCTAGCGGCAAAAAGGCCAGTGATCTGTTCGTAGAGCAACTGTTGCTTTTTTGCTTTGCCGATTGCGTGCGAGGCGGATTGGGGAGATAATTTCTTCGGGAGGAAAATATGTGTTTCGGTCTTGGGCGCAAACTTACTTTGGATGGATTCGTGGATTACGACCAAGCCTTTTTCTGCTAACGAATAAACTGTCGGTAGGACATTCACGATTTTCAGGCGGACGGCGATTTCGGATATCTTTACCGGAAGGTCATGCTCGTTCAGCAGGTCGATGATTTGTTTTTCCTTTGGACGCAATCCCTTTTCATCGGTGGCGTGCCCTATGAGGGCGGATACCATCGTTTCGCTTTCCATCCTCAGTTTGGAAGGAAATGCCGCTTTGTAAACATCGCCTAAAGGTGACAGGTAATAAAAAGATACCCACTCCCATAATTTCAGTTGATTTTCGTTCACCAACGGAACGGAATCGATCAGGGAATGGATATCTTTTAAGGAGACGCCGCTCTGTGGGGCGTCGTGATGTATTTTAAGAACAATAGCCGTATAGTACTTGCGTTTTCCGAAAGGAACGATGACTCGGCATCCGATTGCCAGCGCACTTTGCATGAACGCCGGAACGGCATAGGTAAACGTTTCGGATAAGGGCAAAGGCAGTACTACATCGGCAAACATGTATTATAAGTATACGGCGGCCGTAAGTGACCAAGTACCTTTTTTTCCGTTGAAAGCATCGGTCCATTCGGGTTTGTCTACCGAATAGTTATCGGTCATTTTTATGCCGTAGTTAATTCCTACGGCCAGGCGATTGAGTACTTCGGCTCCCAGTCCGACATTGATTCCGGCTTCGAAACTTTTTGTTTCCACTTGTCCTTTCAAGGCTTCGTAAGTGAAATCATCGCTCGACACCAGAAAACGGGCATACGGGCCGCCGGCAACGAATATTTTCACGGGAAGCAGGAGTCCGAATTTATATTTCACGTTCACCGGAACATCCAGATAGTGGTTGGACACTTTCTGCACCACTTTTTCTATTCCTTGAGTAACTTCCTTCACATTCATCCGGTCGTTGCTGTATAAGAGCGAACCTTCAATGCCCAAATTGACAAGGGGTAGCGTAAATTCGGCCGTGGGACCTAATTTAAAGCCATTGAGGTTTTCCACTTCAAGAGCTTCTTTCGTAAAAGACGGCGTATTGAGTCCTACTTCGCCTCTCAACCCGAAGCGTAATTGTGCGTTAGCTGTAGCTCCCATCAGGAAGAAAGCAATCAGCGTACTGAAAAATACTGTTTTTGTTTTCATATCAATTCATTTAGTAAAATAGTAATCTTTTTTAGTCCGTGCAAAGCTATAACATTTGGATGAATTAGCCGCCGAAAGTACGGAAAAAAACAAATGCTACCTCTGCATTTATAGAAAGGGAAAGCGATGGCTTTTCCACAAATAATTCAACGACATCAACATAACGTTTAACCGGGAGCGATTGTTTACACGTATATTACTCACGGCCCTTTGGTCTTAATGATGCATGCAACTGTTGTTCATGCGGCGGATACCCCTTTCGCATTACCGCAAGTGGAAAAACCTCCTTCGGGCAACCCGATCGTGCTTTTTCCGGTTGCGAAAATGCCATCGCCTTCCCCGCGGCATTTTCGCAGGTGTCAAATATACCAACGGTAACCCGAAGGGACTTTTTCCAGTGTAAAAAGGTACTTTCGGCAACCCGAAGCGGTTTTCACAAGTGGAAACAATCCGTTCCGGCAACCCGAAGCGGCTGTTTGTTCTGTTAAAAGTTCCCTACAGAAAAAAGGAGCTGAATCGGCAAAAGATTCACCCCCTTTTCTTTAAGCAACAGGTCTAATTACGGCTGGATATCTTGTATAAAATACCCGTATTTCAATACATCCTTTTCAATTAAAGAGAAAACCGCCCATATCTTGCTTCCATCGTTCTTGATGATTTTAAAGTATTCCAGATCAAGAACTCCGTCGGATGATTTACCATACGGAATATTCTGATAACTGATTTTACATCCTTGCTTTTCTCCGATAGATACATCTTTCGGATAATAAATTTTCAGGACATAGAAATCGTATCGGGTGTATCCGCTCAGATTCATTCCGTTTTCAATCATATTTAAATAGTCATAATAAGGGGCACTTGCAGTTGACGCATCGAATACAAAATAAGGAGCTGTTGTTTCCTCCATTATTGCTGCCAGCTCTTCTTCATCATAGGGAATAGTTGTTGATTGAGTATTAATCGACAAAACAGCTTGTCGTTTACTTGCATCCGTAACGACAATATTTGTTTTTCCTTCTTTCCCTTGTGCTGTAATGATAATCGTATTTTCCGATGTTTGTACCGTCGCAATCGTTTCGTCCTCCGAAACGGCTGAGTACTTGCCATTGCCTTCCAATATATTAATGGTGACATCTTTTTTATTCCCAATTTTAAAATCGATATTAACAGTTTCCTCTTCCAGTACGATTTTGTCATATTGATAAACGATCACAGGTAATCGTTTTAATTGAGTTTTCTTATCCGAAATGATAATGTTGGTAGACCCCGTATTTTTACCGTATATTTCTATCCTGTCATCGTTTAACGTGACAGCGGCTATATCGGGATTAATAGAAAAAACACTATAATCGCCGTTTCCTTCTGAAATAAGCACTTCCGTATTTTCTTCCATTTTAAGATCGATAGCCTCCTTATCCAAAACGATATTCACTTCCGTATCGAGAACGGGATCTTCAGCTACCTCTTCTTTACTGCAACCGAGCAGGAGAACGAAAATGACGAAAAACCAGAACAAATAATATCTTGTTGTCATAAAAATAAATCGTTGAATCGTTAATAATTTGTTTTATATAGTTGAGGATGTCTCAACTAAGGAATCATCTAATTACCAATCTTTTTTATACGGTTGACCGTTATAGACAAGTTCTTCATCGAATAATGTCTTCGCAATCATTTGCAAAGCGGGCAATTGACGGTTGGTGAAATTATTTCGGAAAGGATTCAGGGAGAAAACCATATGTCCTCCATATCCATTATTTCGTAATCTTTTCAGATTATTCTCCGAAGTAAATCGATTCAGAGCGAACTCTTGCGAATATAGAGCCATTCCTGATTTTTGCAATCCGGGGTAGTTCCAGCTTAAATCGGAGCTTCCTCCATAATCATGAATCCCCCAATCGACAAATTCTCCGGGCTCGATGCCGTCAATACTTTCAAAACTTCGGGTTCTACTATAAACATAGGCACACATTAATTTATCAGGCATCAGTTTTTTCGCCTCAAAGAAAAGCCTGGCAGCGGCAGCGTTGGAGGGTGCTACGAAACCGGGTGGAACAGGTGTCTGATAGGCTGAATATTCGTCATCGAAGAAAAAGCCATCTAAAAGATATGTATCGGCCGTAGCTTTCAGGTTTTTAGCAAATTCCCGTGCTGTTTCGTCCGCCAAATTGGCGACTCCCGAACGTTCTCCGCCACCGAGTATACCCAATACTACTTTTATGCCTTTGTCTTGAAGAGGTTTCAAATATTTTTCCCGGTTACTCAATAGATATTGTACGTTAGGATTATTATAAAGATATACCCCACCCGTTTGAATATCATATTTGATATTTGCTGCAAAGAGAATTACCATATCGAACAGCGGTTTTCCGGTATCTTTCAACGTAAAACATAAATGATTCAACGGATTCAACGGATCGCTGTCATTCACTTCCTGACAACTGATGATTTTTATTCCCGTTGCTTTGGCAGCATCGGGAATTTTCGTAATATCTTTCACCATAATGATATAGTTGCCTATCGATCCTATGGAAACATCTCCGGAAACAAGTTCTATACTGATTGGTATTCCGTAGCTTTTTTCAGGGTCCAAAGAGCTGCCGGAAAGAAACGACACCGGAACTCGTTCCGACTTGTTTTCCCCGGCTGAAATTTGTACAGTTCCTCCCTCGGCGAATGTCACCAAGTTTTCGGGAAAAAAGTCATAGGATGATTCATGGGCTTCGTTATATGCTTCCAAAACGGCGTTATCATATTTTAGCTTTACGCTTACGGGTTTAGAAGCGCTTCCGGTCAGGTGCAAGAAAAGGTCGGTTTTCCCGTTTTCACGAAACTCCACCAAGGATACATTTCTTTGCCCCTTAACATCCGTTAAATAGCCGAATATATCCTTACTCACTTCGTATTTGCTTTCATCGATAGTTCCAACGTTAATATCCTCCTGACAAGCCGAAAAGAAGCAGGTAAAGAGTATAATAGCCATTGTCAACAAAGTTGGGCTCATTAATTTATCGTATTTCATCATTTGTTTTTTTATAAGATTTTCCATTACTTGCTTTTAGCCGGCAACGATACGGGTGTCCATTTAATTGCATTCTTTGAGGCCAAATGATTCCCGTTAGCGGTATGATCTTTCACTGTATTGCCTGCTCCGTCGTTACATTTCCAATAAGCTACAAGCCCCTCCGATTCCGGCTCCACCTCGAAAGGGTTGTTCGCAATCTCTTCCTGCGTGCGAACAACATTCCATATACGGCATTCCGAGAATTCTCCTGCCAAATAGCGGTTATCTTCATAAGAGCGCCCGATATAGAAGCCATCTTTACCGTTTACATCAAAACTTACTCGACCGATGGATTTAGTTCCTTGCGACTGGACTTTACCGTTTACATAAATTTTCATATCTCCATCGGAAGAATCGTACGTCAGAGCCACATGGGTCCATTCGTTCGTAGGCAGTCCCTTGTTGGAATCAGAATCCGGGAAGTTGCCTTTATTGGTGGCTATTTGAATTTGATTGGAAGGAAAGCCTGCATCCCCGATACGGATAAGGAGCCTTCCCTCTATTCCCATTACCGTGCTGATAAGCCTGTCGTAATCGCGGCATCTGATCAATGCCTCCATTGTAACCTGCGAGAGATTGTTTACCACAGTGGGGGTCACCCATTGATCGATGTGAAGGTAATTGTCTTCCATGTCGGCTACGACATTGATTAAAGCCGCTCCTTTCAAGACATAATAAATGGTTTGCGCGCTTTGCAAGACGGGTAGGTCGGCATGGACGATTGTCACTGGAAGCACATATACCGAATCCCTGTCAAGGCGATTGATATCTTTAAAATGAATGGACGTTTCCGAAGAACGAACACTTCCGGCCGCAATCGTCACCTTTGGTTCGGGTAATTCGTAATAAACTTCGGGAAGCGCCACCGCATGATCGTAATAGGCTTTATTATAGACTTCTACTAACGATGGGGCGGGTTGGTATGTTACCGTAATATCCTTATCTTCGGGTTGAGCGATTGCCGTTTGTAAGATCCTTGCTTCATTTACAATATTCGGCTTAATCAGCAAGTTGTCAACTTTAGATATCGATTCGATATATACTTTATTATCAAAGGACGCATCATTATTACAGCTGCAAAAGAGCATTAATAAGAAAGAAAGCGGAAAAAAATAGAAACTATAACGATTCATAATTATTTAGATTTGAATGATGGGTTCAACGTATAGATAGCTGTTTTAGTATAGTTATATACCCGACGGACATTATAATAATCGTTATTGATATTATATATACCCAATCCGGCTATCGTGAAATTCGGAAAAGTTGCGGTCGCCCATAGGGCTGATGAAGGAACAGCCCGGGTACCGTCAGTCCAGTATCCGGTTTTGGTATCGGATTGGTCCAGAGAGGTTGTTTCGGCCGTAACAATAAAGCGATCGGTAGGAACTCCTTCCGTACAAGCCCTCGTTATGTCGTAAGTCAACTGGCCGCCGCTGGTTGCGCCGGATGTCTCAATAATAATATGCTTGCATAAATTCAGTATGGTTTTATCGACCAGGTTTTGCGGCTTTCCGGCAAAAACAAGCATTTTGTCTTTGTGTGTATTTATCCACGAATGGATAATGCCGATGTAAGTATTTTCGTTAGAGATATATTCTTCTTTTTCGTTCGCGGTCATATGCAAAAGGCTTTTTCCGTTATATCCTACAATAATGCCGTCGTAGCCATATGTATCTACCAATTTGAGGGAATACCCCAACGTATCCAGAAGGTGTGATAGAAAATCCTCCTGTACAGTCGTCTCTTCTTCATTATCCTTTAACTCTGCCATTTTATTATCATAATTCAATTTCAGAGCATCGTAATCCAGAGAGAAAATGACCTTCATATCCTTGTCCTGACGGACGTTGCGTATTTCATTTAATTCCAGATCGTCTAAACTGTCAGGGTGGGTTAAAACGACAACATCGATGCTGTCGGGCAGATTGTCGATATGTTGGGCCCTATTGAAAGGTACTTTTTCGCTATTGTCAAACCATGCATATACGATTTTATGGTCAGACTTGCGGTATTCTTTCAAGTTCTGTAAATAGTCTGCATATAATTCAGGATTTTGTTTTTTTATGTCGGGATCGATAATGGTTAACGATTCCGTATCCGTCCAATCGCTACAAGAAGTAGAAAGGAAACTGATAAAAAAACAACACGCGGTAATAATCATCGCATATATAAATTTATTTTTCATCACTTATTGTATTTAAATTAGTTTTTCTTTGCCCACCAAATATCGGTGCCTATATTGTCCGGTCCTTTTAAGTATTGGCTTACCGCATTCGCGACGTTTTGAGCGTTATTGGTATATTCTTCCTGGGGATAAGGCAGTCGGCGGGCCATCCGTTCAGTGCTTACCGTACCTCCGCTCTTGTTCTCCATTACCGGTATGAGTTTGGGATATCCCGTGCGGCGGAATTCCGACCAGGCCTCAATACCGAGAGGAAAATTTGCAATCCATTTTTGCGTAATAATCCGTTCGAGATTCTTCTCATACTCTGCCTCGACATCGTATTTTACCGTTATCTTACTGGTTGTTCCGAAATAAGAATAACTGCCTAACGGGTCTTTATAAGATTCCGGTACACTCACTTCGTCTTCCCTGTACTGTTCCGCTCCGGAAGCATCCCATTGCTCAAAAGAAAGGGAAATACCTGCGTTATAGTATTCTTCTGCCGATCCGCCGCCCATATTCCATCCACGTAAGGCACCTTCGGCTTTCAGAAAAGAAACTTCGGCGGCATTCATCCATAGCAATTTATTGCCGGTTTCGACTTTCATGTTCGAATAAGATTGAGCTTTTCCAGCTTCCGGTATCATAATGCCCGACCGCAATCCGATATATCCGTTTGTTGTATTTCCTGTAAATGTTGACAGCGTGAAATATTTTTCCCTTCTCGGATCGTTATATCCGTTCATAAAAGAGGTTATATCCGCCGATATGCGGGAGTCACCTCCATTATATTCATACATTACAACATGAAACGGATTGGTGTTAGCAAGTGTCATAAAGGCATTTTCACTATTCGAACTAATAGTGCCGATATTGTGGTTTGCTGCTTCCTCCGCTTTCTCTTTTGCCAGTTGTGGCTCTACATCGGCAATCCTCATAGACAAACGAAGCTTTAGAGAATTCGCCAATTTTATCCAATTGACCACAACACCTTCATAAATCCGGTCGGATTTAGGCGAAAAATCTTCCGTTTGATGAGCCGTCAAGGCCTCGATAGCTCCATCCAATTCTTGTAACATCAACTTATAAATCTGTTCTTGAGAATCATAAGGCGCATTCAATTGTCCATCCTCTCCCACTTGTGAGTAGGGAATGGGACCATAAATGTCGGTTACCCGCGAGATTCCCATTATTTTTATTATATCGGCTACACCTAATGACACGGGGTTCTCGGAGGAATTGTGCAAGAACTTGTGATTCGCCATTATTTTGGTGAAAATGTCGTTGAAAGCAACTCTCCACCAATGATTTTCGGGAATATAAGTAGAAAAATTTCTGTTGTTGAATCCCGGATTCGAATCAGACAGATAACCACCAAAGGCACCCCCCAATAAACATTCTACAAACTGATTGGCATTGGCATCGGTAGGGATTACCCAACTCTGCATGGCAAGCAGGTATTGTCTCAACAAGTAATCATCCCGCCCCATTTCTTCTTCCGTCGCTGCGGATATATCTCTGTTGTATTCATTGTATTTATCCGTACATGTTGCGAAAAATAACACAAAGTACACACAGGCAACGATCGGTAATACTAATTTATATCTTTTCATTTTCTGTTCGTATTAAAAATTAATCTTCACACTAAAGCCTACATTCCGAGAGTTAGGCATCATAAAATAATCGATTCCTTGATAATAGTTCCCTACGGTAGCAACAGATTCCGGATCAAAAGGAGCTTTATTGTAAATCATCCATAAATTGCGCCCGATTAAGGAAACTGTAACATCGGTGATTCCCCGTAATTGGGCTTTCGTAAAGGTATATCCAAGCCGGGCCTCCTGTAAGCGTACATTCGTTGCTCCGTAGGTATAATATTGAGGTATACCTGAGTTACGACCGATGGCGGTAAACCATTTTTCGGCATTGACAACATCTCCTCCATTGACGACGACACCTCCGTTATCTCGCGCAACAGCAGATGCTTCGGATACTCCATAACGGTCCAATACGGCTTGGGTTGCGGAATATACGATACCGCCCAAGCGGGCCGAAAGCATAAATCCGAAATTGAAATTCCTCCATGAGAAATCGTTTCTCCAACTCATATTGCTCTTCGGAAAAACACTTCCCAATTTGATGGGTTCCAAAGCTCTGGCCGAAGTGATATTGCCATCTTGATCGATATAAATATCCCCGTTGCTATCTCGCTGAACATCGTATAACGAATAAAAATCGCCTAAAGACCCCCCTTCCTTAAGGATAAAACGGGCATCGGCCAATCCTCCGATGTCTAATGTATAAGGAGTCGATTGTCCGGTTTGAGGGTCTTTATAATCCTCTACCAATTCTTCGATCTTATTTGTATTTGCACTGAAAGTGTAGTGTGTCGACCAGGTAAAATCATTCCATTTGTTATCATATCCTACCCCCAGCTCTATCCCCCGGTTTCTTATACTGCCGGTTTGAATATAACGATATTTGTATAAAGAGGATGAGGATAATCCCGGATTGAAAGTTTGGTTGAACGACCGGGCATCATATAAACTGATATCGATATGGAAGTGTTTTAAAAGCCGGGTCGTGAGTCCTACTTCCCAAGAGTTTGTCCTTTCGGGCTTTAATTGAGGCATCGGTGCATAAGTCGGCGTCGGTTCATATCCGTTGAGGGAGCCGGACCATGCATAATTTTTTTGTGCCAGGAAACGTTTGAAAGGAGTACCCACGGAAGCGAAAGATGCTCGCAGTTTCATGTAATCGATTACCTCCTTAGGCATGTGAAAAAGGTCGGACAAAATAAAAGATGTGCCGATGGATGGATAAAAGAATCCTTTTGCAGTAGAATAGGATCCGGAAAGTTGCGAAGGCCAATCGTACCGCCCGGTTAATGTAAGGAAGTAAGCACCTCTATAGCCGAACTCCGTACTGGCGAAAACCGATTGTGTCTGATCGTGGTATCCGGCCTGCGAACTTCGGGCTTTGTCCCTATCCAATTGCATGAGTGAAAACAAATTGGGAATACCGCTTTCCGTGTCGGTATCAACAATCGGGCCGCCGGTTTGCACGGCATATTGTTGTATATCCGATAGAGAAGCTCCTATATTGGCAAATAGCGTCAGTTTTTCGGCTATCGATTTGTTTATATTGACAAGGAAATCTGTGTAGGTTTGCTTTTCATTCGTTCGTTGAACCCCGAAAAGCCCGTTATTCGAACCTCCGGTTAAAGTCGTATTCGTAGAAGCGTATAGCTTTTCGGAATATTCCGTTCCGGCGTTATCCACCCGTATACGCGCAGAGACATTCAACCAATCGAGCAAATCATAGCTCAGATTCGCATTAAACATATAACGGTCTTTTGCATTCTCACGTAAATTGCGGTAGTTGATCCAATAAGGATTTTGGCCGGTATATTCATTAATACCTTGCGGCCAGTATTGGGTTGATATTTTTCGCTGTGTGCTATACCGTTCAAACATCCTAATATCGTTCCAATCATCGCCTCTCGGGAAAAGATAAACGCTGACCAATGGATTCTGATAGACTCCCTGATTGGCCATATTTCGGTCATTTTGCTTGACATATGTTGCTCCTACATCCAACGTCATTTTGTCTTCTAAAAACGAAGCCGTATTCCTGATGGAAAAGTTGTAACGTCGATAATCGTTATTCGGAATCATTCCGCGCGAATCTACCGCGCTGGCTGAAGCATAGGTTTGATTACGTTCGGTACCGGTAGAGAACGATAAGGTCTCTGTCGTTACCATTCCCGTCCTGAAATAATCGCTTCGAGGTGAATATCCCATAAAATTAGCCTCATTTAATCGATTCCCCCAACTTTTATCGGCAACCGTAACTTCGGGGCTTAACAAACTGCCTGTGCCGTACCGATTCTGGAAATCAGGCAACACAAACGGCTGCAAAAATTCCGTATTCTGAGACAAAGACAAGGTTGTTTTCCCCGCTTTACCTTTCTTCGTCGTAATCAAAATCACCCCGTTTGCCGCCATATTGCCATAAAGTGCGGACGCCGCTGCTCCGGTAAGCACCGAAAGCGATTCGATATCTTCAGGATTGATATCCGCTACGGCATCTCTGGCGCCCGACGAATCGAATACGGTACCTCCTTCACTCGCAAAATCGAACATTGGAATCCCATCCACCACATATAGCGCATTATTCGACTGGGCTATACTTTTCATACCGCGCATTACGACTTTACTCGCTCCGCCGACTCCGGAAGAACTCGCATTGATAGTCACACCCGCTACTTTTCCCGATAAGGCATTGATAAAATTGGCATCCTTTATGCGAGTAAGTTCGTCTTGTTTGACTTCCTGCACATTGTAACTTAAGGCTTTCTGCGATCTCCGGATCCCTAAAGCCGTCACAACCACTTCATCCAGCAACTTCATGTCTTGCTGCATGGTCACATTCAAGACTTCCCGCTCACCCGGCTGAATCGTTTGAGAAGCATATCCTATATAGGAAAAGGTAAGCGACTGGCCTTGCTCGATGGATAAGGAATAATTGCCGTCGATATCCGTGGCGGTTCCGCCTGCGGTAGAGCCGTCATCCTTTACGACATAGACGCCCACTCCGATCAGCGGTTGTTTGCTTTCATCGACGACCACTCCCGAAACGGTTCGCTTTTGCGGTGAAGACGGAAGTTGCGCCCTTTCCTGTATTTTCGTAATCACGATATGTTTGTCCTTGATTACATACGTCAAATCGGTACCGGATTCCGCTAAAATATGGTCGAGGACTTCCCGTATGGGTTGTTGTTCGGCCGTTACATCAATTCTTTTATCGGGATTAATATCTTCCGTATTATAAATCACCGACAGGTTCGTTTCTTTTTTTATTTGTTTAAACACCTCGCTTATCGGAGCGTTGGTGAATTTCAATGTCAGATATTGTCCTTGAGCTGCTGCTTTAACCTGAAAGCATTGTAAAGCTAAGATTGACAATATCAACATACTTTGGTAACTCAATACCCGATGGATCTTTTTTCTCATTTGTTTTAGATATTCATTTTTCATTGACTCATTATTAAATGTGTTTTGCTTTTCTTGATTAGAAGATCAATTGCCTTCTCGTGGGTTTGTTTACGTCCTTCTTAATTTTTTCATTCTCTTTATGTTTAAATGTTTGACAAGTTATGTTTATTTAGAGGAGATGATGATCTCCCGATTATGGGTCTTATAGGTAAATTTATTGGTCAGTTCGAGCATCGATAAAATATGATGGATATTATCGGTCATTTCGAATTCTGCGGTAAAGCGTTCTCTTTTCACTTGTTCATCGTTGAAAACGATTTCTACATTATAATATTTTTCAAGGTCTTTACCGATTTCTTCCAACGATGTATTATGGAAGATAAGCTTACCGTCGATCCATCCGTAGATATCCTCGACCGAGGTTACTTGCGAAAGGGCGGTTGTATTATTTTGTTTATCAAATAAAAGATGCTCGCCGGGTTTCATCTTTACGGATAACTTTTTATCGGCATCCGAAAATAAAATAGAACCTTCGACGAGGGAAGCGGAGAGGAAATTGTCGTCATCATTACAGCGGACATTAAATTTCGTTCCTAATACTTTGATTTCAGAGTTATCATGCGAGACAATAAAAGGAAAGCGCCGATCGGGTGTAACTTCGAAAAAGGCTTCTCCGGTAAGCGTTGTTTGCCGTTTGAAAGTCAAAAACGATTTTTTGTAAGCCAAGTGGCTGCAAGCATTTAACCATACGGTTGAACCGTCGGGAAGAATTACCTGAGCTTTTTCACCCAACCGGGTGGAAACGACTATCGGCTCCGAATATGTATCCAATAAATAGAAAGTCGCAAAAGTTCCCGACACAATCAACGCGATGACGATAGCGGCTATTCCGGCAATCTTACGCCATAGAGGAATGGCTTTTCTCTCTACGGGCAGGATAGATTTACGGCGGGCGAAATCATCGTACATTTCATCGACGTCGATTTCCTCCATGGCTTTTATTCTATCCGACAGAAAAAGCAACATCGACAGGTCTTCCACTGTTTTCCGGTTCTCGGGGGAAGCGTCCATCCATGTCTCCACTTCTTTATTGGATGCAGTATCCAATAAGCCTTCACAATATTTTATCAAAAGATCATTTTCCATTCTTTTTTTCAGGTGTCTGTTATTAATACAAATCAAAAATAAAAGTTACTAAACAAATCTCGAAATTATTTCTTTTGCATTCATTTACTTTTTCCATATCTTTGTTTTCAATTCAATGAAGAATATATGAATGATTTCAGGGATAACACGGAAGTCATAAATAACTTACGCCATGACAACGGCACTTATTTTGAAATGGTGTATAAGTACTATTTCCCTTTTTTATATTCCTATGCCACTCAATACATAGAAAAAGAAGAAGCTAAAGAAGTAGTGCAGGAGACCATGCTGTGGTTGTGGGAGAACAAGTCTACGCTTATGGCCGATATGTCTTTGAAGTCATTACTTTTTACAATTGTCAAAAATAAAAGTATTAATCGTATCCATCACGATCATATTAAAAACCGGATTCATGCATCGATCTATGAGAAGCAAGAGAAAATGTTCGACGACCCGGATTTTTATCTCGAGAACGAGTTGTTTGCCCTTTTCCATGAAGCGCTCGATAAATTACCCGAAGACTTGCGGACCGTATTTGAATTAAGCCGTATGGATGGCCTTACTCATAAAGAAATAGCTGAAAAACTTCAGGTTTCATGCCAGACTGTCAATTACCGATTGGGAAAAGCGTTGCAACTATTGAGGGTCGAGTTGAAAGATTATTTGCCGATTTTGTTGATACTGCTTATGTAGAGACTCTTTACGGATAGTGTGGCGATTCTTTGGAAACATTCTCTCTTCCACATAAAAAACTGTTCAATGCAGCAGGAGAATCCGCTGTATCGAACAGTTTTCAGGCGATCGGGAGTCTGTCGCTCCGGGCGGCGCCCTCGGTAAAGTTATTTAGTCTTTAAACTTAGCTTTCAAGAATTCGCGGTTTAATCGCGCAATATTCGAAATCGAAATGTTCTTGGGACATTCGGCCTCACAGGCGCCGGTATTGGTACAATTCCCGAAGCCAAGCTCATCCATTTTTGCGACCATCGATTTGGCACGGCGTGCAGCCTCAATTCGTCCTTGCGGAAGCAAGGCGAGTTGACTTACTTTAGCCGATACGAAAAGCATCGCCGAACCGTTTTTACAAGCCGCTACGCAAGCGCCGCAACCGAT
Source organism: Bacteroidales bacterium UBA5382 (assembly GCA_002409745.1). GTDB lineage: Bacteria > Bacteroidota > Bacteroidia > Bacteroidales > Dysgonomonadaceae > Limibacterium > Limibacterium fermenti. The sequence continues at coordinate 67,548 of DHOU01000015.1, forward strand.
ACAAGCAGCCGCATCCATCGCCGCTTCCGCTTTATCACGGGGGATGGGAATAGCATTTGCATCGGGAACGCCTCCCGTATTGACGGAAACATACCCTCCCGCCTGTATAATCTTGTCGAAAGCGGTACGATCGACCATCAGATCCTTTATAATAGGAAATCCTGCCGAACGCCACGGTTCTACCACAATGGTGTCGCCGTCGTCAAACTTACGCATGTGTAATTGGCAAGTCGTGATATCTTCATCGGGGCCATGAGGATGGCCGTTGATATACAAACTACACATACCGCAAATGCCTTCGCGGCAATCGTGATCGAAAACCACGGGGTTCTTACCCTCATTGATGAGTTTCTCATTGAGGATATCCAACATTTCGAGGAAAGAACTCCCTTGCGAAATATTTTCCAATGTGTATGTTTCGAAATGGCCTTTTTCTTTAGGCCCATTCTGGCGCCATACTTTTACTTTGATGTTTATATTTTTGTCCATAGGATGATGCGATTAAAAATTACGACTTATAATTACGTTGTTGCCGGACGACAAATTCATAGTCTAGAGGTTCCTTATGCATAGCCGGGTCTTTATCTTCACCTTCATATTCCCAGCAAGAAACATACGAGAAGTGCTCATCGTCGCGGAGAGCTTCCCCTTCGGGCGTTTGATACTCGGTGCGGAAGTGACCTCCACACGATTCTTGCCGGTCGAGTGCATCGTGAGCCATCAGTTCGCCGATTTCGATGAAGTCGGCCAGACGCAGCGCTTTTTCAAGTTCCACGTTCAACGTACTCTTCTCTCCGGGGATACGGACATCACTCCAAAATTCTTTTTTCAATTCTTTGAGTTCGCCAATCGCTTTGCGAAGGCCATCCGCATCGCGTCCCATTCCGACAAAGCCCCACATGATATGCCCCAGTTTCTTATGAATCGAGTCAACCGAATGTTGTCCCTGTATACTCATCAAACGATCGATACGGGCATTGATTTCTTTTTCCGCCTGATCGAATTCGGGAGTATCGGTTTTGAAGTGCGGCACTTTAATTTGATCCGCCAAGTAATTCTGAATCGTATAAGGAAGGACGAAATAACCGTCGGCCAAACCTTGCATCAATGCCGATGCTCCCAACCGGTTGGCGCCGTGGTCGGAGAAGTTGGCTTCACCGATGGCAAACAATCCCGGGATGGAGGTCATCAATTCATAGTCGACCCAAATACCTCCCATCGTATAGTGGATGGCGGGATAAATCATCATCGGCGTTTCATACGGATTTTCATCGACAATCTTTTCATACATTTGGAACAGGTTTCCGTAGCGGGCTTCCACTACATCTTTGCCTAGCCGTTGAATGGCTTCGGCAAAATCCAAATAGACCGCCAAACCGGTTGTACCGACACCATATCCGGCGTCGCAACGTTCTTTAGCGGCACGCGAAGCAACATCGCGCGGGACGAGATTCCCAAAGGCCGGATAACGACGTTCCAAGTAGTAGTCGCGGTCTTCCTCTTTTATTTGAGAAGGTTTCAGTTTGCCTTGGCGGATGGCTTCGGCGTCTTCTTTCTTTTTCGGCACCCAGATACGTCCGTCGTTACGGAGCGATTCCGACATGAGCGTCAGTTTCGATTGAAATTCGCCGTGAACGGGAATACAAGTCGGGTGGATTTGCGCCATACAAGGGTTGGCGAAGTAAGCGCCTTTCTTATAACATTGCCAAATGGCAGAACCGTTGGATGTCATCGCGTTGGTGGAAAGGAAGAACGTGTTGCCGTATCCTCCGGTGGCGACAACCACGGCATGTGCCGCAAAACGTTCGAGTTTGCCGGTCACCAAGTTGCGGGCGATGATTCCTCGGGCGCGCCCGTCGACGATAACGAGTTCGACCATTTCATAGCGCGTATACAACTTTACTTGTTTTTTGTGAACGGCGCGGCTTAATGCCGAGTAGGCGCCGAGTAAGAGTTGTTGTCCGGTTTGTCCCCTGGCATAGAACGTGCGGGAAACCTGAGCACCCCCGAATGAACGGTTGGCCAACAAACCGCCATATTCACGGGCAAAGGGTACGCCTTGTGCCACACATTGGTCTATAATATTGTTCGAGACTTCGGCGAGGCGATACACATTGGCTTCGCGCGCGCGATAGTCTCCACCTTTAATCGTATCGTAGAACAAACGGTAGATGGAGTCTCCGTCATTCTGATAATTCTTGGCCGCATTTATACCGCCTTGGGCGGCAATGGAGTGAGCGCGTCGGGGAGAATCCTGAATGCAAAAATTCAGGACGTTGAATCCGAGTTCCCCGAGAGAAGCGGCGGCAGAAGCTCCCGCCAGTCCGGTTCCCACAACGATGATATCCAAGCGCCTTTTATTGGCCGGATTCACGAGTTTCTGATGGCTTTTATAATTCGACCATTTTTCTTCCAGCGGTCCTTCAGGAATTTTTGAATTTATTTGATTCATATTCTATAAGTATTATTACTTCGTGAGCGAAGCGTTAGTAAGCAAAATAAAGATAAACGGCTGTGAAGGCAAAACCTGCGCAAATAATCGTTGCAACAATATTCCCGATAACTTTGAGACGTTTCATCCATACGGTATTGTTCAATCCCACGGTTTGTAACGCACTCCAAAAACCGTGCGTAAGGTGGAACCACAATGCCACGAAAGCGATCAGGTAAATAATAACATTTACAGGGTTCTGAAAGAACGGAACCACCAGCAACGATCCTTCTACGATAGCGGTGTGGTCGCCGACGATTTCCTTAAACTGCATTTTGTACCAAAACTGCATCATGTGGAGCACCAGAAAAGCCAAAACAGCGATGCCCAACACATACATGTTTTTTGACGACCAGGTAGCGGTAGACTTGTTTGCTGTAGCATAACGGTCGTTACCCCGGGCTTTGCGGTTTTGCAACGTGAGCAGGGTCGCATAAATAATATGTACGATAAACCCGGCAGCCAAAACCAACGTCCCGACTATTGCATACCAATTAGCACCAAGAAAACGGCAGATCATATCGTACGCATCGAGCGAGAAGACCAATACCAAGTTCATGGACATGTGGAATAATAAGAAAAGAATAAGAAACAGACCGGAAATGCTCATAATGAACTTCCGACCGATAGAAGATTTGACTAGCCAACTCATAAATTTCTTGTTTTTATTTGTAGTTTAATGAATTTATTTATCGTTACTTTTGTTACACATCTACAAGATTCACCGGTCGAATGGAGACTGAATACCGTTGCGAATCATTATTGACTGCAAAAATACAATTTTTATACGGTAAAAAAGAATTATTTGCGGAAATTTTTCTTTAATCCGTTTTATTTGGAATGAATTCGTTTTGTGGGGGTGAAACAGAGAATCAGGTCTGATAATGCAACGAGCGAATGTACATATTGTACCCGTTTTGATGGCGTTTGACATAACTTTTCGTATCTTTGCTCACCGAAAAAATGGCCTCTCGTAGAGGGAGGTGAAAGAATCTACATTTCATAGTAAATTGAATCATGGATATAGTATTAAGCGGTATTCGTTCTACCGGTAAGCTGCATTTGGGTAACTATTTCGGGGCGTTACGCAATTTTATTCGCATGCAGGACGAAAACAAGTGTTTTTTCTTCGTAGCCGATATCCACTCCCTCACCACGCATCCCGATCCTCGTATGCTTCATGAGAATACAAGGAATGTGCTGGTGGATTATCTGGGGGCGGGAATCGATCCGCTGAAATCGGTGATTTATGTGCAAAGTGATGTCCCGGAAACGATGGAATTGTATTTGTACTTGAATATGCACGCTTATCTGGGGGAGTTGTCGAAAACGGTTTCCTTTAAAGATAAAGCCCGTAAGCAACCCGAAAATGTGAACGCGGGCCTGCTTACTTATCCCACGTTGATGGCGGCAGACATTCTGATCCATCATGCCGATAAAGTACCGGTGGGAAAAGATCAGGAACAACATTTGGAAATGACCAGAAGGTTTGCCCGACGCTTTAATAATTTCTACAACGTGGAACTTTTTAAAGAGCCCGTGGCCTATAACTTCGGGGAGGAATTGATTAAAATTCCGGGATTGGACGGAAACGGCAAGATGGGCAAATCGGAAGGAAATGCGATATATCTTTCCGATAGTCCGCAAGAGATTGAAAAGAAGGTCAAAAAGGCCCTGACCGATTCGGGGCCGACGGTTCCCGATTCTCCGAAACCCGATTATATCGAGAATCTCTTCACGGTGCTGCGTGCCGTATCGACACCTGAAGTGGTGAACCATTTCGATAACTTGTGGAACCGGTGTGAAATACGTTACGGCGACCTCAAAAAGCAATTGTCGGAAGATATTATCCGCTTTACCACTCCTATCCGCGAGCGTATCCTCGAAATAGAAAAAGACGAGGAATACCTTCACAAAGTCACGGCCGAAGGCGCCGAGCGGGCCCGTGAGAGCGCCGCCAAGACCTTGAACGAGGTGCGGCAAGTGATGGGATTTAAAAAGTTTTGAGGCAGAGATTCAGCATGATTGATTTTAAACCCATCACTCTCTCTGATAAACCTGTTTTCGATCAATTCTTTCAACAAAACACCTATCGTTCGTCAGAATGGTGCTTCACCAATCTGTACGGGTGGGCGCATACATTCGATACCCGTTATGCTGTAAAAGACGGCTTTTTATTGGTCAAATTCATGAATTTGCAGGGCGGATGTTCGTTTTTGAAACCTTTCGGGACAGGCGATCTCAAAAAGATCATCGAAGAACTCATCGCCGATTGCGGATGTAGAAGCAATATCGAATTAGGGGCGGTTACTCCCGATATGCGGGAGGAGATTGAGGCTCTTATGCCGGGCGTTTTTGTGGCGACTCCCATACGCGACAGTTTCGATTATGTTTACGCCTCCGAAAAGCTGAGGTGTTTAAAAGGAAAGAAGTTGCAGAGTAAGCGAAATCACATCAACCGTTTCAAAAAAGAAAACGAGTGGCAATATGTGTCGCTTAACGAGCATCCCGAAATGATCGGGGCGTGCAAAGAAATGCTCCGGCAATGGTACGGGAATCACGTGAAGGCTTCGGAGCCGTCCTTGATAAAGGATTATACCACCACCACGCGTTTTCTCAAAAACTTTAAAGAACTCGGGCTGCGGGGTGGGGCGATTCTCGTGGATAATCGGGTCATTGCATTTTCTCTGGGTATCCGGTTGAGCGACGACACGTTTATAGTGCATGTCGAGAAGGCTTTTGCCGATATCCATGGCGCCTATGCCATTATCAACCAGCAGTTCGTGGAGCACGAAGCGGCACAGTTCACTTACATCAACCGCGAAGAAGATATGGGGCTGGAGTCGCTACGCAAGGCCAAATTGTCCTATCGTCCCGATATCCTGCTTGAAAAGAACCGCTTGAAGATTCCCTGACTCCCCTGTTTCCCGAAATATGCATAGAATGATACAATATGCCGATGCCACGGTAAGGCCGCAAGTGCGGCGCATGTGGAAAGATGTCTTTGGCGACACCGATGCCTTCATGGATTTGTATTTTCGCGATAAGTACCGAGACGACCGCACGTTGGTGTATATCGAAGAAGGCGCCGTCGTGGCGTCGCTGCAACTGTTGCCGTACGACTTCTCTTTTTGCGGCACGGAGATTCCGGCGGGTTATTATTCGGGCGTGTGCACGCTACCCGAAGCGCGCGGAAAGGGCTATATGTCCGCTCTGATGAAAGCCAGCCTCTTCGAGTTGCAGCGGAAAAATATCGCCTTGGCTTTATTGGTTCCGGCCGAGCAGGAGCTAACCTCCTTTTATGGTTCGTTCGGCTTTTCGACCACGTTCGATGCCGGAAATATTGACTTGCCTTCACTGAAAGAACTTTCCGGACGATGGCCCGGGGACTTATTCGGGGCTTACCGGGAGTTCGATAGCTGGTTTCGAGCAAACGATATGACGGTACAGAAGTCGTTCGATGATTTTTGGGTCATTATGGAGGATGGCCGCCTGTTCGATTTTCCCGCCGCACGAAGTCTGCCCGGAATGGCGCGGATAATCGATGCCGGGAGCTTGCTCAGGATTTTCGAAAAAGCCTATCCGGATATTTCCATCGCGCTGTCCATTACCGATTCGCTGCTGGAGCGGAACTGCATCGAATTTGCAGCCGGGAAATGCCGCGATGTGCCGTACCCTGTGGATATCGCCGGATTAGCCCAACTCTTATTGGGATATCACACGTCGGAAAAAGCGGAGCCTCTCCGTGCCGCTTTCCCCGAAAAAACGCCGCAAATGCATTTTATGTTGGAATGATTTGCATTGCCCTGCCTGTATATCGATCAATGTACCCCCGGCCACCAACCAGTCACCAGTCTCCAACTTCCAACCACTATACTCTAATTTAAACGGAGTAATATTTTTGCTTAGACACCTCCTATTGCAGGTGATCCTAAACCTCTCTTTTTAGGATGTTCCGAAGCTGCTTGCTACTTAAAATGATTGCGACTTGTATGATTGGATAATTATTTCGCTTTACCCGGTTCTTTTTTTTCCGAATCGGTATCCGGCATGGATAAATAATCATCTACCAATTGGTTTATTTTCTGCATAATATCGGTGTAAGGCTCTTCCCCGTTAATCAGCGCCTTCACGGCTCTTCCCGCAATGGCCCGTTCTTCCACTGGATAATCCTTGAAGAGGCTGGCCGCCTGCCATAGCTTGCGAAGCCCGAAGTCGCACCCGTGTTCCGCATCTTCCATGCCCGGGGGCGACAGGAATGCTTTTGCAACATAAAAAAACCGGCGTTACACAAAGGTAATACCGGTTTTGTTGTTATTGGAGCTCTACGGTGGTAGATCCGCGAGCCGTTATTTCATTTCAATTTCTTCTTTCAAGTCTATCTCGTTGCCGTCTTTGTCATAAAATGCATATTGCAGGAAGCCCAATTTTTGGTTGGGGACAATTTTCATTCCCACGCTGTATTTCTTTTTCCATTTGTACTTCAACGAAAATAAACCTTGCTGAATATAGGCTGCTACATAAGGATGTATGTGCAGGACAAATTTCTTCACTTTCAGTTTATTCGCCAGATAATCGATCTTTCCTTCCAACGTATCGGTGAATAAGATCGACGATTTTATTTTTCCTTTACCAAAGCAAGTGGGACATATTTCGCTTGTGGCAACTTCCATTTCGGGACGTACACGCTGCCGGGTGATTTGCATCAATCCGAATTTACTCAATGGCAGGATATTATGCCGGGCCCGATCTTTTTCCATAAATTCCTGCATCTTGGTGAGCAGGTTGTTACGGTGTTCGCCTTTGTTCATATCGATAAAATCGACGACGATAATACCTCCCATATCGCGCAAACGCAGTTGGCGGGCAATTTCTTCGGCGGCCGCGACATTCACCATATAGGCGCTGTCTTCTTGTCCGAGCGACGATTTGTTCCGATTACCGCTATTGACATCGATCACGTGCAGAGCTTCGGTGTGTTCGATGATCAGATACGCTCCGTTCTTAAAGGTAACCGTTTTTCCAAAGAGCGATTTTATTTGTTTGGTTACCCCGAAATTATCCAAAATAGGCAGTGCACCGTTATAGGGTTTTACGACATTTTTTTTGTCGGGTGCGATAATGCTTACGTATTCGGATATTTCTTTGGTTACGTTTTTATCGTTAACGTGTATCTGCTCAAACGAAGGGTTAAAGATATCGCGCAGCAGGGCTACCGTACGCCCGGTTTCCTCGAAAATGAGCGACGGGGCTTTGGCTTTCTGTAGCTTGACGATGTTATCTTCCCATTTTTTGAGTAAGTTTTTCAGCTCCGCGTCTAGTTCTGCTACTCTTTTTCCCTCGGCATTGGTGCGTATGATAACGCCAAAGTTCTTGGGCTTGATACTTTGTATCAACTGTCGCAGACGTGCACGTTCTTCGCGCGACATTATTTTTTGCGATACGGATACGCGGTCGATAAAAGGTATCAATACCATAAATCGTCCCGCGAATGAAATTTCGGCCGTCAGCCTCGGTCCTTTGGTTGAAATGGGTTCCTTGGCTATTTGCACCAATATTTCCTGCCCTACTTTCAATACATCGGAGATGGTCCCTTCTTTTTCGATTATGCGTTGCAACTTCATTTTCTGCAACTGCGGAATCTTTTTTTTGTCGCTGACGAACTTCTGAAAATACGTTATGGAGTTGAATTCGACTCCTAAATCCAAATAGTGAAGAAAAGCGTCCTTTTTGTGACCCACATCTACAAATGCGGCATTCAAGGCAGGCATAAGCTTTTTTACCCTGCCCAAATAGATGTTGCCAACGGCAAAAGATTCATCTTGCGCCTCTTGTTGCAATTCTACCAGTTTTTTATCTTCGAGAACGGCAATGGTGACTTCTTTCGGTTGAACATCTACTACAAGTTCGCTTATCACAATGTTCTGTTTTTTTTAATTCTTAAAAATGTACTATAGGCTCTGTTTTCACAACAGGCAGGAGGAGCCGCGCTCGGCTACCTCTTTTCTCTTTACGATGCTTACATATACAAAGAACAAACTTAATTGTTGTTGATCCGTATTTAAGTTTGTTCTTGTATCCGTAAGGCTAAAAAAGACTCAACTTACTTTTTCTTTTTATGTCTGTTTTTTCTAAGTCTTTTTTTCCGTTTGTGCACAGACATTTTATGCCTTTTTCTTTTTTTTCCGCTTGGCATTTTACTTGTTCTTTTTAATTGGTTGTTGTTATTATTCTTTTACCTGATTGACAAAACTCTTTGCCGGTTTAAAGGCGGGGATGTTATGTTCAGGTATGATAATCGTTGTATTTTTGGAGATATTACGGGCGGTTTTTTGTGCTCTTTTCTTCACAATAAAACTACCAAAACCTCTCAGATATACATTTTCTTTTTCAGCTAGAGACTCTTTTACTACTTCCATAAAAGATTCTACCGTTGCCAAAACCGATGCTTTGTCTACACCTGTATTCTTTGCAATTTCGTTTACAATGTCTGCTTTAGTCATCTTACTTTATATTTTAAAATTAATAATTCGATTACTGTCAGTAAAATTTTGGAATGCAAATGTATAGCTTTTTTTTTAGGGAAAAAACTAATTCAACCTATTTTTTCTCTTTTTTTGCGTTTTTTCTCCGAATAATGTATTTTTAACGTAGTTTTGTAACTGATTTGATGGTGTAGCAATGAAAAATCCCGATAACAATTTAAGTATTAGTACGCTCCTTTTGCGTTGGTACGACGTGCATAAACGCGACTTGCCTTGGCGCGGCACCCACGACCCGTATGCCATTTGGATATCGGAGATTATTCTGCAACAGACCCGGATACAACAGGGGTGGGACTATTTTGTCCGGTTTATGCGCCGTTTTCCCGATGTCGTGTCGCTTGCGCAGGCTCACGAAGACGATGTGCTCAAATTGTGGCAGGGATTGGGCTACTATTCGCGGGCACGGAATCTGCATGCGGCGGCGCAGCAAGTTGTCGACCGGTTCGGCGGGCAGTTTCCCCGTACCTACTCCGATATATTATCGCTCAAAGGCATCGGCGAATATACCGCCGCGGCGATCGCTTCCATCGCCTACAATGAGCCTTACGCTGCCGTTGACGGCAATGTGTTCCGGGTGCTTTCCCGGTTGTTCGACATCGATACGCCCATTAATACCCCGGTCGGGAAGAAGCAAATAACGGCCGTAGCCCAATCGATTTTGCATCCCCGGTTTCCAGGATTGCATAATCAGGCGATGATGGATTTGGGCGCGATGGTGTGTACGCCTGCCCAACCCGAATGCGTGGAATGCCCCTTTCAGGAAATTTGCCTGGCTTTGGCGCGTAACAAAGTTGCCGATTTGCCCGTTAAAAACCGCCTCAAAACGGTTCGGAACCGTTATTTCCATTACTTTCATATTCGTTACGGAGATAAGGTCTATATCCGCAAACGGATCGGACGCGATATTTGGAAAAACCTCTATGAGTTTCCGCTCGTCGAAACCGATGCGCCCGCAGACTTTGCCGCATTGCAGGATTCAGACGGGTTTAAACAACTTTTTTCCCCGGTAACGCAAATGACTATCCGGCACGCCATGCATCTTAAGCATGTGCTTTCCCATCAAGTGATTTATGCCGATTTCTATCAGGTGGATATCGATCCGGCAGAACAATCGCTGCAAGGGCGCGGGCTTATCGAAATACCCGGATATCGACTCGGCGAGTATGCCGTTTCGCGGTTAGTCCATAAATATATTGAAACTATTTAGCTTTGGTTACCCTAAAAGTGTAAAAAAAACAGTATTTTTGCTTTTGCAGTATTTTATACGATTATTCCATATATAAATAAAAAGTACAGTTATGTCGGTAAATAAAATTATTTTAGTAGGTAATGTAGGAAAAGATCCTGAAATCAAGTATTTTGATAATGACAACGTGAAAGCGAATTTTTCGGTGGCTACCAGCGAAAGAGGTTACACCGCGGCCAATGGCACCCAGGTTCCCGAACGGACGGAATGGCATAATATCGTTTGCTGGAGGGGATTGGCACAGGTTGTGGAAAAATTTGTGAAGAAAGGAACGCAAGTGTATATCGAAGGCAAGCTTCGTACCCGTTCGTATGACGATCAGAATGGCGTTAAGCGATATATTACGGAAGTGTATGCCGATAATATGGAGTTATTAAGTCGTAGAGGCGGAGCCCCCGAGCATTCCGACTCATCCGCAAGCAACGCCAACGAGCGTTCGTATAATGCTCCGAACTCGTCGCCCGATAGCGCTGCCGATTTGAGTAATAATGTTTCTGATGTCGATGATTTGCCATTTTAAATAATTCATCGTATTTTTGTCAAGAGAATGTTTTCATTCCTGATGATAAAGAATAAGAATTAAAACATTCTCTTTTGTTTCACTAAATTATAGTTACTTGGACCCTGACCCTTTATCGTTTTTGTTTTCGAATATATTGGCTGTAATGCCTGCTATATCCGATGCCGTTTTATGTGTCTTCCTGCTTGTACTGATTGTGGTCAATGCGATTATATCCGGTTCGGAATTCGCTTTTTTTTCCATTAATCAAAAATTGATTGACGATAGCCAAGAGGTTACCGCTACCCAAAAAACAACCCTCACAAGGCTGCTTTCCAAACCCGAAAAACTTTTGGCGACGATCGTTATTTCGTATAACCTCCTGAATATTGCCATTGCGGCGATCGCTATTTATCTGTTGAACCGGCTTCCTTATTTTTCGGGAACGCCTCTTCAGGGGCTGGTGCCGGAAGTTATCATCATCGTCTGCATTATTGTGTTGTTTGTGGAAATATTGCCCAAGCTATACGCTTCGCACAATCCCTTGAAGTATATCGGCAGCGCTATTCCGGTGGTTGTATTGATGAATGCAGTTATCGGCCCGTTGTCCACTTTGCTGGTAAGGACGACCAATCTTTTCAATAGATCCACCATCCAGCGGAAGCACGAAATATCGATGGACAATCTTTCCAAAGCATTGGAAATTACCTCTAACGACACGATCCATGAGCAAGAGAAGGATATGCTCGAAGGCATCATCCGCTTTAAGGATAAAACCGTAGACGATATTTTTATTTCACGCATCGATATGGTGGCGCTCGACTCGCGGACTCCTTTCAGCGAGGTGATCAAGTTTATCGTCGAAGCGGGGTTTTCGAGAATTCCGGTCTATGACGAAAATCCGGATAATATTAAAGGCATTTTGTACGTGAAAGATTTGCTGGCGTATTTGGATAAAGACGATAGCTATCATTGGTTGTCTCTAATCCGCCCTGCCTATTTTGTGCCTCGCACCAAGCGGATTGACGATCTTCTCGAAGAATTCCGAGCCAATAAGAATCACATGGCGATTGTCGTGGATGAATATGGCGGTACGTCGGGATTGGTGACCATGGAAGATATTCTGGAAGAAATTGTCGGCGATATCAGCGACGAGTACGATGAGGAGACGGCCTTCTATACAAAGGCCGCCGATGGATCGTATATCTTTGAGGGCAAAACCTCTCTCGACGATTTTATAAAGATTACCGGTGTCGCGGCGGAAGATTTCGACAAAATGTCGGAGGAGGTCGATACCATCGCCGGATTATTATTGGAGTTGAAGGGCGATTTTCCCAAACGAAAGGAAATTATTGTGTATAAAAAATATACGTTCCAAGCCGAGGAAATGAACAAACGGCGTATCGTAAAGGTTCGTTATATTCCGCCGAAAGCCTGAAATCTCCTTCACCCAGAGGGTCGCTTCCCTACCGAGGAAGTCGTTCTGACACCTCCGGTCTGGTAAATTTAAAAGAATATGTTGATAAGGAAAGAGTATATTGATGATAAAGACGGCTTTTTAGGTGTTTGGCAGATATCGGAAACGGAAGAAGAGCTTTTGCTATTGTTTCCCGAAGAGATACGCCCGGACATGGTCAAAGCGGTTTCTTCGCTCCGTTCGCCGAGGCGTATTCTCGAATGGCTTTCCACCCGCTTGCTGTTGTTCTTTCTTCTGGATGATCCAAAAAAGATACAATATAAGGAAAATGGGCGCCCTTATTTGGCGGACGGCTCCTATCATATCAGCATTTCCCATACCAAAGGTTTTGCAGCCGTCTTGTTGCACAAGACTTGCGAGGTGGGTGTCGATATCGAGATAAATTCCAACCGGGTGAATAAAATTGCCGGTAAGTTTATTTCCGAAGAAGAATATATCGATGATAAGCACCCCGTCATCCATCGTTTATTGCATTGGTCGGCAAAAGAAACCTTATTCAAACTCATGGATAAAGAAGGGGTTGACTTTCGCAAAGATCTTCATATTTTGCCCTTTACTCCCTGTGAGAAAGGGATTCTTCAGGCGATTGTGACAACGGATCAATTCCTGAATCGGGTTCGCATTCATTACGAAGTCTCTCCTGATTATGTTCTTACCTGGACGCTCTCTTCAAGGGACGTTGCCGTTTAACCACTTCAAGCGGGTTAGGCCGGTAAATGGTTGGTGCTATCATTAACCTGTACGGGATAAAGCCGTTATAGACGTAAAAAGCGCCATAGATTGTTATCTACGGCGCTTTTCCTATTAATTAAACGGTAAAGAACATTTTATGCATTCAACGATACTCGTTTAAACACAGTAACCTTCAGGTCTTTATCGTGTTGTTTCAAAAACTGCTCAATGGTGTGCTTGTTGTCTTTGACATATTCTTGTTGAAGCAGAGTAGCTTCTTTATAGAATTTTTGCAAAGCTCCTTCTGCGATACGATCCAGCAAGTTTTCAGGTTTACCGGCTTCACGGGCTTTGTCGCGAGCGATCGATAATTCTTTTTCCTTAATATCTGCCGGAATTTCTTCAGCCGTAATTGCGATCGGATTCATTGCGGCAACTTGCATCGCAATGTCTTTGGCGACATGCTCGTCCACATTGGGCTTGTTAAAACCAACAATGGTCGCTAATTTATTCCCCAAATGGATATAGGAATATACCGAAGGTGCGGTGATATGTTCATAATATCCTAATTCCATTTTTTCGCCTGTCGCACCGATTTTGTCGGTGATAAGTTGAGAAACGGTTCCTTTATCAAGGTTGAGAGCTAATAAATCCTGAAGAGTTGCCGGTTTGTATTGAATCGCGGCGTCTAAAAACTGTTGAGTAAGCGCAATGAATTCTTCATTTTTCGCCACAAAGTCCGTTTCGCATTGTAGGGCTACGATCGCGGCAAATTCGCCTTCTGTTTTCGCCAATACACATCCTTCGTGTGCTTCGCGGTCTTCGCGTTTAGCGGCAACAGCCTGTCCTTTCTTACGGATAATTTCCATTGCTTTATCGAAATTACCGTTTGCTTCGTTCAGAGCATTTTTGCAATCCATCATTCCCGCGCCGGTCATTTTGCGCAAGTGTTGGATGTCTGCCATTGTAACTGCCATATTCTTTTTTATTATAAGTTTATATTTTATTCGTCGACATCGACATCTTCGTCTTTCGCATATCTGCTCACTACCGCCGCATTCATTGCTTCTTTGTCTTCTTTAGGGATAATACCCTCTTTCTTCAATGCTTTTGATTTGCGTTCTCTGCGTGAAGGTGTCTTTTCTTCCTGTTCTTCGTTTTCTTCAGCTGCTGCCGCATCGGCTTTTTCAACTTTACGCTCGTCCAGGCCTTCTTTTATTGCATCGCAAACATATGTCAAGATGAGGTCGACCGCTTTCGCTGCATCATCATTTGCCGGAATGACAAAATCAATATTGGTCGGATCGGAATTGGTATCGACAATGCCAAATACCGGAATTCCAAGTCGATTCGCTTCTTTTACGGCAATTTGCTCTTTCATTACGTCTACAATGAACAGAGCGGAAGGAATACGGGTTAAATCCTGTATAGAACCTAACGTCTTTTCCAATTTTGCCCGTTGGCGAGTCACTTGGAGTTTTTCGCGCTTGGAGAGCGTATCGAAAGTTCCGTCTTTAATCATTTTATCGATGTTGCCCATTTTCTTCACCGCTTTGCGGATGGTTGGGAAGTTGGTTAACATTCCACCCGGCCAACGCTCTATGACGTAAGGCATATTTACGCTTTGGGCTTTTTGTTCAACGACGGGTTTGGCTTGTTTTTTTGTTGCAACGAAAAGGATTTTCTTTCCTGATTTTGCAATTTGTTTCAGTGCGGCCGAAGCTTCTTCGGTTTTTGCAATTGTTTTATAAAGATCGATAATGTGGATTCCGTTACGTTCCATAAAAATATAGGGAGCCATAGCGGGATTCCATTTTCTTTTCAAGTGTCCGAAATGTGCACCGGACTCAAGAAGTTGGTCAAATTCTAATTTTGCCATGTTTGTTTTTTACTGTTTTATTCGTTTACATTCTTTTTCTAACTCGAATCACAAGGTAAATTATCCTTTTTCCTTTGTTGAAAAAATCGGAAGGATAACGTCCTTATGATTTAGATACTAAACGTCTTGGTCGGATAGAACGATTCGACGGATATCGTTCTCAATTGCTTTATGCAACGAAATGCAGGAAGCAATCGTTCCAAAAGTTAACGTTTCGAGAATTGAAATCTCTTTCTTGCTTTCGGACGTCCCGGTTTTTTACGCTCTACTACGCGTGAATCGCGTGTTATAAAGCCTTCAGCTCTTAAAGCGGGTTTATCCTCAGGGTTTATCTTTACCAGTGCGCGTGCAATCGCCAATCTTGCAGCTTCCGATTGTCCTTTGTAGCCACCTCCGTTTAGGTTGATATTGATATCATATTTTTCTGCTACATTGAGCGTATTCAACGGTTGCTTTACGACAAATTGGAGGATAGAAGAAGGGAAATATTCATTGAGATCGCGGTTATTGATCGTAATCTTACCGGTACCCTCGTTGACGAATACACGAGCTATTGCGGCTTTGCGTCTGCCTATTGCGTTTACGATGTCCATCTTTTTTATTTAAGAGAATTAATATCTGTTTTTTTGGGTTGTTGGGCTTGATGCGGATGTTCACTTCCGGCATATACGAACAAGTTGGTCAGAATGCTATCGCCAAGTTTATTCTTCGGGAGCATTCCCTTTACGACTTTGCGGAAAAGTCTGTCCGGACTCTTCTTCATTAAATCGGCCGGGCTGGATTCCCTTTGTCCTCCGGGATAGCCCGAATAACGCAGATATACACGATCGTTCCATTTATTGCCGGTCAATTTTACTTTATCGGCGTTAATGATAATCACATTGTCGCCGCAATCTACGTGCGGAGTAAAACTTGCTTTGTATTTGCCTCTCAAAAGTTTCGCAACTTTAGAACAAAGACGTCCGAGGACTTGCCCAGTTGCATCTATCTCAACCCATTCTTTCTGTGCCGTTTCCTTGTTCACAGAAATGGTTTTATAACTCAAAGTATCCACTTTCGTTTAATTTTTTTAATTAGTAATATAAAAATAAGCTGATTTTCCTTCCGCTTCTTATCTTATCTTGCTAAGGGATAAAATAGTTAAATAAGAAGCTTTAAATCAAACTTTTAACGGATGAAACTAATAATCGGACTGCAAAGTTACGATATTCCAGAATATTAGCAAAAAATAATGGGGCTTTTTTCGTCTTTTGCTGTAATTTTCTTTGTTTTAGTGATTCTTATTCTGAGCGTAAGATTCGACCCTCTTCTTAACGATTATTTCCCGGCACCCGTTTATTCCGGCCCTGTCTTGGACTATTTTTCGGGCTTTTCAACTTTGCCCTCCATCCGACACGTGCTTCGCGTGTACCTATTTAATTTAATCGGTTGGATAATCATGAAATCGTTAGTTCCTACCTATCAAATTATCAAAGAAATGTAAGCATTTTTTTCTTTGAGGTTATTCTTTTTTGGGGAAAACGGTAAAAGTTTTCCTGAAAGTCCTATTGAAACTACGGTTAATTCATTACTTTTGTGATGTTTTCGGGAAAACGTTCTCTTCTTTTTAATTTCTTGATTATGAGAATAAGAATCTGTTTAAAGGCGAAGAATATTTTCATTGCCGCCCTTTCGGGAGAAATTTAAACAGTTTCCAAGAGTTCAAGAAAATCTTCCGAGATGAATAGATAATTAAATGATGATAAAAAAAGCCCATGAAAATTGGAATACTTACTTCGGGGGGCGATTGCCCCGGCATAAACGCAACGATTAGAGGCGTAGGTAAAACAGCAATCAATCACTATGGTATGGACGTTATCGGAATCTTAAACGGATTTTCGGGATTGTTGTACAAAGATGTTATTGAACTGACCGATCCATCGCTTTCGGGAATACTCAATTTGGGAGGAACCATATTAGGTACGGCTCGGGAAAAAACTTTTCGCAAGATGATCACTTCCCCTGATGAGAAGGATCATCAACAGATCAAAGAGTGCTATCACGAATTAGGCCTCGACGGACTGGTCTGTATTGGAGGAAATGGTACGCAGCGGACCACATGGATGCTGTCCAAATTAGGGCTGAATGTTATTGGAGTTCCCAAAACGATCGATAACGACGTTTACGGGACGGATATTACTTTCGGCTTCGATTCGGCGGTAAGTATAGCCACGGATGCCATCGACCGGTTGCATTCCACTGCGAGTTCGCATCGCCGGGTAATGGTGATCGAATTAATGGGGCATCATGCCGGATGGATTGCTTTGCATGCCGGGATGGCCGGGGGTGCAGATATTATTCTTTTGCCCGAACTTGGATACAGAATGGAGGCAATAATGTGTAAAATCAACAAACGGATGGAATTAGGAAAAGCGTATTCGATTGTTGCCGTAGCCGAAGGCATTAAAATTAAAGACAGTAATGAGCGCCCGGCTATTTATTTCGCCCGTAAGATCGAGGAGGAAACGGGTTTTGAAACACGCGAAACGGTGTTGGGATACATTCAACGCGGAGGCTCTCCTACCGCTTACGACCGTATTTTAGGGACGATGCTCGGAGGCCATGCTGCGAAACTTATCCATGAAGGTAAGTTCGGGCGCATGGTTGCCAAAATTGATAATAAAATAACGGATGTTTCGTTGGAAGACGTTGCCGGTAAGTTGCGGTTGGTTAGTTCCGACACCCCGCTGGTCTTACAAGGAAAGCGGATGGGTATTTCTTTTGGAGTATAGATCTGATCTCTTTCCGGCTTTTACCGAGGGTGTCGAAGCGATACCCTCGAGTATTTTTACGGTTATTCGCCGGGTAAATCCTGAAAACTTACTCCTAACTGTTTATCAAGAGCCTCGTTGGAATCTTCGTTCTTTTGGTGCGTGATTTGTTCTTGCAAAAGATTACTTTCACGCAAATTCCTTATTGCTATTTTTGCCGCCACTTGATGGGATTCTTTTTTTGAATAGCCTTTTCCCGAGCCGATGTTCATACCTCCCACCATGACACAGGATTCAAAGACCGGGTTGTTTTGCGTGTCGTAAGATGCGTTGACGACTTCAAAGAGGACATCCACTTTATTTTTTTGTCCCCACTCGATAAGCCTTGATTTGAAATCGACCTCGCTTTTAAGCATTTTATCCATATTGAGGTGTTGCCTGATGAGGGTTTCAAACACGAATCTCTTGGCTACGCGATATCCCTGATCGAGATAAATGGCTCCGATAAGCGCTTCCAAAGCGTCGCCATAGATGTTGGTATTGTGAGCCAGATTGCGGGTGGAAGATATGATTAATTTGTCCAAGCCCATTTCCATTGCGATTTTGTTCAAAGTCTCGCGTTGAACAATGCGGGAACGCGTACTGGTCAGGAAGCCTTCTTTTTTTTGCTCGAATTGTTTATAAAGGATATCGGCCACGATGGCATCGAGGATGGCATCTCCCAAGAATTCAAGACGCTCGTTGTTCACCCATTTTCCCTTTTTAGAGCGGATGGATGAAGAACGATGAGTCATGGCTTCTTTGTATAGGTGAATTCTATCGGGATAGAAGCCTAAGATAGTATAGAAAGAAAGGTAAGGCTCTTTACCTTTATGAGGAATAGCCTTAATCCTTTTTATGAATCTTCTAAACACATTAATGGGTATATTTCTTAAGAATTACACTGGCATTGTGTCCGCCGAACCCAAAGGTGTTGGACAACGCCGCATTTATTTTTCTTTTCTCCGGTTTGTTGAAGGTGAAATTCAGCTTATAGTCTATTTCCGGATCATCATCCCCTTCGAGGTGATTAATGGTCGGGGGAACCGTTTGATTTCGGATCGCCAATATAGACAAAAGAGCCTCTAAAGCTCCGGCTGCTCCCAACAAATGTCCGGTCATCGACTTCGTTGAACTGATATTCAGTTTGTAGCTATGTTCTCCAAAAACGTCCAAGATGGCTTTTACTTCGGAGATATCCCCTACGGGAGTCGACGTACCATGTACATTGATATAGTCGATATCTTCAGGTTGAAGATCGGCATCTTCCAATGCATTTCTCATCACCAGCTTAGCCCCTAATCCCTCGGGATGCGAAGCGGTGAGGTGATAGGCGTCGGCCGACATGCCTCCTCCGGCGATCTCGGCATAAATAGTGGCTCCCCGGGCAATCGCATGGTCGAGTTCTTCGAGAATGAGCGCCGCGCTGCCTTCCCCCATCACAAACCCGTCGCGACTGGCGCTAAAAGGCCTCGACGCCGTTTCGGGCTCGTCATTTCGGGTGGACAAGGCATGCATGGCATTGAATCCGCCCACCGCAGAAGGGCTAATCGTAGCTTCGGCCCCGCCGGTAACAATCGCATTCGCTTTTCCTAACCGGATGAGATTGAAAGCGTCTACTATCGCATTTGTAGAAGAAGCGCAAGCCGATACGGTTGCGTAATTAGGTCCCCTCAGTCCGTAAATCATAGAGATATGGCCGGCAGCGATATCCGCTATCATTTTCGGAATGAAGAAAGGATTGAACCGAGGGCCTTTGTCTATATTTACATAATATCCGCCGACTTCTTCTTCGAATGTTCTGATGCCACCGATTCCGGCAGAAAAAATCACCCCGATACGATCTTTATTTTCTTTTTCAAGATCCATCCCGGAGTTTTCCATCGCTTCTTTCGCAGCGGCGACGGCCAACTGTGCATACCGGTCATATTTCCGTTGCTCTTTCCGGTCAAAAAGCTTACTGGGGTCAAAGTCCTTGACCTCGCAAGCAAATTGCGTTTTAAAAGCAGATGCATCAAAATGAGTAATAGGCCCGGCTCCGCTTTTTCCGGCAAGTATATTCGTCCAAGTTGTTTGGACATCATTACCCACCGGTGTTACGGCACCCAAGCCTGTTACTACTACTCTTTTTAATTCCATATAAATAATTATAGGAAAGAATTATTTAGAGTGTTGTTCTATGTAAGTAATGGCGTCACCTACAGTAGAGATTTTTTCTGCTTGATCATCCGGAATGGAAAGATTGAATTCTTTTTCAAATTCCATGATCAATTCAACAGTGTCGAGAGAGTCGGCTCCCAAATCGTTGGTGAAACTAGCTGTTTCCGTTACTTCTGATTCTTCAACACCTAATTTGTCTACAATAATCGCTTTTACTCTTTGTGCTACTTCGGACATAACTTTTGATATTAATGAATAAATAAAATTTTCTTTTTAAATTTGTGCGTGCAAAGTAAGGCAATTTTTCTGTAATTGCACAACTTTTTATAGATTAAATTCAATTTTTCTGCACAAAATATAGTTTTTTGTGCATATTATAAGGTCGTTTTATGATTCGTATAGCCCTGTTTGCGTCGGGAAACGGTAGTAATGCCGAGAATATCGCCCGATATCTTCAAGATAGTCCCGAAATGGAGATTGCGCTTATTCTTTCTAATCGGAAGAAAGCCTATGTCCATGAGCGTGCGGCTAAGTTGAAAATACCTTCTCGTACCTTTTCGAAAGAAGAATGGATGGACGGAGAGCGTATTTTGGAAATATTACGGCAAGACCGTATCGATTTTATTGTGTTGGCCGGATTTCTATTGAAAGTGCCGGCCCGGCTGTTAGCCGCTTATCCTCGCCGGATCATCAATATTCATCCGGCGTTACTGCCTAAATACGGAGGAAAAGGGATGTATGGCGACCGGGTTCATCAAGCCGTTGTGGAAGCCGGGGAGAAAGAGTCGGGTATTACGATTCATTTTGTAAATGAACGGTACGACGAAGGCGCCATTATTTATCAAGCCACTTGTCGCGTGGCTCCGGAAGATTCTCCCGAGCAGGTTGCGGCGCACGTGCATGAATTGGAATATATGCATTTTCCGCGTATTGTGAAAGAGGTGGCTCTAAGGGAGACGGGGAGACAGGGAGACAGGGAGACTGAGAGACAAGGAGACCGGGAGACTGAGAGACGGGGAGAAAAATAAATAGATCGCATGGAAATGTAGAAAAAAGTCGTATCTTTGCAACCGCATCTTGCGGCTGTGGCGTAATTGGTAGCCGCGCTAGACTTAGGATCTAGTGACGAAAGTCGTGGGGGTTCGAGTCCCTTCAGCCGCACGCAAAAACCGGAAACCTGTCGTTTATTCAAACGGCGGGTTTTTTGTTTTTTTACAGGGATGTCGCCGAAACTGTTTTTTCCATTGGAGAAAGGGCCGCCATTCTCTTTATTTTCCGTAACTGATATAGAAAGGTCAGGATGGTTACCACAAAAGCGATGGAATCCGCTACGGGCATGCTTACGAATACGCCGTCGAGAGCATAGAAAAGCGGTAATACCAGCAGGGCGGGAACCAGAAATATGAGTTGGCGCGTAAGCGACAGGAAAACCGATATTTTGGCTTTACCTATCGACTGGAAAAAGTTACTGATCACGATTTGAGGCCCGACAATAGGGAATGCGGCCATGGTTATCCGTAATCCCCGCTCCGAAATGCGCATCATTTCGAGGTCGTTGGTAAACAGTTTGACAATCCATCCGGGAAATAATTCTCCCAATAAAAATCCTGTCGTTGTAATGGTCATCGCGCCGATAAGCGTATACTTTAATGCTTTGAAAGATCGGTCGAGTTGCCTTGCTCCGTAATTATACCCAACGATGGGTTGCATGCCCATCGTTAATCCGATGACAATCATGACGAATAAAGTCGCCACGCGGTTGATGATGCCGTAAGCTCCCACGGCAAGATCGCCGCCGTATTTGATGAGGCTGCCGTTGATGACGGAAACGACCAAACTCGAGGTAAGATGCATCAGGAACGGCGATATGCCGATGGCCATCATGGAGCCGATGGTCTTTAGGGATAAACGGTAGATTCCTTTTTCAAAATGAATGTAATTGTTTTTATTCAAAAAATGTATTCCTACCCAGATCAAGCCCGTGAATTGCGAAAGAACCGTAGCCAATGCCGTCCCTTTCATCCCCCATCCGAAGACGAAAATAAACAAAGGCGCCAGAATGATATTGACGGCAACGGTGAGGAACGACGACAGCATCGCCTTCTTCGGATAACCGCTTACCCGCATCATGTTGTTTAACGAGAAAAATACGAAACCGATAGGCGTTCCGAGCAGATAAACCCACATGAAATCGTAGGCATACGGCAACAGCGCTTCGCTTGCCCCGAACAAACGCAGTATCGGTTCGAGGAAAATGAAGGTAGTTCCACCCAGAATAACGGCATTCAAGGCGTTGATGATCGTTACGTGCGCCAAAATACTGACGGCCCCGTGTTCGTCTTTCTGCCCGAGCCGGATGGAGGTAAGGGTGGCGCCGCCTACCCCGATAAGCGTGGAAAAAGCCATCAGGATATTCATCAGGGGAAAGGTGACGGCCATTCCCGACAGTGCTATGGCGCCGATGCCTTGCCCTATGAAAATGCTGTCGATGATATGGTAAAGGGAAGTGACGACCATTCCGATAATCGCCGGAAAAGAATATTGCCCGAGCAATTGCCTGATATCCCCGCTGCCCAAGAGGTGCGGATTGTTTGTATTATTTTGGCTCAGCGTGTTTTTTATATCCATAAATAGAAAGCAAAGATATAAAAAATAATGATGAAGAGCCGTTTGTTTTAAGGCACTTGATCGAGGGCGTTGCTCCGGCCGGCACCTTCGATAAAGGGAATATAAAAAAATAATTGTAGCTTTGCAGGCAAATTGAAAAATAATGAGCAGGACTATCCTTGAATTTCTGGACGAATCGGTAAAGAAGTATGCCGACCGTCCTTATCTATATGAAGCGAAGAGCGGATCGGAATATACCTCGTTGACGTATCGTCAGGTGCAGGAACAATCGAAACAATTTGCCGCAGGGTTACTTTCTTTGGGCGTGCAGGCGGGCGACCGCATCGCGCTGTTGTCGGAAGGCAAGAACAATTGGGTGATCGGCGAATTGGGCATCTTGCATGCCGGGGCTATTTGTGTGCCGTTGTCGGTTAAACTGGAGAGCGAACAAGATATCAGCTTCCGCCTGAACCATTCCGAAACCCGTATGGTGTTGGCATCCGATCAGCAAATCGCCAAGTTGCGGAGAATGAAAAATGCATTTCCTACTGTGGAGCAATATATCCTGCTCGATGAAGAGGACGGGATTGAAAAGGATGAACTGCTGTTTGATACAGTGATTGAAAAAGGCGTTCAGGCGTTGACGCAAAACCCGTTGTTTCTCGACGAACGAATCCAAGGCGTCACTCCCGAGTCGCTGGCCAATATTTCGTACACCTCCGGTACGACGGCCAATCCGAAAGGGATTATGCTTACCCACAGTAACTATGTATTCAATGCCGAACAATCGGTCGATCATATAAAAGGCATTCCGTCCCATTTTCGCACCTTGTTGATTCTGCCCTGGGATCATTCGTTCGGGCATACGGCCGGAATCTATTCGTTTATGAAATGCGGAGCCTCGATAGCTTCGGTTGCGATGGGCAAATCGCCGATAGAAGTGCTGCGGAATGTTCCGAAAAGCCTGAAAGCTATCAATCCGCACATGATGATGAGTGTGCCGGCGTTGGCCGCGAACTTCCGCAAGAATATCGAAGCCGGCATCGAAAAGAAAGGAAAACGAACCGCCACCTTGTTTCGAAAAGCATTGAAACTGGCGTATACCTATAATAAAGAAGGATTCAATAAAGGAACCGGTGCGCGGTTCTGGATGAAACCCCTACTGTCGGTTTACGACCGGTTGATATTTTCGAAAGTGCGGCAATCGTTTGCAAGCAACATGGCGTATTTCATCGGCGGCGGGGCGTTGCTCGATATCGAATTGCAGCGGTTCTTCTATGCGATCGGCATCCCCATGTATCAAGGGTACGGATTGTCGGAAGCGACGCCCGTCATTTCGGCCAACAGCGCCCACGCGCACAAACTCGGCTCGTCGGGTAAACCGTTGCCGCGCATGGATATTCAGATTGTGGATGAAACGCTGAAAGAAGTGCCGGCGGGCGAAAAGGGCGAAATCATGATCCGTGGCGGAAACGTGATGAAAGGCTATTGGAAGAATCCCGAAGCAACCGCTGAAACTCTTGTAGACGGATGGCTGCGTACAGGCGATATGGGCTATCTCGATACGGACGGTTATTTATATGTATTAGGGCGGACAAAATCGTTATTGATCGGCGATGACGGAGAGAAGTTTTCGCCGGAAGGCATCGAAGAGTCGATTATGGCGACGTCGCCTTATATCGAGCAGTGTGTACTGTATAATAATCAACGTCCGTATACGACGGCGCTGATCGTGGTGAATCGCGACGAATTGAAAAAGCGTACTTCCGACCCGCAGGAAGCCGCCCGCATTATCGAACAAGAGGTCGGTGCCTATCTGAAAGGCGGAAAGCATGACGGATTGTTTCCCTATCGGTGGCTTCCTTCGGCTTTCGCCGTATTGGAAGAGCCTTTTACGGAGAAAAACGGATTGGTCAACTCTTCGCTGAAGATTGTGAAGCATAAAGTGTATTCGGCTTACGCGGGGCGCATCGAAGGACTGTATACGGCGGAAGGAAAAAAGGCCGCTTCGGCAAATAATATCGACGTGTTGAAGAAAATACTGGGATAAGTTATGAGTTATGAATGATGAGTTATGAGTTATGAGTTATGAGTTATGAGTGATGAGTGATGAGTGATGAATGCGGTTATTATTTTCCCATCATTTCGAGATGGCATTGCAGCAAAGCGCCGGTTTTTTCATCACGGAGATGCAGCCCGTTTCCCTGGCACTGTTTGTAGGCTTTGCACGAAGCGCAGCGGCCGGTTTTCGTCCATGAACGGTCGCGCATGATTTGAAAACGCGTGTTCCAAACCGTCCAAAAATCATCTTGATAGATATTTCCCTGGATGTAATCGCTTCGAAGGCTCGGGCAAGCGCTTATATCGCCGTTTGCAAGGACGGAACCGATATGTATTCCGGCTTGGCAGAAAAAAGGCTGGTCGCGCACTTCCATTTCGTACTCGCCCAAATAACCTTCACATCCGTACGAGGCGTTTATTTCCCCTTCGCGACGCGTTTCGCGAATAAAATCCAGCATCCGGACAAATTCTTCCGGCGAAAGTTTCAAAAGGGGATTGTCTTTCGCCCGTCCCTTTGGGAAGACGGTAAATAACCGCCAATGCTTCACCCCCAACGAAAGTAAGAGGTTTTTGAGTTGAGGCAACTCATCGATATTCTTTTTGTGGACACACGTCACCACATCATACGTGAGGTCGGGGGTGGAAGCTACCCGGTAAATGGCATTTACGGCGCGCAGCCACGACCCTTGCTTGACTCGGAACCATTCGTGCGATTCCTCGTTGTAGCCGTCGAGACTGACGGTTACCGAACGCAACCCGGCGGACAATAGACTGTCCAATCGTTTTTGCGACAAGCCGTATCCGTTCGTTACGAATCCCCACGGATATTCCAGGTCGTAGATGGCGCGTCCGCACGCTTCGAGGTCTTTGCGGACGAGCGGTTCGCCGCCGGTAATGACAATCATGGTTTTATGCGGATCCACATGCGGGCGTATATCCGAAAGCACTCTCAGAAAATCCTCCTTCGGCATGTCGGGCACCCACGATTGTTGGGTGCAATCGCTTCCGCAATGCACGCAGTTGAAATTGCAACGCAAGGTGCACTCCCAAAACAGATAATTGAGTTGATGAAAGTGTGTTTCGGTTTTTTTATACTCCTGATAGAGCGAAAGAATTGTCTTTTTGCGTAGATCCATGCCGCGTAGTGTTAAGGGCGGTTCGTTATTATATAATATATAAGGTGTATCGTTATTCGGCGGAAGTTTTTTTGTCGGGCTTTAAAGCGAAGTCGGCATCGTCTTTTTCAAAAGCGCCATCATACCAATTTCCATCGCCTTTTTTAATTTGAACGACATCTTTCTTCTGGAGAGATACCGAATCGGATACAAGCGAACCGTTTTTTGCGCCATCGACGTCATCGACCCGTATTTTCACCGGAAAACCGATGATACCTTTCATGTCGAGCGTGTAGTTGCCCCGGGTATCGGTGTAAACGGTGTCTGCCTGGCCGAACTCTTTCCCGATCACCCGGATATCGGGAACCGGCTGATTTGTTTCTTTATTTGTCACCTTGCCATGTGCCTTGAAGTCGGCAGAAGGCGTACCGTATTCTGCCATAATGCCGCCTCCGGGTTTACTGCAACCGGCCAATACCCCGATCAATGAAAGGATGGCTGTGACGGCTTTTCCATAAGCCTTAAGCGCTAATTTTTTCATCTGTTTTTCTTTTTTATATACACAATGTATTTATAAGATGGAATAGTTATAAAAACGTTGCATCGAGTAGCGATAAGTTTTTATCGTAAGTTAACCGTAATTTTGTACCTTTGCGCATCATAAAACAGACAATCCTATAAAAGAAAAACGAAGATATGTACAACTGGTTTGAATGCAAAATAAAATATGACAAAATGCTCGAGTCGGGCATGCAAAAAACAGTGACCGAACCCTATTTGGTGGACGCCTTGTCGTTTACGGAAGCTGAAGCGAGAATTATTGAAGAGATTAAACCCTATATTTCGGGGGAGTTTTCGGTGTCGGACATCAAACGGGTGAAATACACCGAATCGTTTTTTAACGAAACCGGCGACCGTTACTATAAAACCAAACTGTATTTTATCACGCTCGATGAGAAGAGCGGTTCGGAAAAGAAAACCGCCATCAATATGTTGGTGCAGGCAAGCACTTTGAAAGAAGCCGTTGAAATTATCGAAGCCGAAATGAAGAAGACGATGATCGATTACTCCATGGCTTCGGTGACCGAAACGGCTATTATGGATGTCTTCCCCTATGAGTCGGAACCGGCTCAAAAACAGAAAAGCGAGGAATGAGCATCGGGAGGCAGATCGATCGGTTGCGAAAGGATGTTCCCGAAGGGGTGGAAATTGTCGCCGTGTCGAAATTCCATCCCGATACGGATATCCGGGAGGCGTACGATGCCGGGCAACGCGTGTTCGGCGAGAACCGCGTGCAGGAACTGACGGAAAAGCAAGAAAAACTGCCGAAGGATATCCGCTGGCATTTTATCGGCAGCCTGCAACGCAATAAGGTCAAGTATATCGCTCCGTTCATCGATATGATTCACAGTCTCGACAGTGCACGGCTTTTGCGCGAGATTGAAAAACAAGCGGCGGCCAACGACCGCATTATTCCGTGCCTGTTGCAGATTCATATTGCGGAAGAAGAAACCAAATCGGGCTTCTCGCCGGATGAATGCCTGCGTTTTTTGGATAAGGGCGAATGGAAAGATTGCCGGCACGTGCAGTTGTCGGGCGTAATGGGCATGGCCACCTATACCGACGACGAAAAACAAGTGCGAAAAGAGTTCCGCAACCTGAAAGCGTTGTTCGATAGGGTGAAGACGGCCCATTTTGCGGAAGATCCCGCTTTTAAAGAACGATCCATGGGCATGTCGGGCGATTATCCGCTGGCCATTGAAGAAGGCAGTACGATGATTCGTGTGGGGACGTTTATTTTCGGGGAACGTCCGTGAGAAGATATCCATCTATTTTATATTTCTCCGCAGGTAATCATTTATATTGATAAAAAATCCGTAATTTTGCGAAGGACGTGCACCCTTTGGCCATAGCCCGACGTGGAAGTTCGCGGCGAACGTGGCCGAACGCCGCCCTGAGCGCCGCTATCGGCCCGAACAAGTGAGAACATAAACGATTTCTTCTATAATTCGATGAATATATGAATATCAAACAACTTGAATATGTGATCGCGGTAGATACTTACCGGCATTTTTCGAGAGCGGCGGAAGCTTCTTTCGTTACGCAACCCACTTTGAGTATGATGATCCAAAAACTCGAAGAAGAACTGGGTGTGAAGATTTTCGACCGTTCGCAATTGCCGGTGCAACCCACCGATATCGGGCTGCGCATTATTGAACAGGCGCGTATGGCCGTTGCGCAGGTCAATCAAATCAAAGAAATCATTAATGAGGAAAAGGGAATGATAAAGGGCGTTTTCCGCCTGGGGATTATTCCCACCGTGTCGCCTTACCTGTTGCCGAAACTCATGCATATTCATTCGGGTAACAAGTACGACATCCGTATTGTGATTCACGAATTGACGACCGACCAGATTTTACTCGGCTTGAGTAAAGATACGCTCGACGGCGGCATCCTGGCGACGCCGTTGAAAGAAAATGCGATAAAGGAATATCCGCTGTACTACGAACGTTTTTTTGCGTATGTTTCGCCGCATGAACGGGCTTTGTATGCGAAGACTTCGCTCGACGAAAGTGACCTGAATGCGACCAAACTATGGCTCTTGGACGAAGTGCATTGCTTTCGCACGCAGATTTTGCATTTATGTAACTTGAAGAAAAAACGCGGCAACCAGTCGATCTTTTCGTACGAAGCGGGGAGCATCGACACGCTCGTGCATATCGTCGATAAAAACGAGGGGCTTACGGTGATTCCCGAAATGGCGGTGGAAAATCTGACCGATGTACAGATAAAGAATGTTCGCCCGTTTAAGAATACTACGCCGGTACGTGAAATAAGCCTGATCACCCGAAAGGATTTCTTGCGCGAACGGATGATTGCGATTATTAAAGAGCAAGTACAACTGTCGGTTCCCGATTCCTTGAAAGATACGGCAATGAAGAAATATGTGATTCCGTTGTAAGGGGGAGGATAGAAGATAGAGGATGGTGGTTAGAGGTTAGAGGATAGAAGATGGAGGTTGGAAGATGAGAGACTATGTTCCAATCTCCAACCTTCAACCTTCAACCTCCAGTCTCCATCCACCAACTTACAGTTTCAATTTAAATCCTGCGAAAAACAATCTCGGCGTTCCGGGCCCGTAAATATAACTCGACGCCCTGCCGGCACCGGTATCGAAATCATCTTGAAACGAATTGAAAATGTTCTGCACGCCGGCGTTCAACTCTACTTGCAAATCAGCATAGATGGCCAGATTGTAGGCCACTTTCGCATTCAGTTCGAAGAAAGCGGGCGACGTCTCGGTAATGTTTACTTGAGAGAAGCGGTCGACGCCTTCCACGCCGAAGCCTGCCTCATGAGGCACCTGCATGCTGCCCGTATAGTTTCCGGATAACGTGGCGGCGAAGTCTTTCAGCGGCTTGTAAGTAGCCACGAAGTAAGCATACGCGTCGGGGGTGCGCATCATGCGTTTGGAGGGCGTCACCTGGTCCAACGCTTCCTCTTCGGGCGTTTCGGGCTCCCACCATTTCCTTTCGTTATCGTACAGGCTGCGTTGGAAGGTGGCGCCGGCCTGTAGGTCGAACCGCGAACCGAAAGCCGCTTTTCCTTCGAGATTCAACCCATACACTTTGGCGCCGTCTTCGGCATTTTCAATCCAGATTTCGTTATCGCCCCGTTTGACTTCGGTAAATGGCTGTTCGAGCCGGGTGAAAAAACCTTCCACAAGCAAGTTGAGTTGCACGCTTCCGAGGGTGCGGTACACATCGACGGAACCGCTGATGCTGCGCGAACGCTCTTCCTTCAAATTGTCGGAAAGATAGCGCACCACCTGCTCGCCGCCGGCGATGTCGACGTGCAGGTCTTCATCGAACACCTGCGGGGCACGGAAACCTTCGCTGTAAGTGACTCGGAAATTGACGTCGGAGGTAGGATTGTAACGGATGTTCAACCTCGGGCTGAAGATGGCTTTGTCGACGAGATTGTGCTTGTCGAGGCGGCCGCCCGCAAGGAAGCTCCAGCGGTCGGTTTTCCATTCGTTTTGCAAGAAAACCCCCGCCGTGCGCGTTTGCTGCGAAATCGGATCTTTACGGTAGCCGCTGGCATCTTCGAGATTGCTGCCCTGATATTCGAGTCCGGTCGTCAGGTCGGCCGGCATGAACCAAAGGCGGTCGAACGAATGCATATACAGTCCGCCCACCTGGTAAGTCAGTTCGGTGGTGGTGCCGTACGCATTTTTGCGGATGGTGTTGTTTTCGATGAGGACGTTCACGCGGTCGATTTCCTCCGGGCTCATGGCGGGCGTGATGGTTGGAACATCGTCAACGTAGGGATCGCCCGCGCCGTAGTAACTGTCGCGGTGCGTATGTTGCACGGCCGCATACAGGTTGAATTTATTTTTTTGGTCGGGCGTGTATTGCTCGAAATTCAGGTTCGCGCCATTCACATAGTGCTCGAGTTGCTCGGTGATGTAAGCCTCGAAGGGTTGGCGGGTTAAGCTGTCGCCGCCGCGGCGGAACTCGTGCATATTTTGATATTCGAGCGTGAGCTTCGAGTAAACGCCGGTTTTGAGGAACGAGCGGAATCCGAACGCTCGGTTTTTGAGCAGCGGCATTTCGGTAAAACCGTCGCCGTCGAGGTCGTATCCTTCGCGCAAACGGTGTTGTCCGTATACCATGATGCCCGCATTGCGGTTGTCATTGACTATCGAGGCATTGAAAGTCGTGTTGTTTTCGAGGGCGCCCGATCCGTTGATGGACGTGAGGGTGTGGCCGAATTCGCCCGAGTTGCGGATCGGCTCGCGGGTGATGATGTTAATGGTTCCGCCGATGGCATTGGCGCCGAAGAGAGCCGATCCGCCGCCGCGCACCACTTCGATGCGTTCGATCATGTTGGTCGGGATCTGTTCGAGGTTGTAAACGCCGGCAAGGGCGCCGATAACGGGGCGCGAATCGATCAAAATCTGCGAGTAGGGGCCGTCGAGGCCGTTGATGCGCACCTGCGTGGTTCCGCAATTCTGGCA
Source organism: Bacteroidales bacterium UBA5382 (assembly GCA_002409745.1). GTDB lineage: Bacteria > Bacteroidota > Bacteroidia > Bacteroidales > Dysgonomonadaceae > Limibacterium > Limibacterium fermenti. The sequence continues at coordinate 98,109 of DHOU01000015.1, forward strand.
ATTATTCTCGACGCGCAGTCCCGGCTGGAATTTCAATCCTTCCGAAAGCGTTTTCGAGTTGGTCACATCGAGCGTTTTCATGTCGAGGATGCTGACCAGCGAAGGCGCCAGGCGGCGGGTCGTTTCATTGCGGTTGGCCGATACCACCACCGCATCGAGCGATACATTCTCTTCATCGAGTTCAAAATCGATTTCCTGCGTGGTGCGCGCTTTTATTTCCACCTCTCGGGTAGCGGTTTTGAAGCCCATCATCGAGACTTCGAGGGTGAACGTGCCTTTGGGCAGGTTTTTCAGAAAATAATGTCCGGTGGCATCGGTGGTGGTGCCTATGGTGGTGCCTTTTAGTTTGATGACTACATACGGCAAATGTTCTTGCGTTTTGGTTTCCAGCACGTGTCCGAAAATATTGGCATCGGTTTGGCGGGATATGTCTTCGTCTGCTTGCCCATACGCATGCACGGCCAGCAAACATAGAATGAGTGTAAAAAATTTCTTCATTTTATGTATTTATTTTTATGAACGGATCGTACGCAGAACGTCCTTCGGAAATCTTTTCTGATAAATGAAGGCCTGTTTCCGGCGTCATGATCCTGTAAATGGATAAAGCAACGGCGTAGTCGGAATTCTTTTTTTGAAAACAGACAAAACGGCCGGATAAATTAAAAAACGGGTTGAAAAGGAGTGTTAGCCGCGTGCGGGAGGACCCCTGGCCGGGAGGTTGGCGATCGGCTCGATGACAAGGCCCATTTCATACCCGTCGATATAGGGGATGATGGTCGGCAGCGAGAGATCGGCCAGATTGATGTGCGGAATGATATCCGTCGTTAAACTTGTTTGATAAAAACTCTGTAGGAGGAAGAGTTGGTTGGGCGTATGTGTGTGTTGGGTTTTCTCTCCTTTTTTGTAAGGATGCGAATGCACATACGTGGTGTTGTTGATGATGTGGGTATGGGTGAAAAGGGATATTCCGCCTACATAAGCCGTAAACAGAACGAGAAAAAACCATTGTATGATGTTCCCTTTTCGTATCATCGCGCCGGCAAAGATACAGTATTTTATTTTTTCTGAACCCTCCCGTTTCGATTTGTTTTATTTTTTTTGCAAATTCCCCGTCCCGGATCGTGCCGTGTGACGGTCAATTTCGTAGACCGAAGTTTCGGTATATAATCATTTTATCGTACTTTTGTGGCGTGAAGACGGACAACGGTCCTCGCCCCTTGCTGCCTTCCCGGATGCGACCATCAACTGAAACAATGGATATACAGGCAATTATCGAAAAATATTATACTCCGGGCACTAAACTGTACGACATTTATCTGTCGCACGTGACCGACGTCACCCGCAAAGCCCTCTCCATCATACAAAAACATCCCGAATTGGCCGTGAATACGCGTTTTATCGAAGAAGCGGGCATGATTCACGACATCGGAATCTTTAAAACCAATTCGCCCGGCATCGCTTGTGTGGGCGACATGCCGTATATCTGCCACGGATATCTCGGGCGTGAGTTGATGGACGCCGAGGGCTATCCCAAGCATGGGCTGGTGTGCGAACGCCACACCGGTACGGGGCTCAGCCTCGAAACCATTATCGAACGCAACCTGCCCCTTCCGCATCGCGATATGCGGCCGCAAAGCCTCGAAGAAAAAATCATCTGTTTTGCCGATAAATTTTATTCCAAGTCGCAACTGGGCAAGGAGAAACCGGTGAAAAAAGTGCGCGAAAGCCTCAGCAAGCACGGGTGGCATGAGGTAGAAGTCTTCGACGAGTGGTGCGAACTGTTTCTGTGATTTATCAGGGTAAAGGGTACGGATAAATTTTTTCCTCCTTTATCCTCCAAAAACGAAAATGTCAGTTTCCTCCGGCTTTTTTTGATAAAAAAAAGATCGAAAATCATTTGGCGTTTAAAAAATGAGTATATTTGCCACATTAATTCAGTGGAAATAGTGCCTTAACATTTTGTGAAAATTTCACAGACATCAAAACACCTGTCGGGAACCTTCTGAAAAATTCACAGCCACCAAAACAACCGGCGTAAAGCTTCCGAAATTTTCACAGCCTTCAATTCGTTTTTTTTAAGTAGGATTCATGTTTTTTTATTGGTAAAAAGTAAATGACTATGGATGAAAAAAAATTCTCTACGCTTTATGTAGCGAGATTGGCGGTCGAGGAAATATTCTCGTTGTGTAAATCCACCATCGATTTATCGACTCCTCTTTCCGAGGAGCTTGGAGTAGTACCCAACGCAGCTCTCACCGAGTTGGCGGAGGTAAATAATAAATTGGGCGCGGCCTTGAATAAGTCGCAGAAATCGGAACTTTCCGGCCTTATCGAAACGAATGATAAAGGGCGGGACGGCGACTTGCAGGAGATATTCCGTACAAAAAACCTGTATCTCCGCAGCCGCGATGCGGCCAAGAAAAAAGCCGCCGAAGAACTCGACTATTTCTTGAGCCCTTATAAGGGGGTGTACAAGTTGCCGCTTGATGTCGAGTCGGGTGTCGTATCCGAAATGATGGCAAAGTACAATGCGTCCGAAGCGTTGAAAGCTGCGGCGACGGCATTGGGCATCGACGGTATCTTTACGTCGCTCGGAACCTACAATACCGGTTTCGATACCCTCTACAAACAGCGCACGGTAAGCGCTGCCGCACGGGGAGCATCGGCATCGAGCCTGCGCAATAAAGTGGTTTCGGCTTACATGCAGTTTACCACAGCCATCGAACAACTGGCTACTTTCGTCCCGACCGACGCCTTGATTTCGTTGTTCTTTCAACTCGATGAAGTGCGCAAGCAATACCATCCGCTTGAGGGCGGCGAGGAGAAAGAGGACGAGAAAAAGTCCTAAGTTTGAACGCATTTACCGGAAGCTCGATCTCCGTGATCCCTTTGGCTGAAAGGGATAAATAATGCAAACATGGCACGCTTTATTGATCCTTTATATGACACGGCTTTTAAGCTGATTTTCGGGCAGGAGAACAGCAAGGAACTTTTGCTCGACTTTTTAAACGCTTTGTTGGCCGGAGAGAAAAAAATTAGGGAAATCCGCTTCGAAGATAAGGAACGGATGCCTTTCTATATTATTTTTGTGATCGGGCACTGTATTACCTTTCCCAGACGATCGCCAATCAGGGAGAAAAAGGAACGGAATGGGAATTCGCCCTGAAAGCCGTTTACGGCGTGTTTTTCCTGAATTTTCCCTTGCGTGGCAAGTTGCGTACCGATGGCATGATTGCCGACCGCGACACGCACGAACAAATCAGCGACAAAATGCGTTTTATTTTCATCGAATTACCTTTTTTTACGAAAAAGGAATCGGAGTGCAAAACAAATGTGGAACAATGGTTATATATATTACGCAACATGACAACATTGGAGAAAATACCTTTCAAAGACCGGAATCCGGTTTTTGAAAAACTGGAACAGATTACCGACCTGGCTTCCCTGAGTAAAGAGGAGCGCAGGAGGTACGATGCCGACATCAGAGCCTACCGCGACCGCCTGGCGCAAATGAATACGGCTAAGAGAGAAGGGCAGAGAGAAGGGCAGAGAAAAGGTGAGAAAATAGGCGAGAAAAGGGCGCGGATAGAAGTCGCCCGGAACATGAAAGCAAATGGCATGTCCTCAGAAACGATTGCCCGGGTTACCGGATTGTCCCTGACTGAAATCGATGGCATTGAATGACTTTCGTTCCTTACACGTGTTACTTTACAGGCTATGGTACTCAGAAAAGCGAAAATAAAGGATCTGGAGGCTATTATGGATATTTATCATGTGGCACGGCAAGGAATGCAACGTTCCGGCAATAAAAAGCAATGGGGCGACAGTTATCCTTCGCGCGAGTTGATTGAAAAAAGCATACTCGATGATAAACAGTATGTGTTTCAGCATAAAGGCGAACTCGTCGGAACCTTTTATTTTGCGGTTGAAGAGGAGGCGACGTATGCCCGGATTTATAACGGGGAATGGTTGAATGACGATCCTTACGGAGTGGTGCATCGTTTGGCTTCGAACGGCAGACATAAAGGTGTCGCTCACTTTTGCATGGAATGGTGCTTGCTGCAATGCGATAACATGCGCATCGATACTCACCGGGATAACATCATAATGCAAAATATATTGGAAAAAAACGGATATCTCCGTTGCGGCATGATCTTTACGCATGACGCCACCGAAAGGTTGGCTTTCCAAAAAAGTAAGCGCCTGTATCATTAGCCTGAGTGTGTTATTCCGGGCGGGAACATCGTTGATTGATTCTTTAAAGATAAATATGAAAATATGAATGGGTTGGATTTTATCCGGCAGTTGATCGATGCTTCCAAAGCGTATTTAAGAGGCAAATATAGCCTGGTTGATGTGAATATACCGGAAGAGGTTTTTCTCAGCCGGTTGAATTGGTTGAAAGAAGAAGAAATTATTTCGGATGCCGAATTTTTTCAATTGAAAAATGATTATGATACACAGAAAATTATTTCGTGAGGCGTTTTCCTTGTTCTTTCTGTTCGTTACGATTCCTTTGTGGGCGCAGAAGGAGATTTCCGGAACCATTACTGACTGTGAACGGAATCCCTTGCCGGGAGTGAGCATCCGTCTCAATGATAAATCCGTTACTTTTTCCGACTCATTGGGGAGATATATCCTCACCGTGCCGGATGCCAACACCGTTATTACCTATCGGTATATTGGAAAGCAAACCGAAAAAATAAAAGTCGGGAATCGGGAAATCATCGATGTCTCTTTAAAGCAAGAGGATTTGAGGCTGATTAAAATGAATAAAATAGAAAGTGAAAAATCAGGGGTAATGATTATGAACGAGCCTAAGCAGGTAAAGAACATTATGGTGCGGAAGCCGGTCATTTATCTTTATCCGGAAACGGAAAGGATGGTCTCTGTCAAAATAAAGTACGATGGCGCGTTATCGTTTACTTATCCGCTGTATGAAAACGGTTGGCAAGTCACGGCGACTCCCGGCGGCTTGTTGAAAAATACCTCCGATGGTCGCGAATACGCTTATTTGTTTTGGGAGGGAGAGAAGCACTATAGAGCGGAGGAGGTAACTTATGACAGCGGGTTTGTCGTTCATAAAGATTCTATCGTTCCGTTTCTTCAGGAGAACTTATCGTTTATGGGCCTGACGCCACGCGAATACAATGATTTTATTGTTTACTGGACTCCTTATTTGATGCAACAGGAGTGGCATTTCATTCATTTCAGAGTAGGCGAGGAGTATGATGTTATTTCGGAGAATATCGTTAGTCCCGCTCCGGATACGGCCATTCGGGTGTTTATGGATTGCAAGGGTCTGGAGACCCCTTTCGAGGTAAACCCTCAGCAATTACAGGCCCCGGCCAGAAAAGGATTTACGCTTGTCGAATGGGGCGGCGCCGAATTGACACAACCTATCCGGGTGAAAGGTGTCGACGGAGAATATCTAAACAAATAAGTGAAAAATAAAAAATAAATAAGTTAGTCACGCCGTCAAGAACGGTATTAAAAACAATCAAATCAATGAAAAAATTAGTTTTACTTCCTTTTCTCGCCGTTGTTTGCTGCATGAGCATCGCGGCCCAAGACAAAACGGCGGATATTAAAAGGCTGTTCGAGTTAATGCAATCTGAAAAAACGATCGATGACATGATGGACAACATGCTGGCGGTCTTTCAACAACAGGCCGAAGGTAAAATACAAGGGGCCGCAGCAAAAGAAAAATACGACGAATATGTCGAATTTATGAAAACGGAAGTGCGTGATTTATCCGATAAGATGGTCAACCAGGAGATGGTCGATATCTACAACCGTCATTTTACGCAGGAAGAAATTAAGGATTTAATCCGGTTTTACGAAACGCCGACCGGTAAAAAACTGATTGAAAAGAACCCCGAAGTCACGAAAGATCTGATGAACTCGATGATGACGAAATATATGCCGGAATTTCAAGGAAAGCTGGCTTCTAAATTAAAGGATTTGAGCGTCGAGCCTTGAGCCTTGTGTTATTGTGATAACAAAAGTGAAAAGGCGAACTTATACGGATGAAAAATGTTCTATACAATAAACAGATTAATATATTATTTTATTAGCTATGGCAAATTCTAAGATTACGCAATTGTTGGGAGATAAAAGTGAATATCTCCTGAATCATGTAAGTAAAACGATTGATAAATCATTGATCCATGCTACCGGCCCTGATGTTGTCGATAACCTCTGGATTGATTCCGATCGAAATATTCCTACGTTGAATAACTTGCAACGTTTGTTCGGACACGGACGCTTGGCCGATACCGGTTATTTGTCCATTCTTCCCGTTGATCAGGGTATCGAACATACTGCCGGGGCTTCTTTTGCTCCCAATCCGTTGTATTTCGATCCTGAAAATATTGTAAAGTTGGCTCTCGAGGCCGATTGCAATGCAGTGGCCTCTACTTATGGCGTTTTGGCTTCGGTGGCGCGTAAATATGCGCACAAGATTCCGTTCATCGTTAAAATCAATCACAACGAACTCCTCACGTATCCCAATTCGTATAATCAGATTCTTTTCGGAACGATTGAAGAAGCTTGGAACATGGGTGCTGCGGCTGTGGGGGCGACGATTTATTTCGGTTCCGAAGAAAGCCGCCGTCAAATTGTGGAAGTCGCCGAAGCGTTTGAATATGCGCATGAATTAGGAATGGCTACCGTCTTGTGGTGTTATCTGCGCAACAATGGGTTCAAAAAAGACGGCGTCGATTATCATAGTGCGGCAGACCTTACGGGGCAGGCAAACCATATCGGCGTAACCATCAAGGCCGATATCGTAAAGCAGAAATTGCCCACCAACAACGGCGGTTTTACGGCGATTAAATTTGCCAAAAGCAATCCCGCTATGTATGATAAGCTTTCTTCCGACCATCCGATCGATCTGTGCCGTTATCAGGTGGCGAACGGATATATGGGTCGCGTGGGATTGATTAATTCCGGAGGCGAATCGCATGGAGCAAGCGACTTGGCCGATGCTGTGTACACTGCGGTGGTGAATAAACGTGCCGGGGGTATCGGTTTGATTTGCGGACGTAAAGCGTTCCAAAAACCGATGAATGAAGGAGTGAAATTAATCCACTCTATTCAGGATGTGTATTTGGACAAAGAGATTACCTTGGCGTAGAACCAAGATTTTTAAGTAGGTATTATTAAATGAAGAAGGCCGGTTGAGAAATCGGCCTTCGTATATTTTCAACAAAATCCTATAAAAGAACTATCTTTGTCGAAATTGTAATGCACTCATGGAATCATTCAACTTTCATTTTCCGTATGACAAAGAGCAATTTATTCGTCAGCAAATTGTTTTATGGAAACTCCAATCGAGACAAGGCAGTCGCAAGCAACGGGTAAATTTTTTTATCGCTGCGGCGGCTTTCTTGGCGCTGGGCATCCTTGCCGGTAGCGACGATGGCTCGCCCAATCCGTTTATATTGGTCGGCATTCTTTTTATGTTATATGCTGTTTTTAGCGCACTGATATATGGGTCCGCTAAAAGGAGATACATTCGTAAAACCCATGAAGTAGCCGACAAGTACGAAGCGATGGATATGGATTGTACGTATGAGTTTTCGGAAGAGTTCCTGAAATATACCGATAAAGAAAAGGCCGTGCAATTCCGATGGTCCATGTTTACCTATTATACTATTTAGTCGGACCTTAAAAAGTA
>DHOU01000033.1 GCA_002409745.1 Bacteroidales bacterium UBA5382
AGTAATCCTCCTACCTACTCGATTCACCCGCCTCCGTCATTCCGCTTCGATCACCTTCCGTAATTTCACGTAAAAAACATATCCTTTCACGTGGGGATAGCCCATCTCCCGGATAGACGCTACATACCGTTTCACCTGACGGATATACGCGCTGTCTTCCGCTTCGCCGAACTTGTAATCGGCCACAATCACTTCGTTGTCGCCCAGCATCACGCGGTCGGGACGGCTGAAGCCGAAGCGGGGATGCAGCACCTGCGTTTCATTTAACACATGATAGCGCCCTGAATACCATGCCGCCACCCCGGGTTGCGAAATCACCTCGGTCAGTTGCCGGACGGTCAGTTCTTTTTCGTCTTCCCGCAACTCACCGGACAGCACCTTTTGCGTTACCGCTTCCGGCACATCGCCGATGGTCTCCACCTGACTCACAATCTCGTGCATCAGCTTGCCGTAATCGCGTTTGCCGTCGTCCGAAAAGAACCCTATCGAGTTCAACCGCAGCTTCAGCCGCCCGCTGAACGGTACCGATTGCCATTTGCCGGTTTTATAGGATGCATACCCTGCCGTTTCTTCGCGTGGTAAACGCCGTCCTTCTTCTCCCAACTGAAAAACACACGCGTCCTCCTGTTCATCAGCATAATTCTGCAATACGACAAGCGGTTGGTCGGCGGTCGATTCGGAAGGAAGGCGCGACGATCGGAAGAGACACAACCACAACAGGTCGGCCACCGAACGGATGTTTTCTTCTTTCTTCGGCTTGGGTGCAAAAACGATGAGTTGATGTTTGGCGCGTGTAAAGGCTACGTACAACAGGTTAAGGTTGTCGATGTAGGAGTACAGTTTTTCTTCGAGATAATCTTGTTGGAAGATGGTACGGAGCAACGCCGGCGAGTAACGCAACGGTACGGCGCCCAATCCGTCGAACGGCTTTTCCTGGGGGCGGCACCAAAGGATATCCTGCTGATGCGGGTTGTGGTCGAGCGTCCAGTCGGCGAACGGCAGCAGTACCGCGTCGAAACCGAGTCCTTTCGATTTATGGATGGTGATCAGGCGGATGGCATCTTGGTCGTCGGGCGAAAAAAGCGCCTTTCGACAGCCTTTCTCATCCCACCAGTCGAGAAAGTCGTTCAGGTCGGCCGATGATTGGGTGCTAAAACTCAAAACGATATCCAGAAAAGCCTGTACGTAGGCATTTTCTTTTTCGTCGAGCGCGTCTTTCGACAAGGCGAAGAATGCCTCCACCATCTCATAGAGCGGGAGGGAGGCGATACGGTTGAGCTCGTCTTCTATCGCCGGCGGAAAGCCTTTGGCGGTTTCATTTCCGTACAACGCCAGGGCCGACTCAGGCGTAAGGCGGCGGTGAAAACGGTAATATTCATACACGGCAAGCATCTTCTTCGTGTCGTCGTTGCGGTTGCGGAAGTAGCGCAATACGGCAATGACGGCTTTCACGCTTTGAGCGTTGGCGATCACCAGCGCTTCATTCGAGATGATGTCGTAGCGGTAAGGCGATTGCGGATGGGCTTCTTTGTAGCGCAGCAGCGTTTCGGCCACTTCCACGGCTTCGCTGTTCCACCGGACGACAATGGCGATGTCTTTGGCCGAAAAGCCTTGGTCTTGCAGCGCTTCGATCTCCGCAGGCAAGCGTTCGAGCACCTGTTGGCGCCAATCGCCGTCGTCATCGTTTTGCTCTCGGAAAACCATTTTCACCAATCCTTGCGTATCTTTTTTTCGGTCGGGGATATGTTGATAGACTTGTGAATATGCTTCCTTGATCTTCGTCGCCGCATACTGCTTGAACGGGTTCTCCTGCGCCTGTTGCAGCGTTTGGTTAAAATCGGCTTGGGCCATGGTGGAAGCCAGCGAGAAGAAAGCGTTGTTGAATTCGATGATGTGGCGGTCGCTTCGCCAATTGGTGTCCAGCACATGCTGCTGCACATTCTCCGGAGAGAAATCGCGCGTGACCTGCTCTTCCAGCAACCGCCAGTCGGAGTTGCGCCAGCGGTAGATACTTTGTTTCACGTCGCCCACAATCAGGTTCATGTGATTCGATGCGAGACTCTCTCGGATAAGCGGGTAAAAGTTATCCCATTGCATGCGCGAGGTGTCCTGGAATTCGTCGATCATGTAGTGGGTGAGGTACGTGCCGATTTTCTCGTAAATAAACGGCGAGTCGCTGTCGCCGATGATGCGGTGGAGCAGCTCGGTGGTGTCCGACAAAAAGAGCGTGTTGCGTTCCTGTTGCAGTTCGCGCATGCGCTTATGAATGTCGTTGAGTATGCCCAGCGTGTAAAAGTATTGAAGGATGCTGCGTGCGGAATTGTAAAACAGATCGTTGTCGAAATGATTGACGGCTGCGTGCGTGAGGGCATTCAGTCCTTCGAAGTAAACCGATTCGATGGCGCCTTTTTTCTCCTCGGATGTCGTTTTAGTGGTCCATTGCTCGAGGCCGTCGGGCAGTTTGGCGAAGGTGGCGGTCGGTTCTTTTACCTCGCCGTTGGCCCATTTTACGAAATGCGAAAAGGGCGAACGTTGCCCGCCTTTGAAGTCGGTGTAATGCAATCCGAAGCGGCTCATCAGGTTGACGCCTTTTTCACCGATGGTTTTCAATTCGTTTTCGAACGACCGGACGATTTGGATAAGTGTTGTTTTGTAGGCTTCGAGTTGCTTCTTGTCGTGTGCATCCGACTGCCCGTCTTGGGCGAACGATTTGTATTTCTCATTGAATAATTGTTTCGACAAATCGAATATTTCCTGATCGGTTTTCCAACTCTTCCCGTTTTCAATGCGGTCTTGCATAAAGGTGAGCATCCATTCGGCGAGCGCCTTGTTCTCGGGACGGTCGAGCTCGGAGAGCATCAGGTCGATAGCCTCCAACAGTACGGGTGTTTCATCGACTTCCATCGAGTAGTTTCCCTGCAAACCCATTTCACGGGTAAACGCGCGCATGGTCTGTTGGAAAAACCGGTCGATGGTACTGATCGAAAAAGCCGAATAATCGTGCAGGATGGTTTTCAATATATGCTGTGCCCGGTCGCGAACCTGCTTTTCCGTCATCGAAAACTCGCCGCCCAGCGAAGCGACGTAATCGGAGGACGCGTTTGAGGATAAGCGGTACAACTCTTCTACGATGCGCGATTTCATTTCGTCGGTTGCCTTGTTGGTAAACGTCACGGCAAGGATATGGCGGTAGTTGTTTTCTTTTGAAAACAGCAACCGCAGATAATCACCCGTCAGGCGGTGGGTTTTTCCCGATCCGGCCGACGCTTTAATGAGGTGAAGTTGCGCCCGGTCAGATGATGCGCGATTTGGCATATCCTTCTTTTTGTAAAATAGCCGACACCTTTTCGCGGTGGTCGCCTTGCACGATGATCTCACCGTTTTTCACCGATCCGCCGACGCCGCATTTCGTTTTCAGCAACTTGCCCAGTTCCTGCAAATCGTCCTCACGCCCCACAAAACCCGTTATCAACGTCACGGCCTTGCCTTTGCGGTTGCGCTTGTCGAGGCTCACGCGGAGCAATTGCTTCTCTTTCGGTAGTGCTTCCGTCTCGTTCGATTCGTCCCCCTGATAATGGTAGTCAGGGTTGGTCGAATACACGATGTTCAATCTCTTTTTCCAGTCGTTCATATTATTCATGTGCTAATGTGCTGATGTCGCCCACTCTTTATCAATCTTTCGTCAATCGAATATCAATCTCCATCAATCTAATACGAACAAAGGTATTTTTTTTTGCGGATATATGCAAAAAATGCTGTATTTTAGCAGGCCGGACGAGCAAACATCCGTCAGGCTTACACCAATGGTGAATAATTTTTGATGTGTTAAATAAGAAGATCAACAAATATGAATGATGAAAAGAAAGACTTGGTCAAAATCAAGTGCGTAAACACGAACGAGTATAAGGAGGTGCCGATAGGTTCGTCTTTGGAACAACTGATAGCTGTTTTCGGAGTGAAAATGCCGTATTTGATCGCCAACGCTAAAGTAAACAATAAAACCGAGTCGCTCGCCTATAAAGTATATCGTCCGCGCACGGTGGAGTATGTCGATATCAGTAATTCTTCGGCTATGCGTACATATGTGCGCTCGCTTTGTTTTATTTTGGCCAAAGCGGTCGACGATGTGCTGCCCGATGCCGAAGTACATATCGAACATGCGGTGGCAAAAGGATATTATTTCCAGATACATGGCGAGGCGCCTGTCGGTGAAAAAGAGCTTGATGCCGTGCGCAACCGGATGAGGGATATTGTGCAGGCCGACCTTCCTTTTATACAAGTGGAAGATGAAACGGAGAATGTGGTCAAACTATTCCGCGAGCGGCGGATGGAGGATAAGGCGCTGCTGCTGGAAACAGCCGATTTGGTTTATTCCCGCTATTTCAAACTCGGGGAGTACATCGATTATTTCTATGGTTGCCTGACGCCTTCCACCGGATACATCAGCCTGTTCGATATCCGCCCTTATAACGGAGGGTTCCTCTTGAGGGTTCCCAAGCGGGAGAATCCTGTCGAACTCGAACCGTTTATTCAACAGGATAAACTGCTCAATGTGTATCGTGAACATCTCTCTTTCTTGAAGATAAGCAAACTCGATAATGTAGGCGACCTCAATAAAGCCAAGCAGGATGACCGGATGTCGGAAGTCATTCAGGTGGCCGAAGCCTATCAATCCAAGCAAATCGCTCATATCGCCGAAGAGATTACCAAAAAGTTCCACGAAGGGGTGCGGCTGGTGCTTATTTCGGGCCCTTCGTCATCCGGAAAAACCACTTTCCGCAAGCGGCTCGAAATACAATTATTCGTCAATCTGTTAAGGCCTATCGGCCTTTCTCTCGATAACTACTTTATAGAGCGGGAGCATACGCCGTTGGATGAATTCGGCGAAAAGGATTACGAATCGTTATATGCGCTCGATCTCGAGCTTTTCGAGCAGCATCTGATTACCTTGATGAATGGTTACGAAGTGGAACTGCCGTTTTATAATTTCGTCACCGGAAAACGGGACTTTAAGAATAACTTCCTCAAGATGGACGAAAGCAGTCTCCTCATTGTGGAGGGAATCCATGGGCTGAATCCGGAACTTACGGCGCATATCCCTCGCGATAAGAAGTTTATGGTGTATGTTTCGGCATTGACGTCCATTTCGTTGGATAATCATAACTGGATTCCCGCATCCGACAACCGGCTCCTACGGCGCATTGTGCGCGACTACCGTTATCGGGGATATTCGGCGCAGGATACGATTTCGAGATGGGAAAGCGTTCGTCGCGGAGAAGATAAATGGATCTTTCCTTTTCAGGAGAATGCCGACGTAATGTTCAATTCGGCCATGATCTATGAGCTGGCGGCTATCCGGCGGCATGCGGAGCCTATCCTCATGCGTGTGCCCCGTACGGTACCCGAGTATTCCGAAGCATACCGTCTGCTGAAGTTCTTGAATTATTTTAATTACATTACCGACCGCGAATTGCCCCCCACGTCGTTGCTGCGCGAGTTTTTGGGCGGAAGTAGTTTTCGGTATTGAAAAATTCAATCCATTCATACTCCATACTTCACACTTTATATTTCATAACGCCTTTCCTATCTTTTGTCTTTTAAATAATGGACAAAAAATCTTTTTGATTATCTTTGGAGGCTTAAAAATAAAAAGAGAAAGAGTATGTGCGGGATTGTAGGATATATCGGTTTTCGGGAAGCTTATCCTGTCTTGATAAAAGGGCTTCATCGCCTCGAATACAGGGGATATGACAGTGCTGGCGTGGCGTTGATCAACGAACGGAATAATTTATCGGTTTACAAATCCAAAGGCCGTGTACAGGACTTGGAGGAATATGTACAGGATAAAGACACTTCCGGTACGATAGGAATCGCTCACACGCGTTGGGCTACCCATGGCGAACCGAGTAATGCGAACGCACATCCGCACTATTCTCAATCGGAGTCGTTGGCGCTTATCCATAACGGAATTATCGAAAACTATGCCGTGTTGAAAGCCCAACTGATAGCTAACGGCTATACTTTCCACAGCAGTACCGATACCGAAGTGTTGGTGCAGTGGATTGAATATATCCGTCAGCTGAACGGGTATGATCTGTTAACGGCTGTACAGATTGCGTTAAGCCAAGTGGTCGGTGCCTACGCTATTGCACTGCTTGAAAAAGGGAACCCCGATCAAATCATTGCCGCCCGTAAAAGTAGTCCGTTGGTGGTCGGTGTCGGCAAGGGAGAGTTCTTTCTGGCTTCGGATGCCTCGCCGATTATCGAATATACCAATAAGGTGATTTATCTGGATGATGAAGAAATTGCCGTCATCCGCCGTGATCAGGAACCTAAAATTATCACGTTAACCAATGTCCGGAAACCTCTTCATATAAAGGAACTGGAGATGAACCTCAGCGAACTCGAGCGCGGCGGCTATCCTCACTTTATGTTGAAGGAGATATTCGAACAGCCCGAAACGCTTAAAAACTGCATGAGCGGGCGTATTAATGTGGAAGCAACCAATGTCACGCTTTCCGGCATCATCGATCATAAGGACAAATTCATTCAGGCAAAGCGAATCATTATTGTTGCTTGCGGCACGTCATGGCATGCCGGCCTCATCGGCAAATACCTTTTCGAAGAATTTTGCCGTGTTCCGGTGGAGGTGGAATACGCCTCGGAATTCAGGTATCGTCATCCGGTCATTCATCCTGAAGATATTGTCATTGCCATATCGCAATCGGGTGAAACGGCCGACTCGCTTGCTGCTATCGAGTTGGCCCGTCATGCCGGAGCATTTGTGTATGGCATCTGTAACGTGGTGGGCTCTTCCATCCCGCGTAATACGCACTCCGGATCGTACACCCATTGCGGTCATGAGATCGGGGTGGCTTCTACCAAAGCGTTTACGGCTCAAATTACGGTGCTTACCATGATGGCCTTGGCGATAGGAAAAGAAAAAGGGACGATTTCCGTCGAAAAATATCTCGCTGTTATCAAAGAACTAAGCCATATCCCTGAAAAGATTGAACGGGTGTTGGCATTGAATAAAAGTATAAAGAAATTATCCCGGATATTTACCTATGCCCGTAACTTTATTTATTTGGGACGAGGTTATAATTATCCCATCGCGTTGGAAGGAGCGCTCAAGTTGAAAGAAATTTCCTATATCCATGCCGAAGGGTATCCTGCCGCCGAAATGAAGCACGGCCCTATTGCGCTTATCGATAATGAGATGCCTGTAGTCGCGATTGCCACACATAATACGGTGTATGAAAAGGTCGTAAGTAATATTCAGGAAATCAAAGCGCGGAATGGTCGCGTGATTGCTATCGTAACCGACGGGGATAAATCCGTCAAATCGTTAGTGGATCATTGCATCGAAATCCCTTCCACGGAAGAATGCCTTGAGCCGTTATTGACTTCCATACCGTTGCAATTAATCGCTTACCACATCGCCGTCAATAAAAACAGGGATGTCGATATGCCGCGCAACCTGGCAAAATCGGTAACGGTAGAATAGTAGAAGATGTAAGATGAAAGAAGAAATCATTTGTGCCATATCGACGCCGCCCGGAATGGGAGCCATCGCTGTTGTGCGTCTATCAGGCGAAGGATGCATCGCTTTAACCGATAAAGTATTTGTATCTCCTTCAGGAAAAAAATTAGTCGGTGTGCCGGCCAATACGGTGCACTTTGGACGAATTCTTTATCAGAACGAAGTGCTCGATGAAGTATTGGTGACAGTCTTTCATGCTCCGCATTCGTTTACCGGCGAAGAGAGTGTGGAGATATCGTGCCACGGGTCGGTGTATATTCAACAAAAGATCGTCGAAGGGCTGCTTGCACAAGGGGCGCGATTGGCTAAAGCCGGGGAGTTTACCCAACGGGCATTTAAAAACGGGAAGTTCGATTTAAGCCAGGCCGAAGCGGTTGCCGATCTTATCGCTTCTTCTTCCAGAGTCTCGCATCGGGTGGCGATGAATCAGATGCGGGGAGGGTTTACCGGTAAATTACGCGAGTTGCGGGATGCTTTGTTGCATTTTGTGTCGTTGATTGAGTTGGAACTCGATTTTTCGGAAGAGGATGTAGAGTTTGCCGATCGCGGGAAGTTGCGTGAATTGATGACGGGTATTGAAGAGAAGATAGAAATATTGGCCGATTCCTTCCAATTGGGAAATGCCATTAAGAACGGTATTCCGGTAGCGATTATCGGGGAAACGAATGCAGGGAAATCGACCCTGTTAAATCTTCTTCTGAATGAAGAAAAAGCGATTGTCTCCGATATTCACGGCACTACGCGTGACGTAATCGAAGACCTTGTGAATATCCATGGAGTGACCTTTCGTTTCATCGATACCGCCGGCATCCGCGAAACGACCGATACGATTGAAATGCTCGGTATCGAACGGACCTATCGTAAACTCGATCAGGCTGCCATTGTGCTGTGGATGATCGATTTGACGACTCCGGAAGAAGAAGTGGAATCGCTCGCGTCTTCCGTCGTACCGCGGTTGGAAGGCAAGCAAGTCGTCTTATTGTTTAATAAGTCCGATCTCGTATCGAAAGAAGTGTGTATGCAAAAGATGTCTATACTTCGTGATTTACCGGCCCATCGGTTGCTGATATCGGCAAAGCAGAAAGAGAGTATCGTTGATTTGCAGAATCTGCTGACGGTGCTAGCCCATATTCCCGATATCGGCGAGAGCGATGTGATTGTCACCAACCTGCGTCATTACGAAGCGTTAACGAAAGCTTTAGCCGCTCTTCGCCGTGCCAAAGCCGGACTGGATGAAGGTGTCTCAAACGATTTTATTTCGCAGGATATCCGCGAGTGCATGTTTTATTTGGGCGAGATCACCGGACAAATATCTACCGACGAAATTCTTGGAAATATTTTCAGTAAGTTTTGCATCGGAAAGTGAACATTTTAAATAGAGAAAGTCTTTCCTCATTCCAGACTTGGCATTGTTGACTTGCGCGCGTTTATTGCTGCTTTGCGGAGCCTCATTAGAACTATTTATGGGTCGAACTGTTATATGGAGAGCTAAATATTATTTGAATTTGTTCTAAATAAACAGATAAATGATCCAAAACGATTTACCTGCGATTTTTCGTGATTATAATCCTATAGAAAATAAAATGCTGCAAGTCATCGACAACGAAGGCCATGTGGTCGATCAAGACCGGATGCCTGCATTGGATGATGAAACAATCATAGAGGCGTATAAACAGATGCTTTTTGAACGGACGGCCGATGAAATGGCGGTTTCTTATCAACGCCAGGGGCGGATGTATACGTATACGCCCAACCTGGGGCAGGAAGCGATCCATATCGCCGCCGGAATGAATATCCGCGACGATGATTGGCTTGTTCCTTCGTTTCGCGAATTAGGCACGCTGCTATCCAAAGGCGTTTCCCCGAAAGAGATGTTCCTGTTTTATCTCGGAAACGAACAGGGAGGCAGTTTTAAGC
This sequence comes from Bacteroidales bacterium UBA5382, assembly GCA_002409745.1. Classification (GTDB taxonomy): domain Bacteria; phylum Bacteroidota; class Bacteroidia; order Bacteroidales; family Dysgonomonadaceae; genus Limibacterium; species Limibacterium fermenti. The sequence goes on from DHOU01000033.1 coordinate 9,461, forward strand.
ATCTGCCTCGTGTGTTGCCCATGTCCATCTCCATCGGAACGCAGTTGCACCATGCCGTCGGTATCGGATATTCCATCCGATATCAAAAAAAGGACAACGCCGTGTTCACGTTTGTCGGCGACGGGGGCACTTCGGAAGGCGATTTCAGCGAAGCGTTGAATTTCGCCGGCGTGTGGAAAGCTCCCGTAGTCTTCACGATACAAAACAATCAGTATGCCATCTCGGTACCGGTGAATGTGCAGACGAGTTCGGTTAATCTGGCGGTCAAATCGGTCGCCTTCGGTCTTCCCGGAATCAAGGTCGACGGCAACGATTTTTTCGCGATGTATCTGGCTTATAAAACCGCGGCGGAATATGCCCGGTCGGGTAAGGGTGCTGTGTTGATCGAAGCATTCACCTATCGTCGCGGCGCGCACACCACCTCGGATGATCCCTCGAAATACCGGAACAAAGAGGAAGAAACGCTATGGGGACTTAACGATCCGCTTCTCCGTTTGAAGCGATATATGGAAGTCAAAGGTGTGTGGAATCTCGATGAGGAGAAGCTCAGGGAAACGTATAAGTCACAGATCGACGCGCAGTTCGTGGAAGCGGAAAAGGCTAAAGCGTATCCCTTAGGTGATGTGTTCGACTATATGTACACCGATATGCCGGATGAATTAAAAAGACAAAAGGCTGAATATGAACAATTCTTAAGTTGGAAGGAGAACAGACGATGAGCGTTATGACGATGGTAAAGGCGATTAACGATGCGCTGGATATCAAATTGAGTGAAGACAATCGTGTCGTTGTTTACGGAGAAGACGTAGGGGTGGAAGGAGGCGTTTTTCGCGTCACCGAAGGGTTGCAACGGAAACATGGCGCCGACCGTGTATTCGACTCGCCGCTGGCCGAATCGGGAATCGTGGGTGCTGCTTTGGGAATGGCCGTTTCGGGACTCAGGCCTGTGGTGGAGCTACAATTCGAAGGTTTCACCTTCCCTGCGTTTAACCAGATCGTGACCGGCATATCGCGTATGCAAAACCGTTCGCGCGGCAAGTTCAAGATGCCGGTGGTCATCCGTTTCCCCTATGGAGGCGGCGTGAATGCGCTGGAACATCATTCCGACAGCCCGGAAGCCCTCTTTGCCCATATCCCGGGACTGAGGGTCGTGATTCCGTCCATGCCACATGATGCAAAGGGTTTGTTGATCGCGGCTATCGAAAGTAACGATCCGGTTGTTTTTATGGAGCCTAAACGAATTTATCGCGCCATCAAGCAAGAGGTGTCCGATGAAAAGTTCTCTCTTCCGCTGGATAAGGCCCGGGTGGTTCAAGAGGGTACGGATATCACGGTAGTGGCTTTCGGAGCCATGATCCGTGAATGTCAAAAAGCGATTAAGATGGCGCAGGAGGCCGGCATTTCGGTCGAACTGATCGATTTGCGCTCCATTTATCCCATCGACAGGGAAACGATCCGCAACTCGGTAAGGAAAACGGGGCGGGTGATTGTGGTGGCGGAGGCCAATGAGTCGTTCAGTGTAGGATCGGAACTGATAGCCGTAGTCAATGAGGAAGCCTTCCTGTATTTGGAAGCGCCGCCGCGACGCGTGATGGGTTTCGACACCGTTGTCCCGTTGGCGCAAGGCGAGAAGTATTTCATTATTTCGCCCGAGCGTATTTTTTATGAAATAGAAAAAAGCGTCACATTTTAAGTCATGATGATATGAAATTTACATTTAATTTCCCCGATTTAGGAGAAGGTTTGGAAGAAGGAACCCTGATGGAGTGGCTGGTTTCGGAAGGAGACGAAGTGAAAGTGGGCGATACGATCGCACAGATGGAAACCGACAAGTTGGTGGCCGACATCCCTTCGCCTAAAAGCGGAAAGATCATAGCCCGGTATGGGAATCCGGGCGATATAATTCCTGTGGGCGCCCCGTTGGTAGATATCGAAGTGGAGGCAGAAGACAGCGCTTCGGTCGTCGGCACGATGGAACTGTCGGGTGAGGACGATTTGCTCGCCTCGAGCGATGAGGGATCTTCTCAAACGCAAAAGGCGGAGCAACGACCGGGCAAAGCGCTTGCCACGCCCCTTGCCCGAGCCATGGCTAAAGAGATGGGCATCGACATCAACGAAGTGCCGGGAAGCGGGCCCGAAGGAAGAGTGAAGAAAGAAGATATTCTGAATTTTCATACTTCCTCTCAATTCAATACGGATAAAAAAGAAACCAACCTTGAGCACACCGAAGAAGTCACATATCAACCTCTTACACAAATAAGAAAAACCATTGCTCGAAATATGCTTCACTCCCTGCAAAGTGCCGCACAATTATCGATATTTGAAGAAGTCGAGATATCCGGATTGAAAAAGGTTATCGCGAAATATAAACCGGAGTTTGCGGATAGGGGCGCCAAACTCACTTATCTTCCCTTCATCGTGAAAGCGGTGGCGCAGGCATTAAAACAGCACCCGCAACTCAATTCTCAAATCGACACGGAAAACAACCGGATGATTGTCCGTAATCGTATCCACATCGCTATTGCCGTGGATGCGCCCGACGGATTGGTGGTTCCCGTAATTCGCGATGCCGACCGCTTGTCGATCTTCGAAACCGCCCGGCAGATAGGCGTGCTGGCTGCTAAGGCGCGCGAGCGCAAACTGACGTTGGAGGACCTGAAAGACGGCTCGTTTACCGTTACCAGTTTCGGTTCTATCGGCGGTATTTTTGCGACGCCGATACTCAACTATCCGCAAGCCGGCATCCTGGGTATCGGGCGCATCCTGAAAACCCCCATTGTAAAAGACGACGAAATAACGGTGGGACACATCCTGCCGCTTTCGCTCACCGTCGACCACCGTATCGTGGACGGGGGAGAAACCGCCCGCTTCATCAGCAATGTAATGGAATACCTTTCCGATCCGATGCTGTTCTTAATGAGAGAATAGAGACTAACCATGTTAATACCGGAGATATGATTTATCTGAAAGAATTTACATTGATGGACGAGGATGCCACTTATTACAATGGATGGGATTCCATTGTCCGGCAGGATACCCAGGACGAGCATTATCCGCTCGGACTATTTGCTTTAAAACTTCAGGAAATCGATTTTAATGATATTACCGTCTTCTACGGCGGCAACGGTTCCGGTAAAAGCACCTTGCTCAATCTCATCACCGAAACGCTCGATATTCAACGTTCGGGAAAATACAACCGGACAAAGATGTTCGACTTTTTTGTCAAGCACAACCGTTACGAACTGAATGATATAAAGAATGTTCCGTTAAGCAGTAAATTTATTGCTTCGGATGATGTTTTCAAACACATTTTGAGCGTACGGGAAGAAAACAGCCGGATCAGGAACAGGAAAAGCAGCGAAAGCGATTACTACGATGAAGTGAAAAACAGTTCTTACGCCGACTATTGGGATAACGGCGTCCATTTGGATATGGAAGACCGGGAGGGAATCGATGCGTTCCGGAAGTTCGTCGATGGACGCTCGAAATCCAAACGCCGGTTTGTGCGCGATAGAGCCGGCGAATTGCAACGCCAGTTTTCCAACGGCGAAAACGCCCTGATATATTTCGACAAGCAAATCGAGGAAAATGCGCTTTATTTGCTCGATGAACCTGAAAACAGTATGTCGCCTCAATTTCAGCTCCAATTGAAAACGTTGATAGAAGATTCCGTACGCTTTAAAAACTGTCAGTTTATCATCGCCTCCCATTCGCCGTTTATACTTTCATTGGAGAATGCCAAAATCTATAATCTCGATGCCGAACCCGTTATGGTGGAAAAGTGGTATCAACTGGAAAATATGAAAATTTATTACGAGTTTTTTAAATTATTCCGGTACAATTTCGAGGCGGGTAAGGCGGAAGAAGATTCTCACCTTTCAGAAAAACATATTCCTCCTCGAAAGCATTGAAATTCGCATGTGCACACTCCTTAATACGAAGTTTTCTTTGTTAAGAACGGGGGGTGGATTCCATCATTCAGTCGAGGATGATCGTATTTATAATAGGTTATTGAACGCATCGAGGGTGTCGCTTGAAAAGGTACCCGCGATAAAAATACTGTGAATGAATGTGAATAATATTGCTTGTATGTGCAATAAAATATAAATTATCGGTTTTTTCTTCAAATAGTTGACTTGTCGGGAACAATGTATCGGAGCTTTTCATACCTTCGCTTTTGTTAACAACTTATTTAAACTTATTGGTGATGATTATGATAAAAAGAATTTATAAAGGCAAAGACGTGGAAATGCTCACGACTAACGATATCATGATCGACAATGCCATTGCCGACCAGGTTTTTCTTTCATCCAAACGCTCAACATGGACGATAGAGTTTTTCACGGGTATTAAAACACGTATCGGAAACGCCTTTACCCACTATTTGGGTATCGATAGCGACGCGCAGCAACGCTTGGCTACAAGAACACTTTATGCACTGGTTACTTCCGCTATCGACGATTTGTCTGAAGTGAAGATCCAGATCGGGGAAGATTACAAACCCGACAAGCCCCGCCGCAACGAACTCTTGAAGTTGTTGGGCTACACGGCTCATTTCAACAAAGCGCGCGCCAAAGACCAGGAAGCCATTGTCGAACTGCTGGCACATTTCAAAACAGGCCTTACGGAAGAAATAAAAACGGAGTTGACCACTAAAGGAACTTCCGCCGAGACACTTGACCGCATCGTAGGGTATGCCGAGCCGCTAAAGCAGGCTAACGAAACACAGGAAATCCTCAAAGGCGACAGCAAAGGTGTTTCAGCCGAAGCGGTTACGGAGTTCAATGCCATCTACAGCGAGTGCATTTCCATCGGCAAAATCGCATCGAACTTCCACAAAGGCGATGCCGTGATGCGCGACAAGTTTTCGTATTCCAAAATACTGAAGAATTTGAATGCCGCTCCCCGGAAAAAAGAAGAAAAAGAGAAATAACAATTTGATTTAAAATCATATGATTTTGAATCTTAATGTTTCACTATATACAGATTATATAAAAATAATAAAATTATTTGATTATCAGTTGTTTAAAGAAGCTTTATCCTTGTTGACGAAAAATGAAGATGTGAAATTTAAGAATAGATTGTGTGGTAATGGATAAGGAAAAATAATTGTCATTAATTAGAATTCATCTTCTTCGAATATATAGAAATAATAAATTAATAAAGACTATTAATAATGATTCTGGAAAACAACATAGTAAAACTTGTCGATTATATCCTATTAAACGCTTATTCTGTCAATTCAACAGGATTATACAAAGGTAAGGCAGGGCTATCGCTGTGCCTCTTTGAAGTAGCCCGATTTAAGGATGACGACTATATTGAAAATCAGTCCTTTGATCTGTTGCAGGAAGCCTTGTTAACGAAAAATGGAGATATCGGATTTGAAAATGGATTATCAGGCATCGGCTTTGTTTTGTTATATTTAATAGAGAATAAATTTGTAGAAGCAGATTTCCACGAATTATTTGGCAATAATCTGAAAAAGATAGAAGAAACTCTTTCTGAAGAAACGAAGAAGCCGACAGCAAATAATTATATCCGGCATCATTTTAAAATGGTTTTCTTTCTGGATGCATTTCTTTCTTCTGATAATACGGATAACAGTATACAGCCGTTAATAGATTTTTTTTCGGATGCTGCCGGACGTTTATTGGAGGAATATGTTTCGAGAGGGAATGAAGGAAAGGGTAATTTTCTAAAAACAGATTTCAGCGTTTTTTTGAATACTTATATAAAAATAGCCGTCACTTGTAAGCATTTTTATCCTTCACTTAAAGGACTAAACGGCTATGCAGAACAATACCACCAAAACAAATGGGCTAGCAACTTTACGACAGGGTATTATTTAGAAGATATTGCAACTAAAAATAATAGTTTACACTTGAAAGAGGTCGCACAAATGAATCAAGCCCTTGCCTTGAGAAATATATATCCGGATACTTTATCCCTTTCGCAACGGATTGATCAGCTCTATTTGTTGAGACAGAGTAAAGATAAACAGGCCCAACAGATAATGCTGTTGGAAAGGGGGTTTGGGGATGATGTTCCGGAAAACATTATAGAAAAAATTTTATTGGATAGCATTCATCCGGCAGACTTTATCGCAGGATATGAATCTGGTATTGCCCGGCTTCTGCTTTATTGGGTATATCGTAATTCTCCGGATGGGAATCATTTTAAATTTTTATAAAAAGAATGGATACATGAAACGGATAAACTTGTTTTTAATGGATATGTCCCATGCCGGTAATACTTCGGGTGTAGATCGATATATTACAACATTATTAAAGGGGTTGGAGTCATATTCATATATTCAAGTCTGCTGGATACATTTAAGGCATGATGCATCCGTTCTGTTTTATGAAGAAGAGAATTTTCCCTTTTACAGAAAAATCACAATTCCCCTGCCGCAACAGTTTAATGAAATTATCTCTGGAAAATTCTGGATCAATAAATATAACGAGCAAGTTTACAGGATAACAAAACATTTATTTGAAGACAAACAAAATTGTATTATCCATATCCATACACTTAATCTGATAGATTTAGCAACCTATATTCGTTCGCAGGCAGGTTGTAAAATCATAACCCATTTGCATTGTATCCCTTGGAAAGGGCTTTACAACAGCGATACTCGTAGATTCAACAAACTATACGATCTCTTGTATATCAGGAAAACGGAGAAACCCGATCGACACGAATTTATTACGAATAACAGTGAGTTGCGATCATATACCGACGCAGATCATATCATTTGTGTAACACAATGCGCTGAAGATTTTCTAAGAAATGTGATGGTTATTTCCCATAATAACATATCTGTTATCCCGAATGGAATAAATGATTTTCAGGTTAAAAATGAAAGAAGGAGGGAAAAGGCAGATGAAATTTTTAATATGCTCTATGTCGGAGTCCTTTCCGAAAGTAAAGGGCTGAAGTATATTCTCCAGGCAATGCGGAAAGTTAAAGAAAAAGGGTATCAAGTTTCATTGACGATTGCAGGCGCGGTTGAGTCCATTCGCGCAAAAAGCATTAAAGAAATGAATAAGGATTTGATGTTAAATATGCTGGGGAGAATTCCTTTTACGGGATTAACGGGTTATTATAGAAAAAGCGATGCGGGAATTATAGCCTCTTTGCAGGAACAATCCAGTTATGTTGCCATTGAAATGGCTATGTTCGGGTTGCCTATTATTACGACAGCTGTTGACGGACTAGACGAAATTTTTACGGACAGGCTAAATGCATTAAAAGTAAACACTCGTTTTTCAAAAGTATTTGGCTTATCGGTTGACACAACTATGATGGCAGATAAAATAATTACATTGATAAAAGATAAAGATTTGCGGATCCGATTGGGCAAAGAGGCAAGGGCGTTGTATGAAAGAGAACTGACGTTGCAACGGATGATGCAACAGACCGTGAGAGTATATCAAAAAGTAACGGGAGAAACGGAATATGTGTGAAATATCTGTAGTAATGTCGGCATATAATGCTGAAAAGTATATAGGAGAAGCGATAGAAAGTGTGTTGAAACAATCGTTTCCCGATTTTGAATTGATCATAATAGATGACGGTTCTACCGATAATACCTTATCGGTTATCCGGTCATATCTCGACAAACGGATTAAACTACTCGAAAATAAGCATGATTTTATCGGGTCCTTGAATGCAGGAATGAAGTCTGCCATGGGAAAATATATCGCCCGCATGGATGCCGATGATATCATGCATATCGACCGCCTGAGAATACAGTATGCCATAATGGAAGAAGAACCTGTCATTACGGTATGCAGTACCTGGACGTTACCGTTTGGGGAGAACATCCCCAAAGGAATGGTTGTTCAAACAGTTTACGGGTTATTGAAATCGCCGTTATTATATTTTCTAAGAAATAACCCCATTATAAATTCCAGTTCCATGATGCAATTGGATTTCATAAAAAAATACGCTTTGAAATATGAGCATTATGAATTTGCTGAAGACTATAAATGGTGGGTGGAGATGGCAAAATGGGGAGCAGTATTTTACATTGAGCCTCAGGCATTGCTTTATTACAGAAATTCAGATACACAGGTAACCCGTTTATATAAAGATAAAATGAGGAATACGTCCCTGCGGATAAAAAAAGAGATTGTGAATTATTTAATTACTCTCAATGACAAGAGGTATCCAGGATTGTCCGAAATAATGACGGCATTACGAACACTTGCGAATAGTCATTTACTATCGGAAGAAGATATTTTCGGGTTTGTTTACAATCTATTTACAAGAAATAAAAATATTCTGATTTCAGAAATACAATAATTACTTTACAATAATTAAAAATTAAACAAAATGAGGCAATTAACAAGAAAAAATTTGGATGAACTAGCAAAAGAAATGCCGGTCATCAGT
>DHOU01000024.1 GCA_002409745.1 Bacteroidales bacterium UBA5382
TTTCATGTACATGCTTCCAACAGTCAAGTGCAACCGCGGAAAACGGGCATCGTGGATGTCGATTTCGTAAAATCGGATTCCAAAGAAGATGTAGTCCCTATAAAGAAAGAATCTTTCAGGCATTTAAAAGCATTGTTTCCATAAAATATGAACAGATGTCGACGCGATTCAAACCCGATAGTTACGCTTAGAGATAAAGTCCCGATAAGAAAGAGACGGTAATGTTAATATTATAAAATTGATTATGAATGGATTGTATAAACAGAACAGAAGAAGTTTTTTAAAGAAAATAGCAGTCGGAACGGCAACTTTACCATTTATTCCGTCGGTTTTATCCGCAGCAGATTCTATATCCGCTCAAAAGGGTAGAAGGAGCTTGTCTGCGAATTCATTTATCAATATCGCCCTAATAGGTAAAGGGGAAATGGGTACTGCAGATGCGAATACTTCCTTGTCACTCGGCGGTGTAAAATTAATCGGTGTTTGCGATCTGTACGATCGGCGATTGGAAGATGCTAAACGACAGTGGGGTAATGACCTCTTTATTACGAAAGATTATAAAGAAATTCTTTCACGAAAAGATATAGATGCAGTCATTATAGCGACTCCCGATCATTGGCACCAATCGATAGCCATTGAAGCGATGGATGCCGGTAAACATGTATATTGCGAAAAGCCGGTAATTCATAAATTAAAGGAAGGCAAAACCTTGATTCAGGCACAGAAAAAAAACAAAGTACTATTTCAAGCGGGTAACCAGGGAATGTCATCATGGGGAAATAGGGCTGCGCGATTATTAATTCATCAGGGAATAATTGGACCGGTGAATTTTATAAACGGGCAATTTACTGCAGCGCCCGGCAAACTGCATGCTTATAAGGCGCCAGATGATGCAAATGAAAAAACAATCTGGTGGGATCGATTTTTAGGAAATGCACCTAAACGGCCATTCGACGCTCAACGTTTTTTTGCGTGGCGTAACTGGATGGACTATGGAACCGGTATCGCCGGAGATTTATTTGTTCATGTATTGGCAAGCGTGCATTATATCATGGATGCGATCGGACCCGGAAAAGTCTACAGCACGGGAGGCATACGTCATTATACTGATGGCTCACGTGATACGCCGGATATCATGTTGGGATATTTTGATTATCCCGACAGAAATGCTCTAGGTTCTTTTACGTTGCAACTAGGCGCTAATTATGTGGATGGCATATCGAAAAAATGGGGGAGCGTCGATTTTACAATTATAGGTTCTAACGGCTCGTTGGAGGTCGGATGGGATAGAGTTATATTAAAAACGACCTATGATGCAAATGTGAATCATTTTGACGTGTTAAAGCAGTTTAGTGAAGTGAGTGTTGTTGAAAAAATATCTGCGCGTGAATTTGTTTTTCACGTGGAAAATGGGTATAGGGGAGGGCATTATGATCACCATTTTAATTTCATCAATAGCATACGCAATGGCTTACCTTTGATTGCGGATGCCATTTTTGCAGTGCGTTCAGCTGCCCCGGCTTTATTAAGTTCCGAAAGTTACTTGCTGAATGAGGTGATTAAATGGGATGCTCAAAAACTTCAAATAGAATGACAGAAACAAGCTATTTACAACCTTGTAATGTATTTGGATACGGATATTTTGAAGCGGTTAAGGAGGTGTTTAAATAAACGGTAGATTTTTTTAGAGTGTCGGACGCATTCATACATAGGCTGTTTGTTATTGTCTTTTTTATATTTATCTTTGTACGCAAAAAGGTACACGATTAAATTAAAAATTATGGCTATTATCCAAGTGACTTCAAGAGAATTTAGAGAGAGACTCGCATCCTTATTTGATTTGGCGGATAAGGGAGAAAAAGTTGTTATTAAACGGGGTCGAAAGAGAGCATATACGCTTACTCCGATTGAGGATGACGATTTGGATTTTACTCCCGAAATGCTCGAAAAAATCGACAGGTCGGTTCAAGAAGCAAAAGATGGAAAAACCTATGAGATGAAACAAAATGAAACCTTGGATGATTTCCTTAAGCGAGTGGAGAAATGTATCATGTGATTTTTACTCCGACTGCTATTAAAGATGTTCTTAAACTGAAAAAATCAGAAGTCGGCGCTTACAAAAAACTTGAAAGCCTTATCGATGAATTGAAAGAACATCCTTACACCGGCACAGGAAAACCTAAACGTCTTTCCAATGATAAAACAGGACAATGGTCGAGAAGAATAACCCACAAACATAGGCTTGTTTATACTGTCGAAGAAGATAGATTACTTGTTTTAGTCCTTTCTTCAGCTGAACATTATAGTGATAAATAGATTCACCGTTTCTGAAATGTCAAAAACAATAGTCTTAAAATCATATTTCAAAGTATAAAGAAGAAATCTATTTGCTACTTTTATGCCGTAAAATCTGAGAGGTGGAAAAATATAAATAAGAATAGACATAAAATGAATCGGACAATCCTTTTACTTTCAATTGTTTTAATGCTAAATGGACTTCAGGGGAAGAGCCAGGTGACAGTCAATAACCTGAGATGTGAATATCTCGACAATCCATTGGGTATTGATGAAGCCCGGCCGCGGTTTACGTGGCAATTAACATCAGAAAAGTCCGGGATGTCTCAAACAGCCTATCAGTTGTCGGTCGGGAGGGATCAACAAGAGGTCGCCGGCGGACAGGGGAATAGTTGGAAATCCGATATAGTCGAATCCTCCGTTATTCCGGCGGTATATGAAGGGCCGGAGTTGTTGCCTTTTACCCGATATTTTTGGAGTGTACGGGTTTTGAATGACGAAGGACAATGGTCGGACTGGTCGCAACCGGCGTTTTTTGAAACCGGAATCATGCATCCCTCTGGTTGGAAGGGCAGTTGGATTAGCGACGGAAACGGTTTCGACGGAAACAGCATTCAGGTGAAACAAGCGCCTTACTTCCGGAAAGAATTCCGCGCAGGCAAGGCGATTCGTTCGGCGCGCGCGTATATCGCGGTAGCCGGCTTGTACGAGTTGTATATTAACGGAGAAAGAGTGGGGGATCATCGCCTCGATCCTATGTATACACGATACGACCGGCGTAATTTATATGTTACGTATGATGTGACCGCGCAGATAAAGAGGGGCGAAAATGCCATTGGCGTGGTATTGGGTAACGGATGGTACAACCATCAATCTACGGCGGTGTGGTTTTTCGACCGTGCACCGTGGCGTAACCGCCCTGCCTTTTGCCTGGATGTACATATCACGTATGAGGACGGTTCTACCGAAACAATCGTCACGGATAAGAGTTGGCGCACTTCTTTCGGACCGCTTGTTTTCAACAGTATTTATACGGCCGAACACTACGATGCCCGGTTGGAAAATAAAGGATGGAGCAGTCCCGATTTCGATGACAAACAATGGAAAGATGTTTTAAATCGCGCCGCGCCTTCGCGACAAATTACGGCACAAGCGTTGCATCCCATCCGCCACACGCAGGAGATTCCCGCAAAAGAAATGAAACGCATAAACGACCGTACCTGGCTGTTCGATTTCGGTAGAAACATTGCCGGAGTGACCCGGATAAAAGTCGCGGGTGAAGAGGGGACGGTAATCCGCCTGGAACACGGGGAGCGCCTTGATTCGATAGGGCGCCTCGATATGTCGAATATCGACCTGCATTACCGTCCGACCGATGATAGCGATCCTTTTCAGACGGATATTTTTATCCTGAGCGGAAAAGGAGAGGATGAATTCATGCCGCGGTTTAATTATAAAGGATTCCAATATGTGGAAGTCACTTCCGATCGGCCGTTGGAGCTATCAAAAGAAAATCTTACCGCCTATTTCATGCATAGCGATGTGCCGGCATCGGGCAACATTCATTCATCGAACGAAACATTGAATAAAATATGGCAAGCAGGAAATGCTGCGTATCTCTCCAATTTATTCGGTTACCCTACCGATTGCCCGCAGCGCGAGAAAAACGGATGGACGGGCGATGCGCATATCGCCATTGAAACGGGATTGTATAGCTTCGACGGAATCACGGTATATGAGAAATGGCTGGCCGACCATCGCGATGAACAGCAACCCAACGGGGTACTGCCGTCCATCATTCCTTCCAACGGATGGGGGTATGAATGGGGCAACGGGCCCGACTGGACAAGTACCATCGCCATCATTCCCTGGAATATCTATCTGTTTTACGGGGATTCGAGATTATTGGAACGCTGTTACGACAATATCAAACGCTATGTCGACCATATCGATGAAACGTATCCTTCGGGATTGACCGATTGGGGACTGGGCGATTGGGTGCCCGTGAAATCGCAGTCGCCGAAAGAATTTACCTCTTCTACTTATTTTTATGTGGATGCGCTGATACTTGCCAAAGCGGCGAAGATTTTCGGTAAGCAAGCTGATTTTGAAAAGTACTCCACGCTGGCCGGAAAGATACGGAAGGCGATAAATGACAAGTATCTTAATAATGAAACGGGTGTGTATGGGAGCGGACTGCAAACGGAGCAAAGCGTGGCGTTGCATTGGGGGCTGGTTCCGCCCGAATTGGAAGAAAAGGTGGCGGCGAATCTTGCCAAACGGGTAGAAGCCGATAACAAGCATATCGATGTGGGGTTGTTGGGAACCAAAACCATTCTCAACGCATTGAGCGAAAACGGGTATCCGCAACTGGCGTGGGAAGTGGCCTCGCAGGAAACATTCCCTTCGTGGGGGTGGTGGATTGCCAACGGCGCCACGACTTTTTACGAGAACTGGGATATTCATGCCGCAAACGATATCTCGATGAATCATATCATGTTCGGGGAAATTAATGCGTGGTATTATAAAGGATTGGGCGGTATATTTCCCGACGAAGAGCATCCCGGTTTTAAACGGGTGATATTGAAGCCCAACTTTGTTACCGGTCTCGACCATTTCGAGGCTTCGCACGAAGGACCTTACGGCCGCATTGTCTCTTCATGGAAGAAAAAAGGGAAAGTCGTTGAGTATAAGGTTTCCGTGCCGGCCAATAGCTCCGCTCTCTTGTATTTAAACGGAAAACGGATCACGGAAAATAATCGGGCACTCCGGGAAAATCCGTTGATAGAAGCAAATCAATCAGGCGACGGCGCGACTGTCCTTGCGTTGAAAGCGGGAGAATATGTGTTTGAAATCAGATAGAAATAGGCCTACGGCGATAAAGAAAGATAGTGCTTCGCGATAGTTAAAAGAGAGGCTTAAAGCGATAAAGGATAATGCTTCACGATAAAAGAACTTCGGGAGATAAAAAAAGATAAAATGAAATTCAGGTATAAATCGATCGTGTTTTTAGCTTTGCTGATCGTGGGATGCCGGTATGCGGGGACGGTATATGCGGCGGATTTGAAGATAGTTAAAACGACATGTGAGTATCAGGAGTCGCCATTGTTGGTCGATGACGGTGCTCCCCGGTTCGGATGGATGCTCGAATCGAAACAAAACGGTTCTGAGCAATCAGCGTATGCGTTGGAACTATATGACAACGACAACAAAAGAATCTGGGCGTCGGGAAAGATACGCTCCCATGAAAGCCAACATGTAAAATATATTGGTAACGCCGTGTTGGTACCGGGCGCGAAGTACCATTGGCGGGTCAGGGTGTGGGATGAAAACGACCGTCCGGCGGCATGGAGCGAAAAAAATAGTTTCCGCATGGCCCCTGCTTCCGGGCAACTCAGCGCAAAGTGGGTCGGCGCTATCACGAAGGCGCAATCCCGCTTGCCGGAAGGACGGCACTTCCACGGGTTGGCGGAAACCTCGGAAAAGGCGGAGCAATGGCGGAGAACACACCCATTGTCGAAACAAAGCATTTATCTGCGGAAATCCTTTGCCGCCGACAGGAAAGTGGCGGATGCTATCGTATATGTCAGCGGGTTGGGACATTATGAATTGACTTTAAATGGAGAAAAGACGGGTGACGATGTTTTTAATCCCTTATGGAGCGATTACGATAAAACGGTTTATTACAACGCATACGATGTAACCCGTCTCTTGAAGCGGGGAGAAAATGTTTTGGGCGTGCTTCTCGGTAACGGGTTCTACAATGAACAGGGCGGCAGGTATAAGAAGATGCAGGTGAGTTTCGGCCCGCCCACCCTGCTCCTTACGCTTCAGGTCACCTATGCCGATGGAACGAAAGAAACCATTACTTCCGATGAAGATTGGAAATACGCCTTTAGCCCGCTCGTATTTAATGATATGTACGGCGGGGAAGATTATGACGCGCGATTGGAACAAGACGGTTGGAATAAGCCCGGATTCGATGATTCGCAGTGGCAGCCTGTCGTGGTGCAGGAAGCACCCTCCGGAACGCTTCTTCCTCAACAGGCATCCCCGGTAAAAGAAATGGACTATTTTCCGGTAAAAAGCATGCAACGGATCGGTGAGGTGTATGTGCTGGATATGGGGCAAAACCTGTCGGGATATCCGGTTATCACCGTTAAAGGCCAGAGAGGAGCTAAAATAAGGTTGACGGTCGCGGAACGCTTGAATGACGACGGATCGATTAATCAATCCCAATCGGGAGCTCCTTATTATTATGAATATACCTTGAAAGGCGGCGGAGAGGAAAAATGGCGTCCCCGTTTTTCGTATTACGGATACCGTTATATTCAAATTGAAGGAGCGAAACCGGAAGGAGCGGCCGATACACGCGACTTGCCGGTATGGACGGAAGCGCTTTCCTGCTTTGTTTACAACTCGGCTCCTTCCGCCGGCAGTTTCCATTGTTCGAACGAACTGTTCAACGACGTGCACCGCATTATTGTGAATGCCATCAAGAGCAATATGCAGGCGGTGTTTACCGATTGCCCCCATCGCGAGAAGTTAGGATGGCTCGAACAACTGCATTTAAACGGGCCGGGATTATTTTATAATTTCAACCTTACCCGGCTTGTCCCGAAAATACTGCGGGACATGCAGGATGCCCAATTGCCGAACGGATTGATCCCCGATATCGCACCCGAGTATGTGGTGTTCGAGGGGGGATTCAGGGACTCGCCCGAATGGGGAAGCGCCGCGGTGGTCCTTCCTTTCATGTATTATCAGTACTATGGCGACCCGTCGTTGGTTACCGGATATTACGAGATGATGAAAAGGTATGTCGATTATTTGTCATCCACAGCTACCGGCCATATAGTCTCTCACGGACTGGGCGATTGGTATGATTATCATCCCGAACTGCCTGCCGGCGTTTCGCATAATACCCCCGTGCCCTTGGTCGCGACGGCACATTATTATATGGATATCGTCTATCTGGCGCAGGCGGCCGAGATGGCCGGAAGAGACGAAGATACCCGGCGTTATTCTTCATTGGCAAAAGAAGTAAAAAAATCTTTTAACGAAACGTTTTTCGATGCCGGGCGGAAAGAATACGGTACGGGTAGCCAGGCCTCGAATGCTTTACCCTTGTTTCTGGATTTGGTGGAACCGGCTTACAGGGAAGAGGTATTGAACCATTTGGTGAAGGACATCGAGGCGCATGGATATAAGCTGACGACCGGTGATGTGGGCAACCGGTATTTGTTCCGGACATTGGCGGATAACGGATTGAACGAGGTCATGTATACGATGCATAATCATCGTGATGTACCGGGATACGGATTTCAGATACAATTTGGAGCGACGACGCTCACCGAACAGTGGGACCCGAGGAAAGGTAATTCGTGGAATCATTTTATGATGGGGCCGATTGAGGAATGGTTTTACCGTTCGTTGGCCGGCATCCGTCCCTTTGAAGATCATCCCGGCGGATTCGGGCATTTTATAATAGCTCCCGAGCCTGTTGGCGACTTATCGTTTGTCCGGGCATCACATGAAACATTATACGGTACCGTTCGAGTGGAGTGGCAACGGCAAGGAGATGTGTTGGAATTGCAGGTGGAGATTCCCGTGAATTGTACGGCCGATATCGTTTTGCCCGGCAAGACGCCGGCGAAGGCTGTCAAGGGCGGGCTATATCGTTTTCGGGAAATCGTGGAGTAGCTTGTTGAGAACACGAACAACGCAAAGTAGATGTGAAATAAGGAAAAGTTCCTTTGCAACAACGTCGAGTTCTTCTGCAACAAGGGTATGTAGAAATGAAATAGTATTGGAACCCTATATAGAAAAGCGAGAGCTTACCAATTATTGAATTAATAATTATGAAACAGTTTTATTTGTTCGTGATCTTTTTAGCCGTTCAGGTAGCGGCTTTTGGACAACAGCCCAAAGAGATTCTTTTATATGATAAAATCGAAGAGACAATTCCGGAAGAGCATATCCGTGATCAAGGGGGGAACCTGATTGTCTCGAAAGTAACCAATCCGTCTTTAACGGCCTATATCCCATCGGGTAAAGCGAAAGCGGCGGTGATTATCTGTCCGGGTGGTGCATACGAGAATCTGCATATTCAACGGGAGGGATTCCGGGTGGCGGAAGCTTTCAATAAAGAAGGTGTCGCCGCATTTGTCCTGAAATACCGGTTGCCGGATGAACAGATTGTACAGGATGCGGCGTTTGCACCCCTGAAAGATGCCCAACGGGCGATTCAACTCGTGCGTGAAAGAGCGACGGAGTGGGGTGTCGATCCCGATAAAGTCGGAATCATGGGCTTTTCTGCCGGCGGGCATTTAGCTTCGTCATTGGGCGTTCATTACGATACCCTGCTGGTCGATAATGACCGGGAAATAAATCTTCGCCCTGACTTTATGATCCTTATTTATCCCGTTATCAGTTTTTCGGATGAAATAACCCACGGAGGCTCGAAACATAATTTATTGGGAGATCATCCGAGTGAAGAGTCCGTAAAGTTTTTCACCAATGACCTGCAAGTAAATACGGAGAGTCCGAAGACGGTGTTGATCCATGCCGGTGACGATGGACTCGTTCCTGTCGACAACAGTGTCTATTTTTACGAAGCGTTGCGTAAGCACCATGTTCCTGCCGAATTGCATATCTATTCGAGAGGCAATCACGGATTCGGAGAGACTCCGGCTTTCGGGGAGTGGTTCGGGCGTTGTATCCATTGGCTCAAGACAGAGAAGGAGATTATGAATTAATTACGAATTACGAATTACGAATTACGAATGACATACCATAGGACGCATTTTCTTATTTTCATACTGTTGCTTTCAGCGCAGTTGACATATGGACAAACACCGGTAAAGGATAAATTGGCTCCCGCAGTGTCGGCGGAGATACACGATTATGCCGGAAGCCGATTTGATGCCTCTTACCGGAACCGTATTCTGGCACAAGATGTCTATAGGCTCGTTCAACCTTTTACGTTGAGGAACGAACACAGTTGTTGGCAGGGTGAATTTTGGGGTAAATGGTTTACCTCCGCCGTCCTCGCCTGCCAATATAAATCTACTCCCGCCCTTCGCGAAAAGTTGAAAGAGGCGGCTTACGGCTTGATGGCCACCCAAACTCCGGACGGTTACATCGGCAATTATGCTCCGGAAAGCCGGTTGAAAGCTTGGGATATATGGGGACGAAAATATTGCATGCTCGGACTCCTCGCTTATTACGATCTTACGCAAGATAAAAAGGCCTTGCAAGCCGCTGCAAAAGAGGCCGATTGTTTAATCCGCGAATTGAGGGAAAAGCAGTTGCCCATTGTGAAGCAGGGCAATCACCGCGGAATGGCGGCCTCTTCCGTACTGGAACCTGTGTGTCTGTTGTACGCACGCACCGGAAATAAAGAATATCTGGAATTCGCCGAAGAGATTGTCCGGCAATGGGAAACTCCCGACGGCCCTCAATTGATATCCAAAGCCGCAGTTCCCGTCGGAGGCCGTTTTCCGAAACCCGATGCCAATCATTGGTATGGATGGGAACAAGGTCAAAAAGCTTACGAAATGATGTCGTGTTACGAAGGTTTATTGGAATTATACCGTTTGACGGGGAAAGAAAACTACCGGAAAGCCGCCGAACAGACTTGGCAAAGTGTCATGGATACGGAAATAAACATTGCCGGCTCGGGCGCGGCAATGGAAGCATGGTTCTCTGGCAAGGACAAGCAAACCGTCCCTGTCGCCCACTATCAGGAAACCTGCGTAACGGTTACCTGGCTTAAATTCAATCGCCAATTGCTGTGGTTGACCGGCGAAGCCAAATATGCCGACGCCATGGAACAAACGTTTTACAATGCTTTATTGGGATCGATGCGTCCCGACGGAGCCGATTGGGCGAAATATACTCCTTTAATGGGGCAGCGGTTGAAAGGATCGGAGCAGTGCGGCATGGGATTGAATTGCTGTAACGCCAGCGGCCCCCGCGGATTGTTTACGATCCCCTTGACTGCCGTCATGAACTCCCGTCAGGGCCTGTATGTGAATTTTTATTTGGACGGCTCCTATGGGTTGAAAACTCCCTCCGGAAAACCTGTTACACTCCATCAGAAAACGGATTATCCCGTATCGGGACATATCGATATCGAACTGGAACTTCAAAAGGAGGAAAAGATGAACATCGCCTTGCGTATTCCCGTCTGGAGCGAAAAAGCTGTTCTCACAGTGAATGGCGTCCCGGTCGAAAAGGGAATGCCGGGGGAATATCTGACCCTCGATAGAGTCTGGAAAGACAACGATAAGATTTCTATCGATTTTGATATGACAGGCAAGATTCACACGATGCAGAATAATCCCGATTTTAAGGCCATAACGAGAGGGCCGGTCGTATTGACAAGGGAGGAACGGTTGCAGGGTCCGGCTTTGGAGGCGGTGCTTGCTCCGGTGGAAAAGGAGGGCGGATATATTGATTTGGTAGCCCGAAAACCTTCTGTTCCCGGCTTTTGGATGGTTTTCTCCGCAGCGTTCGTGCCGGAATCCTATACCGAATACGGTGCCGGACCCGTCGAAGTGGAATTGTGCGATTATGCCTCGGCGGGAAACGCCTCTACCGGATATCCTTTTTTCAAAGTATGGTTGCCGCAACTGTATGATCCCAAGAAGGCCCCCTTCTAACCGCTCCGGGCGGTTTGACGGATGAGGCAACCGGAGGCGGTGATTTGCAAACCGGAAACGGCAATCTCCCGGATGAAATAATTCGTGAAACTTAAATAAAGAATATTCTATAATGATGAAACGAAAAACAGTGTTTTTTATTCTATTCCTGTTAGTAACAAGTACTTTTTTAGTACGACCCCAGGGTAACGTCGTGCCGGTGAACCTGCGGTGCGAGTATCTGTCGGATCCCGCCGGACTGGATGTTCCACGGCCCCGCTTGGGGTGGGTCTTGAAGGCCGCTGATGATACCCGGCATGGGCAACGGCAATCGGCTTACCGGATATTCGTTAGCCATTCGCGGGCTTCGGTGGATAAGAATACCGGCGATATGTGGGACAGCGACTGGATCGCTTCGGATGAAATGCAACAAATCGAGTACAAGGGGAAGCCGTTGCAATCCGATCGAACGTATTTTTGGAAGGTCGCCGTAAAAGATGAAAAGGGTGTCGCATCGCTTTTCAGTAAAACGGCGCAATGGAGCACGGGATTGTTTACACAAGAGGAATGGACCGCCCGATGGATCGGCGCCTCCGAAGTGTATGATCCTGCGCAGGGCGACAACAAAATGTACGATCCGTGGTTCCGGAAGTCTTTCAATCTAAAGAAAAAACCGGCAAGAAGCACACTGTTCGTAGCGTCGGTAGGATATCATGAAGTATATGTCAACGGTCGTAAAATAGATCATCCTGTATTGGAGCCGGCCGTGACCGATCATACCAAACGGGCGAGGTATCTGGCTTATGATATTGCACCTGCTTTGCAACCGGGCAAAAATGTCATCGGCTTATGGCTGGGAACGTCTTGGTCGATTTACGCTCCGTATGTTACTTCCGACAAACCCCGTACGCCGATAGTCGTTGCCCAGGCGGATATCTATAATGCAAACGGTGAACGAATGATGCGGATAGCGACCGACGAATCGTGGAAAACGCATCCGAGTCCGAATAAACTGACCGGAAACTGGGGCTTCGGCGTGGGCGGATACGGCGGTGAGATTTGGGACGCGAATAAAGAAATCAAAAATTGGAATACTATTTCTTTGGATGATCGCGACTGGAAAAAGGCGATCGTTTATCATCCCCGATTAACCCTCTCGGCGCAGCAGGTGGAGACGAACCGCCTTTACGAAGTGCCTCCCGCCGGTGTGGAAAAGCGCTCCGACGGTTCCTACAGGGTAGATATGGGCGTGAACTTTGCGGGATGGGTGCAAATTGCCGTCAAGGGAAATCCCGGCGACACCGTCCGCTTCTTGTTCTCCGAAAGGGAGCAAGAGGAAATGACGTTCGGATTGCAAAGCGCTTATGTATTGGATCAATCGGGAAAGGGTGTTTTCCGGAACCGTTTCAATTATGGTTCGGGTCGATGGATCACCATCCGGGGAGTATCCTCTGCCCCGGCGTTAGACGATATTGAAGGCTGGATGATTCGTACCGCTTTCGACGATGCCGCGACTTTCGAATGTTCCGACCCGTTACAAAACTGGATATACAATACCGTCAACTGGACGTTCGAAAACCTGTCGCTCGGCGGGTATGTGGTGGACTGTCCGCAGCGGGAACGTTTCGGCTATGGGGGCGACGCGCATGCCACGTCCGAGACGGGGATGTTCAATTACAAAATGGGAGCCTTTTATACCAAATGGCTCCAGGATTGGCGCGATGTACAGGGTACGGAGCCGATGACAGGCAATATGAACGACACGGCTTGGGCGCGCAAGCAGGCCGGCAGCGGCCGTCATTTCGGTAACGACGTGTTGCCGCAGAGTGCGCCGACGTATCACGGCGGGGGAGGCCCGGCGTGGGGCGGCATTGTGGTGACCTTGCCTTGGCTCATGTACCGGCATTATGGCGATACGCGCGTTTTGGAGGAGGATTTTGTAATGATTGGCAAATGGCTCGACTTCCTGGATTCGCATACCGAAAATAATTTATTGCAGCGTTACGGCGGCTCGTGGGATTTCCTCGGCGACTGGCTCTGGCCTAACGCGACGGCCGAAGGAATGAACAACGACAAGCCCGAAACGCTTTGCTTGAACAATTGCTACCGGGTGTACAATTTGCGCACGGCGGCAAAGATTGCCCGTGTTATCGGGTGCACGGCGGAAGCCGAAAAGTGGGAGCGCCAGGCCGAAGCTTCGGCCAAAGCCATTCATGCCGCGTTTTATGATTCGGAGGATCATAGTTATGCCGATCGATCCATGGCCAATCTGGCCGCGGCGCTATACGGAAACGTCATGCCGCCCGAATTGCGCCAAACCGTCATCGATAGGCTTGAAAAAGAGATTCTCGTAAACAGGAACGGGCATATTCATGTCGGCATTACGGCCGGCGCCATGCTGTTCAAAGTATTGCGCGACGAAGGGCGCGACGATTTGATTTATGCCATGACCTCGAAAACCGATTATCCCGGGTGGGGCTTTATGCGCGATAACGGAGCAACGACTATTTGGGAAATGTGGGAGAAAGACTTGCCCGGGCATTCGCTGCTCCATAGTTCCTATCTCTATCCCGGCGCGTGGTATATCGATGGTGTGGGGGGCATCCGTCGGGATGATGCCGTGCCGGGATTCCGGAAGTTTATCGTGCGGGTACCCCGGCCGGAAGATACGGCTCTTTCATGGGCCAAAGCCTCGTTCGACTCTCCCTCGGGAACCATCCGGTCGCATTGGACGCGGGAAAACGGAGGGCTGCGTCTTTCGTTGACGGTTCCGCCCAATACCGCCGCCACGGTGTGGATTCCCACGGAAGAGGGAGCGGCTGTGGGGGAAGCTTCCGGTTTCGCGAAAGAAATCGCTCGAAAAAACGGCTATGTGCTGTTCGAGGCGCCGGCGGGAAAATATGAATTCAAAATCGAATAGTTCTAATGAAATGGGAGGATATCCCTCTGCATTTTCCATTTGTGAGATTGGGCGCATTTGTAATAATGCCTAATCATATGCATGAAATAATTATCATCGATAAGCCTATTGTAGAGATGCCAAATGTTGCATCTCTATGTGGTGTGATATAATTGATGAATATCTATACATAAAATCAATTCAAAACAAATGAAACACAAAACATTTATTATCGGCTTTCTGCTGATGCTATGTTTGGCAGGATGCCAAAGCGGACAACTCCAGGTTGTATCCTTAAAAGTCGAAATGCAGGAAAACCCCCAGGGGGTGAGTACGCCGTCGCCGCGTTTTTCGTGGCAGATAACTTCTCCCGGAGTTGATTTACGGCAGCAATCGTACCGTATTCAAGTGGCATCTTCCGAAGAAGATTTGAAAAAAGAAAAGAATCTTTTATGGGATTCGGGCATTGCATCAGGCGATGAGTCGATTCTTATTCCGTATGAAGGGGGAAAACTTTCTTCGGGAAAAGCGTACTATTGGCGGGTAAAGGTGGCGACGAATCAGGGCGAAACCGCTTGGAGCGCCATCAATCATTGGTCGACGGCGTTGCTCGATTCCACGGACTGGCGGGCAAAATGGATCGGCCAAGACACGATGTCAAATCCCGGAGAAACGAACAAAGGCAATACGCGTTTGGCGGCGCGTTATCTTCGCAAACCGTTCCATGCGGAAAAGAAGGTCGAGCGGGCGGTGTTGTATATTTCCGGGTTGGGAGCGTATGAAGCTTACCTGAACGGAAAGCGTGTATCGGACGATGTATTGGCTCCGACGGTTTCGTGGTATCCCGAAAAAGTCTATTATAATGTGTATGATGTGACGCCGCTCATCGGAAAAGGCGATAACCTGCTGGGGGTGAAACTGGGTAACGGCCGTTATTTCGGCATGCGCGAATCTCCCACGATGATATTCGGCCTCCCGCGCTTGCTGGCTCAATTGAATATCGAATATGCCGACGGTTCGACGGATACGATTGTCAGCGACGAATCGTGGCGGGTGACTTCCAAAGGCCCGATTGTCGCCAATAATGAATTCGACGGGGAGGAATACGATGCGCGCCTCGAGCTTCCGGATTGGAACACGGCTAAGTACGATGATACGGAATGGCTACAAGCGGATATTATGGAGGCTCCGGGAGGAAAACTAACGGCGCAGCCCAATCCGAATATTACCGTGCAGGACGAGATCACCCCGGTTCATATAACCCGGCTTTCGGATGGACGGTTTATTTTAGACATGGGGCAGAATATGGTGGGATGGCTCGGCGTCAACCTGAAAGGGAAGCAGGGACAGCCCGTGACGATGCGTTTTGCGGAAACGCTGAATGCCGACAGTACGCTGTATATGGCAAACCTGCGGAGCGCGAAGGTGACGGATGTATATATTCCCGCAAAAGACGGGGCGTTCCGTTGGGAGCCATCCTTTGTTTTCCATGGTTTCCGTTTTGTGGAGATTGCGGGGCTGGATGAACAACCGTCTTTATCGGATTTCACGGGTAAGGTCATTTATGATAGAATGCAGACTACGGGCCGTTTCGAAACATCCAACGAGCTCATCAATCAACTGTTTAAGAATGCCTATTGGGGCATACGGAGCAATTACAGAGGCATGCCTACGGACTGTCCGCAGCGCGACGAACGGCAAGGCTGGCTTGGCGACCGTGTGACGGGCTGCTTCGGTGAAGCTTTCGTTTTCGACAACGCATTGCTTTACGCCAAGTGGTTGCAAGACATCGAGGATTCGCAAAGTCCCGAAGGCGATATTTCGGATGTTTCGCCGCGTTACTGGACTATTTATGATAAAGATGTAACTTGGCCTGCGGCCTATTTTTATGCGGCGAAGATGCTTTGGCGGCAATATGGCGATATGGAGCCGGTAAAAAGACATTATGCATCCATGAAACGCTTCCTTGAACATATCCAACAGGTCTCCATGCAGGATTATATCCTGACGAAAGATACGTACGGCGACTGGTGTATGCCGCCCGAATCGCAGGAGTTGATCCACTCGCAGGATCCTTCGCGCAAAACGGCGGGAGCGATATTGAGCACCACCATGTATTACAGTCTGCTGAACCTGATGCAGGAGTTTGCCGGCATTACCGGCAATCAAGCCGATATAGCGGGTTATAAGGAGCTCGCAGCAAAGATCAAGGATGCCTATAATCAGCGTTTTTTCAATACCGATTCGGCTTTGTACGATAATAATACGGTGACGGCGAATATTCTTTCGCTTCGTTTAGGATTGGTGCCGGAAGGATATGAGCAGAAAGTCTTCGAGAACATTGTGCGGAAGACGGAAGTCGATTTCGACGGGCATGTCAGTACCGGTGTGTTGGGAATACAGCATCTGATGCGTGGGCTCACCGAATACGGAAGGGTCGATCTGGCGTATAAAATCGCCACGAACGAAACGTATCCGAGTTGGGGATATATGATTAACAAGGGGGCGACGACCATTTGGGAATTATGGAACGGCGATACGGCCGATCCGGCGATGAATTCCGGAAATCATGTCATGTTGTTGGGCGATTTGCTGATCTGGTATTACGAAGACCTGGCCGGCATCAAGAACGCTCCGGGAAGTATCGCTTATAAGCAGTTGCTCATGGAGCCGGTATTCCCCGAAGGTTTGTCGCATGTAAAAGCCTCTTATCATTCGGTGTATGGAGAGATTGGAAGCGAGTGGCGGAAAGAAAACGGATCGTTTTCGTGGGATATCACCATCCCCGGAAATACTTCGGCCGTAGTAAAACTACCGAAATCGTTGAATATAGCTCAACCTGAAGGGGCGGGTGTGCGCAACGTGAAGGAAACCGAATCGGGCATCGAGATCGAACTGGGGTCGGGCACCTACCGGTTGGTGAATAGAGGATAGAGGTTGGAGAAAGGAAATGATTCCGGGGGCGTCGCTTCGGGCGGCACCCCGCGGTTGTTTCGAGTGATTGATTGAGAATTTATTCAACGACAATGATGTAAGATTGGTAAATAGTAGTATCTTTGCGGGAAACAAGTAATGATATATGGCAACAATTGTTATAGATTTAGAAGGAGGTAACGATCAGGCTGATAAATTGATCGAGTATATCAAGACACTGCCTTACGCCACGGTCATCGAGGAAAAGAAGAAAAATTTCCAGGAAGCCGCGGAAGCATGTCATGCCATTCCGGTTGATGAATTTATAGACGAACTAAGAAGCCGTGTCAAGGCGCACTTTAACCATGCGTGAAGTGCTCATATCCTCATCCGTATCCAATAAAATAGATGACTTGAAAGATTATTTGATTTTCGAGTTGAAATTATCGGAAGAAGCGGCTATGCGGCGCATCGATCGTATAAGCGACTTTTTAACATCCCTCCATGTATCGGTAGATTATCCTTTATGCCGTTTTAGAAAATGGCGATTGTTAGGTTATAGGTGTGCCGTATTTGAGAAAAGATGGGTTTTTGCATACGAATTATTTGAGGACGGAATTATCGTCAAGGATATGTTTCATGTTTCGCTATTAGTGGAGTAATCTTTTTCCTCGTTGCTCTGCCCTTTTTCTCCGGAAGGTATTATGGTTTATATCCGTAGCGTTTTTCAAACAATCCCCACACCTCATCAAACGCTTCATCCACAGTGTCCGTTTGAGTTTTATCCGGGTGATATTTTTTTTACAGTTATTTCGTTCATGTGATAACCTCCTTTTGCCTGCAAGTATACAGCTTTTAATTTGAAAATTTAGAAGCCTTCCACTTATTTACTGAAAAAAATAAATACTTAAAAATGATTGTTGTATCAGAAAAAATAGTATAACTTTGCAAAAGTTACGTAACGGCGTAACTCTTTAATGTAAAAGAACGGAAGCGTTTTAGATATTATCCTTTGTTAGAAAATCGCCAATTTTCCAATGATTACGAGGATGATAGCAACAAAATGCTCCACGCTTACGGCGTGGGGCTGTTGCTTATCTCGTACTCGGGCGTTTGGCGATGCCTCTAACAAAGATAAGTTTAACAGTCCCCACGCTTTTTTTATTGTTTTTCGCTATTTGGAAGGGGATTAAAATAGCAATTAACATTATTATTTTATGAGACGTATTATTTTTAGTGTATTTATTCTTTTCCTCGTATGGGGAAAAATCAATGCTCAATCTCTTCAAGAAATCGTTTATCTAAAAAATGGAAGCACAATTAAAGGAATAGTTATTGAACAAATTCCGAATCAGTCCATCAAGCTTCAAACAAGTGATGGGAGTATTTTCGTTTATAAAATGGACGAAATTGAGAAAATCTCAAAAGAAAAAACTTCTAAATCTGATAACTCACAAAGACCGAGTGTGACTTATGATTTAAACGGATATAGAGGGTTTGTAGATGTTGGCTATGTCTTTGGTACTGGAGATGAATCTTCAAAAATAGATAGGATAGAATTCAGTACAACTCATGGCTATCAAATAAATACTAATTTTTTCGTTGGTGGCGGTACCGGAATTCATTACATGACATTGAATGATGTATTTTTACTCCCCTTATTCATTGACTTTAAAGGTTATATTTTATCCGGAAATGTATCACCCTATTTTGATTTTAAAGGAGGCTATACGCATATTCTCTCAAAGTTGGAAGATGAAGATATAAAAGGAGGCTTGTATATTTCCCCGGCTATTGGGGTCAGGTATCTTATATCTAATAACATAGGATTGAATGCTTCGTTAGGGTTTGTTTTTCAACAATTTCGAGATATAGCTCTAAATGAATATGCAAAAGCAAATGGAGTATCTTTCAAATTTGGAATAGAATTTTAATTGGGATAAAACAGTGATAGATTAAATATTTATTTTAATACCTAATATAGGATGATGAAAGGAAGCAAAATTATGAATGTATTTGAAGAATGTGAAAACTATTTACGTAATGAAGGTTTTAACCCCATAAAAATTAATGATGGACTTATTCGATTTAAAGCTCAAGGATTAAGTTTCCTTATGTCGAATGATGTGTCCGATCCTCAATTTTTTAGAATTATTGCGCTCTTCGATAAAGAACAATTCAATGCGTCAAGAATGAATCTTCTAGAGGCAGCTAATAAGGTTAATTCAGAAAAAAAAGTAGTAAAAGTATCATTAATTGAAAGAAATGTTTTTATAACAACGGAATTATTTTTAGATTCAACTCCTGTTATCAATGATTTTTTTGAGCGATTAATCGATATATTGTCTCAAGCAATTTTAGATTTTAGATTAGCCTTAAATCAGCACTAAATCATTGAAAAATTAATAATGGAACTTACAAAGATAGAAGAAGATTTATTGCGGGAATTTAATGAATTTTCGTATGATCAGCTTGCCGATATGTTTAATAAAAGTCCCGACATGGATGATTCATTTTTTTGGAGAATGCTAGACGAGAGTTTAGATATGTCAGCTTATATTTTCTCCAATTTACCTCGACATGGTATTGATGAAGACAGGGTAAAGAGACTTGTTTATGCTCAAGCAAATTATTTAAAAAATAAATATCGACAAATGTCATAATTGCCATATGAATACTCAAATTGAACAAGAAGTTACAGCCAAATTAACCGCATTTTTTGAGAAGCTTCCATATTTATTACCATGGAAGAAAGGCTCCAAGATGTATATATTAATGGCTAAATCGATGATCTCAGATGCTATCGTCTCTATTTCCGAAGAGATGAGTAAGAAATTATTTATTTCTTATGAAGAGATGTTGGCAGTGGTAGAACCTATTGGAAGCCGGTTAATGAAGAACTTTTTTAATAAATAAAAAATGGAAGAAAAGCTAATACTTTTTATTAAAGCTGTTTACAAAAAATTTGAAGACAATGTAAATAAGTTGGCCATCTGCGATTTGATGTCAGCTTATTTTATCAATTATTTAATTGATAAAGGATTTATATTGGCCTCGGAGAAGAGAAGCTATTCTGAAAAAGCGGTTAAAATAATAGAGATGGAATTTGGCTATGAAACAGCTGATTTTGTAAGAAAGAGCGCAATCGATGCTATGCAAGTAATTACGGACTATGATTACGAAGTAATATATCCATTTATTCGAGAAATAAATATAAAGAAATAAAATTAAATAAAATGCTACCATTTCCAATAACAACATTCGATGACACCTATCAAGCATATAAAAAATATTATATTGCAAAAAATGGGAGTAATAAATATGAGAAAATCTATGAAATAATATTCAATTCTAATAAAATAGATTTTATTTTAAAACATTCTGTTTCTGATCAAATAGCTCCTACGGCTGCGGATTTTTTCGTACAAATTCACGCTATTGGTTATTTTATTTTTGCAAAAAATGAGACAAAAGCATTAGGTATCCTAATAGCAATGAATTTATGGAATGAAAAAATAAATAAGAGATATAAATTTGCTACGGATCAAGAAATGGATCATAAAATAAAATCAGTTTTCAGACAGCTATCAATGCTTTATTAAACATAAAATTTACATATATGAGACTAGTAGTTGAACAAAAATTAGAGAAAATTCATGATGGAATTTACAGAGCCCATAATGGCCTGTTTCAATTAATGACGATGGTTATGAGTGCAGCTCATTATATTAATTATCTTATTGAACAAGGTGATATTTTAGAAGCAGAACGAGATGCTTGTTTTA
The DNA here is from genome assembly GCA_002409745.1 of Bacteroidales bacterium UBA5382. Taxonomy (GTDB): domain Bacteria; phylum Bacteroidota; class Bacteroidia; order Bacteroidales; family Dysgonomonadaceae; genus Limibacterium; species Limibacterium fermenti. The sequence continues at coordinate 20,538 of DHOU01000024.1, forward strand.
GATATATTGCCGATAAGGTTTTCTATAAATACAATTGTCCTGTAAAGGGGGCTAATGATGGATGGGTTCTTTTTATGGGAGACCTCAATGGAAAATACGATAGAGAACGTGTTGATAAATATAAACCTTATATCGAGAATATGTAAAATTAAAATAGTATTAATTTTTAATGGTTCTTTATCAAAATATTATGAATGATTCTTTTTGTAATTGATGCTAAGAATACAATGATGGAATTTTATCTTAACCCTATATAAGCTACATATGAAAATATCGTTATTCAGCAGAGTTGCATCGCAGTTCGATATAGGTGTGCCGGGGTAAAGGATAGGTCTGTTTGGGTAAAAGATATATCTCTCGGGGTTCTTTATATATCCGGAGGGATATAATACGTATCTCTCTGGGTTCTTTATGTATCCGGTGGGGTTCCCTACCGGTTCCTCGAGCTTTGGAACCCTGAAACACCTGTAACGAACCCTGAGATATAGGTTGGATAACTCCGGCAGACTGGTAAATAACCGCGGCAGCGCTCTAATAGACCTCAACGGCGGGGTCAGTAAACCTGTCCGTACCATTAAACAACCTCGACGGCCGGGTGCGGAACCCCGGCAGACCATTAATTAACCCCGCCGTACAGGTAAACAACCCCGCCGGAGATATTCCGAACGTTATCGCCGGGGTAAATAACCCCGCCATTGGGGTTCGGAACCGCATCTTTGGGGTCGGAAACCGCGACAGATACGCCGGATCAGGTAAAGAACGCCTTTCGAACCCAAAGAACAGGCCGGGGGATTGCTCTGTCGTACCCATAATAATGACAAGAAGGAAAACCCGTGAGGAATACCTTTCGGCATTCCCCTCGGATGGCATGAAAAAATTGATTTAGAGGCACAATCTGCTTTTTTATTATTTCTTTGCGGTTGTTTCGCCGGAGGTGTGGACGAAAAATTGTCCCAATTCATTCTTTTTTTCCTCAAAACCGGGTGTTCCGGTGCCGGCTTTGTACGTGACATAGTTATAATCCACTAATGCCGACTGGTAATTGTCATAATCGTGGAGCGTCTTGGCATTGGTCATGCCGGTTACAATACTTTGAAGGCGGTTGATGATTTTCTCCAGGAAAGCGCGGCTTTCATAGTCTTTCGCAAATTCCGCCCAATCGATATCGGGCGATCCCAATTCCGGCTGGCTGATGTAATAATCATACACTTTGTTTACCAACAGTTTATTTGTTTCGTTGATGCTTCCGTACTTCCGCCGGTCTTTCGGTTCGAGATTAATAACTACCCCTATCGCGGAGGTTTCCAGTGCCTTTAAGGCCGTATCCATAGCGGTCTGTTGTTCCGCAGTGAGATGAATGTTGTTTAGATTACTTATCGTTCCCATAATGAAAAACTTTTTATTTGGTATTCATAAAAGGCGGCTCTTATTCCTTTTTTGTTTTTCGGGCCGTCGATAAATTGATCATTCGCAAATGATTGTATATAAAACAAAGCAAGATGTAAAAAGTTGTTTTAAAAAATGCATTTACTAAAATTTAACGTAATGGGGCTTTCCGGAGCCGTACCGTATCTCTCCCCTTCCGCTTTTTAGGGTGCGGATTTGTCGGAAGCATTTATCTTTTGCCGGCTTTGATGATTGCAATTATCGCATATCCCTTTCATCACCACGCTAACATCATCCATCCGGAAGTTAACAGGCAACTTAAAATCGGGAATCGCGCTGTTGAGTATACAGTAGGTCTTTTCGCATTGCGTACAAAAGAAATGAATATGAAACCGTTCGGGAGCGGAATGATAAGCTTCGCGCGTCAAAGCATATTTCATCACACCCGTACCATCGTCTATGCGGTGTACGAGACCGTGTTGCTCGAAGGTTTTCAGTGTCCGGAAAAGCGTGATGCGATCGGCTCGGTCGAGTATGTTTTCGAGGTCGTTTACGCTAATGGCATAGGTTTGTTTGAGCAACGTTTTCAAGACCAATATCCGCATGGCGGTGGGCTTGATTTCCCGATGTTCCAATTTTTGAATAATAACCGGATCTTCCATAAGGCAAATCTGTTTGTGCGAGGAAAGCGCTCCGTCCGGCCGTTCCAACCCGTTTGACGGATAAAAAAATCTCCACGGAGTTTTATCCGTCAGACGGGGAAGCAACGCCTACAATTTGTCGATTTCTTCGACGGATAGTCCGGTCGTTTCGGCTATAAAATCAGCCGATAATCCTTTTGTTTTCAGATTCCGGGCGATTTCAGTCTGTGCTTCTTTTTTCCCTTCTTTTTTTCCCTCTTTTCTCCCGTCTCTTTTGGCCGTATTCATTTGTGCCAAACGGTCGCGATACATTCTGATATCGGCATCATACCTCTGGCGTTCTTCCTTGCTCAGGGAAGCCAGGTCGGTAATCCGCTCCAGTTTTTCAAAGACCGGATTCCGATCTTTGAAAGGTATTTTTTCCAATGTTGTCATGTTTCGTAATATATATAACCATTGTTCTACATTTGTTTTGCATTCCGATTCCTTTTTCGTGAAAAAAGGAAGTTCGATGAAAATAAAACGCTGTTTGTCGCTGATTTGTTCGTGTGTGTCGCGGTCGGCAATAATGCCATCCGTACGTAACTTGCCATGTAAGGGGAAATTCAGGAAAAACACGCCGTAAACCGCTTTCAAATCGAATTCCCATTCCGTTCCTTTTTCTCCTTGATTCGCGATCGTTTGAGAGAGGTAATACAGTGCCCGGTCGAAGAAGTACTCTTGGCGGATGTTTTGCATTTCCACGATGAAATGCTCTCCTTTTTCCGATAAGCAGGCAATGTCGTAAATGCCCTTTCGTCCGCCGTTGTAGAAAGGCATCCTTTCTTTGTCCGTCAAACGGATTTCTTTAATCTTTTTCTCCCCAGCCAGCAGAGCGTTTAAAAAGTCGAGTAACAAGTCTTTGCTGTTTTCTTGTCCGAAAATCAACTTGAACGCCGTGTCATACACAGGGTCAATAAAACGTGTCATGTCCGTATCTTTTTCAATTTCACAAAGGTACCCTTTTTTATCGAAAGCGGATAAGGAAGATAGAGAAATTTTGCGTTTGTTTTAATGAAAGCATTGTTCGAAGTTTTTACCCGTCAGGCGGGAAGTAAAGTGCTTGCTTCGATTATTTGAAATTCATTAGCCTTAAACTGAGTAAGACGACTACCAGCATCACGCCGACGTCGGCCGCAATGGCCAATACCAGATTACTGTATCCCATGAAGGCCAGAAGAATGAAGAATATCTTCACGGCTATGGCCGCAACGGTGTTTCGCTTAATCGTCGAGACCGTTTTTCTGCCTAAGCGGATAAGATAGGGTAGCAGCGACAGGTTGTCGTTCATCAGCGCCACGTCTGCCACTTCTACGGCCGTATCGCTTCCGGCGGCGCCCATCGCTATGCCGACATTCGATGCGGCTAAAGCCGGGGCATCGTTCACCCCGTCGCCTACCATGGCCGTCGGTCCGTATTCCTTTTGCAGGCGGGCGATGGTTTGCGATTTGTCTTCCGGCAACAGTCCCGCATATACCGTATCGATGCCCGCCTGCCGGGCCACATACTGCGCCGCCTCACGGTTGTCGCCGGTCATCATGACCGGCTGCACGCCCAGGTCTTTCAGTTGGGCGATGGCGCGGGCGCTATCGGGTTTCATTTCGTCGGACAGGGCAATCACTCCTCTTATCTCATCTCCGCAACTCACTACGACGCAAGTCTTCCCTTCGCGGTTAAAACGTTCTGTCTCTTCTTTCACGGAGTGCGGCACGGCTTGATGTTGCTCGATAAAATCGGGTTTGCCTATCAATACGGCATTTTCCCGGCATGAGCGGCATACCGACCGCGCGCCGTTACCGACGATGCTTTCGAATTTCTCCGCTTTGTGCGGCTCGAATCCTTGCGCACGCGAATAATCGACAATCGCTTGCGCCAAGGGATGCTCCGAAAATATTTCGGTTCCTGCCGCGCAAGCCAGCAATTCTTCCAAATCCGTATGGTTTTGCACAACGTCCGAGACTACCGGCTTGCCGTAGGTCAGCGTCCGGGTCTTATCCAAGCCGACGGCCTTGATACCGGCTAATGCTTCGAGATACTTGCCGCCTTTTACCAATGCTCCGCGCAGGGAAGCATTCCCCATGGCGGCATAAATGGCTACGGGAGTGGAGATGACGAGCGCGCAGGGGCAGGAGATGACGAGTAGCGAGATCGCCTGGCTCAACCAGTGATGGAGGTCGCGCCCCATCACAAAAACGGGTACGGTAAATAACAGCAATGCGAGCAGAACCATCATCGGCGTATAGATCGCGGCAAACTTTTGAATGAACTTCTGCGATTCCGACCGATTGTTTTGCGCCTCATAAGTCGCGGCGACAATCCGCGCAAAGGTGGTGTTTTTCGCCGAACGGGTCGTGATGATCTCTATAAAGCCGTTTTTGTTGAGTGTGCCGGCAAATACCGTGTCTCCTTTCGACTTATCCTTCGGCACAAACTCTCCCGTGATAGGCGACTCATCGACAGCGGTATCGCCCGAAGCAATCGTTCCGTCCAACGGGATCTGATCGTGTGGCTTGACCTGTATTACCGTCCCTACGGCAATCTGTTCGACAGGAATAACGCCGACATCCTTCACCATCGCGGTCTTTGGCGCGCTGTTCACCAGGTTTTCCAGCGCCGAAAGACTGTTGTCGACACCGATATCTTCGAGTTTTTCGCCGAGCACATATAATATAATGACGACCGCCGCTTCAGGATATTCACCCAGATAATACGCGCCGGTAGCGGCGAGCAACATTAATACGCTGATGCTGCTGAAGTTGAGGCGGAGCAGGTTTTTTATCCCGTCTAAAATGATTTCATAGCCGAAACCCAATATCAATGCCGCATATACAAACGGGGCATAGGGCATCGGAATATCGATTCCCGTAAGTGACAAGACTTCCAATGTGACCGACAACACGACGGCCGACAGCAGAAACACAAATTTCTTATCTTGTAAAGGTAATGTCATAATTTTATCGTTTTATTTGTTTTTGATGCAAATGTATGCGATGAAAAACGCAATCGGATTGCAAAGTGGGGCCTCATTTTGATGAATGTGAGAACGGGAAATTACGGATGTAATTCGTAAAAATCTTCCGTAAGGTAAAAGACCGTATCGACGAAAAAGAGGATTTTATTGTGAGATAAAACGTTTTCATCGTGCAAATCTTCAAAAATAATTCCAAGTGCAGGATTGTAATAATCGTGGTTGCGGGTATTGCGGAAACCGTTAAACTCCAGGAACTGATTCACCACGTTTAAGTCCGTCGGTTCATCGGCAGGAATGAAATCCTGCCTGACAACGGCATATAGTTTACCGCCTATTATTTTAAATCCGATCAATTCGTATCCGGTTATTGGAAATAAATAATTATGAATTAAAAGATTATTGAAATAATCGAGCCATGTTTCATAGAAAATGGCATCGTTGGTTTTCATAACCTGAAAATCGTTGAAACGATAGACCTTTTGTTCTGCTCCTTCCGTTATAAAGTAGTCGTCGTAAACAGTGTCCGTAACCCACAGGTGTTGAGTGGTGCAGAAGGTCAGTAAATGCTTTTCTTCTTCTTTTTTGACTGGCTTTTGCTTCTTACTTCCGCCGCTGATTTCCGCATTTCCTCTAAGGAAACGCTGTACGGTTTTGATCTTATCTGTTTCGCCAACCGGGTCATTTCCGAGAATGATATTTTGTAGTTCATCTTTTATTCCTTTCATTAATCTGTTGATAACGGGTTCCAACCGCTCCAAGCGACGCCCCCGCTTAGATGCTGGTCGCTTTCTTTAAATATTCGTAGATCGATTGCTGAGCGCGTACGGGCGGCTTATCGTTATGTTTAAACACGTTTTCCTGCTTCTCGTTGACCCATACCGCGCTTTGATTGTCGGCCAGTTGGATTTTCAGGATGTCGATGATCTGCTGTTTCAGCGGGATGGAAAGAATGGGGAACGCCGCTTCGATGCGCCGGTGCAGGTTGCGTTCCATCCAGTCGGCCGAAGCCAGATACACATCTTCCTCGCCTTCATTGAAGAAATACCACACGCGGCTGTGCTCGAGATAAGCGTCCACAATGCGGGTAATCGTGATGTTTTTGCTATACGGTTGATTGGGGACGAGGCAGCAGATGCCGCGGATGATCAAGTCGATCTTCACGCCCGCCTCGCTTGCGCGGTACAATGCGTCGATCATGTCGCGATCCTCCAGGCTGTTCATCTTCAGGATAATGTATCCTAATCCTCCGCTTTTGGCATGCTCGATTTCCCGCTCGATCATTTTATGAATATCGGGAACCATATTGAATTGCGCCACCAGCAAATGCTTAAACGGATGAACATAGGGTTTGCCTTCGAGTACCCTGAAAATTTCATCGATATCTCTGATAAATGCCTTGTTGGAGGTCAGTAATCCTTCGTCGGAATAAATGCGCGCCGTTTTTTCGTTGAAATTGCCCGTACCCAGATAAGCATAACCCTTCAGCGGTTCATCGGCATCGTTGCTGCGTTTGCGCACATATGCCAATTTGGCATGGACCTTCAATCCCGGCAAGCTGTAAATGATTTTGATGCCGGCTTGCTGCATCAGTTCCGACGAGAAGTAATTGTTTTCCTCGTCGAAACGCGCTTTGAGTTCGACGAAGACCGTTACTTTCTTGCCGTTTTTGGCCGCGCTGATCAGGCTGTTGATGACCGCCGAATTTTCCGCGACGCGATATTGCGTGACTTTTATTTCCAATACTTTCGGGTCAAAAGCCGCTTGCATCAGGAAGCGCAGCAAATAGTCGAACGATTGATACGGGAAGTTCAACAACACATCCTGTTTTCTCAGCACCCGCAGTACCGACGTGTCGGTTTCCAGTTCCGGTACGCGAAGTGGCGCCGGAAGTGTTTGCTTAAGGCTGTTGCCTACGGGATTGGGCAGTTGCGCCAAATCGGAAAGATTGAGATATCGTCCCGAAGGCAGCAGTTCTTCCTGTTCGATTTCGTATGCCTCACATAAGTAGTCGAGGAAATAGTCCGGCATATCCCGATCGTATTGAAAGCGTGTGACGGCTCCGATCTTACGCTTGCGCACTTTCCGGAGTATCCTTTCCGCGATGTCTTTCTGATCTTCGTTTTCGAGAGAGAAGTCGGCGTCGCGCGAAATCTTGATGCTGTAGCAATCCATGATGTCGTATCCCGGAAACACATTCTTCAGATTCGCTTTGATGACATCATCGATAAACATTATGTAGTAATTACCGCCCAACGTCGGTAATTCGATGAAACGGGGAACCCTCGTATAAGGGATTTTCATAATGGCATACGTCAAGTGCGGCTTGTCGCCGGCCGTCTTCTTCTTTTTCTTTTTTTGCAAGCTGATGACCTGGTAGATGCGTCCGTCTTGTATGAAGGAATGGATGTCGTCAATCTGGATGATCATCGGCTGCAAGTAAGGGAAGACTTCTTCGTTGAAATACTTTTCGACGAATGCCTGATGGAAAGGCTCCACTTCATGCGTTTGATAAAGAATGATATGGTTTTTGCGGAGTTCGGGCAAAATCATATCGTTAAAGATGTGGTAATATTCTTTTTCCTGAACCGTCACTTCGTTATTTATCTGCACCAGCGTATTTAGCGCCTCCTCAACGGGTTCGTCACGCCGGATGCTCTTTAGCAGCGAACTGTGATATCCCGAAACGCGCACCTTATAAAACTCCTCCAGGTTGGAAGAGTAAATAGACAGGAACTTGATACGCTCATAAACCGGCAGCCGTTCGTCCCGGGCTTCGAGTAAAACGCGGTAGTTGAACGAAAGCCAACTGATATCCCTCTTAAAGTATGTATATGGCTTATCTCCCATTATTTGATTCGTTTTTATTGTTTTTTCGAATTGAACGGTAAAAATACTAACTTTGCCGCAATAAAAAAATAAAGATGAAGAAAATAGGACTTCTTTCGGATACCCATAACTATTGGGATGAAAAATATGAAACGTATTTCTCGTCCTGTGATGAGATATGGCATGCGGGCGATATCGGTTCGTTGGCTTTAGCAGCTCGTTTTGAAAACCTGAAACCCTTTCGTGCGGTGTATGGAAATATCGACGATCAGGCTGTGCGGAGCGCCTTTGCCAAAACCCTTCGTTTTACCGTCGAGAATGTCGAAGTCTTAATGACCCATATCGGCGGATATCCCGGACGCTATGATCCGTTGATTCGTGCCGAATTGTACGCGCATCCGCCGAAACTATTTATCTGCGGACATTCTTATATTCTGAAAGTAATGTACGATAAAAAGCTCGAATGCCTGCATATCAATCCCGGTGCGGCAGGTAATTACGGCTTTCATAAAGTGCGGACGCTGATACGTTTTGTGTTGGACGAAGGGAATATCCGCGACCTCGAAGTGATTGAGATAGGAAAGCACGGTTAAAACTGTTTTGAAAAAAGAGTCATGACGATTCCTCCGATGCCGATTACGATCAGGATGGAACCGACGACGCGGTTAAGCAGCACAAGTCCTCTGCGGTTAAAGTGTTTTCTGAAGCGGGATAGAAAGGCGGTAAAAAAATACCACCACGAAAAATTTCCGAATGTTATGGACAATATCGCGGCGGTCAGATAAGCGGGGCCGTCGGCGATAGGGTTGAAGGCGAAACGGCTGTATAGGGTGATGATGACAAAGATAATTGCCGCATTCGAAAGCGTAAGGAAGAACGAAGAGATAAAGTCTTTCACATAACGGGTCTTTTGCGGTAAAATATCGGGCCGCCATCCTTTTAAGGGATTGGTGCGGAAAACGATGTAACCGAAGATGACTAAAACAGCGCCGCCCACGCTCTGGAAAATCAGCTCATTTTTTTCCAGCAAATCGGAAACCAAGCTTAAACCCATTAATGTGACAAACGCATAGATAAGGTCGGAGAGCAGTGCCCCCAATCCGGTTACCAATCCGTGGCGATATCCCCGGCTGAGGGTCCGCTGCACAACGAGCATATTGATTGGTCCCATCGGCGACGCTATTAAAAATCCGATAATAAATCCTTTAATAATCGTCTCGACCATATTTTTTGTTCTCTTTGGAGCATTTCATTCGGTGCAAAGATAACATTCATTCTCATAACCCACAAAAAGAGATATTCATTCTACTTTTCCATTGCTTTTCATTAACTTTGCGGTTTTAAGAAGATTGAATAAAACAAATATGATCGCTTTTTTTAAAACCCCATCACGAAGTATTGTCGCAGTAGAGGCCGAACCGGCTTTATCGCAGGAAACCGTAGCGAAACTTATCTGGCTTTTCGGTGAAGCCGAACCGCTCGATTCGACTCAGATCGACGAACGTTTTATCGGCCCGAGGCGGGAAATGATTACGCCATGGAGTACTTGTGCCGTAGAAATAACCCAGAATATGGGCATTTCCGGTATCACGCGCATCGAAGAGTATTTCCCGGCGCAACACGACACGACTTACGACCCGATGTTGCAACGGTTGTATGACCGGCTCGACCAAACCATCTTCTCGATCGATAAGAAGCCCGAACCGATTATTTATATTGATGATATTGCCGCCTATAATGAACAGGAGGGATTGGCATTAAGTCCCGAGGAAGTCGATTACCTCAACGGGGTAAGCGCGAAGATGAACCGTAAGCTGACCGATAGCGAAGTGTTCGGCTTTTCGCAGGTCAATTCGGAACATTGCCGCCATAAAATCTTCAATGGTAAGTTTGTGATCGATGGGGAAGAGATGGAGAGTTCGCTTTTTCAATTAATTAAAAAAACGGCCAAAGTCAATCCCAATGGGTTGGTTTCCGCCTATAAAGATAATGTGGCATTTACGAAGGGTCCGGTGATCGAGCAGTTTGCTCCCGCAAGCGGCGATAAGCCCGACTATTTCTATAAAAAGGACATCGAAAGTGTTTTGTCCATCAAAGCGGAAACTCATAACTTCCCGACGACCGTGGAGCCTTTTAACGGTGCTTCGACGGGTACCGGAGGCGAAATACGCGACCGCCTGGCCGGCGGAAAGGGTTCGATACCCGTGGCCGGTACGGCGGTATACATGACTTCTTACCCGCGCCTCGAAGAGGGCCGGGCATGGGAGCAACGCATCGATCCGCGTCCATGGTTGTATCAAACGCCTGAGCAAATATTGATTAAGGCTTCCAACGGCGCTTCCGATTTCGGCAATAAATTCGGGCAACCGCTTATCTGCGGCTCTTTGTTGACGTTCGAGCATGAAGAAAACGACAAGAAGTACGGGTACGACAAAGTGATCATGCTCGCAGGCGGTATCGGTTACGCCAACCGCCGCGACGCCTTGAAGACCGATCCGAAAACCGGCGAAAGGGTCGTGGTGCTCGGCGGCGATAATTACCGTATCGGCATGGGCGGCGGCGCCGTCTCTTCGGTAAACACGGGCGAGTATTCGTCGGGCATCGAACTGAATGCCGTGCAGCGCGCCAATCCCGAAATGCAAAAGCGGGTGTCGAATGTGATCCGTTCGCTGGCAGAATCGGAAGAGAATCCGATTGTGTCGATTCATGACCACGGTGCCGGAGGGCATTTGAACTGTCTGTCGGAATTGGTGGAGCAGACCGGCGGTGTTATCGAAATGGAAAAACTGCCGGTGGGCGACAAAACGCTTTCGGCAAAGGAAATCATCGGCAATGAAAGTCAGGAACGCTTGGGACTGCTCGTGGAACAGAAAGATATGGAGCGCATGGAGCGTATTGCCGCCCGTGAGCGCGCTCCGATATACGACGTGGGCGAGACGACCGGCGACCAACGGTTTACCTTCCGTGAGGCGGACGGCGTTTGTCCCATCGATATGGAACTCGATGATTTCTTCGGCAAGCCTCCGGTGACCGTGATGGAAGATATCACGACCGATGATCATTATTCCGATCCCTATTACGGGCACGAAAGCCTCGGCGACTATATCGAAAATGTATTGAAACTCGAGGCTGTGGCCTGCAAGGATTGGCTGACGAATAAAGTCGATCGTTCGGTTACCGGAAAGATCGCCCGCCAACAATGCCAGGGCGAAATCCAACTTCCGCTGAGCGATTTGGGGGCTATCGCCCTCGACTTTAAAGGCTATTCAGGTGTGGCGACTTCCATCGGGCATGCGTCGCAAGTGGCGATGATCGATCCGGCTGCCGGGTCGGTTATGGCGGTGGCCGAAGCATTGACCAATATTGTGTTTGCTCCGTTGACCGACGGGTTGCAAAGTATCTCGCTTAGCGCGAACTGGATGTGGCCGTGCCGCAATCCGGGCGAGGATGCGCGCTTATACAAAGCGGTAGAAGCCTGTTCCGATTTTGCATGCGACTTAGGCCTCAATATTCCTACGGGAAAGGATTCGTTGTCGATGACGCAAAAATATGGGGGAGAGAAGGTGCTTTCTCCCGGAACCGTTATCATTTCGGCGGCGGGAGAGGTGAAAAACATCCGTAAGATTGTTTCTCCCGTGCTGGCTTATATCAAAGGAACGTATCTGTATTACATCGATTTCTCTTTCGATACCTTCCGGCTGGGGGGCTCTGCTTTTGCACAGACCTTGGGCAACGTGGGGGAAGAGGCCCCGACCGTTACCGATACGGAATATTTCAAAAATGCGTTTGAAGCCGTACAGGAACTGGTGGATAGGGGATTGATTCTCGCCGGACATGATATCTCTGCCGGAGGAATGATCACCGCCATGCTCGAAATGTGCTTCGCCAATCCCGAAGGAGGGTTGGAGGCACGTCTCGATAAAATACGCCATGCCGATCTGATTAAAATACTTTTCTCGGAAAATCCCGGGGTGCTTATTCAGGTAAAACATCATCGTTTGGTGGAGAAAATACTGGACGACCACGGCGTCGGCTTTGCCATCGTGGCTCGTCCGGTTCAGGAACGGACATTGATCATCGAAAAAGGCGACTTCCGTCAGGAATTCGATATCGATCGCCTTCGCGATGTGTGGTATCGGACCTCCTATCTGCTCGATCGCCGACAAAGCGGGGAAGAGTGCGCCAAAGAACGGTTTGAGCAATATAAGCATCAGCCGTTGCAGTTCCGTTTTGCACCGTCCTTTACCGGCAAGTTCGCCGATTTGGGCATCGATCCGGCCCGCAAAGAAGCGTCGGGCATTAAGGCGGCGATTATACGCGATAAAGGAACCAACGGAGAGCGTGAGATGGCTTATGCCCTATATTTGGCCGGCTTCGACGTGAAAGATGTACACATGACCGACCTGACCTCGGGTCGCGAAACGCTTGAAGACGTGCAAATGGCGGTTTTCTGCGGCGGATTCTCTAATTCCGACGTGCTGGGATCGGCCAAAGGATGGGCCGGAGGATTCCTTTACAATGAAAAGGCGAAAACGGCGCTTACAAATTTCTTCGCACGGCAAGACACGTTAAGCTTAGGCATCTGTAACGGCTGTCAGTTGTTGATGGAACTGGGATTGATTTATCCCGAAAAAGGGGCGGAGCATCCGAAGATGCAGCATAACCGTTCGTATAAGTTCGAGTCGTCGTTCGTCAGTGTGGAAATCCCGAAAAACCGGTCGGTCATGTTGCAATCGCTCGAAGGTACGACACTGGGCGTATGGGTGGCGCACGGGGAAGGACGTTTTGTATTGCCGGGCGACGGAGCCGACTATGGCATTGCGGCAAAATATTGTTACGATGCCTATCCGGGCAATCCCAACGGGTCGGACTTCAACACGGCCGCCGTGTGTTCGAAAGACGGGCGCCATCTGGCGATGATGCCTCATCCCGAACGCAGCATTTTCCCCTGGCAAAACGCCTGGTACCCCTATGTGTTCCGCAAACATGACGTGACGCCTTGGATGGAGGCTTTTGTCAATGCAAGGGAATGGATTAAAAAACAATAACGCCGTCTTAACGGCTGCGTGCCGTTTGACGGAATAGAAATAAATGTATGAAGAAGGCTATCTTTGAATACGACATGAAGGTACGCGACTATGAATGCGATGTGCAGGGGCATGTGAACAATGCCAACTATCAGCATTACTTCGAGGCTACGCGCCATGAGTTTCTGGAATCGGTGGAACTTAACTTTTACAGTCTCCATCAGCAGGGCATCGACGCGGTGGTTTCGCGCGTAGAAATACGGTATAAGCAACCGTTGCACGGAATGGACGAATTCCGGTGTACCGTGGCGCGGATTGAGCGTGTGGGACTGAAATATATCTTCCATCAGGAAATCTTGCGCATAAAAGACGAAGCGTTATGCGCCAAAGCAAAGATCGAGGTGGTGTGTCTCGTGAACGGCAAACTCTCGCGTCCCGATATTTTCGACGAGGCGTTTAAGATGTATGATGTATGATGACCGGAGACTGTAGACTGTAGACTGTAGACTGATGACTAATAAAGCGCTCTATCAGATAGCGCTGACGTTTATTCCGGGGGTGGGAGTGATGCATGCGCGTAACCTGTTGCAGGTAATGGGTGATGAAGAGGCTGTGTTTAAAGGGGATATACGCCAGCTCGAAGCCATACCGGGCATTTCGCGGCGTTTGATTGGGGAGATACGCAATGCGGAAGTATTACGGAAAGCGGAAAAAGAGCTTCAATTTGTAGAGAAGAACAAGTTGAGGCTTCTCTTCATTGGCTCGCCCGGCTATCCCGAGCGACTGGCCAATTGCGTCGATGCGCCGATTGTTCTGTATGCAAAGGGGGATGTCGATTTTAACCGTGAAAAGATAATCAGTATTGTCGGAACACGGAATGCAACCGATTATGGCGTGAGCAGTTGCCGGAAGTTCGTAAGTGAATTGGCCGGCCGCTTCCCCGATATGATGATTATTAGCGGACTCGCTTACGGAATCGATATTTGCGCTCACCGGGCCGCTCTTGAAAGCGGATTGTCGACCGTGGCCGTATTAGGGCATGGTTTGGATCGGATTTATCCGTATATACACCGCCATACAGCGGTGGAAATGATTGAAAACGGTGCTTTATTGACGGAATTTACGAGCGGTACCGGCCCGGAGAGACATCATTTCGTGAGGCGCAACCGCATTGTGGCGGGCATGGCCGATGCGGTGGTTGTCATCGAGTCGGGAGAAAAGGGCGGTTCGTTGATTACGGCGGATATTGCCAACTCATACTATCGCGAAGTGTTTGCATTACCGGGACGGGTGAGCGATCGCTGGTCGTCGGGATGCAACCGTTTGATAACCGATAATAAAGCAGTCTTATTGCAAGATACCGATCAGTTTATCGCCCACATGGGATGGGAGCCTACGTCTATGCCCTCGGTTGCTGTACAGAAAGAACTCTTCACGGATCTGACGGAGGAAGAAGAGCGGGTAGTCTTGGTTTTGAAAAAAGCGGAATCGATGCAGGTGAATGCGTTAGCTATCGAGTTAAACACCCCGGTGTCGGAGCTTTTCTTTACGCTTTTGGAATTGGAGATGAAGAATGTTGTCGAGTCGTTGCCGGGAGGAATGTATAAATTGATGTGAAAGCCTGCTCGTTAACCTTTTATTTTTAAGTAATCTGTCGACGATTTTGCAGATTCTCACCAATAATTAATAAGGCTGTAAAAAATCAGGGGGCAATCAGCGTTATCCGTGAGAAAAACTTTCAGCGAAGTGCCGATAACAGCGTATCATGGTTATGAAATAGTTCACCCCGAACTTCAGCGACAAGTGTTGTTGGATAAAATTATTTGGAGCAACGATTGGCCGGTCATAAGGTCGAATGTGCCTTCATCAGGGGCGGAGGTTCCCGAGTGGTAAGTTCTGTTTTATGATAAAAACGATAAAGAAGCTGAAGACAGGCCCCGGATCCGTCACTATTTTAAATAACCCTGGCACACCTCTATCTGTAAGCGGCCTGTGTTATCAATATAAATAACATCAATAAACAGTATAGAAAAAATCAGCGTAGAGCATACCAAAAAGTGGAAAGACGATGAATCGCACAATGTTGATGACACCAAAACATAAATCTACCGTATCTCTTTTTGACGAAAAGTTTTGGTTGGCATTTTAGGGTGACGCATTGTCGAA
>DHOU01000031.1 GCA_002409745.1 Bacteroidales bacterium UBA5382
TATATTATGGCGAAATGAGAAAGCACGATGCGGAGGATGTTTTCATAGAACCCAAAGGTGTTTGGCCTACGGATCATAAAGGCTGTTTGGCAACGTTCAGGTTGAAAACGGCGAAATAACGGGTAAGTATCATCCTCGCTTGCGGGAGTTTTGAGATACCGGTTTACATGCGAATGAAAATAGGAAGTTGTCCTGATGGACGAAAGTTCCGCCAAAATATGAGTGGTAAGGACGTCCTAATAAAGTATTATCGTATTATTGCATAACTATATTTTAAAATTATAACGAGCTATTGATTTAATTAAGACAAAAGTTACAATGAAACCCTTTTATTATTTTATTCTATTCTCTTTTTTATGTTTTCAGTTGACAGCCAAAGATCGAAAAGCGGTCTTCATCATTATTGACGGTGTCCCGGCACATCAAATTGAACGATTACATACTCCTGCAATATTTGATATTGCATCTAAAGGAGCTTATGGTAGAGCTTATACGGGGGGCGAAATCGGCTGGTATTCGGAAACCGCTACTATCTCAGCAATTGGGTATACGAACCTACTAACCTCAACTTGGTCGAATAAACATGACGTTAACGGGAACTCTAACTTGAAACCGAATTATAATTACTGGTCTTTATTTAGAATTGCAAAAGAACAGCCTAAAGTGTACAAAACAGCAATATATTCTAGTTGGTCGGATAATCGAACTGTTTTACTAGGGGAAGGTAAACCTGAAACGAACCACTTGAAAATAGACATCGCAAAAGACGGATATGATCAGGATACCATACACTTTCCTCATAAAGAAAAAGATCTTCATATTTTCGATATTGATGAAAAAGTTTCTATTGAGGCAGCTAAAAGTATTCGGGAAGATGCTCCCGATTTGAGTTGGGTTTATTTATGGTATACTGACGATGCTGGACATAATGAAGGAAACGGTGCCGTTTTTGATGAATATGTTAGAAAGGCGGATAAGCAAATTGCGCGTATTTGGGAATCAATAAAATATCGCGAATCTCATTTTGATGAAGAATGGATGATTGTCGTGACAACAGACCATGGGCGCACAGAAAATGGGTACAGTCATGGGGGGCAATCTTCCTGTGAACGGACTACTTGGATTTCCACAAATGTACCCGTAAATAAATATTTTAGAAATGAAAACGTCGCAATTATCGATATTGCTCCTTCTATTTGTCGTTTTATGGGATTCAGTATACCTGATCCTGTATTATGGGAGCAAGATGGAATACCATTTACCGGAAAAGTGGATATCTGTGATATGGAGACCCGAACTTTCGATCAGACGGTTTGGCTTTACTGGAATTGTCTATCAAAGAATGCTGAAGTGACAATATATGCAGCATGCGATAACAAATTTAAGGAAGGGCAACAAGATGAATGGATCAAACTGGATGTAGTTCGCGCTTCAAAAGAAAAATATCAGGTCGATCTAAATTCTTTGCCCTCTTCCAAATTCTATAAGTTTGCATTAGTCACGCCTAATAATCATCTGAACAGATGGTTGAAAAAATAAACCTGTATTTCAATTCACACTTGTCTGTTGTCCAATAATTTTTTTTTAATCGAGTAGGGGAAAACTATTTTTGTTTTCTCCTGCTTCTGTTTTTTGACCTCTCTCCATCGTATGTGCTGTTCAGTATGCGGGGTCCCCTCCCTACGATATAACTTTACAATTTTGTTTTATTTGGTATAGTCATCCACACAGCATAAGCATAATATGAGGTTCTTATTCCGCAGACCGAGAGTTTACTGTCGACTTCTTTCAGATTCCCCTCGTGGCGGAACCCTTGTCTTTGGCTAATGGAAGGACACCGCCTCGTAGGAACTACCGCTAAGAAGTAGCGGAAAAGGGCTTTATTCACATGAGTTATTGTCGTGTTAAAGTCCTTGTACCTAAATCTCATAAAGCAGCTTAAAAAATGACCGGCAAAAAATAAAAAAGGAAGTGGACATGTTCATTGCCACGACCTTCCATATCCTGAAAAACGAAATAATCTCTTGTTTTATACTTTAATGGCAGAGAAAATAGAGTTGCCTTTTGTATTATTTATTCTTCTCGGCGAAAAGCACCATTTTCACATTCAATTTATAACCGATATTGATGACGTCGATCACGTCCTGAAGGGTGAGGCTTTTATCGGCTTGCAAGATCACATTCAACTCTTCATTCTCCTGCTTGGCGGCCAGGATAGATTCCAGGCGTGATTCTATTTGGTCGAAAGTCACTTCTTCGTTATCGACAAAATACTGTAAGTCGCGCGTCACCACTACGTGCACCGCTTTTTTCATTGTCGTGTTTTCTGCTGCGGACGCTTCGGGCAGTGTTACTTTCACCACCGAAGGCGTGACCATCGTGGAGATGATCAGGAAAAACATCAACAAGAAAAACATGATGTCATTCAAAGAAGCCGTAAAGACTTCCGCATTCCTGCTTTTTCTGCGTTCGATTTTCATTCTCGGTGTTTATGCTTTATTTTGTAAACGGATGGTTTTGAGGATCTCGTTCGAGTCCTTTTCTACCTGCGCTACCACCCGGTCGATTTTCGTATTCAGAATGTAATAGCCTGCATAGGCGATGATTCCCACGAAAAGGCCGACTCCCGAACAGATCATCTTTTGGTAAAGGCCGTCGGAAATGGTTCCGATACTCAAGTCGTTGGTGACGGATATATTATAGAATATGGTGATTACTCCGAAGATGGTTCCCAGGAAGCCCAACATCGGGGCTATCGTTGCGCTGATACCCAGATAATTCATTCCTTTTTCGAGCCGGCCAACTTCCTGGCGCGATTCCACCTGCATGGCTTCCTCCACTTCCCGGGCGCCGTTTTTGATTTCTTCCAATCCGGTGCTGATCACCCGAGAGGATGAGTTGTTTATCTGAGAACAAAAAACCAGCGCTTTTTCATCGCGTTTTTCGTTAATCAATTCTTTTACACGCGGAAGCCACATCTTGTCATCGTTGGTAGCATGTCTGAGAACCAACCATCTTTCTATAATAATATATACGGAAATGAAGAGCAGCAAAAAAATAGGGGCCAGAATCCATCCCCCTTTCATCAACATGGTGAAATAATTAATGCTGACGTCTTGGGTTACGCCGGGAACTTCGTTGACAAATGATACATCTTGAAGTAACGTGAATGCTAATTGAAATGACATAAAATAATCCTTTTTATCGGTGGTTTAAAAATACGCTTTTTATTGGATAACGTTTTTGAAACGTCAAAAATACGCATAATTTCGTTATTATGCACGAATGGGTTGTCAATTTTTCTTTATTCAGGCCGGCGGAATGGCTTCATGAGGTCTCATAAAGTCGCCTTTCGAAAGAAAAATACTCCTAAAAGGAATAATAAGACCCTTATTTTTTGCCGGACGGGTTATAGAAGCAAAGCTATTTCGGCCGGATGGTTTACTATAGTGGCGGCTCCGGCTTGCACTAACTGTTCCCTGCTCCGGAAGCCCCATAATACGCCTACGGCATACATGCCGGCATTGCAGGCGGTGAGTATGTCGATATCCGAGTCGCCCACATAGACGATTTCTTCGGGGCGCAGCTTCATGCTGTCCGCTATCTGTAACGCCATGGCCGGATTGGGTTTCTTCAACTCTTCCGAGCGCATGCCGATGACGAGGTCGAAATAGCCGGGCAGTAACGCGGCGATAATCCGTTGCGTTTCTGCATCCGCTTTATTGGAAAGCACACTCATGCTCAGTCCGCGCGCTTTCAACGTGTCGAGTAACTCTTCGATGCCCTCGTAAGGTTTCGTTTTATTCAAGCTGTTACGGCTGTAGTGCTCCACCATGCGGCGATAACAGGACTCGATGGTCGCTTCGTCGCGTGCCGTTTCGGGAAGAGCGAGGCGCGCCAGGTTGCGGATGCCGCTGCCGACAAACGATTTATATTCGGTCTCGTGATGCGGCGGAAACCCTAAGCCGGTTAATACGTGGTTCATCGAATCGGACAGATCCGCTATCGTGTCGATCAAGGTCCCGTCCAAATCAAAAAGTAATCCCTTATAACTCATTATTTGTTTGTTTTGCGTGTATGATTTCCAAAGATACGAAACATCGGGCGAATCGCCGCAAATTATGAAGCTCTTGCTCTCCTGATTTAAGTCTGCATTGAAAAAAACTATTGGAAACGATATGTACGGATGGTCGATTCGATAATTTCCTCCTCAAATGTTTCGTCTGAATATAAGTTGATTTGTATGGCAAGCCCGGAAATGAAATTTCGCCATGCCCGGTATTTCTGTAGCGACTCGAAGTCTTTTACCAGCAGGCGCATTTGTTCGGCGCTATCATACGTATGAATGGTGTAAATCCATTGTGAGAGGTTTCGGACGGTTAAGGCGTTTTCTTTCTCCGAATCTTTAGCGATGGAAATTTGCATTTCGTCGAGCACAAATGCTTGTCCTTCCCGGATCGTTTTTATTCCTTCTTTAATGGAACGCCGTATGTCATAATATCTTCTTATTTCAGGAATGACTGCCACCGCTAATATTCCTATGATTGTGGCCTCGGCAATCTCTTTTAGATATTTCGGATCTCGGATATAAAAACAAGCGAAGAATGCAATTCCAATGATTAAGAACAACGGATATTTGACTCGTCTCATTACTTTATCTTTAATGGCTATCAGTTTTTTATATATTGGCAAAGATATGAAATGTAAAAGAAAAAATAAGCCATAGATCGTTTTTTCTTTTAGTTGACAAACTATTTATATTTTTTTATTGGCGTTTTATGCTTCGGTGATTCTCATGACAAAACACAATATCGCAGAAAGTTTTTTCCATATTAAATGTTTTTTCTCATCTTTGTAGAAATTTTGCAAGAGTGGTTCCGAAGTAACTATCCTTATTTTTGAGATGAAAGATAATACGTTGTTGGATGATTGGTTCAGGAAAATTGCCTTTAATGACGATCAAGAAGCCTTTAAAGCGCTGTTTTTCGAGTTCTATCCATCGCTGTGTGTATTCGCCGAACGCTACATTTCCTCGCCGGAGATGTGTGAGGATATTGTGCAGGATACCTTCTTTCAGATTTGGAACAACCGCAAAAAGATAGAAGTCGCATCCTCTTTCCGCAATCTGCTGATAACTTCCGTGAAAAACAATTGTACCGATTACTTACGCAAGCAATCTATCCGGCAGCGATATCTGGACAAGCAGCCCGGCGAAGACTATTCCGATTCTCCCGAAGAAATCTATACGGTACGCGAATTGGAAAGCTTGCTGCAGGCAGCTTTGCAAAAATTGCCGGAGAACAGCCGCCGGGCTTTCGAGTTGAGCCGCTTCGGACAGTTGACCTATCAGCAAATCGCCACCGAGATGTCCGTGTCGCCTAAAACGGTGGAGGCTTATATCTCCAAAGCATTGGGCTTATTAAGAGAAGACCTGAAAGATTATCTCCCGATGTTGATACTGCTTTATCCGGGCTTTTTTCAATAAATATCGATTTTAACATAGGGGCTTTTCGATTTCATACGTCAAGTGAATAGAACGAGCAAAAAAGTGTTTTTTTGTAGAGAGACAATTGAAAAATAAAACGTGATACATGGAATTCAGTGATGCCCATATTGTAGCTTATTTAAAAGGAGATCTGCCGTCGGAAGCGCTTCGCGAATGCGATGCGTTGATGCACTCTTCCCCCGAATTCAAACGGAGGGCCGATCAGATACGATATATCTATAACCTAACCGGTGAGTTGGATAAGCAGAAGCAGATCGATGCCGCATCGGCATGGCGTGTTGTCTCCCGCCGGATTTCGCGTGTATCGTTCAGACACAAGATATGGGATATCGCCCGGACCGCAGCCGCCGTGTTGCTTCCGCTCCTTTTAATCCATCAATATATAATAAAACCCATGCAGGATGCGGCGCCTGAGTCGATGATTACGATCGCTTCGGCGCCGGGTGTCGTCACGAAAGCCTCTTTGCCCGATGGCAGCCAAGTATGGTTGAACGCACAAAGTACGCTGACTTATCCGCAACGTTTTTCGAAGAATAAACGGACGGTCCGCCTGACGGGCGAGGCTTATTTTAAAGTCGCCGCCGACAAGAAGCATCGCTTCGACGTGGTTACACCCGGCGATATGACCGTCAGTGCGTTCGGCACGGAATTCAATGTGGCGGCCTATCCCGACGCCCCCGACTATCAGGTGACGTTGGCTCAAGGAAATGTCGATGTGATGCCGGGTAATGCCGGAGGGAACCGCACGCTACAGGAAGGCCAAAAGGCCGTTTTGACGTTAAGTTCGGGCGAAATGGATGTCCGGCAAACCGACACGTATGTCGATACGGCATGGAAAGACGGGAAAATGGTATTCCGTCGCGAAAGGCTCGAAAACATCGCCCTGAAACTCTCCCGCAAGTTCGGCGTGGTTATCCGCCTCGAAGGCGAGGAGTTGAAAGGATACGAATACACGGCGACCTTTACCGACGAAACCCTCGAAGATATTCTCGATTTATTAAAGCGGTCGGCCCCCATTTCGTATACGGTATCGAAACAAAAACAGTTGGACAATAATACCTTTACCCAAAGGGAAGTGACCATCAGACAATCAAAATAAAATGACAAAGACCCATTAGAGAAAGGAGAAACGCCTATGAAGACATGATAACCCCTATTCCGTAAACAAAAAACGGGAGAACGAAAAACATCCTCCCGTAAAGTGATTGCTGAGCGGAAAACATCACCTTACCGACAGCAAGCAAGTTACTAAACCATCAAAGTATTTAATAACAATGTAAAAATATGAATAATTCATCAGATGAACAAAAAGGATGTGTCCTTTATCATTTATTAAATAAAATTCCTACAGCCATGAGGATAGCCATTATACTATGTTGTGTTTTTGCCTTTCAATTGCAGGCGGAACATATTTATTCTCAACAAGCAAAGATTTCGCTGGATATGAAAAACGCCTCCATCGAAAAAGTATTGCAAGCCATTGAGCAGAAATCAGGCTATTATTTCCTGTATAATAGCAAACTGGTAAATGTCGATCGGAAAGTCGATGTCACGGTTCAGGAAGAAGCGGTGGCTTCCGTGTTGAAGCAATTGTTTGCCCCCGAAGGAGTGGAATATGAAGTGAAAGGCTCACAGATAATTCTACATCCCAAACGTGACAATGACCTCCCGTCGGCATCGGCAAACGAAATCAAGCAACAACAAAAGACAATCACCGGGAAAATTACCGATGTCAACGGAGAGCCCATTATCGGTGCGAATATCGTAGAAGAAGGCGCTTCGGCTAACGGTACGATCACGGATATAAACGGACATTTCACCTTGCAGGTCGGCGATCGTGCCGTCATCAAGGTAACTTATATCGGCTATCAGGTACAAGACATCCCCTCTGCGGGTAAAACAAATTTTGAGGTTGTTTTACAGGAAGATTCCAAAGCGTTGGATGAAGTGGTCGTTGTAGGGTACGGGACTATGAGAAAGAAAGATTTGACAGGAGCTGTTGCTGCTGTTGACGGTAAACTTCTTGAAACAAGAAAATCTACGCACCTTACCCAGGCTTTGCAAGGAGCTCTCCCCGGGGTAACAATTACACGAAGTAGTGGCGATCCCAAAGAAGGTGCTGGAATAAATATTCGTGGAATTACATCAATTAACGAAAGCACCCCATTGGTTATTGTCGATGGGGTACCCGGCATCGGCATTAATAATATTAATGCTCGTGATGTAGAAAGTATTTCAGTCCTGAAGGATGGTGCTTCGGCTTCGATATACGGTGCCCGGGCTGCTGCCGGAGTGGTTCTCATTACAACCAAAAGGGCTAAAGAGGGAGAGTTAAATATCGGTTATGACTTTAACTATGGCTTCGAGAGACCATCAGCATTACCTGAATTTGTAGATGTTAAGCGCTGGATGGAGATTTGTAACGAAATTGCTTGGAATAAGGCAGGAAATGATGCGAATGAGTATCCAATCTATTCAAAAGATCTTATCGAAAATTACGATCAACTGAATGCAGATGACCCTGATTCATATCCGATTACCGATTGGTATAATTTAACCCTCAAGGACTATGCTCCAAAGCAGAGTCATGCCGTTCGGTTATCTTTCGGATCCGAGAAAATAAAATCAAGCGTTTCGATGATTTATGAAAAACAAGATAAATTGCCTAAAAGTCAAACAGAAACATCATACAAACGATTTTCTGTTAGAGCCAATAATGAACTGACAATTAATAAATATTGGACAGCAACAGCAGATATCTATTACAGACGGGCAATTTCAAAAGACTTTAATAATGCAGGAATGGGGGATGGTACCATTTTTACCCAACTATTTTATTATGCACCCATTTATCCGGCCGTGTGGAGTAATGGGACGCTAGCTCCGGGCCTAAGTGCTCAAAATGTCTACGGCATGTTGAATTGGAGAGGCTTCGATAATTATTGGGATGATAAGGTCGGGGGACGGATAGCAATTGATTTTAACCCGCTAAAAGGATTAAAAATATCAGCCGTTGTTGCTCCCAACATAAACAATTATAAGAGAAAAATTTATTATAAAGTGGTTCCCTATTATGAAAAAGATAATCCAAACGCGACTGCAGGAAACCTGAGATGGTCAACTTCCACCGATCTGGATGAATACAGAAACAATACGTATAACATTACGTCACAATTGCTGGCTAATTACGATAAAAAACTGGGTGAACATACTCTAAATGTTCTGGCAGGATACGAACAATATTATTATACGTATGAAAGCCTTATCGCATCAAGCGACCAATTCGAATTAGCTGATTTTCCCTATCTGGATTTAGGTAACCCCAATTATATTACGAATAGCGGAAGCGCTACTGAAAATGCTTACCGTTCTTTCTTCGGTCGTATCTCCTATAACTTTCAGAACAAATATTTTTTACAATTTAATAGCAGATATGATGGTTCTTCCCGTTTCCATCCCGACCATCGATGGGGGTATTTTCCTTCATTTTCAGGAGGATGGGTGCTTACAGAGGAGCCTTTTATGCAGGATTTTTCGCCTTTTCTTAGCTTTTTAAAATTAAGGGCATCATGGGGAAGGCTTGGAAATGAACGGATAGGAGATTACCCTTATCAGTCAACTATCTCTTTCAGTAATGCTCATATCAACAAGGGAAATGATAAAGTTTCGGTAAAAACAGCAGCGCAACGGGCATTTGCAGTTGAGAATATTTCATGGGAAACAACAGAGTCCGTTAATTTAGGATTAGATATATACTTACTTAATAATAAATTATCCGTTGCAAGTGATTATTTTATAAAAAACACAAAAGATATGCTATTGAAAGTAGACGTCCCCGATTTTGCCGGATTATCCGATCCCAATCAAAATGCAGGCAAAATGAAAACGATAGGATGGGAAATCGATCTTAAATGGAATGACCATATTGGTGATTTAAAATACAGTGTTTCGGCAAATCTATCTGATTATAAATCAAAAATGGTTGACTTAAAAGGAACGGAGTTTTTGGGAGAACAAGTTAAAAAGGAAGGGAGTGAATTTAACGAATGGTATGGATATAAAACAATGGGGTTGTTTCAAACCCAGGAAGACTTGGATAATTCAGCCGTTATCTCCGCCAACCAAAAAGTAGGGGATATAAAATATAGGGATATCAGTGGACCGGAAGGCTCACCCGATGGAATAATTAATTCATATGATAGAACGTTATTGGGAGGCTCTCTTCCTCGATATTTATATGGGTTGAATCTTGATGTACAGTATAAAAACTTCGACTTATCTGTGATGTTTCAGGGGGTAGGTAAACAAGTCAGTAAAATGCAAGGGCTAATGTATTATGCCAAGCCCGGCGATAAAGGAAATATTCCCAAGATAATTGATGGGAAATATTGGAGCCATTACAATACAGAGGAAGAAAACCTTAACGCCAAGTACCCCCGGCTTGAAGAAACCAGCGGAAGTGCGTATACTTTCTCTGATATGTGGTTATTTGACGGGGCATATTTAAGACTGAAGAACATTACGCTAGGCTATAATTTTTCTGATAAAATTTTCCGTCAGAAGTATTTCAAGTCATTAAGGGTTTATGCATCCATTACCGATTTATTCTCTATTGATCATTATCCCCAAGGCTGGGATCCTGAAGCAAACTCTTCAACTTATCCCATTACTGCTTCGTATGTTTTTGGCATTTCTATTAACTTATAAAATTAAGATTATGAACTTAAAGACATTTATCATAACAATAGTAACTATAATATTTTTTCAGGGATGTGTAAATTTGGATTTAGATCCGCCTTCCGAGGCTTCCAGTGGTAACTGGTATCGCAATGAAACCCAATTTGAAATGTCTCTATTAGAATTATATCGAAGGACTTATTGGTATGTAGGAAGTTATTATTATGGAGACGATCTAGCAACAGATGATTTTTCATCCAGAACATATTCTTATGCTCAATCTGCAGGAACGTTAAGTGGCACCACTTCTACTGTAACAGACTTATGGACGAGAATGTACACCGGTGTTGCCTATAGTAACGAAATATTGTCGAAGATTGAACCGGCTTCTTCTCTTATTTCCCAAGTGAAGCTTATCCAATTTGAAGCAGAAGCTCGTTTTCTAAGGGCCTGCATGTATTCCACTTTAATTTCTTATTTTGGTGATGTTGTATTTTATACCGAACCACTTACGATTGAAGAAACCTATACCTTGGGCCGGACGGATAAGGCAACAATATTACAGGCAATTTATGCTGATTTTGATTTTGCCGGCGAAAATCTCCCCGAATCATATAGCAATAATGAATATTCTCGGGCGACAAAAGGTGCTGCGTTAGCGATGAAAGCCAGGATTGCCCTTTATCAGGAGGATTGGCAAACAGCCCGGGATGCAGCAAAAGCTTGTATAAATCTGGGTACTTATTCATTGCATCCAAACTATAGGGATTTATTTTTACCTGCTTCTGACAATACCGATGAAGTAATTATAAAAAGAATTTTGTCGGTAGAGTTGGGTAGTAGTTGGGACGATAATACTCCTTATTTTGTTACCCGTACCCCAGGAGGAAATGCTGTTTTTGGCATGAGTTGGGATTTGTTTTGTTCTTACCTCTGTACCGATGGCCTTCCAATCGATGAGTCTCCCTTGTTTGATCCGAAGAATCCTTTTAAAAACAGGGATCCAAGACTTGCTATGAACACCGTTGAATTTGGTACGGAATGGTTAGGTTATATATACCAACCCCATCCAGACTCCTTAAAGGTCTTGAATGTAAAGACCGGAAAATATGTAACGAATAATGATAGTAAAGGGGTTACTCAACATAGTGTGTATTCCGGCCTTATCTGGAAAAAATGGATCGACGAAACATGGACCGATGATTGGAAAGCAGATCCGGATATGTTTATTATGCGGTATGCAGATGTCCTGTTAATGTACGCTGAAGCGAAAATAGAGTTGAATGAAATCGATCAATCCGTTTTCGATGCGATGAATATGGTTCGTGCACGTGCTTATGGAGCGGATAAGTCTCAAACCTCAAAATATCCTGTAATAAATGTGACGAATCAAAACAGACTGAGAACGATATTAAGAATGGAGCGACGCATGGAACTCTGTTTTGAAGGACGCCGTTACATGGATCTTATTCGTTGGAGGGTGGCCGAGATAGCGTTGAATTATGCCAAGTACGGGTGGTATACATCTACCGTGATGAGAAAAATTGTTGATGATGGCTTATGGCCATTACCTGAAATACCTCAAATAGATGAAAATGGCATCCCCGATTTAACCCCTATATATGAAAAGGGATATTATAGTCTTTTAAGTGATTGGAAGTTTGACGCATCAAAGAATTATTTGTTCCCGATACCTTCAAGTGAGATATTAATCAACGGAAATTTGACGCAAAATCCGAACTATTAGCGTCGATATGTTTTGCGGGATCTCCGGAGAGAGAATTACTTTACGAAGAGAAGGCATGATGATAATAAGTCATGCCTTCCTAAATGAATAATTTTAATTCAGTTTTTACAGGTTGAAAATAACAAAAAATGAAAAATATAAGTATAAGTGAGATTTTATTTGATTACAGGAGAGTACAATGTTTTGTGCTAATGATGTTAATGATTAACTGTTCTTTAATTGCATCGCCTAAAAGTACCTCAAACAAATATATACAGGAAAGTAAAGTGAAAATAGATAAGAGAGGTGCTATAAAACCCAATAATCCTTTGATTATTTTTGCGGCTATTACAGGTAACCCTACCAAAGTGGAGGTTCGAAAATATCTGGATAATTTTAAAAGCGCTGGAATTGAGCAGCTTTTAATCTACCCGCGTTCCGGATTGGAAGTTGAATTTATGAGTGAAGAATTTCTGGATATTTGTGAATATATTATCGAATATGCGGCACAAAATGGAATGTCAATCTGGTTATACGATGAATATTATTGTCCAAGCGGTATAAGTGCCGGTCAGGTTATAAGGCAAAATGAAGATTACGCTTCAAAAAAAGTTTCAATATTTGCATCTGAATATGCTACAGGAAAAGTGATAGACAATGTTAGAAAGAAGCGTGATTATTATTGGACTGTCTCTTCAATTCCGTTATATGCTGACGTATTGAATGAAAAAGCGGTTGACAGTTTTATCGCATTAACCTATGAAAAATATTATAGCCGGTTCGGGAAATACTTCGGTAATGTCATTAAAGGTGTTTTTACCGATGAGCCAAGTCCGGGATATGCCACTTTATATCATAAGACGCGTGGAAGCTTACTTGAATTAACTTATTGGTCCGGATTGGAAGAAGAATATCATCAACATACGAACCGCGATTTCAGAAAGGATGTTGAAGCTCATTTGCACGGAGTGACACCCCCCAATTTATGGGCCGATTATTTTTATCTATTGGGAAAAAGGTTTAAATCGACCTATCTTGATAAAATCAGTACTTGGTGTAAACAACATAATGTGGTTTTAACCGGTCATTTGATGGATGAAATTACTCCTGCTGAAGCATTGAAAGCGAATGGAGACCCCCTAATGGCGATCAATTCCTTTGGAATGCCTGGAATCGATGAAATCTTCACTAAAACGACACTCAAATCAACGGAATGGGTAACGATGGGAATGATTAAAAATGCTACGAAAAAAGCAAAAGCAACGGATGCTTTGGCCGAACTTTTTTCCTTAGGGCCAGCAGATATGCCTTTAGGCAAAATACGGCAAATGATATGGATAACAGCCCTTCACGGAGTAAATCATTATGTCCTGTCTGTTGCTCCGGTTGACGCCAGAGGCAATATGCAAAAACGATGGTACATGACATTCAATCCTACACAGCCTTGGTTCAAGGCTTTAAAAGAACTTGGGGAAGATGCTCAAAAAGCGTCTTTATATGCCGGGAAAGAATCCGATTACAAAATTGCGGTGCGTTATCCTCAGACATTGACGGCTTCAACTCTTTTTAATCCCGACAATGTGAAACCTGCTTTTCAACTGGCAGAATTACTCGGCAATCTATATGATTGGCAATGGAATCCGATTTTAATTGAAGAAGAAACGGAAGATGTTTCAGTTTATGAATCAGTCATATCAATTGGATTTAACGGGATTACCGAAGAAAAAACAGGGGCATTCTTTCATTCGTTTGATGAGCTTGCCGTTTGGCTGGAACAAAATATTCGCAGGGATATTAGGGTGGAGAATACAAGTGGAGGTTTAGCTGATAACATCTTATTGAAAAAATTTAAAGATAATAGCATCTGTGTGGTATCATTATCCGACAAATCACAGGGTGAATTAACTTTGAAATTAGACAATGGGGAAACTTGTATATTCGAAATGCCGGAATACGGCGTATTTACATATGAACCCGGACAAGTATCATCTATTAAAAAAAATGTACTCCCAATTTCTCCGGATGAATTAATGGAATATAAATTAACAGCCCCAAATGCAATGCGCGTATTCTTTGATGAATCGGGTAAGTGTGAGTTTTATCTCGATAAAGATATTGATAATGTTACACTGGTAGCCAGAAAATTCGGCGATGCGGTCAGCCTGTTTGGTGATACGGTTAGTCTAAAATTGGACGAAAAGGAAGTTCTTGTGATCCAATCATGTCAACTATTGCCGGAAGAATTCAAGAATCTTTATATGGAATCCGACAAACTTACATTAAAAAAAGGCAAACATCTTTTGTCTTTGATCGATAAAAAAAGAGATTACACCTATTTGCCTTCGGCGTTCCTTTTTGGAGGTTTTTCTTTAAAAAAGGACAACCAATTGGGTCAATTATCGGAAACCTTATCAATCCGTTCTTTTAAAAATCAGGGATTATTGAACTATGCCGGAGGAATAGAATTCAAAAAGACAGAAACTTTAAACGGTAAAGAATATATTTCTATCGATACAGGCGGGCTTGTTGCCGAAGTGTTTATAAACGGG
The DNA here is from genome assembly GCA_002409745.1 of Bacteroidales bacterium UBA5382. Taxonomy (GTDB): domain Bacteria; phylum Bacteroidota; class Bacteroidia; order Bacteroidales; family Dysgonomonadaceae; genus Limibacterium; species Limibacterium fermenti. The sequence continues at coordinate 14,459 of DHOU01000031.1, forward strand.
CAATCAATAGGAAGAAAAGCATGGGCTCCATTTTTATGGAAGATTCCTCTAAAATATAGAAATAAAACCGTTGATTTAAGAATTTTTATTACGACATCAATTCAGCCATTATTTGGTGAATTAAAAAAGTGAAAGTAAAGATATTGCGAGACCGGTCATCCGCAGAATTCAAGAAGAGATAACTTAAGCAAAAAATGCGCTTAAAACCCACCATCGAAAAACTGAGGGTGGGGTTATCTTTCTTGGGAAAGCCGATTGTCAAACAAAAGGCAAACAATAATACGCTGGTTTTCCGGACAATGTTCCGTTGCTGCATACCGGTTGGAAGAATTGCTCGGAACCAAATTGAGAGCATTGTATCAGCGACGAAAGGTAAGCGACTTGTTTGATTTGTATAAAGCGTTAATGACTGGAAACATAGATGCTGATAAATGAATACGATGCTATCGTTTGTATATGGAGCAAAAGATATCGGATGATGAGTTTTTGGGAGACACGAGTATGCTTTTAAGGCCGGATGAAAATACGACCCACAGACAGCCTATCCGTTGGTGAAAGACGCTTTAATAGAGAAACTTTAATTGCTTTTGTGACGTACCGACGGAGTTCTTGGAGTGCCTGTGGACTGCCTGAAGGATTAATATTCTATTTTATCGGTTTTCTCCCGCCATAATTGAAAGGCTTTCAGGGCCTCGTCACGAAGCAAAATCTCCGCCGGCAGTTTTCGTTCCGACAGCGGCAGTGCGAGTTCATCATAAATAAACGAATCGTCGAAGTCGATCTGCTTGGCATCGTCCTTATTGTTGGCGAAATACATCTTGTCGAGGCGCGCCCAATAGATGGCGCCCAGGCACATCGGGCACGGTTCGCACGACGTATAAATTTCGCAGCCGCTCAAGTCGAAGGTGTCAAGTTTCTCGCAGGCGGCGCGTATGGCGCTCACCTCGGCGTGGGCCGTAGGGTCGTGATTGGCCGTTACACGGTTTACCCCCGTGGCGACGATCCGTCCGTCTTTGGCGATGACCGCCCCGAAAGGCCCCCCGCCGTTTGCCACGTTTTCGATGGAAAGCGCGATGGCTTTCCGCATCAATTCTTCTTCATTCATCGGAATATTATTTTCTGTTTTGGCTGCCTCTTTCTCCGATTGAGGGCCGCAAGCCGTGACCCATCCTCCCGCAACAAGCAGGAGGACGAGCCACAAGCGGCTAAGATAACTGTTTTTTCTCGAATGAGTTGTTTTTTTTGTGAAAGAAATTGCTGTCTTTTTCATCTCGTTTTATCCTCTCTTTTTGAACTCTAATGTTTCAGGAATCCAGATCTTCAACCAATCTTTTATCGGTAGTTTTTTCCCCTGCCTTTATACTTATTCTTTTTGTCTTTTTTATAACCATATCCGTAACCATAACCATAAGGCCGATATAAATAATCTACATCATTCACCACCAGTAACATGTTGTTGAGTTTATTCTCACTCATCAACTGGTTGGCAAACCTCAGATTATTTTTATTCGAATAATGAGATCGGCAAATATACACCGTTGTATCCACTACGCGGTTCAAGATAAGCGTATCGGCGACTAATCCCACAGGCGCCGAGTCGATAAGTATATAATCATATTCATTCCGCAATGTATCAATAGCTTTATCCAGCGTATTTTGCGATAGCAGCTCGGCCGGATCGGGAGGAATCGTTCCGGTTGGAATCACGTCGAAATTATCCATTACTCCCGATGGCAGGATCAGTGTGTGGATATTTTCTTCAATTCCCGCCAAATAATCCGTAATTCCCGTTTTCGAATCCAGATTCATGTATTCGAATAAATGCGGAATCCGTAAATCCAAGCCGATCAATAAAACTTTTTTCTTCAAAAGCGATAGCGTGATAGCTGTGTTCCATGCCACAAACGTCTTTCCCTCTCCTAATACGGTGCTCGTAAAGGCCATTACTTTCTTCTCAGCCCCCAGCATCGGCATCAGGTTGGTGCGCAGCATACGAAAAGCTTCATCAATTTCATGTACCGCATTTTTGTGAACAGCTATAATACTCCCCTCATAGGTTGGTATCTCTGCCAGCAAAGGCACTTTTGCTATGCGGTCTACATCTGTTTTTGTATGAATTCTATACTGTAATAAATCGAGCAGATAAATAATTGCCGCCGGCACCAACAGGCCTAGAAACAGCGCCGCCGACAGAATAACCATCGTCCGGGGCGCCACTTTACTATCTACCATTGCTTCATCCAGTACTTTCGCCTTATTGGCCGTGGCGGCTAAGGCCAGCGCATTCTCTTCACGCTTTTCGAGCAGCATCAGGAAGAGACTCGCTTTAATTTGCTGCTCACGCGAAAGCTCCATAAATTGCCGCTCTTGCGTAGGTGTGCTCTCCACCTTTCCTCCGAAAATAGTTGCCTGATTGCGCACATCCCTGCATGCAATATTCAAACTCTGTCCCACACTACGTATGGACGCGTTGATGTTAGTGCGTAAGGCGGCTAATTGCTCCTCCAGTTTCCTCATCATGGGATTGTCTCGCGTAGTACTCTGCGCCAACCGCTCCCGCTCCATGATCAGTTTGTTGTACTCATTCGTAGTGGCGGCCAGTGTGGGGTCGTTGATGCCGATGTTACTTGGAATCATCTTATTGGCGTTTGCCTCATCGTTTACATACTCATCCAGATAATCCACCATCTTTATTTGTGTTTCCACCTCTACCAGTTGTTGCTCGTAGCGCGTCCCCATTTCCATATTTTTCTGCAAGTCACTCGAAAAATTGGTCAGTCCCTGATTTTGCTTAAACTGTTCCACATCCTTTTCGGCGGTTGTAAGCTCCCTGTCGATAATTGCGATACGGTTATCGATAAACGCCTGTGTGTTGGTCGTCTCCATGTTCTTATCTTGCAGCGTATTGTTGTTATATACCTCTACCAGTTTATTCAGAAAGTCGATCCCCTTTTCGGTGTAAGGCGTGTTCAACGATACATCCAACACGGATGCATTTTGCGAAGCCTGCTGTACCGATAACGCGGAACGATAAGACTTGATGGCATCGTTAGGATTACAGATGAATATGTTTAACGGTTTATGAAACGGATTACTTCCCGGTCGGCGAGTAAAACTGATATTGCCCGCCTTGGTACACAGCAATGCCGGCAATTCTATAAATACCGTGTCGGTTTTTTCTTCTTCGATAAAGAGTGATACCGATACCCGGGGACTAGCCTCATCCATCACCAATTTTATTTCTATGGGATGACGGAGGTTCTCCAAGTTGTTTTGCTCCATATCCACAATCACCGGGCTTTTGTTGTAAAGGTCGATCTTCTTGATGTCTTCCTTCACAATGTAAGACGTATGTAATTTAAGTTGATTGATTACGGAGCGGATGGTCGTTCGGGATTGTAAGATATAAATCTCGTTGTCCAAATTTGTTACCGATCCCAAAGCCGACACTCCCTCCACAGCGTTTCTGGGGGCATACGATTGCGTCGTGCTGTTATCCTCTTTCAGGATGATGCTCGACGTCACTTTATACGTGGGGGTGGCATACCATAGATAGATGAATGCCGCGATCAAAGCCACTGTCATTCCCGCTACGATCCATTTCCAGTAGCGAACAAACAGCAACAGAATCTCCATAATCGAAATGGTGTTTTCCTCTTGCGGTTCTCCTCCATTGAACGACAAGCCCGAGGAATTTTGATTATTCTGCATAAGAAGTTATCTTTTTAAGATATTTACCACCAAACTGGCCACGGAGATAAGAATAGACGCTCCCGATATCCATAAGCTCGTCATCGCACCCACTTGGGCATTTTGCGCTTTCACCGTATTCGGTTCCACATATATCACATCGTTTTGCTGTAAATAATAATACGGTGAGAAAATGATATTTCTGTCGTTTAAATTCATCGGAATGATAATCTTGCGTCCTTCCGCATCCTCGCGAATAATCTTCACGTTATCCCTTTTTCCGTATATGGTCATATCACCAGCCATGGCCAACGCTTCGAACACACTGATTTTTTCGTTCGAAACGGTAAACGTATTGGGGCGCAGCACCTCGCCGATAACCGATATCTTGTAATTCACGAAACTCACCGTCACCACCGGGTTTTCTTTCAGATAAGGCGTTAGCAAGCCGCCGATTTTCTGTTCTGCCTGGCGTTTGGTCAAGCCCTTCAGATCGAGCATTCCCAACACCGGGAAATTAATCTGGCCGTTATTGTCCACCAGATACGTTTGCAATTGCGGCTGCGAATAGGTGCCCAATCCCGTTGTATGTGCCGGTACCGTCAGGTTGAACGGGTGTACGGATTCGGGATCGGTTGCGCTGATGCTTATGGTTAATAAATCTTTGGGTAGGATGCGGGCATCGTAAAGAATCGCTTCCTGCTGTGCATATGCTTGAGCCGAAAGTGTATCTGCACCTTGAAGATATGCCACGTTCTGCGATGATCGGCATCCTGCCCATCCGATTGTTAACAAACACAAAATAAAAAAACGAATACTTCTTATCATGAGAATTTTCTTTATCGAGAGAGTTTATTAAAAAGTAAAAATAGCTTTTTTTTAATCATTAAGCACTATTTTTTTATATTATTCCTTCTAATAAATTGTGTTGCTTTTTTATTTAATGTAGTTGAGCAGGGAACAAGGATTTTATCACAATTATTGAATCTTTTCTTAGGGATAAGTGAATCTGGCCACGGTAACGGTTTCGCCTTTGTCGTCGCTTCTTGCGGCGGAGTAGGTGAACGATGCGGAGGAAGAGAGTCCCAATTCCTTGATTTCGTCTCTCGACAGTTTGGCCGCGGCCTTATCGAAAGCGGCTTTTGCCTGCTTGTCGGTGTCGGCGTCGTCTTTTCCCGTGAATATTTGGGGCGAGAGGGGTGCGCCTTTTCCTTTCAAATACCCTTCTATGGCGGCCAAATCGCCTAATGAGCCGTTATAGCTCGATATGCCGAAACTGTAGGCGTTGTCTTTACTGGTGGTTTCTTCGCAGCCGGTGAGCAATAGAAGGCTGCATGCAAAAAGAGATAATAGTACATGTTTCATTGTTTTCATTATTGATGGATTTGTTTTTAAAAATTGAGTATGCACCGTGCCATGTCGGGACTTGACTCATTGAGATTGGTGGTGTAGCCATTACTGAAGTTCACTTCCCACGCCAAACTGTTATCGCCTTCCGACGAAGACCAATAATAATTTGTGGTGAACGCGTTGCCTCCGGCTGCTTCCAGCTTACTGTCAAAGGCTTTACGGGCAGCCGCACGGTTAGGATTATTATAATCCGGCATATTCGAAAAATCATCCCACAGGCTTGTGATTCCGCTATAACCTGCATACAGGACTTTCAATTCATTCTTAGCCGGCAGATACCATACACCTGTGGCGGATGCGTTGCTATAGGTCTCGTCTGCCTTGTTTTTGCGGTGTGCCCAGGCAAACGCCGGATAATGGGAAAACGTATCATCCTGTTTTTTTATTTGCAGAATATTCGTAAGGCCATTGCCGGTATCTGTGGCGCTTGTGGTGGAATAGATCGTCGACCAGTGCGCCTTTGTTTCATCCAGACTTACGATTTTGCCGTGGCGGCTGTCTTGCGGATCGATCCAAAAGACGATGCCTGCGGGCGCTGTTCCGCTTGCTACAACTCCCGGTGAGCGGAAGGTTACATTCGGGTCGGGGTAATAATCCCCCACTTTATATCCGCTCTGCACGTTGTCGTCATCGTGTTTGCACGAAGCAATGAGTAAGACGATAAAACCCAATAGGAATAAAATTTTTATTTTCATATTCTACCTTATATTAAATGATTCGTATATAATGATATCCTGTTAAAACTTTTTGATGGCCCGCACGCCAAATGGATAATCTCCCTTTTGCGTCTTAGCTATTTTTGTTTCTTTATTATATACCGTATAACCAATCACACTACTGATGATACTAATAAATTTTGCAAAATTCGGATCATGTTCGGTTGACGACCAATAGTATATGGCATTCACGGCACTTCCTCCGGCGTTTGTAAACTTTGTATTCCATCCGGACGTATCCTGTTTCCATAGATCTATGAATTTCTTTATTTCGTTGATTGCGGGGAGGTACCATTCACCAGTTTCATGATTCTGATTATTCTTTTTCAAGTAGATCCAATGAAAACCCTGATAATAGTTTTGCAGGTCAGAGTTGGATTTATATTTATTGATGATGCTTTTTGTCGCGGCGGCGCCATCATTTTCATCCCTGATTCCGGCGACATCGGCATTTTTCTCATCTTTTTGCAATTTACCCCAACTGACTTCTGTTTTTTCATCCAGACTCACGATCTTGCCATGCACTCCTCTTTGATCGGTAATCTGGAATACAATCCCTTCTGCGGTTTGGGGGTTGTCCGGATCGGGATAATAGTCGCCTACTTTATACGCTCTCTGCGCCGTCCCCGTTGTCGGCGCATCGCTCGTTCCTGCCCAAATAGCGATGCCGCTCGAACTTACCGTAATACCCGTTTTGCTTACCGTAATATCGTATAGGTGATTCTTGCCCGGTTGAAAGGTTGTCGGTGAAGAGAAATTCCACTCGAATTTACCGGCGCCAGCCTTTAGTGTAATGATCAGTCTCGCGCCCGTTACATTCTCTTGCGGTATCACAATAGTCGAACTGCTCCATCCATCCGTTGCGGTGTTAGCGGTTACTGTTTGTCCGCTGTTGGTCGCTGTAAGCACACCATTTGTCAAATTCATATCGGCTGTAGTAGCGATATTGGTTACCCGAACGGTTGCACCGGTCAGATCCGGAGAACCATCGCCGGACGTCAGCGTGAAACTTAGTTTGCTCAGCACGTGCTTGAACTGCAACTCCACCGCACCGCTGTTTTTATTTTTTGACGTGGCATTGTTGCTGTACAATACGTCGATAGCCGCAGGAGTTGACTGGTTACTGATATCGACGGGATACGTATAACCTGTCAGCGGTGAATTATACGGATAATACGCGATAAAGTCTACCTTGTCGCCGTTTTGCGGATAATAGATCGTATTGGCGCTGCTAACGGGCAAGAAGCTACTGATGGCTGATGATCCGTTGTCGGCTTTGTATGCTATATTATCAGCTCCTTCGGCGATGGTTGTAGCGGATAATGGTTGTGCCTGTTTCACCATAAAAACACCCGCTTGATCGCCTGTTATCCATTCGTTGCCTCCATTAGTAGTGCGGGTATGGGATATATTGCCCGACCGGAACTCCACGGCAACGAGACCCGTGTCGACGCCCACATCGTAGTCGCTGTCGCAGGAAGCGAAAAACAATCCGCTTCCTACCAGCAGCAATATAATATTATATATAAACTTTAGCCTCATAAATAAGTCATTTTTATTTCGCAGTGCCTTGGATTGCTCCTACCGGCTCCCACGGTTCGATTTTTCCTGTTGCCTTGACTTTATTTTTCGTAAGCGTAATATTGAAGGTGTATTTCTTTCCGCTCTCGAATTCTTTGATTTCGGCGATATTGTCCAGCATCTTCCACGTATAAGTGTTGCCGCCTAGGGTAAATTCCACCAAATAGGTGTCATCTATATCGTTAAATATATTGGGTGCGATAATCGCTTCGAATGTATTGTTCCCTGCATTGTAAGGGATTAATGCTTCTCCTAAGGTCAATCCTTCACCTTCGGCTTTACCTGTCTCGAAGTTGAAAATACAGGTCGTATTGACGCCTTTTATCTTTACTTCCAATCCTTGCAGGTCATCGGTCACTCCGTCGCCTTTAAGTACATTCAATACCAGTTTCGACAAAATATGATTGAACACGAGATTCACGGGCTGATTGTTTTCCTTATTAAAGCTCTTGCCGTCGTTATCGGCGCGCGCATACATAAAATCAATGGCCGACTGGTTCGTTTGATCGGTCAGGCTTATTTCATACAATTCATCCGGAAAGGGTTCTTTGTTATTTTTGTCATACGGATGATAAGCGACAAAATCGACTTTGGTATCGATATCCACCGGATAGTAGATAGGAGTCGTGGAAGTGAAAGTAGCCGATTTCCCTATCGATGTGGTTGTATAAAGAATGTTTTCTGCTTTTTCAGCTATTTCTGAGGTCGCATTCTTCACCATAAAAATACCAATGCTTTCGTTTCCATCCCACTCGTCTCCCTTAGTGCCTCCTACGCGGGTTTGTACGCCCGATATGCCCGAGGCGAAATGCACGCGCCCGTCGTTTACCTCGGGTGCCGGTTCATCCTGGTTGCAGGACGTGAATACAAATAACGCCGAAACGGCTAAAGCGAATAATTTTTTTGTTGTCATAATCTGTTTTATTGGAAGAGTTTATTAATTATTTTGTTTGTATATGCTTCTATGTATACTATGGTTGAGTTGTTGTGTATTTTTTTATATTTCCGCTGGTAAGCGTCACATTTGTTGCGGGAGTGACCGTGTAATTCCTACTATTCTTTGTCCATACAAAGCGAATGTCCATGGTTTGCGGAGGCACTAATGCCCAGCGAAAGAAGGTAAGATTAATAGTATGCCTTCGCCACATTTGAATCGTATTCTTTGTGCTTCCGGGTGTGATGCTTTGATCTGCCAAATTTATAGTACAATCTGTGATCACATTCAATAAATTTACTGCTGGTGGGGTGCTCTCATTATCATATATGGCTATTTGTATCATAGCCAAAGCATGCGAAAATGGCAAAACTACAGAATTATCACTTTTAGAAACATTCTCAAGTTTAGCCCATAAGAAATCATTTTTCTTATAATACTCACCACTATTAGACGCTTGATCTATCGGTACATTGAAAGCATAAGCATTTGGGTTGGTCATGCCGGCATCGTAAGGGTAATAGGCATAGAAACTCAGCTTGTCGCCATCATTGGGATAATACAGTGAGGTGGATGCAGTCCATGCGCCGCCGCCGTACGTCAACGCCATATTGTCGACCCAGTTGCCGGAGGCTTTTAATCCCCCATTGCCTTTCACGATATATACGCCTACTTTATCGCCTGTTTCCCACGAACTGGTGAAGTCGGTAGCCGTGGCCACCCTCGTCGTAGCACCTTCATCACCAGCAAGCAGCATGTCGAAAACAATTTCTTGAGAGGTTGTATCCACGGGCAGCTCGTCGTTTTTGTCACAGCCGGCCAGCCACACGAGGGGCAGCGCTGCGAGGATATATAGTATTCGTTGTATGTTCATACGTCTATTATTTTATATCGTTTGGCTTATTCTTTTGTCTTACCATGCCGTTCCCCCGGAAGTTTCCACATTTTTCCATCCGCTGATGGAGGCGGTCATTCCGCTTTCTATCGGGGTGTGTATGTCGGCCGTGAGTTTGGTGCCGAGATGCTTGTCGCTGTTAAATCCTTTCAACAGTTCCGAGAGGTCGATAGCGCCCGTATGCATCTCCCGTCCGTCGGAAAACAGAATACGCAGCGAGAGGTGTTGTGTGCCGGTGATGCCTATCAGCCGTACATTGGCGCGGAGCTTATCGCCCGTGCGGGTAAAGGCGGGCTGCACATTCAGATGGTCGCCCGAAAGTGTGCGCGTACGGATATCCAGGTTGTTGGCTATCCCGGTGAGTTGTGCTTCCACACGCGTTATACGCTCCGGATTGCCTTCGGTGATGGTCAGTTCCATTTCGAGCAGGCGTACCTGCTGTTCCATGGCGGCCGTCACCGTGTGCTTTTCGAATATTTCGTACGAAACCTCCGTTACGGCGGTAAAAAGCCATCCCGGCAACGGTTCCACCGAGCCGTCTTTTGTACTCACCGTGGCATTCGAGCCTTGCAGCGTGATATGCTCCGCCGTGTTGTAAATAACGATCGGATACGTTCCCGTTTCCAACTCCGGCAAGTTGTTTTCGGACTCTTTGAAGGTGAGTGTCCGGCCGTCGATGTCAACGGAATACTCGGCCGGGATGTCGATGCCGGTGCCCCGTAGGGTCCAGTCGGTGTGCAACGAAGCGGTCGACGTCGTCGGCAGGTCTTTTAAAGGAATTTTCGCGCAGGCCCCTTGCAGCAGTAAGGCAAGAAGAACGAAGGCATACAGCGCGTTTTTATAGAATGAGTTCATTTTTTATAGATTAAGAGTTTGTTTTGCGAATAAAACAGTCCGGTCAATTTATTTTCCATACGAGGGCGATGGTGGCCCCAACAGGCCCCCAGTAATTCCGCTCTTTGAGCGATTCCTGACGGTAATAGGTATTCTCGACCGACATATATTTCTCTCTGTTATAGAGGTGTAGATACCCGAGGGTAATGCCGGTATCGACCAACAGGTTTTTGTTGCAATACCATTGTTTGCCGAGTGCAAGACCGCCTCCCTGATAGTTTCCCTGCCGTCCGGAATAATTATACTCGCCGATGATATAGGCCGCTCCGCCGTAAAACGCTTTTTGTGCGCCCGTATAAAGACGTAGTTGAGGCGATACATGCCATAGCCTCCAAAATAGTTTGTTCTTGCCTGCATCGAAGTGGGTGAACGCTCCGTCTACCAATAGCCCGACCGATTCCGTGGGTTTGTATTCCACACCCGCATTGGCTATAAGAAAGGTCCAAGGCAACACATGGGTGCGCAGGCTGACGCTGCCCTTGGAAAAGGCCGGCATGGTGTTGCCTTCGGGGTGGTTGTTGGCTTCGTTTTGCGCCGAAGCTGTATGGAAACAGAGCAGTAACCCTAAAAAAATAGGTAATACCGGATAGATTTTCATGCTGTTTATACTCTAATTGATTTTTATCTTTAACCGCTGCAAACATAAGGGGAAAACCTTGAACATCGTGTGACAAATCGTCTTTTGTTGTGACAAATCGCTTTTGTTATCCGTTTTTTACATATATTTGCTTTCGATTTTGGATGGGTCGGAATAACCTTCCCCTTTTTTATACCTCATAAGTGGCAAGACATGAGAACTCTGTTTTTATTCATAGCGGCGGGCCTTTGTGTGTGGATGCCTGTTTTGGCCGATGAAAATGAACTGCCCGACAGTATCATCACCATAGAGCATACCTACCAATATTGCGTCTCCGATCCCGAAAAGGCGCAGGCTATCATGGATGAATTGATGGTGCGCCGGCAAGACAAGGACTGGGAGCTGGACTGGTGCCAGGCTGATTTGTATTATAATACGGGAAAGTACCGCTTGGCTTTGTTCTTTTTCGAGAAAACGGCGGCCTATAAAGCGGTGAATACGGTACCTTCATTATATATGGGCTTGTTGAGCACGATGATGGAGTGTTATCGGATGAACAACGATCTGGAGAAAGCCATGCAGACGGCTCTTTCGTTGATGGATATTGCCAAAGCTTTGGATGATGACGCCGAAACCGGACGGGCGTATATGTTTATGGGCATCATTACGCTTCGACAGAAAAACGCTCTACTGGCTAAGCACTATTTTGCGCAAGCCGAAACGCATCTCAAAGCCTCTGAAAACAGCGAATATCTTTATCACTTTTACTTGACCGTTGCTAACTTGATGGATGAGAAAGGGGACTATATTCTTGCCGCTGACTACCTTAAAAAAGCGCGTGAAGGTTTGGAAGCGATGGAGAAAAACGATGCCGGCCTCTCGCTGCCGGAGGGGCAGATAGCGTATGAATATGGGCGCCTGCATGCCTTGGCGAGTGATATTTTCGCTAAATCGGGACGTAAACAAGAGGCCGCCGGGGCGTATGAGGCTTTTCTGGCTTCGCCCTATTCCGCCGATGACAGAACCCGCATTCATATTGTTCCTTATTTATTGAAATCGGAAAAATACGACGAAGCGCTGGCCATTTCTCTTCGTCGAGTCGATCAGTTGAGGGCCGATACGGATACCATCGGTGAAGATATGGCTGCTGCATTGCGTTATTTGATAGAGGCGTATCAAAAGACGGGCCAATTTTCCGACGCTTTATATTATGCGCAGTTGGGCTTGTCGCTCCATAAAGCCATTCGCCAAAAAGACCGTGAAAATACGGCGCTTGAGTTGGCCACATTGTATCAGGTGCAGGAGAAGGAAGAGTTGCTCCTTATGCGCGAAGCAACAATAAAACGCAGAAGCTTTTTACTGCTGCTTTCTTCTCTGATTGCGCTGCTGGCTATTGCGGCTGTCGCGCTGGTCGTGCGCAGCATTAAGCGCACCGAAGAGAAAAACCGGGTCATGGTGAGCCGGATAAAAGAATTACAAAGCTGCAAGCAGAAACTCGACGCCCTGGAGAAGCAAATGCCGGCCCTTGCCGCGTTTTATCCTTCGGATGTATCTTCCGGAGCCGATGCGTCAAAAAACGGATTTGCCGAATTGTTTGCTTTGGCCGATCAAAAAATAAAAGAACAAAAACTCTATCTCAAGTCGGATTTGACGCGCGATGAACTGGCGCTTTCTTTAGGGATAAAGAAAAGCGATTTTAGCCGTGCCGTGAACGACTGCGCCGGATTCAGTTTTACCGATTATATCAACAACCTGCGTCTGGAAGAAGCCTTACGATTACTGGAAAAATCCGATAACTTGTGCATTGAGGCTATTGCCGAGGATTCGGGTTTTGGTTCGGCACGCAGCTTTTACCGGCAGTTCAAGAGTAAATACAGTATGTCGCCGGCCGAATATCGTAAATGGGTCAAGTGACTTTGGCGTTGTTTTTCTTGGAGAAAAGAGGAAGTCTGTATTTATTTTATACCTTTGCCGGTATCTTTATCTTTGTTGCGAAGATGAATAATAATATAATAATACAATGACTCTTTTTCAGAAATTATTCCGAGCACACTCATATTCTGGTATATCCGAAATATTATTTGCTGTGTTTGTAACGGCGGTGTTCGTATCGTTCTCTTCTTGTCGGAAGGAATCGCTTCCTTCTCCCCCTGAGCCGGAAGTCAAATCTCCGGAACTTTTCACGTATGTGTACCTCGATTCTCAGGTTCTCGATTTCCGTCATATTCAGGGCCAAAAGACCGAGAAGTTCTCCAAAGAAAATATTACGGATCTCTTTGGACGTCGTGTCGAATGGGCGACTCCCCAAAAGATTCAGTTGACGAAAGATTCAATTGTTATCCAAAAGAAAAACGATATCGAAGAAAAATTCAAATATAAATGGGACGGAAATGACTTATTGCTTCTTCGTTCCGATCCTGAACAATGGCTGTATGCCGGTGAAAAGTTCGATGAGGAACGGTTCTTCATCAATACCGCTTTTTTCATCGAAAGGAGCGCCGACAGTCAACGATTTCTTTCCAATATAGGGCAGGACTATTCGCTTGTTTCTTACGAAGGCCTCCCCTTCACTTCTGATGATAAGGCGGCATCTTCCTATGTGTGGTTGCAAATACATTTCATCTTTAAGAAAACAACCGATAATCAATAACCGAACGTTTTAAGCAAAATGAAAATAAAGTACATTCTTTTTTTGTCGATACTGATGGTCAGGGTGCCGGGTGTCGTCAAAGCTCAATATCATACATCGATCGGATTCGGCGTGAAAAATCCGGGCCAACTGTTTATCGGCGCGATTCTTGAGCCCGCAAGTATCAACGAGAACAGCTATCGTATGGTCGATGTGTCGCTGAATGACATAAAAGTAGCCGTCACGAATATTCCCTCTCTTACCTTCGATTTCCGTCCTTCCTATAAGGCCATGGCGGATTCATTATCAAATAGATTAAAAGATACGAAAGGGTTTTCGCAAAGTGAAAGTTTCTCCTATAATTCGATCGAATTGTCTTCTTACCGGCAAGTGTCTCTTGCTTTCGGGCAAGACGTAGACCCCGCGGTCTATTTCCATCTTCCGACGGAGTGGAAAACCAAAAAAACGCTTCTGATGGTCGATATCACGCAAGTGTTCTTTTCTGTCATAATGGATTATCCCCGCCCGTCGCTGACTAACGATGAAGCCACCCTCGCCCGTGCCGGGGAATTGGTCTATGTCAATTCGCTGCAATACGGACGGAAAGCAACGGTGCTGGTCGAATCCGATTTGCCGTATGATGTTGTCCGTCGGGCTGTTTCAGAGGCGCTGGCTCTCGAGAAAGGGAACGCGGCCTTGAGCGAAAAAACGCAGTCGGTATTAGCGAATTGCGTTATCCGAACCCTGTTAATGGGACAAAAAGAATTACCGCCGGCCGATTCCGATAATCCTTTGGAATTCGTCATGGATTATTTCAGGAAAGAGGTTACCGGAGAGGATTTCGGCGAACCTATTCAATTTACGGCAAACCATTTGGATACGAATGGCGTTTTTCAGAATGTCTATTCAAAAAGAGATTAGCCGATACTCCGTTTGACGGAAAGATAAACTTTTGTCGAAGGGAAACGTTTACTATACATTCATTTAAACAAAATATTTTATCTTTGTACGGACATATTAATCAAACACAAACAGAACAATGAAAAATTTTAAGTACATTCTTTTGATACTGATTGCAGGTGCTTCTCTTTCGAGTTGCGGATATAACGCCATGGTCGAGAAGCAGGAATCGGTTACGGCACAGTGGGGAAACGTGCAAAATGCCTATCAACGGCGTGCGGACTTAATCCCCAACCTGGTAGCGACCGTGAAAGGCTATGCCGAACATGAGCAGGAAACATTTACGCAAGTCACCGAAGCCCGTTCGAAAGCAACCCAGATTACGGTCGACCCCGAGAATCTGACCGAAGAATCGCTTCAGCAATATCAACAGGCGCAGGGTGAATTGAGTTCCGCCATCGGACGCTTGCTGTTGATTCAGGAAAATTATCCGGAGTTAAAGGCGAATCAGAATTTCTTGGGATTGCAGGATGAACTGGCCGGCACCGAAAACCGGATATCGGTAGAACGGAATAAATTCAATCAGTCCGCGCAGGATTATAATCGCTATATCCGTCAGTTCCCGAGGGTGATTTATGCCGGATGGTTCGGCTTTAAACCCAAAGGATATTTTCAGGCGAGCGATGCTGCACAAACGGCCCCGCAAGTACAGTTCTGACAATTTATATTGGCAGAAAAACTTCTCAATCCATAAAGAAAAATGTTGAAAAAACAAGCGTTGGAGCAGATTTCTGCTGCCATCAGGGCGGCCGAAAAGCAAACTTCAGGAGAGATAAGGGTGTGTATTGCCGCCTCGTGCAAAGGTGAGCCGCTGGACGCCGCTGCGGCTAAGTTTCGCAGTTTGAAGATGCACGTCACGCAATGGCACAATTCGGTGTTGATTTATGTTTCTCCCACCGACCATAAAGCGGCTATTGTCGGCGACAGCGGCATTAACTGCATCGCCACGGAAGGCTTTTGGGAAGAGACGTTGCAGGAGATGCTTTTGTTTTTTCGGCAAGATAAGATTGTGGAGGGCATTTGCCGGGCGGTGGAAAAAACCGGAGAATTGATACGGGTGGCTTTTCCGGTCGAAAAAGACGATATAAACGAATTGAGCGATGAGGTTATTATTGAAGAGTAAGTTTTTTCTGACGGTAGGATTCTTCCTCTGGTGTGCGTCGTTTGTATCGGGACAGGATATTCCCGAACCGATGTCGCCGCCACGGTTGGTAAACGATTTCGCCGGTATCTTTTCTTCCGTAGAACAGCAGGCGCTCGAACAAAAACTATTGGCTTATAACGATTCGACTTCCACGCAAATTTATGTCGTTACCGTCGGCGATCTGAAAGGATATGCCATATCGGATTTTGCTTTTCGCCTGGGGGAAGAGTGGGGCATAGGCCAGGCCGATAAAGATAACGGTGCGGTTATCCTCATCAAACCCAAAAACGGCGATAGTCGCGGGCAGGCCTTTATTGCCACCGGATACGGACTGGAAGCTCTCATCAATGATGCTTTTGCCGGCCGTATCGTGCGTAATGAAATGATCCCTTATTTTCAGGAGAATGATTATTTCGGCGGTGTGAATGCGGCAATCGATGTGATGATTGCACGCCTTTCCGGAGAATATGATGCCGATGAAGAGGATTCGGAAGGCAAGATTCCGCTCGTAGCAATTATCATTATTGTTTTCTTTTTAATCCTTTTCCTGCGGATATTTTTCGGCGGCGGTGGCGACCAGCATATCGACGGCGACGGACATCATCGCGGCGGTGGCGGTCCGATATTCATACCGCCTGTCTTCGGTCGTGGTAGTGGCGGCGGATTTGGCGGCGGCGGATTTGGCGGCGGTTTTGGGGGTGGTGGCTTCGGCGGCGGAGGCGGCGGAAGTTTCGGTGGCGGCGGCGCCGGGGGAAGCTGGTAAAAAATGGAGAATGGACAATGCTTATAACAGTTCTTGGGCCAACGGCCAGCGGAAAGACGTCCTTTGCAACGCAATTGGCATATCGTGTCGGAGGCGAGATAATCAGCGGTGATTCACGGCAAGTGTATCGAGGCATGGATATCGGCACCGGCAAAGACTTGTCGGATTACACGATTGAGAGTGTTGAAATTCCCTATCATCTTATCGACATTCGCGATGCGGGAGATAAATATACGCTTTATCACTATCAGCATGATTTCCACCGGGTGTATGCCGATATCGTCGCACGCGGCAAAACACCTGTTTTGTGCGGAGGAACGGGCCTGTATATCGAATCGGTTCTGAAAGGATATCATCTTCCCGATGTGCCTGTCAATACGGCATTGAGGCATTCGCTCGAGGGGAAGTCGTTGCCCGAATTAGCCGGTATTTTGCGAGGATATAAAACGCTGCATAATACGACGGATATCGACACGGAAAAGCGGGCGATCCGGGCTATCGAGATTGCCGATTTCCAGGCAAGGCAAGTTGTAGGCGTGTGCGATTTTCCGGCATTGGAAAGTATTATTTTCGGTATTCATATCGATCGCGAGGAAAGACGGGCGCGCATTACTTCACGCCTTCGCTCGCGGCTGGAAGAGGGGATGGTTCAGGAAGTGGAGCGATTGCTCGCCGGCGGCCTGACAGCCGAAGACCTCCTTTATTATGGCTTGGAATATAAATATCTTACGCTTTATGTCATCGGGCGGTTGTCTTATGGCGAAATGTTTTCGCAACTCGAGACAGCCATTCATCAGTTTGCCAAGCGGCAAATGACCTGGTTTAGAGGAATGGAACGCCGTGGATTTACCATCCATTGGATCGAAGCGTCTCTTCCGATGTCTCAAAAGTTGGAGAAAGCGTTTTCTTATCTCGATGGACTGAAAGATAGTTAAGCGATTTTGAGGTGCTGAAAGAGAAAAATCGTATTTTTGCATCTCGAAACGGATAAAGCCGGTCGCTTCTCTTCGTTTCGGTTCACTCAGACGATTCATTATTTATAGATAAAATGATTAAAGGTCAATTCCCTGTAGAAAAGTTCCAATCGATAGAAACTCCTTTTTATTATTACGATATCGAGTTATTGCACAAGACGCTCGACACCGTTAAAACGGCGGTAAAGGATAAAAACTTCCACGTTCATTATGCCGTTAAGGCGAATGCCAATCCCCGGATATTAAAAGCAATAGCCGCTTACGGATTCGGGGCGGATTGTGTCAGCGGGAATGAAGTCCTCCGCGCCTTGGAGTGTGGCTTTGATGCCTCGAAGATTGTGTTTGCCGGTGTCGGTAAGACGGATAAGGAAATCCGTATCGGCCTCGATAACGATATTTTTTGCTTTAATGTAGAATCGTTGCCTGAGTTGGAAGTCATTGAAACGCTTGCTTCCGAAAAAGGGAAGACGGCGCGTATTGCTTTACGGATCAATCCGAATGTGGATGCCCATACCCATAGTTACATTACTACGGGATTGCAAGAGAACAAGTTCGGCTTGAATGAACGCGATCTGCCGAAAGCCTTGGAAATGATCGGGGCGTATTCGCATATCGAGTTAATCGGCATTCATTTTCATATCGGCTCTCAGATTACCGACTTGTCCTCGTTTGAGGACCTCTGTGTAAAAGCTATTGAGTTTCGGCAGCGGTTAAAGAGTTGGGGAGCGGTTCTGCCGCTGATAAATGTCGGTGGAGGGTTAGGAATTAATTATCAACATCCCAATCATTATCCTATCGCCGATTTTGAATCTTACTTTCGGTTATTCGAGAAGTATCTCACAATGGATGACGGGCAAGCGTTGCATTTCGAATTGGGACGTTCGATGGTGGCTCCTTGCGGTTCCCTCATCACCCGTGCTACCTATATAAAAGAGGGAATCAATAAAAAATTTCTGATTGTCGATGCGGGAATGACCGATTTAATTCGTCCTGCTTTATATAAAGCTTTTCATCACATTGAGAATATCGGTTCCGATCAAGAATATACCACCTACGATGTGGTCGGCCCGATTTGTGAGTCGAGCGATGTGTTTGCGCAGGATATTTCTTTAAACGAAGCGAAAAGGGGTGATTTAATCGCTATTCGGTCGGCCGGGGCGTATGGAGAGGTGATGGCTTCTCACTATAATTGCCGGGAGCTTCCGAAATCGTACTTCTCCGATTCTCTATAAATATAAAATGGATTTTTCAACTATTTCTTTTTCCGGGTTCTCTGTTATAGAATGGAGTCTTGTGAGCGCATTGCTTTTCTTCTTTCTGACCCAATTATTTTTTTCTTTTTTCTTATATAGAAAGCCGTATGCGCATGGACAAAAAAATTCTCATCCGGATGAGGAGGGTATTGAGTGGCCGGGTGTATCGGTGATTATCTCCTCACGGGACAATTCGGAAAATTTGGCTAAGAATCTTCCGGCTATTCTGGAACAGGATTATCCGCGCTTCGAAGTGATTGTCGTCAATCGCGGCTCGACCCTCGAGACGGATTTACTTCTCCAGTCGCTCGAACAAAAATACGAGCACCTTTATCATACGTATGTCCCTGCGGAAGCGGAAAGAGTAAATGAAAAGAAATTAGCGCTGATGTTAGGCATCAAAGCGGCTAAGAATGATATTCTACTTTTTACCGAAGCGTATTGTAAACCTTGTTCCGACCAATGGATTAAAGCGTTTGCCCGCGAGTTTATCAAAGGAAATGATATTGTTCTCGGCTATTGTAAGCTGCATATAAAGAAAAAGTGCGCCATGCGGCATTTTATATTATTTGATAATCTGATTTACAGCCTCAAATATTTGTCCATGGCTTTACGGCATAAACCCTTTATGGGGAATGGCCGCAATATGGCATACCGGAAGCAACTATTCTACAAGGCGAACGGCTTTTCGTCGGTTTTAAATATGAATGACGGGGAGGACGACCTTTTTGTCAATCGCGTCGCGACTTCTGATAATACGGGAGTCGTCGTTTCACCCCAAAGTATGACGGAGTCCGACACGATAACGAGCTTTGCCGATTGGAAAATGTTTAAATCGAGATATATTTACGGGAGGCATTTTTATAAAGGGGGGGCTTCTGCTTTTTGGCGTTGGGAGACGCTTTCGAAATATGCTTTTTATGTGTTGCTGCTGGGAACATTGATCTGGAGTTTCTTAAACGGAAACGGTCTCTTGTTTTTGTTGGCGGTTCTTCTTTTTGTCGGGAGGTATGGTTCCCAACTTATCCTTTTGAATAAAAGCAGTAAATGGTTCGATGCCGGAAAGTTTCATATTAATTTGCTGTTTTTCGATCTTTTTCAGCCTGTCAGTAATATTCGGCTTAGAAAATATGCCAAAGGGAGGGGGCATAATAAAAGGTATTGGTCTTATTAAAAGGTGCCATTTTGTCATTGTACAAACTTTTGTAATAGATAAATGGGTTAAAGCGGGTTAATCGCTTACTCTTTCCGTTAAAAGTGTTAAAAAGTAAAATCCAAAGAGAATTATTGTATGTTTTTTGTTCTATATTTGCGAAACTAAAAATGTTAAAACGAACATTCTAAAACAGTTTAATATGAACATAGGAAATACAAAAAACTTACTCGTTATCATTGTGGTGGCGATACTCAGTTCCGTGGTAACTCTTTTGGGTTACAATGCCATAAATAAGAAACAGTTGCCTTTTGGAAATCAATCGGACAATTCTCTTTCCATGGTGGATGTCGGCGAATATGCGACATCATTTAAGCAGGATCCGAATGTGACATTGACCAACTTGACGACAGCCGAAGGGTATCCCGATTTTACGGAAGCTGCGGCCCGTTCGGTAAACGGTGTCGTGCATGTCAAAACAAAATCGATAAGCCGACAGGAATACATTAATCCGTTAGATTTGCTTTTTGGATTCGGCGGTCGCGATTTTCAATACGGAGAGCCCCGTGAACAGTTAGGCTTCGGATCCGGCGTAATCATCTCGAAAGACGGTTACATTATTACGAACAATCACGTAGTGGCCAATGCTACCGAAGTGTCGGTTTCTTTAAACGACAATAGGGAGTTTATCGCCAAGGTTGTGGGCACCGACTCGCAAAGTGATATCGCTTTATTAAAAATCGAAGGAGATAATTTCCCGTATCTCACGTTCGGCAATTCCGATGCTTTGAAGGTCGGCGAGTGGGTATTGGCGGTTGGCAATCCGTTTAATCTCACTTCTACTGTGACGGCCGGTATCGTAAGTGCCAAAAACCGCTCTAATGTCGGAGACGGTAGTTTAGGCATTCAGTCTTTTATTCAGGTCGATGCGGCTGTAAACCGGGGAAACAGTGGCGGAGCATTAGTAAATACAAAAGGGGAATTAGTGGGTATTAATACGATGATTTATTCTTCAACGGGAGATTTTACCGGTTATGCATTCGCCGTTCCTATTTCGATCGCAGGAAAAGTGGCTTCTGATTTAAAGGAGTTCGGAACCGTACAACGTGCTATGTTGGGGATTTCCGTTCCCAATATTGAAGAGATTCGGCGGCGAGATCCTGATAAAGCGCGTGAGTTATCTCAAATAAAAGGGGTTTTGGTAGAAGATTTCAGTGATCGTAGTGCTGCCAAAGCTGCCGGTATCGAGAAAGGGGATATTCTTACGGCTATTAATAATGTACCTATCCGTAATTTTGCCGAATTGCAAAGCCAGTTGAATCGATATCGTCCCGGCGATAAAATTAAAGTGACGGTCGATCGTAAAGGAAAGGAACGTTCGTTTACCGTAGAACTTAAGAATGATGAAGGAAATACCGAAATAATGCGTGGTTCCGATGGCGTGCAACTGTTAGGCGCGGATTTCAAAGAGGTTTCGGTCGATAAGAAACGTCAATTAGGAATAAGTAGTGGTGTGGAAGTCGCTTCGGTTCAGAATTCGGGCCTTTTCAAAAAAGGAGGAATCAATAAAGGCTTTATTATTATGAGGATTAATAATGCGCCTGTCAATAATGAGGGGGATATTTCACGAATCGTAGCGGCCACATCTACCCGCGAAGATAAAGTGATATTGATAGCTGGTTTCTATCCTCCCAATGGAAGAACCCAGTATATACCGATTGATTTGACCCGGAAATAAAACCTTGGCGTTAATTAGAGTTAATAAGGTGGATTTACGTAACAAAAATAGCTTATTCGGTGTTTGTATAGCAAAGGATTCGGCAATATTGCCGTTTCCTTTGATATTTTGCGGGGAATAAATAATCTTTTTTTCGTCATGATTAAAAAAATGATTAATTTTGCACCCCCTTTTAGACAGGAGAACGATTATAGAAGATGAGACAATTAAAGATAACAAAATCGATTACAAATCGCGAAAGCGCTTCTTTGGACAAATATCTTCAGGAAATTGGACGTGAAGATTTGATTACAGTAGAAGAAGAAGTGGAACTCGCTCAGGCTATTAAGAAGGGTGACAGGCAAGCTCTTGAAAAATTAACGAGAGCCAACCTTCGATTTGTCGTATCGGTGGCTAAGCAATATCAGAATCAAGGATTAAGCTTGCCGGACCTTATTAATGAAGGAAATCTGGGCCTTATTAAGGCTGCCGAAAAATTTGATGAAACCCGTGGATTTAAATTTATCAGTTATGCTGTTTGGTGGATACGTCAATCTATCTTGCAGGCGTTAGCCGAACAGTCGCGTATTGTCAGGCTTCCGTTGAATCAAGTGGGGTCATTAAATAAAATAAATAAGGCTTTTCAGAAATTCGAACAGGAAAACGAACGCCGTCCTTCTGCCGAAGAACTCGCGAATGAGTTGGATATATCGGTCGATAAAATAACCGATTCTCTGAAAGTTTCAGGACGCCATATCTCTATGGATGCTCCCTTTGTCGAAGGAGAGGACAATAGTTTGTTGGATGTTTTAGTGAATGACGATGCTCCCATTGCCGATCGTACGCTTATTAACGAGTCTTTGCAAAAAGAGATTGACCGAGCTTTATCTACTCTTACGGAAAGGGAAAGCGATATCATTAAAATGTTTTTCGGTATCGGTTGTCAGGAAATGACCCTCGAGGAGATTGGAGATAAGTTCCAGTTGACGCGCGAAAGAGTAAGACAGATTAAGGAAAAGGCCATTCGTCGTTTGAGGCAGGATTCGAGAAGTAAACTACTGAAAAGTTATCTGGGATAAGGGTTGTAGCCTATTAAAAATAAGGGTTTACAGCGGTACGGATTGTGAAAAAACGCCTAAAACCTGTGTATTTTTCAGTTTTTTCACCTGAAAACAAGAATATATAGAAATTAAGTTTTATATTTGTAGCCTAAATATTACCTATTTATGTTGGAATAGGTTGACAGATAAAGAGAATGGTTCTGAATTATTGAATTCTTGACGAACTTTTTTATAGCATAAACGTTATAAGAAAGACAAATACGAAAAAATAGACAAACGTAACAGAACAAATAAATATTATCGAGTAATTGTAATAAAATGTTTAATTAGAATTTAAATTTATGAAAAAGTTTAGTTTACTTTTAATTTCTGCTCTTGTTGCATTTAGCATAAGTGCGCAAGAAGTACAAAATGTTTCTCATGGTACAGTGTACCTGAAGAACAAAGCGAGTGACAATTGGTTTTTAGGTTTAGGCGGAGGTGTAAACACCTACAATATGAAGAAATTTGACAACCTCGGCGACCGTCTCGGTTGGCAAGGACAAATAAGCTTGGGCCGTTGGAATTCTCCGGTTTGGGGTGGTCGTTTGGTTATCGATGCCGGTGAGCCTGTTACCAATTATGAAACGGACGCAAAAGTGAAATGGGCCGGAGCTCATTTAGACCTGCTGTACAACTTCACAAATGCAGTATTGCCTTACAATCCTGAAAGAGTGTATAGCTTTATTCCTTATTTGGGTGTAGGTTATGCGTATGGTATGAACGAATGGTTTAAAAAACCCAATGCGGACAACGATTTGTTCAAAGGACAGAATCAATCATTGACGTACAATGTTGGTATCATCAATAACTTCAGATTGGGACGTAATGTAAGCCTTTTCCTTGAAGTAGGATACAGATTGTTCCAAGAATCATTTGATAATTCGGCTACTCCCGCAGGTGATTACGAATATGACGGAATGCTTTCCGTATTAGGAGGTATCCAATTCGGTTTAGGTGGAAAACAAGAGTTCACTTCTGCTGAACTGTTGGATTACAACTTAATCAACGACCTGAACAGCCAAATCAACAGATTGCGTTCTGAAAACGAACAACTGAGACAAAGACCGGAATCTTGCCCCGAATGTCCTGAAGTTGCTCCTCAGCCCGTTGCTGAAGAATCAGTTTATGTTCCTAATGTTGTATTCTTCCGTATCAATTCATTCAAAATTGACAAGGGCCAACAAGTTAGCGTATACAATACTGCTGAATACTTGAAAGCGAATACGGATGCAAAAGTTAACATCGTTGCTTATGCTGACAAACAAACAGGTACTCCGGAATACAACTGGTCTCTTTCTGAAAAACGTGCTAAAGCTGTTGCTGACGCGTTGATCAATGAATATGGAATTGACAGTAGCCGTATTTCTGTAGACTGGAAAGGTGATACCGTACAGCCGTATGCAGAAAATGACTGGAACCGTGTAGCTATCTTCTTCGCTGAATAAGCATAGAAAATAAGATTACCATAATAAAAAAAGCATCTCTTTTAAAGAGGTGCTTTTTTTTGTGAAAAGAATTTACCGAAGGTGTCGCTTGGAGCGACGCCTTCGGTTATAATTATTCTTTGATATAGATGCGTTTTACACGGGGAGATATTGCCGTAAGAATTTCATAAGGAATCGTGCCGATATTATCCGCAAGCTCAATTACAGAGAGGTCTTCTCCGAAAATAATCACCGCATCTCCTTCATGAGCACTGATATCGGTTACATCGACCATGCAAAGATCCATGCATACGTTGCCGACGATGGATGCCAGTTGGCCGTTTATTAATACCTGACCTTTCCGATTACCGAATTGGCGGTTCAGTCCGTCGGCGTATCCTATGCGTATGGTCGCTATCCGTGCGTTCCGGTTCAGTTCCTCTTTACGTCCGTATCCGACTGTTTCATGGCGGGGGATATCTTTAATCTGTAAAATTGTCGTTTTTAGCGTACATACATTTTTTAATCCGGGTAATCCGCTGGCGCTTACTCCATACAGTCCGATACCTAAACGCACCATATCCCATTGTGCTTCCGGAAAACGTTCTATTCCCGCAGAGTTTAGTATGTGCTTGTAGATTCGATAGCCAAGCGCGTCCTGAATGCTTTCGGCCGTCTTTTTTAGTGTTTCGATTTGATGACCGGTGAAATCGTCAAAAATCCAACTCTCGCTGGCCGAAAGGTGTGAAAAAAGCGACCGTACTTTCAACGCTTTTTGTTCGTGCAAGATGTTCACCAATTGAGGAAGCTGCTCGGGAAGGAATCCCAACCGGTGCATTCCGGTGTCGATTTTTATATGTACGGGGTAGTCGGTCACTCCCCTTCGATCGGCTTCTTTAATAAAAGATTCCAGAATGCGGAAATTATACACTTCGGGTTCCAGATTGTTGGAGAATAGTTCTTCGAAGCCGTTTACTTCCGAATTCAATACGATCGTCGGGATGGAAATCCCTGCATTCCGCAAGGCAATCCCTTCTTCGGCAACCGCAACAGCTAAATAATCGCACCGGTGATATTGTAATGTCTTCGCCACTTCAACGGCCCCCGTGCCGTAGGCGTTAGCCTTTACCATACAAACGAGTTTCACCTCGGGCGAAAGTTTCGATTTATAGAAGTTGAAATTATGGACCACCGCATCCAAATCGACTTCCATGACGGTTTCATGCGGCCGTTCTTCAATCAGCGCATTGATTTGCTCAAAGTGATAGGCGCGGGCGCCCTTCAACAGAATTAATTCGTTGTGGAAATTTTTCCATTTTTGTGATTGAATGAATGCCTCCGTTGAGGGGAAAAACAGTTTCTCTTGCACTCTAAAGGTGCCGGCATTTTCGGAAATGTTTTTGCCGATACCGATAATTTTTTCGATGCCGCGTTTTTGCACCATTCCCGCCACTTCTTGGTAAAGCGCTTCGGATGAGATTCCCGATTGTAAGATATCCGATAAAATCAGCGTTTTTTTCAGCGGGCGATCCATCTTTCGTTGTTGCTGAAAATCCAATGCAATTTCGATGGAATTAATATCCGAATTATACGTATCATTAATGATGAGACAATCCTTTTTTCCCCGGCGGACATCCAGTCGCATGGCTACGGGTTCGAGTTTCTTCATTCTCTCCGATATCGTTTCGGGTGAAACGTGCAGATAAAGCATTACCGCTAAGCAGTCAATGGCGTTTTCGATGGAAGCCTGATCGGTAAAGGGAATCGCGAATGCATGATTGAAATGCAAAAAAGAATAATGGATAATACTCTGAAATTGATTCTTTTCGATTTTAAAAATATACAGCGGCGCATCTGTGTTGTCAGACGACCAAGCGAAGGATTTTTGCGACAATACCGATAAATTGACACATTCGTCAATCATTTTATCGTCTTCTTCATAGACAAACATCTCGCAATTTGTAAACAGTTCGAGTTTCTCCATACATTTTTGTTGGATGCTTTCGAAGTTTTCCTGATGCGCTTTGCCGATATTTGTCAGAATGCCCATGGTCGGCCTGATCACCGGTTCGAGATGCTCCATTTCGTCGGGTTGCGAAATTCCGGCTTCGAAGATACCGATTTGCGTTTGTTCATTCAATTGCCAGACCGATAGCGGAACTCCAATTTGTGAATTGTAGCTGCGCGGCGAACGTACTATATTATAGTCGTCCTGCAATAGCTGATATAACCATTCTTTCACAACCGTTTTGCCATTGCTTCCCGTAATACCGATAACCGGGATGTCGAATTTTCGCCGGTGATGAGCCGCGATCTTTTGCAATGCTGAGAGCGGATTCTTCACTTGAAAAAAATTGGCATCCGAAAACGGCGCCCACTCTTTCCATTTTTTAGAAACGACAAAGTTCCGAACGCCCGATTGATATAAATCGGTAATAAATTGATGAGCATCATTATTTTTCGACTCCAATGCAAAGAATAGCGATTTCTCGGGATCGGACAGTTTGCGGCTGTCGACTAGTAGAATAGAGATTTCAGAAGGAATTATATTTTTGTCTGAAACTCCCAATATCGATGCAATTTCAGTAATTGAATACGTCATAATTATCAAACTTGTTGATGGGTTAGTAGTAAATCTATATCATCGATCTCTTTTGTACAAGTAATAAAAGGATACTTGTTTGAAAAGAGACGCAATTTATCGCGTGTGAGT
This sequence comes from Bacteroidales bacterium UBA5382, assembly GCA_002409745.1. Taxonomy (GTDB): domain Bacteria; phylum Bacteroidota; class Bacteroidia; order Bacteroidales; family Dysgonomonadaceae; genus Limibacterium; species Limibacterium fermenti. The sequence goes on from DHOU01000031.1 coordinate 40,989, forward strand.
AGAAGAAAGTCCCGGTAGGACTCGTTTTCAGGGTGCAGCGGACGATGATTCAACGCTTTCCGTATGGTTTCCCATTCCTGTATAATCTCCTTGGTCGATGCTGAAAAATAAGTGTCCGAAAACCGCTCCCAGATATAGTCGATGGCGAGGTTCGACGGATGAAGCATATCACCGGCATAAAAGCGGTAATCGCGGAGTTCATCCATCATGATTTCGTAGGCGGGGAAATAGAACACGTTGTCGCCAAAACGCTCCATCAGGGCCTCGACCGATACCTGAAGAATCGATTTGCTCACCGTGTTTTCATGAGCCCCGTCTTTCCAGTGTCGTATGGGGCTTACGGTGAAAATAATCTTTATTTCCGGGTTTATTTCTTTCAGCAGGGCGATCAAATCCGACCAGTCATCCGTAATTTCTTGCATCGATAAGCGTTTCCTATCGAATGCCTCGGCCGGAAACTTGTGGCAATTATTCACCACTTCGCCGGTTTCTTTCCAGTAATAAGCATAGGCCGTGCCGAAGGTGATCAAGAGTATTTGTGCCTGACGGATAAAATCGGCCGCTTCATTAAAGCGCTGCTGAATGGTGTCGAGACAAGCCTGTTTGTTTGTGCTCGAAAACGAACCGTGATGCATCAGGCTGCAATAAAGTCCGCGATGAGCAAGCAGGTCGGCGTCGGTAAATCCTTTTCGTTGTAGCAGCCGCCGGATGGATGAGGATATGGATGACGGGTTGTAAGAAATGCCGAACGGATTCATGTCGATAGGAAACTTGCTTTCTATCAACTTAGCCCCGATGTTTTCGGAGAAACACGATCCGAAAAGCATTCCCTTCGTGGTGTGCCCGATGGAGAAGCCGGGCAGTGAAATCGTTATGGGTGTCCTGAAATCCATTACTCATTATTTTTACACAAATGTAGCAATAAAGGCGGTCAGGGTGGATATATTATCGTATATATTTTGTGAAATAAAACGGAGAGAAACGGGAGGTATATAAAAAAGGAAAGGTTG
>DHOU01000046.1 GCA_002409745.1 Bacteroidales bacterium UBA5382
GCGGGAATTAATAAGCAAACCCTATTTAGAATCTATCCACAACTTTTTGGGTTGATCCTGTCTTTGTGTGAATTTTGTGTGCATAAGAAAAAAGCACTCACCGAAAATATCGACAAGTGCTTGATTTTTAAAGTGGGCGTTGACGGAACTTGTTCAATCAAACGAAACCCTGTATAATCAATGTGTTAACTTTCAGGTGCTTTTCTTTACACACAGATTGCACACATTTTTTTGAGGCGAAATAGATGCGAATAAATCGCTTTAACTATGAGGCAAAAGTAACTATTTTCGTGATATTTACCAACGGAAATTCAAAAAATATTTGAACTTTTTTAATCTTCCGATTTGTCCTATTTTCCTTCAATACGCTTTATTTCCTTGTCAAAGTCGGATTCAAACAGACGGTCTTGTACGATACGGTATTTTTCAAACTCACTTTCGGCAAAATCCTTTGCCATCAGGGCAGTAACTTTTCCGCTGTTTTGTAATATTTCCCGGTCGTCGGCTTCCAGGAACCTGTCGAGGCGTTTCGCCCAATCTTCCATTGTCATGGGAATATGCCTCCTTGCGCGGTCTTCCGCCAAATCCAGATAAGCATTGACAATACGTCCCAACGATTCCAGTTCGGTTTCAGTCAGGTAGTTTTTTGCAATGGAGACATCGGTTTTCACTACTTTGCCGTCGGGACTTTTCTCCCACGAAGTCAATCCCATATGTTCTTTCTCGGCATTAGCTCTTGATATGATAAGTTCGGCAGCAGTATGGCCATGAACGGCATAGTGGAGCTTATTTTGGACTTTGGCGAAGAATTCTTTTGTGGTAACAGCATCTTTGTTGTAATCCATTGCCGTGGCATAAATATCCGTTATTTTTTGATAGAAGCGGCGCTCGCTTAACCGGATTTCCCGGATTTCGGCAAGTAGGTGTTCAAAATAATCCTCATTGAGGAATGTCCCGTTTTCCATGCGTTTTTTGTCGATGATATAACCACGGATGGCATAGTCACGCAAAACGGATGTCGCCCACTGACGAAACTGTGTTGCCCGTTGGGAGTTGACACGATAGCCGACTGAAATGATTGCGTCGAGGTTATAAAATTCAACATCACGGGTAACTTGTCTATTACCTTCGGTTTGAACTTGTGCAAAAATTGCACAAGTTGCTTCTTTTATCAATTCGCCTTCCTGATAAATATTTGCCAGATGCTTGGTAATGACACTCCTATCTACGTCAAACAATGAGGCAATCAGTTTTTGAGTAAGCCAGACTGTATTATCTTGAATACGTACTTCGATAGTATCTTCACCCGATTGAGACGTAAATACCAGAAATTCAGCGGTACTATTGCGTATTTGAAATTTCTTTTTTTGAGTCATATTGCTAACTTTCCTCCTGATAATAAACCTTATAAAATTTACCTTTTTTATCTTCACCTTGTTCTATAAGCTCTGGGTTTCCATGTATATAAATATGAAAATTCTTATCTAATTTTATAACGCTTTTCAACGAACGAGCTTGTTTCTTGACTGCACTTTCCGAGATTGTGAAATTATCAACAATTTCAATCTCGAAATCTTTCTGAAATGAAGATCTATATTGATTGAAACTTTCAATTATTTCAGGTTGTCCGATTACTTCATTAGCAAATTCATTCAGGTTGAAGTTATCATTCTCCTTAAAGAACTGCACAGATTTATTAAGAAAATCGACTTGGTCGGCTTTAGAAACCTCAAACTGTTGTGGTAATTCGTTTTTGACAAAGTTTTTGCAAAGCGATAGTACATTTTGAGTATTGTAATACTCGTCCTTACGCTGCCGAACATGTAAAAAGTCATCTATCCAATATTGAGCATCAGCCCCTTTGTTTGTATTATCGACTACCGCAACAATATATCCCTTTTCTTTTTCAGTGTTGAATATTAAACACCCTTTATCCAGTTTGTTGATATTGACTCCCTTCTCGCTTTCTATCTCAAAACCTTCTCCCGATGGGAATACTTTTAAGAATGTATCTTTATTCTCCGACTTGAACAAACCTACCGCATCAACAGTTTCCCCATCTATAATACAATCCTTGAAATAGACTGTATAAAATTCACCGCCTTTGATTTTCGGATGTGTACTTTGTTCGTATAAATGTTTGGCAAGGTTTATCGATTGTTCTTGAAGTGATTCTTTATTTTCAAAAATCTTGTTTACGCAAACAAAAACTTCGTTCATGTTTAAATCAATATCATGATAAAAATTAAAGTATTCGTTGGACTTAAATGGAAAAAGAAAATGACTAATCAATATACCATTCATTTCTTCGTCTATAGCAAGGAGTTTTTTTGAGAAATGAATGTTTTCCTGATTCAATTTATTCCCTACATTGTGAACCGTTATTAATTTTATGACTATGTATTCTTTGTAAAGCATAATACTATTTTTTGAATGATTGTGAGAAATCCATCTACAATTGTACATGGATAGTTAATACAAAAAAGGGTAAGCACAACAATCAAAAGGATAACTAATGACAGTATCCATAATATTGTGTAATTGCGTCTTTTTTGCTCAATAAATTTTTTATTGGAATTAAAATCTTTGTCATTATTTAAGATTCTTCTTATGTCGCTTTTATCTAATAAATCTTCATACCTCTCTTTCAATTGTTTGTAAAATTCTTCATATCGCCCAATTTGTTTACTGATTTCCCATCTAGCAAAAAACATTATTCCGGCAGAAATCAATAAAAAACCTATGGAAAGAAATGTTACTTCTGTCGTAAAACCACCAGAAAAGTCACCTTTTGAAACAACTCTTATGACAATTACTGTTGCAAAGAAAGAAACGACTGTAAATAAACTTTTCTTAAAGTCTCCGATAAAACTATCTATGATCTTATCCGCCTTATTTTGGAGCTCAATCAGTTGGTCGGAAATCTTATTTCTAATTTCTATGTACTGTTTTATATTTTCTTTCTGGTAAATCTTATACCCTGATTTTATAGCTTCAAAAGTAGTTTCGGAAAGTTTAAAACTTTCTTTTTCAAAATTTAGAGAAAGGATATTTCTTGCTAATCCGATTTTATCAACAATATTCCCGCCATCATATGTCCATTGATATATTTTGTAATATTCATCAAACGAAGAAATATGAATATCAGAATGATTAACCTGCCGATTAATTGTTTTATATCCATTCAGTTTATAGCTAATGTTATTCAGACCATCTACATCAAATATGTCGAATAAAAACATTGAAGAATAAAGCAAGGTTACCTTCTTGAAAAGGTCATTTAATAATGAACTTCCTGATTCTGTTATTGGATGAAAATCTTCTGGAACAAATGAATATTTTGTTACAATGCTACAATGACAAAGGTTTTTTATTTTGTTAATTCGCTCGGCTCTAAAAGAAATACCATCCGTTTTTGTTGATGAGTCTATGGAAACAAATTTTATCGTTTCCGTTGAAAAATTTTCTGATGTTTTGCCCTGAATTTCGAAAATTATACCACTCTTCCCATTAAAGGTATTATTGATAACTTCTAAGAAGAAATTAAAGGACAATTTAGACAGGTATTCAAGGAATCTTTCGAGATAATAAACAGAGATTTTTTGTTCTACATTATTTTTTGTGATAGTAAGTATTATTGTAAAAGAATTGGATTTTAAACAATCTGAACAAGTCTTTATGTATGTATCAAAATTCCCATTTTTTGAAGTATCGTAATTTGCAACAAGTTCATCATTTTGAAGTATTGAAATATGCAGGCTATCTCTTTTATTTAACATGCTCAGAACATCTGTAAAATCGCTTGTCGATGGAATCCTACCATCCGAACAAGCAACACATACATTGACTTCAGAATATTTCTCCTCTATATCAGTTATATTAATTTGAATAGATGAGAATAGAGAAATAATATTTTGAAATATATTATTCATCCGAATCTTCATTTCCTTGTTCTACCTTTTTTGCATAGTTATATCCTTCTTCACTTCGTATCATCAAGTATTTGCCATCGGCGTCTTCGTGAGATTTGAATGTCTTTTTTATATTTGGAATGTCATGTAACAAGGTCAACTTTATTTCGTTCGTTAATTGTAGAACGTTCTTAAATCTCTTTTGTATTTCTGAGGGAACTTTATTAAATCGTTGGTCAAATTTATGTTTACTAGGTAATTTATCTATTTTTACTTGTAAGTCGGAAATTTTGAGGGTTTCATCATAAGGTGCATAATTACCAATAAGTTCGTCTCTATAATGAGATAAATTAAACTCTCCTTCACTGCGAAAACATGCTACGGTTGCATTCCATAGATACAGATAATCTTGTTTATGTTTTTTCTTTAATGGATTTAGCACTTCTGTTTCTATAGCATGAAAAGCGTTTTTAGTGTTTTCTTCGTCAGTTATCATTACTTCCAACTCTAAAAACTTCTTCCACCAATAAGTACTAACAGGAGAGTTAGTATCATATACAGAAGTATTAAGTATTTCTTTTGAGTTATTAAGTTCACAGATAAATGCTTTATATACCTTTTTTCTTATAGAAAGCCCTGTAACAATGTCCCCTGTCATTTCTGAAAGAAATTCATCATAATCAACTTTGAGAATGATTAGTTTTTTAGCTTTATCGGTCATTTTCACCAAAGAAACTATTAGCATTCCTTTTAAAATCTCCTTCCCAAGTTTTTTTCTATTTAAATCTGTTTGTGCCTCTTTTTCTTTATCCAACAATCTACAAGCAATCGCCATAGAACCATTACTATACTCATCTTCAATTAAAATCTTGTCTAACAACGTTCTTACTTCTGTATATTCACTTTTAAATTTGTAGAATCTATCAGGAGATTTTGTACCAATTTGCTCCAACATCCCATGAATATATTTTTTGAAGTTCTCGATGTTCTGATATTCTGGTCTCTCAATTGGCTGTTGCCCAGAAATATCAATCTTATACAATTTGTTGAAGATGATTTCCATAACTATTCTGTTTTTAATAATATTCAAAGATTATTTAGCCATGCACTGAAAATTAGCCTTTATCATTTTTTGTACTTATCAACAACTCCCTTACATCCACATTTAACGCCTTTTCAATTTCAAACAATGTTTCAAGAGAAGGTTGAGAAACATTTGCACACCATCGAAAAACAGTCGCTTCATTCTTACCTAATGTTTCAGCCAACCATTTTCCTGTACGTTTTTGCTCTGCAAGTACAACTTTCAACCTATTTAGTCCCATTTATCAAATTATTGATGTATTTTGCAAACTTAAATAAAAAAGTCGAGATTTTATACACGAGCAAATAAAAAATCAAGGCCACAGCGTTCTATAAGTAATTAACGTGCTCTAGGCACAAAGTTTAATTTAAAAACATAACATTATGAGAACAGTCTGCGGCCTTGACATCCAAAAAGATAGCATATTCATGTGTATTCTGGACGAACAGGGCAAAAAAAGTGAAAGGAAGTTTGGAGTTTCCACCCGTGAGATTAAAGGGTTGTGCAATACGCTCAAGTCCCATTACGTGAGTGAAGTTTGCATGGAGAGTACCGGCATTTACTGGAAACCGGTCTGGCATTTGCTCGAGAAGGATTTCCGGATGTACCTTGTCAATCCCCAGTTCCTCAAACAACTTCCCGGGCGCAAGAGCGATGTGAAGGATGCCCAATGGATTGCCACGGCCCTGTTGAAAGGACTGGTGCGGAACAGTTTTGTCCCTGACTCGATGATCCGGCAACTACACCTGTACGGTCGCCGCATTAACGAGTTAAACAAGGATATCATACGCTGTGAACAACGCGTCGACATGATCCTTCAAAGCTGTAATATCCGCATCAGCAACTATGTCTCCAACATAGACGGCAAAAGTTACCAAAAAGTCGTGGGCGCCCTGCTCGAAGGGGAACGCTCGGCAGATAAGCTGGTCAAGCTCATACACGGCAGGACCCTGAACAAGCATGGCCGCGACACGGTGCGTGATTCCCTCGAAGGTTACGTCCAACAGGCCGATATCGATTTGCTCAAACAATACATGGAGGCTTTAAAGATGCACCAGGCACAGAAACAGACATGCCTTATTGAAATGGTCAAGTTATGCAAAAAGCATTATGACAGGGCATTCACGCTGTTGCAAAGCATCCCGGCCATCAAGGAGCAGTCGGCCGCCATCATCATCTCCGAGATAGGAACCGACATGACCCTGTTCGCCACTGCGGCCGCCCTGGTTTCATGGGCGGGGCTCAGGCCCCGGAACGATGAAAGTGCGGGAAAGATCAAAAGCCGGAAAATCACGCACGGAAACAAATATCTGCGTAAAGCTTTGATGGAAGCGGCATGGGGAGCATCAAGGACACGGGGATCAATATTCTACAACAAGTTCTGGCGGTTGAGGCAACGGGGCAAGAAGCAGCAGAAGTGTACCGTAGCCATAGCACGCCACCTGCTGGTCATTATCTGGTCACTGCTCTCCAGGGATGAATATTTTGACAAGGAATACATGCAGAAACTCAGCACTGGAGTTGCCTGAATAACTGTCACAAAGAAATAACGGGTTCCTTGTAAAGTCCCTATATTTGTGGTGGATACATTACCCCGTTTTGCAAACTGACTCTCGCAGGGAATCACTTTTGGACACGAGCAAGAGACCTAAGAGTTCGAAGAGGAAATTAATGTTTTTGATGGAAGCCTCAAAGCATTCATCCCGATTGGTATGCTCTTAATCAACAAATATATACCTTCTCAAGACACTTCCGCATACTTTTTTATTCGATTTATAGAGGAAATATAGTGATTTAATCTAACAACAACATCTTCATTTATTATTTAATTTTCAATATGATATTCCAAAATCGTTTCACAATTCCACGACGGTAGAAGTTATTCTCGCGCCGTTGGTTATTCTCGCGTGCTTCCGCCTTCCAAACGGCTGGGAAGCATGAGCGGGAAATAACCGACATAGGCGCGGGAAATAACTTCGGGAACAATCGCACTAACGCCTGATTCCTTTTTTCGGTTTCTTCTTTTTTCTTTTCATCGGGCTTTGTTCTTCTTGGTTGTTGGCATCAAGTGTAAGCAATCCTAATGCAGAGGACAATCCTAAGTCGGGAAGATTGGAGCTTTGTTTATTTTCCTGCTTGTATTCAATCAAATTTGAAAGGATATTTTCTGATTTGGTAATTTGAGAATTTGCAAACTTGTTTTCAATCTTGTCGGCATCGTTGCTTGTCTGCACATCTGCCTGCATAGCTTTGTTTTTTCGTTCATCGGCAATCTGTTTTTCCTGCATGTTGAGTTGGTCGGCTAGACCGCCGTTCTTCATCGTGTTGCAGTATTCAAAAGTTTCAGTTAGCTGTCTATCGTAGTTGAATAACCTGTCAAATCCCTGCTCTGCCTGTTGAAACAGTATCTTCCTGTCAAAACCTCCTTTAACCGTTCCTTTTTGGTATTCTATGGTTGGTTAGCGGGCTTTTTTTGATTTTATTGGATTGGTCTTTTCGGCTGACGATCAAATGACAGTGAATATTCAGTTCGTTGTTTGACCTGTCCCGACTGAAATGTATCTTACCGTAGAATTTTATGTCTTCTGCCGATAGACCTTTGTTGAAGTTCCTGGCATATCCGGGAATAACGACTTTTCGGATATACCGTTTCATGGCTTCGGCTTGTTCCTGTTCGGTATTTCCCATTGCTTGAAGTTTTTTTTCCGATGGACTGACATGAATAGCATAAAACTTGGCATCCGTTTTTAGTAGCTGACCGATATTCTTGTCTATATCTTTTATGACCTCTGATTTGTAAATATCATCATCTGTCAGGTTGAAAAAAACTTCCGTATAGATTCCCTGCTTCATGCGTTCCATATCCTCATGCTCTAAGTAATTGCATAACCTTCAGCTACTGCCTGCGTTGTTGTATGTTCCTTTCGATGGTGGCGGAAAATCTATATTCATGACTGTTATTGAGTTTCGTTTATCAGCTTCATTATTTCGGCTTTCAAATTTTCTTTCCGTTTGCCGTCCATTACTCCGCACGTTGCCAGTTCCGAATAAAGGGAAATCAGTTGCAGGAGTTTTTTGTTATCCCTCTGTTGTATTTGGGAAAGGGAGTTGATTTGTTTGGATTGATTATTAATCACTCCCGCATGTTGGCTGAATGCTTCGCTTATTCTTTTCAGTGCATTGTTCTGTAATTCCTGTGAGTTACCTATTTGCGAATTAACTAATTCGCAAAGTTCTTTTACTACTTTCTCGAATCGGGTGGCAATGGAATGGCTTGTACGCACCATCGGGTTTAGCTTGTCTTCTTCATAGCTCCGAATGAAACGGATAATGTCATCTTGCCGTTTGTTGATTTTAGACAATTCTGATTTTACCGATTCCGGAGCATCGGCAGGGTTAATAGAAGCCTTGTCGATATACCGAAAAGCCAATTTCACGACTTCACTTTTTTTCAGCGAATAGCGTTTACAGATTTTTTCTACCAATTTTGCCGTTTCCGTATCTATGGAAACAGTGGTAAAAATTGTATTTCTACTCTGATTTTGCATAGTAATTACTATTTAATGGAAAATCGGTTTATTAAAAGTCTGATAATTAGTAATAAACACGAAATACTAATTATCAGACTAATTACAGCGGTTTAGCATAAACCGTTAAAGCCGAAGGCTTTGCCCCGCAGGGCAAGAGGAAAGAACAGGACTTGTCCAGTTCCCTCTTGCTTAATTCAGCGAAACAAACAGAGCCGTCGGGCGATGTTGTTTCTGCCGGATGCGGAGCGTCAATACAAGGCGCTGGACTAAATACAGCCTTCATTCGATTTCTTCATTCTGCTTAAACCTAAGAAAAGCGGAATCATTCATCATCACTCGTTTTTTTATCCCCTTCTTTCTTTGGGTGTTTCTTTTCAAACTCCCGATAAGTTCCAAAATCCATATGTTCACGAACGAAATTCCGAACATCGTTAACACGATAATAGGTTTTATGACCTATCGCAAAATAAGGGAGTTTTTTACATGTCCTATACCTTTGCAAAGTCCGATAGGACACTTTGAGAAGAAAGGCTAAGTCTTGGTTATCCAAAATTTTTTCGTCTTCTTCAAATACATCGGATGTGTTAATCAGGGATTTCAAGTCCTGACCTATTTCATTCAGCTTCTTGGATAGCTTCTCCATCCATTTTTCAAAATCATCGTTATTGATATACATTTTGCTTCGTTTTTCAAATTAATACTATTTGTTTTCAATGCATTGATGAAGCAAAGGACGGAAGAACAAAGTATAATAAATAGGGGAATCCCTATGGACTCCCCTAAGATGGCTTTGTAATTGAATAATAATCAGAAAATTACAAAATTATCTTTTTGTTATCTTCTTGCTTCTACTTTCACGAATAAGTAATCTTTTTAAATAATCAAGTGATTTTGTTAGGTTGTAAGGCTTTCGGCTGAATACTCTTGATTTGGATTTGTAAGCATTCCCGAAAGTAAAGTTGAAAGCGTATTCTAATGACTCGGCAATATATTTGAAAGGAACAGGTTTACCGTTTTCATCTAAAAACTGATTAGATAGTTCGAATGTGGTAGCAAATTCTCCCATACTATCAATCCCCAAGCCATCTGACTTGGGGATAAAATAAACTTTGGGAATATCTGGTTGGACATTGTTGTAGAAGTGATTTGCTTGTGGGAATGTGAATTTCAGCAAATCAATTTCAGCTTCAAGAAATAGGATCGCCTTTCTGAGGTAGGCAAATTTCAGGGCGTTTTTTCCCCTGCCCGTACTGATCCGATTCTATAAATACCAATTCAATACAAGAAAGATTCAGTATCCGAAAGGTTTCAGAAAAATTATTTCCGGATTCACTGATTGTTTTTACTTGTTCCATAAAGCACCCATAGGCATTTTTCATTTCTTCGTTTGTAACTCGTGAGGAATATTCAGATAAGAACCTGAATATCTTCAGTTTTAAAATTTTATCCATAAGCCACTTTTTTATGATTAAATTTATTGTTTCAGTTATCGGACGAATTTTCCTTCAGGAAAAGAAAATCACGGCTTTTAAGCCGTCATTTATACCAAAGGATTTATCCTTTGTTCTTCAACCTGCGGAGCTCGTTCCGTAGTTATTTAGTTATATATGATGCTTGCTTTGGATTTTTTAGTGGCTTTGTTTTTCACTTTAAGAACTGTCCATAGGTTCAGGGATAGGTAATTGCATATTAATGTACTTATCTTATGGGATCAATATTTCGCTCAATAATAAAAATGCCTAAATCTGTTAGAAATTAGGGGTCGTTTAAATTCTAACGAAATCAATTATTTATGACTCTAAAAACATATCTTATTTTTAGATGTATTTTCATTTCCCTTGTTCCACCCGTTTCAATGCTTCGTTGTCTTTGGGTTCAAACTTGAACTGCTGAAAATCTTTATCAGTCGGTATATTCAGTTCAAAACTTCTCAGTTCGGCAATTTCTATTTTTAGGTTTCCTGCCATGAAATCTAAAACGTGTCCGCCCTGTGTTTTGTCGCTGGATAGGAAATGAAAATGAAAACCTTTGCTATTGATACCGTTCAGGTATTCGGGAAGATGATAACCGATTAATGTGCCTTGTGTATTTGAAAATTCAAAGAACTTTTGCGTGTCAAAAATTAAAGAGATAACGGGGAACGGTTCATTCTTTACAGGTGGAAATGCCCTTGTTTTTATGTGGTCGAACTTCCCTGTTATTTTAATGGCATACATTGCATTTTTATTTTTCAGTTCTTTGCTTATCTGTTCCCAAAGGGCTTTTTCTCCAATCGGATTTTCAATAGTGATTACGGTATCGGCTTTAAAGAATGTGGTAAAAAGCATTGACGTTTTAAAGTTATCGTCCGGTTCAACGGTTTTGCCTGTGGCTTTGGTCTGATATACTTTCCCGTCCAACATCGTCAATTCGCCATCCAGCATATCGGGAGCTCCCAAACCGAAATCGCCTTTCAGTTTTAATTCTTTCAATGGCAAAGTCCCTTTGTACAGACCGCCTACAAAAGCATCTGCCACACCGTATTGATATAGTTTGTTGTATTGTTGTTTATGGTTCATTTCTAATTCTTTTTTATCCGTGATGATTACTTTGTTTTTCAGCATTTGGGGCATATAGATTTTTTGCGTGGCAGGATTATAAAAAATATTTGCTATGCTTTCTTCGGTCAATAGCATTTCAGCTTCTTGATTTTCTAAATCATAAACCCAAAGTTTGCCATAGCCTTTGGTGGGAAATGTGACCCAATCCGAAATCAATAAATGGGTATCATCTATCCATTCAATACCGTCAAAAAATCCATTGAAAATATTGGACAGTTGCCGAAAACCTTCGTTGCCTGTTTTGATATAAACCGAACCCTCGCCCAAAGTTTTGCCATTGGTACAAACAGCAATCTGATTGGTACTTCTGTTGAACGAAATGCCGTTTATGGTCGGGATATTTGCAATGATTTCAAACGATTTTGTTCGGGTATTGACTTTGTAAATATTGCCCGAATAGGTATCTGTAACACCAATAAAGCCATTCTCCAAACGGCAAATATCATTCAGTACGGTAGCCTGTGGAATAGCGAGTTCAAATACCGTTTTTCGGGTATTGATGTCAAAGCCTACCACACGTTCCAAGTCTGCTACGTATAAGATGTCGTTTTCAAGCGTCATCCCTTTGGGAGCGTGCAGAACGCCTTTCGTGGGTGCAAATTTCAATTCAATCAATTTTCCGTCTGCTGAAATTTCGCTGATAAAACCGTCACTATCCCGACTGCTGAAATCCTGCCCCTGATTGGACACGAAAAAGCGTTTACCGTCTGATGTTACGCTTTCAGGCGTGGCAAAGCCATTGATGACTTGTTGCGAAAAACTGTTTAATCCGATGCAGATAAAGACTGCTGTTAATATATTCCTTACTTTCATTGCCTTAAAATTTGATGACCACTTTACCGAAAACCTTACTTGATTTCAGTTTTAAAAATGCTTCTTGTGTTTGGTCAATGCTGTAAACACTATCAATGACAGGTTTAAGATTATTCTTCTCAATGGCATTTACCAACTCGTCCAAATCCTGTGCATTACCCACGGAATAGCCCTGCAAACGGATATAGTTCATAATGAGCGGGAACACATCAAATGACAATTTACTGCCCGACATAAAACCGACCAAGCCTACAAAACCGTGTTCTTTAACGGAAAAGATACTTTGCCCAATGGTTTGGTTTCCTGCCACATCCAGCGTTACATCTACACCTTTGCCGTTGTTCAGGCGTTTTACCTCGTTGCTCCATTCGGGAAAGTCTTTGTAATTGATAACTTCATCCGCTCCCAAATCTCTTAGCTTTTGCTCTTTTTCTCTGCTTCCTGTAGTAGCAATAATTTTCAAGCCCGAAATTTTTGCGATTTGCAGTGCAGATAGGGAAACACCACCGCTTCCCTGTACCAAAAAGGTTTGCCCTGCTTTGATATTGGCTTGCGTTACAAGCATTGCCCAAGCGGTCAAGCCTGCAACGGATAACGATGTAGCGTCTTCATCGCTAAGGTTCTGAGGTGTGCGGACAAGCGTATTTTCAGGTTGTACGGTAAACTCTGCCAATGTTCCCGAAGTCTGTACACCTGTTCTTATAGCATTGTGATAAGGCGTTGTTTTTCCTGCTTCCCAATGTGTAACGAAAGGAATAAGCACACGGTCGCCTTTTTTCCACCGTGTTACGTTCTTCCCAACTCTTTCTATCACGCCCACACCTTCTGAAACAGGAATGAACGGAAGCGGAATATTTAAGCCATTACTGTTTTCTACTGTAAGTAAGTCAAGGTATTGGAGCGAAACGGCAGTAGTTCTTACCAATACTTCGTTTTCGACAACTTCGGGAGTTGGAACTTCGGTTAATTTTAGATTTTCTATACCGTAATTTTCTAATTGTATTGCTTGCATAATCTTTTGAATGGAATTTGAAATTAATAACGTTGTCCTCCGATAGTCAATCCACCGTCTACCAAAATACTTTCTCCTGTAACAAAGGATGCTGACGGACTACTCAACCAAACCACCAATTCGGCAACTTCTTCAGGATTTCCGAAGCGACCAAGCGGGGCATGTTTTTTTGTAGGCTCTTTTAATTTATCAGCTTCTTCTTTAGGAAAAGGATAAAAACGGTCAAACATCGGGGTTTGAATGTAGCCGGGCTGAATGCTGTTAACTCTTATTCCTGCTTGTGCAGCTTCAACAGCCAAAACCCGAACCAATCCGTCCACGGCGGCTTTACTTGCTGAATACACTCCCGAACCTCCAAAAGCTCCTCTTGAAAGCCAAGATGAAGTGTTTACGATTGTTCCGCCCGTACCTTGTTTTTTGAACTGTTCAATTTCGTATTTGCAGGTTAGCCAAGTGCCTTTGACATTAATACCTACAACAGTATCAAATTCTTCTTCGGGTGTTTCGTCAATCGGTGCAAAATGTCCCTCAACACCTGCATTGTTAAAAGCAATATCGAGCCTGCCAAAGATGCGAACAGTTTCAGTGATAAGATGTTTCACTTCCTTGTTTTTGGAAACATCAGTTTTTATGAAATGAATATCGGAACTTATTTTTTGCAATTCAGGAAGAACAGTTTCGCCAATTTCCTGTCTGCGTCCTGCAATAACAACTTTTGCACCTTTTTGTAAAAACAGTTTTGCAGAAGCCAAGCCTATACCCGTTGCACCACCTGTGATTAGGGCAACTTTTCCTTTTAAATTTTCCTGTACCATAATTTATATTTTTTTTATTACGGTACAAAGTTAGCCCTGAGGCATCTTTAAAAATTATGCAATTCAAACAGTTTGTTATGATATAGACTTTGTTTGAACAACAAGTTTTGAAGTATTCAGGATATATACTGTTAGATAGGTAATCAAAAACAGTAGATTTATCTCTCCACAAGTATCTTCTATTGCTTTATTCGCTGCAAAATTTGGAATAAACTGTGAAATTTGAAGTTGTTGTACTGCAAGACTGCTTACTGTTTTTGCAAAGGGAATGATTATTAATTGCCCATTGATTACTACCAAAATTGACAACATCAACAAAATGACATTTTTTCTGTTTCTTTCTTTACCTAATGTTAGAAACAATCCAATATTCCCAAGCAAAAACAACCAAATTGCAGGTGCTGTTACATAGTTCATAATCGAATTGACAAATGTCCTTTGCCAATAAAGAAATTCTATTGTCGGACTATCGCCCGCAATAATGTTCATTGCAATAAATGAAGCAATACTCCCCAAACATAAAGAATAGCCGATTACTATTATACCTGTTGTAATCTTGAAAAATGATTTTGAATGTGAAATATCCATTGTTTTATTTTTTTACAAAGGAAATAAGTATAAATAGCATAGAAGTTACCTTGGGGTAACAAATCAATTATGGACTAATCGTCTTCTTATTCTGCTTAATGATTGAGGGGTTACCCCTATAAAAGAAGCTATATAAAATTGTGGTATCCGTTGTTGTAAATGTTTGAACGAGTACAGAAAATTCAAATACCTTTGCTCGGCTGTGTCTGTATGAACGGATATAATATGCCGAATGGCAGACGTAAATATTTCTTCTAATAAAAGTCTTCCAAAGCGGTCTCCATATTGTACGTTTTTATAAAACAGTTGCAGGTCGTTGAACGAGATAACATATAGCTCGGTTTCTTCTAATGCTTCAATGGTTTTATTCGATTTATTCTTGCTGATGAAGCTGTCATAATCGCAAGCAAAAGTATTTTCTTCACTGAAATGGATGGTTAATTCTTTTCCGTCATAGTTTATGTAGTGTCTCAATAATCCTTTTGAAACGAAGAATAAGTGTTTGCAAACTTTCCCCTCTTCTAAAATCTTTTCTCATTTTTTATGGATTTTGTAATGAATAGTTTTTTAACAAGTTCACTTTCATCATCAGTAAGCCTGATATATCTTCTGATGTTATCAATAATGTTTCCCATTTTTAGATCATAAATTTTATGTGACATTCACATTATTAACTATCTCTTTCCTGAATTGTAAAGGCGTAATACCTACCTGCTTTTTGAAGAAAATGATAAAGTTTGACGAATGCTCAAACCCCAAACTGTACGCTATCTCTGCAATATCCCAATTACTGAACTGCAATAATGCCTTAGCCTCTTTAACCATTCTTTCGGCAATCCATTCCGTAGTGGTTTTGCCTGTGCTTTCTTTCAAAGCCCTGTTTAGTGTATTGGTATGTACATTTAGCTGTACCGCAAATTCATTAGCTGTTTTCAGCTTCAGTGTTTGGCTTGGAGCATCAATGGGGTATTGTCGTTCCAACAGTTCCAAAAACAAATTACTGATACGTTCCGAAGCATTGATAGGCTGGTAAAAGGTTTCAGGCGGTTGCATTTTCATCGCTTCGTGCATAATAATCTGCACGTAGCTTTTCAATAAATCGTACTTGTTGGTATATTCGGAATTGATTTCACGAAACATATTTTCAAAAACACCCTGCAAAAGTTTCAAACTTTCCTCGCTCGGGAAAAATACGTGGTTGCCTCCAACTTTAAATAATGACGACTGTGAAAGGCTTGCGTTCTTCAATGTTGCATTTACAAAATCTTCTGTGAAAAGACAGAAATAGCCTGCTTGGTCTTCCGAGTTCGGCTCCCACGAATAAGGAATTAGCGGATTGAGAAACGTAATAGATGGTCTGTCAATATTAATTGCCTTATCAGAATAACCAATAATGCCTGTTCCTTTTGTAATCATCGAGATTTTATAGAAATCCCTGCGGTTAGGTGGTAGCGATGTGCTGTCACACGCAAATTCTTCCATGCGGTATATATTGAATTGTCCTGCTTTTGGATATTCCTGTCCGTGATTAGTGTAAAACTCTTTTATTGATTCCTTTCGTTTCATTTTGCAAAATTATGAAATTCAAACGAGAAAATATCTATATCTAAGGAATAGTGTAAATGAATAGAAGATATTTTTTATGGTGAACAACAAAATTCCAAACTCTTGTAGTTCTTTATTCGTATATTTTATTGAGCAGTACCAAAAATTTATTTCCGTTGCTTATAATACTTCATCATATCATCAAACTCACCTCTTACCTTATTTACCTCTGTGAAGATTTTCTGATTCAAAACTTTCGCATAAATCTGTGTAGTTGTGATATTTGTATGCCCAAGCATTTTAGATACACTTTCGATAGAAACTCCTTTCGTCAGCATAATCGTCCCGAAGCTGTGCCGGCCGCAGTGCGTGGTAAGTCGCTTATTTATACCGCATAACGAAGCAATCTCTTTCAAATATTCGTTCATTTTTTGATTCGTATGAATAGGTAGGAGTTTTCCGTTCTCCAATCCACTATATTTTTTAAGAATAGACAAGGGCACATCCAGTAAAGGGATATTTGCCTGAACGGAGGACTTCTGTCTAGTTAATCGTATCCACTTCTGCCCTAAGCCATCTTCAAAGATATTGTCTTTAGTCAGATTGGCGGCATCTATGTAGGCTACACCCGTGAATATTTGGAATAAAAATACGTCCCGCACTTCTTCCAGCCGCTTTGCTTCAAACTTTTTATTCATTAACTTCTTTATTTCAGGTTCAATCAGAAATTCTTTGTTTACGGGTTTGTAGCCCAATTTGTAGTTGTCAAAAGGATCAACCGAGATTAAATGATTCTTTAGAGCATTGGTTACAATTTGTTTAAGGAAACGAAGATGCTTTACACTGGAATTGTGCCCACAACGGCAAACCGATTTTAGGTAGATTTCGTAATCGGATATGAATTGAAAATTGACTTCCCGGATCGGAAGGTCTTCCTTATTGTATTTGTTACGGATAAATTCCCTTATACGATTCCGAGTCGCCTGATACTTAACAAAAGTGGTGTCGCGAATTGTGTTGCCAATTAGATTACGTTTCTGTTCAATCTTGATATCGAACAAAGACAGTACGGTGTTTTTCTGTATTTCAAGGCCGAGATAAGCATCACGGAGTTTTTCAGGAGTCACAAAACCGTCCCGTTCGTAGATATTATCGTAGTGCTTTTTCAAATCCATTCGGATTTTGTCCAAAGCATCATTGGTTTCTTTTGCTTCTTTTGTTCTTCCTTCCGCTCGTCCGATGGGATTCCATATTTCAGGATTGACAAACAGTTTTGGGTTAAACTTAAAGACTCTCCATCAATCGTAATACGGATGGCTATTGTTACCAAACCGTCTTTGTTTGGTCTTGTTTTTCTGATGTAGAACAGAATGCGGTACGTACTTTTCATTTTTACACGTTTTAATTCGACAAAGTTATTCCTTAAAGTCAAAGGATTTGTCGTTCTGAAAACGCCAAGTTAGGTCATTGTAAGACGCTTAATTCCAGTAGATTATTTACCTATTCGTGTGCAGAATTAGAGGTTGCTTTTCACACACGGTTTGCACACGAACCCACTGTCTTAATCTGTCTTTTTTCGTCCTGTTGTGTCTGTCGTGTAAAAAGAAGAATCCTGTTAATCTATTGATTAACAGGATTCTTGTCTCCTAATTGAAGTTTCTGTCTTTTGTTGACTTCCACCAATTTTTATGTTTCGGTGGGCGTTGAGGGATTCGAACCCCCGACCCTCTGCTTGTAAGGCAGATGCTCTGAACCAGCTGAGCTAAACGCCCTTTATTGTACCTTTTGTTTTCAAAAGCGGTGCAAAGATACACCCTTTTTCTTTACGTGCAAAATATTTGATATTTTTTTTCTGAAAATTTTCAGGATACTAGAATTATCCTTACTTTTGTACATCCGATTGGAAAATCAAGTGCAGGTTATAAACATTTGAAAAAGAAGTCACAAATTGTTCAAATTTCAAAGATGGGAATCTAAGATTCCTGAAAGACTCTTTGATGAACAAAACAAATTCTGAAATAAGCACCTGATTATGAGAAATTGATAGAAAAGTGATTTTCTACAATTCTCCATTTATTTAAAAAGAACGATACTCTCGAAATGAAACTTGACGAACTTACAGCTATTTCTCCTATTGATGGAAGATATCGAAATAAAACAAAGGAACTGGCATTTTATTTTTCGGAATATGCTTTAATAAAATATCGCACCCATGTCGAAATTGCGTATTTCCTCTTTCTTTGCGAATCCGAAATTCCTCCTTTGAACAATATAGACAAAGATAAACTTGATAGACTGGAAGGGATTCTTACCCGTTTCTCCGAAGAAGATGCTTTTCGTATCAAGGATATTGAAAAGGAAATCAACCACGATGTCAAAGCGGTGGAATATTTTCTGAAAGAAAAATTCGATAACATCGGATTATCCGACTATAAAGAATTTATCCATTTCGGATTAACTTCTCAGGATATCAACAATACGGCTATTCCATTAATGTGGAAAAACGCTTTGGAATCGATTTATATTCCCCAACTGGAGGAATTGTGCGCACTATTGGATACCTATTCGCAGGAATGGAAAGATATCCCTATGCTCGCTCGCACACACGGACAGCCCGCCTCTCCCACCCGCTTGGGCAAAGAAATAAAGGTGTTCGCCTATCGTCTACGCAACCAGATAGACTCCTTAAAGAGTATTCCGGTAAAAGGCAAATTCGGTGGCGCCACCGGTAATTTCAATGCACATTATGCGGCCTATCCCGATGTGGACTGGAAACACTTTGCTGACCGTTTTCTTCAAGAAAAATTAGGATTGGAACGCGAGCAATGGACGACTCAGATCTCGAATTACGATACGTTATCGGAAGGATTCGACGCCATAAAGCGTATCCACACCATCTTGATCGATTTAAACCGCGATATGTGGCAATACATTTCTATGGAATATTTTAAACAAAACATTAAACCGGGAGAAGTGGGCTCTTCGGCTATGCCACACAAGGTAAATCCGATCGATTTTGAAAATGCGGAAGGCAATCTGGGATTGGCAAATGCTGTGTTGGAACATTTATCGGCAAAATTACCGGTCTCGCGTTTGCAACGCGATTTGACCGACTCGACAGTCATTCGGAATATCGGCATCCCTTTGGCACATGGATTAATTGCCATAAAAAGTACAACAAAAGGACTGAATAAATTGTTATTGAATCAAGAAACGATTCGAAAAGATTTGGATAATAATTGGGCGGTTATTGCAGAGGGAATTCAAACAATATTGAGGCGGGAGGGATACCCTCATCCGTATGAAGCACTCAAAGCATTGACCCGCACCAATAAACATATAACTAAAGAGAGTATTGAAACATTTATCGATACGTTAAATGTGGAGGAACCTATAAAAGAAAAATTAAGGGCAATTACTCCGGAAAATTATATTGGAATTTAAACAGGCTTATTTATATATACTTTAAAGAGAAGATCAATTCTGATAACCCTATAAAAAGGGCTCTATCGTAATGTTTTAGGTTAAATATTCGATTAATAACAACCGTGAGGTTATAGTAGAAAATTAAAAAGAACGAAGGAAAATGGGAACAAACAACGAAGATTCGCGCGAAAAAAACATATACGGCAACGCGAACAATGAGAGACACTCTTCTTCTAACAGAAGTTATGGTAATGAAAGACGATTACCACAAGACAGTAATGATTATGCTGAAAGGCCGTCACAATCATCTTTCAGGGAATCACAAGACAACACAGAAAACGGAAGCGGTATGCATGCTCCCAGAAAACGCCGTCCGCGCGTTGGCGATCGCATTGCACAATCGGGCTCCGGACCATACGGAGGCGGTAAAAGACACGATGGTAAAGGGTACGATCCGCGTAACAAAAGCGGTATGGGTGGCAATAATCAAAAAAAGAAGAAAATCAAAAAGAAAAAGCCTTTCAAACAGGTTAAATATAAGGAGAATGCCGATCCGAACGCTCCGATCCGCTTAAATAAATATTTGGCGAATGCGGGAGTTTGCTCTCGTCGTGAAGCCGATGAATTTATCCAGGCGGGTGTGGTAAAAGTAAATGGAGAAGTGATTACCGAATTGGGTACTAAAATTACGCGTGCCGATGAGGTAATGTTCCATGATCAACCGATCAGATTGGAGAGTAAGGTATACGTCCTTTTAAACAAACCGAAAGGGTTCGTCACGACCACCGATGATCCGGAAAACCGGAAAACCGTAATGGAACTGGTTAAAAGCGCCTGCTCGGAACGGATTTATCCGGTAGGTAGACTCGACAGGGCGACCACCGGCGTATTGCTTCTTACCAACGACGGAGACCTGGCGTCGAAACTAACCCATCCGAAATACGAAAAACGTAAAATCTATCAGGTTTGGCTCGATAAACCGGTGGCAATGGAGCACATGCAAGCTATGGCCGACGGAATAGACCTGGAGGACGGGGAAATTCATGCCGATGCTATCAGTTATGTCAGTGAAGAAGATTTAGCTCAAGTCGGTGTAGAAATCCATTCGGGAAGAAACCGTGTAGTCCGTCGTATGTTCGAAAAACTGGGTTACCGCGTACTGAAACTGGACAGGGTTTATTTCGCCGGTTTAACCAAAAAAGGTCTCTCGCGCGGCAGATGGCGTTATCTGACCGAACAAGAAGTCAATATGCTTCGTATGGGGGCTTTCGATTAGAGATCGATGCAAGATTGAAAAAAGATTGATGAGGGAGATTGATTAAAGATTAGATGAAACAACTAAAACGGACAAAAATCGCTGATGCTTTATCACCGGAAAAAATAGGTGAAGAAATTAATATAAAAGGATGGGTGCGCACCCGTAGGGGAAATAAAAACGTAAGTTTCGTCGCAATAAACGACGGCTCTACTATCCACAACCTACAAGTAGTAATCGAGATGGAAAAATTCGGAGAAGATTTCCTCAAGCCCATTACTACCGGAGCGTCATTAAGTGTAAACGGAAAACTGGTCGCCTCGCAAGGAAAGGGACAAACCGTAGAGGTTCAGGCGGAAGAGATTGAAATTTACGGAACCGCCGATCCGGCAACTTACCCTTTGCAAAAGAAAGGGCACTCGCTGGAGTTTTTACGGGAAATTGCATATCTGCGCCCGCGGACAAATACGTTCGGAGCAATATTCAGGATGCGCCACCACATGTCGTTCGCCATCCATCAGTATTTCAACGACCGCGGATTTTATTATTTCCATACTCCTATCATCACCGGTTCGGATGCCGAGGGCGCCGGAGCAATGTTCGAAGTGACCTCCTTTAATTTGAACAATGTGCCTAAAACAGAGGATGGGAGCATCGATTACTCAAAAGATTTTTTCGGCCGGCAGACCAACCTCACCGTTTCCGGGCAGCTCGAGGGAGAATTGGGCGCCATGTCTCTCGGAGCGATTTATACGTTCGGACCGACGTTCCGCGCCGAAAATTCCAACACGCCCCGTCATTTGGCGGAATTCTGGATGATCGAACCGGAAGTGGCTTTTTATGATATCCACGACAATATGGATTTGGCGGAGGATTTCTTGAAATACCTCATCCGCTATGCGTTGGAACACTGTAAAGATGATATCGAATTCCTCGCAAAGATGTATGACGAAGAACTTCCCGACCGGTTAAAATTTGTGGTGGAGAATGATTTTGTACGCCTAAGCTATGGCGAGGGTGTCAAAATATTGGAAGAATCAGGACATACATTCGAATTCCCGGTACATTGGGGAACGGACTTACAGTCGGAACACGAACGTTATCTGGTGGAAAAGCATTTCAAGCGTCCGGTTATCCTGACCGATTATCCGAAGGAAATCAAGTCTTTCTATATGAAACAAAATGACGATGGAAAGACGGTCCGCGCCATGGACGTGCTCTTTCCGAAGATCGGAGAAATTATCGGAGGATCGGAACGCGAGGAAAATTACGACAAACTGATGCAACGGGTGAAGGAAACCGGCATGAATATCGACCCGATATGGTGGTATATCGAAACGCGTAAATTCGGTACCGCTCCACATGCAGGCTTCGGATTGGGATTTGAGCGCTTAATGCTTTTTGTGACGGGCATGACCAATATCCGTGACGTGATTCCTTTCCCCCGGACTCCTAATAACGCGGAGTTTTAAATAAATTACTAATACTAATTACAAATTACTAATTAATAATTACTAATTACTAATTGTCAATTAGTAGATATTGATTGTTTTTGATTATATCATTCGCGAATGAAGAATATACGTAATTTCTGCATTATTGCTCATATCGATCACGGAAAAAGCACGCTGGCCGATAGATTGCTCGAGTTCACTCATACGCTTGACGGTAAAAAGCTCCAAAATCAATTGCTCGACGATATGGATTTGGAACGTGAACGGGGTATCACGATCAAAAGCCATGCCATCCAGATGATCTATGAGTATGAAGGAGAAAAATACACGTTGAATCTGATCGATACGCCGGGGCACGTAGATTTTTCGTATGAGGTTTCGCGTTCCATCGCCGCATGCGAAGGGGCCTTGTTGGTGGTGGATGCCGCTCAAGGCATTCAGGCGCAAACAATCTCGAATCTCTACATGGCTATCGAACAAGATTTGGAAATCATTCCGGTATTGAACAAAGTCGATTTGGACAGCGCCATGCCCGATGAAGTGGAGGACCAGATTGTAGACCTCTTGGGAATTCCGCGGAAGGATATTATCCGTGCGAGCGGAAAAACCGGTATCGGCATCCCCGAAATACTCAAAGCGATTGTCGAAAGAGTCCCCGCACCGGGAGGAGATCCCGATGCACCTTTGCAAGCCCTGATATTCGACTCGGTATTCAATTCCTTTCGAGGAATCATCGCCTATTACAAAATTTTAAACGGCAGTATCGCTAAAGGCGAACAAGTAAAATTCGTCGCTACCGAAAAAGAATACGAAGCCGATGAAGTAGGGATCCTGCGCTTGGATATGATCCCCAAAGAGCGCGTGGAATGCGGCGATGTAGGATATATCATTTCAGGCATCAAGACGGCTACAGAAGTCAAAGTAGGCGATACGATCACGCATGTGAAGCGTCCATGCGACAAAGCTATCGATGGATTCGAAGAAGTGAAACCGATGGTCTTCGCCGGCGTATATCCTATTGAAAGCGAGGACTTCGAGAACTTGCGCTCGTCCCTTGAGAAGTTGCAACTGAACGATGCGTCGCTCACCTTCCAGCCCGAATCGTCGGTCGCGCTGGGTTTTGGATTCCGTTGCGGATTCTTGGGCTTGCTTCACATGGAAATCGTCCAGGAACGCTTGGAACGTGAATTCAATATGGATGTCATCACCACCGTCCCCAACGTATCTTACCGGGTGTATGACAAAAAAGGGAACATGAAAGAAGTGCATAATCCGGCAGGATTGCCCGACGCCACGCTTATCGAGCGGATCGAGGAGCCGTTTATACGCGCGTCGGTCATCACAAACACGACATATTTGGGGCCCATTATGACACTTTGCCTCGGGAAACGCGGCGTATTGGTAACGCAAAACTATATATCGGGCGATCGAGTGGAGATTATTTTCGACCTTCCTTTGGGCGAGATTGTCATCGACTTTTACGACAAACTGAAAAGCGTTTCGAAAGGATATGCTTCGTTTGACTATCATTTGCATGATTTCAGGCCTTCAAAACTGGTAAAGCTCGATATACTACTCAACGCCGAACCGGTAGACGCGCTTTCCACCTTGACGCATTTCGACAACGCTCAATCTTTCGGACGCCGGATGTGCGAAAAACTAAAAGAATTGATTCCGCGCCAACAATTCGATATCGCCATACAGGCAGCTATCGGAGCCAAAATTATTGCGCGCGAAACCATCAAAGCCGTCCGGAAAGATGTGACGGCGAAGTGTTATGGGGGCGATATTTCACGTAAACGAAAATTGCTCGAAAAACAAAAGGAAGGGAAAAAGCGCATGAAGCAGATCGGAAACGTAGAAATCCCTCAAAAAGCTTTCCTTGCCGTACTCAAACTGGATTGAGAGAATACGATACTCCCTACCCCCGCCTAATGGATTCAGCCCCTTCGACAAAACCATTGCCAAACCCATATCTTTAGGGACTATTGCGAAGATTGACAGCAGCTTTCCGTGATTTTGCGGCAACCCGTCGTACTAATACGACGCCATGCCCGGGTTTGCGGCAACCCTTCGTACTAATACGACGACGTCCCCGGGTTTGTGGCAACCCTTCGTACTAATACGACGGCGTCCCCGGGTTTGTGGCAACCCGCCGTACTAATACGATGACGTCCCCGGGTTTGTGGCAACCCTTCGTACTAATACGACGACGTCCCCGGGTTTGTGGCAACCTTTCGTACTAATACGATGACGTCCCCGGGTTTGTGGCAACCTTTCGTACTAATACGACGCCATCCCCGGGTTTGTGGCAGCCCGTCGTACTAATACGACGACGTCCCCGGGTTTGTGGCAACCCATCGTACCAATACGACGGCATGCAGGGGTTTCAGGCACACTTTCGGAGAAGTACAAGGATATTTTTCGTAGCTTTGGGTGGAATCCGTTACTATTTTGATTATCTTTACACTTCCATCCACAGAAAAAAATTTATATATGATCAATAAACCGCGGCAGAATAACCTCTCGATCAGCAAAGAAGTCACTATTTCCCAGGCGGAAGAAATGGAGTTGCAGATCAAAAAGAACAAAATCGTAAGAGCTTTGTATGCCATAGGAGGTACGGTGGCGCTCATCTTAGCGATTTTGGGTATTTTTGTACCCGGGCTGCCGGTAACACCCTTTGCCCTTTTATCGGCCGCATTGTATGCCCGGAGTTCTGAAAAGCTCTACAGATGGCTGCTAAATAATAAAATATTGGGCCCGCGCATAAAAAATTATCAACGCCGCAAAGGCATCACACGAAAAGGAAAAATGGGAGTGATCGCTTTTATGACGGCTATGGTACTGTTCTCTTCCTTCGTGGTCATTCAAATTATTTCTATTCGCGTTGCCATCCTTTCACTCGGCCTAATCGGCTCGCTGGTCGTATGGTTTATCGTTCCGACGGCCATCGATGACCATCCGGAAAAATCATAAATCCGTATCCTCTTTTGTCAATCCCTCAAATAGGCAAAATAGTACTTTTCGATTTTCTTCGAAAGCAGTTCAATATTAAACATATCCGAAGCGACGGCAATATCCTTCACCGATCCGTCTTTATACAGGATATCGATACTGTCGTCATTTTCATTATACATATCGGTAACCAGCATCTCCGAAGCGATAAAGTACGATGCCTCATGAGCCGAAATACCATATTTGCGGCAATATTCCTCTAATAACAATTCTTTTTTGACCTCATCCGGTGGTTCGGGGCTAATTTCAATCTTAAACAAATTCCGGTCGACCAATCCCCTGCTCAAAGCCGATAAGACCACATCCGGATAGGTACACCAAGCTTTTAACGATACCCATATATCATTATCATCAAGAGAAATAAAAGAATCAAACGCTTCGTTACTCTCTTCAAAGTTATCTATCGAAATATCATTGCGCAAAAAATATTCCAGAGCTGGAGAAGCAAACAAACGATGCCCATCGTGCGATAATTCTTTCGCTCTCTTCAGCGTATTGATGAGCATTTTTTCCGCTCCCACCGCGGTTTTATGCAGATAAACCTGCCAATACATCAAACGGCGCGCCAACAAAAAATTCTCCAGAGAGTAAATGCCCTTCGACTCGACCACCAACTTATCATTCTTCACATCGAGCATCTTAATAATGCGCGCCGACCCGATATTCCCTTCTACGACACCCGTAAAAAAACTGTCGCGCCGCAAGTAATCCAGTCTGTCCACATCCAACTGTCCGCTCACCAACTGGTGAAGAAAGCGTTTGGGATACGTATCTTTAAATATTTCGATGGCGGTAGTCAATTTTCCGTTCCATAATGCATTCAATTTCTGCATCATCAAAAGAGAGATCTTTTCATGCCGTACATCTTGCACCAAGGTTTGTTCCAACACATGCGAGAAAGGGCCATGACCGACATCATGCAACAAAATAGCCGCTAAAGCGCCGTCGGATTCCTCTTCCGATATGTGAAGCCCCTTCATTTTCAAATTCGATAGCGCTTCATTCATCAAATACATCGCGCCGATAGAGTGATGGAAACGCGTATGTTGCGCCCCGGGATATACAAAAGCCGCTACTCCCAATTGACGGATGCGGTTTAACCGTTGCAGGTAAGGATGCTGAATAATTGCATAGATAAAATCGTTCGGGATGTTGATAAACCCGAATACGGGATCGTTAATAATCTTGCGCTTTTGCAACATATATACAGGTAGATAATAAGAATGAATGTTGAAAACGATGTAAAGATAAAGAAAATAATGATTGTATAAATGCGTTTTCAAAAGTATTTATAGGAAACGGCTCGCGCTAAAATAAAGAAAAACAACCGGACTTATAAAAAGCCGGTTGTTTTCATTTTATCAACTAAAAAACGATAACTTTATGGTTTAAAGTCTATTTTAACCGTTTTAATACAACATTCAGGCCTGTGCTTCCGAGCTGGGAAACACCGATACAAACGAACGGTTATTTCTTCTTTTGCGGAAAACGACCACACCGTCAATTAAAGCGAACAATGTGTGATCTTTACCGATACCTACATTTTCACCGGGATGATGAACCGTGCCACGCTGTCTTACCAAAATATTGCCGGCTTTTGCCGCTTCACCTCCGAATACTTTTACGCCTAATCGCTTACTTTCCGATTCGCGACCGTTCTTTGAACTACCTACACCTTTTTTATGTGCCATTTCTTTTTCTCCTTCACTGATTAAGCAATAATTTCTTTTACCTTTACTTCCGAGAATTGTTGACGGTGACCGTTCAACTTCTGATATCCTTTTCTTCTTTTCTTTTTGAAAACAAGAACTTTGTCTCCTTTTACATGAGACAATACTTCGACGACCACCTTGGCTCCTTCAATCGAAGGCGTACCCACTTTCACATCGCCGTCGTTATCAACGAGCAATACGTTTTCAAACTCTACATCGGCACCACGATCTGCATTCAAGCGGTGTACGAATAATTTTTGGTCTTGCGTTACTTTAAACTGCTGACCTTGAATGTCTACTATGACGTACATATAAAAATAACTTTTACGTTACATGCCTGAGGCGAACCGTTTTCACGGCTTCTTATCGGGCCTATTGGCAAAATGAGGTGCAAAAATACCAATCTTTTCGGTAAACACCAAATATTCTTTTGTTTTTTATCTTCAAATACAAAAACATTTCCTTTTTTGTTCTGTTATATTATATAGTTTTTACCTATAAGTAATATAAAGACTATATAAACAAACATTTAACATTTAGTAAAACAATGAAAAAAGATTTTTTTTATTATTACATTTATCTTTAGTTTTAGGGGTATTCATTTTCAACTCTTGTGAAAGTGAAAATAATATAGAAACCTCTTACAATGATGATGAGAGCGAAGCATTTACCGCAACCCAAAATCCAAACAGGATTTCTCCAGATGAAGCTGTTAATACATTAAACTACTTTATAGGATTAAATGAAGAAAACAGTACTAGGTCAATAGGGTCACCAGTTAGTGTGAAGAATATTGAGGCTATAACAAAAAATCAAAGTCAACTAAGAAGTTCAAGTTATGATTTGTCACAAGTGCCTGACACGATGATGTACATAATTAATTTGAATAATGAAGGCGGCTTTGCTCTAATGTCCGCGGACAAACGTACCGAACCTATTTTTGCATTGGTTGACAATGGGAATTACAGCAAAGAAGATGATGAATTAATTCATAATGAAAGCTTTAAAATGTTTATCAAATATTCCGAAGAATATTTCATCCATACAATAAATACCCCACAAACAAGAATTGGTAGCGAAACCGAACTTGGACAGGACGACCCGACCGGTCAATGGTATTTGAATAGAAAAACGGCCCCTAAGCTAATATGGTCATGGAATCAAGATGCACCTTTTAATGATTACTGTCCATCATAACCAAGTGGTGGCAACAGTGTCGTTGGATGTGTTGCTGTTGCTTTAGGATATGCGACTGCTCATTTTTCAGCTATTGAATCTATTAATGGCTATCCGATTGATTGGGATGTTATACAGCAAATGAAAACAAAAGATGACTTATTAGCAAATGCAGTAGGTCGCAACCAAGTAGATAGATTATTAAGAGAAATAGGAAGAAACGTCAATATGAATTATGGCAAAACTAGCTATGCTACTGATGCCAAAGCTTGGGAATATCTTCAAACATTAGATATTAAATTTAAAACAGGTTTTAGGCAATATAGGACTGATTTGTCTGTTACTAATTTCTATAATTGTCTTAGAAGCACGAGAGGTATTATTGTTATGGGAGGAAGAAACATAAATGGAGCAGGTCATTTTTGGGTAGTGGATGGTATAAAATGTTATAAAAGCAATTCTACTACTGAAAAAAATTTAGATTTATACCATTGTAATTGGGGATATGGCGGTACCTATGATGGTTATTATTTAGAACAAGTTTATAATTTTATAAATACTTTTTCATATCTAAGCGGCGGTATATCGTCCGAAGCACCATCTAACGTAAACTATAATTATGGAATAATATACTGTGCTTTATCGAGTAAAGATCCAGATTAAATAATTAAAAGAGCGAAAAAATGAAAAAAATACTATTATTGTTTATTTCAGTTATGTTTTGTATATCGTGTTCCAATTCTGAAAACACGGAGGACATAGGCCTTTCTGCACAAGTTGTAGAATTTACTTATGAAGGTGGAAATAGAAGTTTATCCACAAAGGTTGATACATGGTGGATATCTAATCTTCGTGTGAATGGAGTTGATATCCCATCAAATGATAAAAACTATGCATTTATTAAGGGTGAATACGAAACAGTTGTCGGAATAAAAGCCTCATGGGTTACTATTGAAAAGAATGGTAAAAAACTTAATATTAATGTTTCGGACAATACGAACTCCGAGTCGCGAGAAATAATAGTGACTCTACAAAATTCTAATTTTTTTGATACTGTAACTATCATTCAAAAACCAAAAAAGTAAATTATTTTTTCGGTGTATAATGAAAATTGACTATTCCTAAATAAGCGTTACAGTTTATTGGACAAAATTAAATGATTTATCAGAGAGAAACAAGGTTAACCTTGTTTCTCTCTGATTTTTTATACGTTCTAATTTTTACACTTTTTTGTTTATGCATCTGTTCAGGGGTTTTCATATGACAAGACCAATGAGGTCTTTTTGTATTGTAAGAAACTTTTTTGACTCACTGCAAATGCTATTTCACCCTCTTTTTATTCGTTAATCGGCCAGGAGCTTCAATCAATGGATAGACAATTCGTTATCCAACTCAAAATACACATTCCCGATTTGGTCAATAATATCCGAAGCCACAAAACTCCTCGGATGTATAACCGACTGCGTTCTGTCTGCGGTTCGTCCATGCATATATACCGCCATGCGCGCGGCATCGATAGCCGGATACCCTTGGGCAAGCAACCCCGCAACCATCCCTGTCAACACATCCCCGCTTCCGGCGGTCGCCAACGCGGGTGTTCCCGAACTGTTTATATAAACGGTTTCATTATTGACAATCATCGAATAAGCGCCTTTCAAAATAAGAATAACCGGATATTTTTTGACAAAAAAATGGATTTTATCCATTTTATCATAATCGTTTTCCCAGGAACCGATTAAGCGTGAGAGCTCTTTGGGATGCGGAGTCAATATCGTTCCAACGGGAAGCAAGCTGAGCCATTCTTTATGTTGCGACAAGATGTTCAATCCGTCCGCATCAACGACCAACGACTGTTTATTTCCTGACAAGAACCGATAGAAAGCCTTTTGTGTAGCGGGTTCCGTCCCCAATCCGATCCCGACACCTATGGCATCGGGACGGATATCGAAGGCAATATCCGAAAGATAGTCCGAATCAGCATCTTCTATCACCATTGCTTCCGGAAACCAACTGCCCAATACCGCCGAAAGACCTTTCGGGCCATACGCCGTCACCAATCCGCAACCGGTTTTCAAGGCCGCTTTAGCCGCTAAACAGACCGAACCGGTCTTCCCCCCGCTTCCGCCAATTATCAACGCATGCCCCTGCGTGCCTTTATGGGCGAATCGCGATAACGGCTTCAACAATGCAGCAATATCCTCTTTTACCTGGAAAAACCAATTCGTTTCCGCTTCGGATATCGCTTTCTGGCTTAATCCGATATCCACGAGCGTCACTTCGCCCGTAAACGGGGCGTTATCCGGCAAAAACAAGGCCGCTTTCGGAATCTGAAAAGTCACCGTGTGTGCAGCCTGTACGGCAAAATCCGTATGCTTATCCATAAACAAACCGCTCGGCACATCGATACTGATAATGGTTTTTCCACTCTCATTCATGCGGAGGATCACATCGTGGGCAATACCGGACACGTCACGGTTCAATCCCGTACCGAAGAGCGCATCGATTAAAATAGCGTAATCGGAAAAATCGGGAATTTCTTCCGCTTTCGAGACAAACAGCAAAGGAACATTTTCCGCTTTTGCCCGCCGGATATTATGAGCGCAATCTTCCGACCGCCTCTTGCTATATTCCACGTTACACACTTTCACCGAATACCCCGACGACGACAACAAACGGGCGACGACAATCCCATCCCCCCCGTTATTCCCCGTTCCGGATAGAATCAATATCGAGGCCTGCTTGTCTTGATATTTTTCAATAAACCAATAGTAAAAAGCCTTTGCGGCTCTTTTCATGAGTTCGAGCGAAGAAACCGCTTCGTAAGTAACGGTTTTTGCATCGATCTCGCGTATTTGTTCTGCCGATAATATCTTCATCGCAGCATTCTCCTCAGTTTACAGTCTTCAGCCCCTTGACTTCATTTGTCATTAGTAATTAGTAATTAGTAATTTATAATTTGTAATTAGTAATTTGTAATTATCCCCAACCTATCCGTTCTGTTTTCTTACATCCTTTCCCCACATCAATTTATCCCGTAGTGTAGCATAGAAACTGTGACTGATGCGTTTCACCACCTTTAGCATATAATCGGCCTTTCGTACTTCCAAGGCCGTATCCTCATGAAAAACCTGCGATTGTCCGTCGAGGGATACCAAGAAATTACGGCTCCGGCTTTCCACCTTCAACCGTATTTTACTATTGTCATCGACCACCAATGAGCGCGACGTTAAGTTGTGCGGCGCAATGGCCGACAAAATCAAGCTCGGCGTGGTCGGCGATAAAATGGCCCCGCCGATGCTCAACGAATAAGCCGTCGAACCGGTAGGCGTAGCGATGACCAATCCATCGGCCTGATAAGAGGTAAGATAATCGTCATTGATGTAAGCATGGATGGTAAGCATCGAGGCCGTATCCTGTTTAAGAATAGCCACTTCATTCAAGGCTTGGATACTATAACCGAAAGGCGTGGGATTATCTTCGGCAGTCATTTCCAGCAGCGTACGGTTTTCTATCCGGTAGCGGCCCGACATGATTTCTTTCAGGGTTTCCTCCACATCTCCGAAATTGATAGCCGCTAAAAAGCCTAATCGCCCCGTATTAATACCCAATACGGGAATGCCGAAAGCTCCGACAGCGCCGGCCGTCCGCAAGAATGTGCCGTCGCCCCCCACACTTACAGCCATATCCACACACGGAAGTTTTTCAAACAACTCGCAAAGCGGCCGTATCATATCCCGGATGCGTTGAGGCAATGAATGATAAAACACAGACGGCAAAAACAATTCACAAGGATATTGCTTGATAGCTCTGCATACCGCATAAATTTGTTCTTCGGCTTTGGCCGTCCGGTCGGTAAAAGTACTCCCGAATAGGGCTAATTTCATACTGATTATTGATTTGCTAATCCACTAATTTGCGAATCCGCTAATTTGCTAATCCACTAATTTGCTAATCTGCTAATTAGCTAATTAGCTAATTTTTGATTCCCGAACTTACATATCCAAATAATATAATAGTTCGTTTAACCGTTCTTTGTGCGTGTCATTGATTTCTCCCTCTTTCATATAGTAATACACCACCTTATAATTAAAGCGTTCGAAACTCCTGAGGACGGAACTCGGGTCGGAGATATTCAACTTCAATGATATCCATACCGACAAACCATCGGAGATGGGCAACACCGAAAGATTCACCACATGGGCATTGTTACTCTCAACAATGCGGGCGATATCGGTCAGCGTATAATCTTTAAAAGGCACCTCCAATATAATCAATGAATTTTCCATCTCCGTCAATTCCGTAAAATCATCGGGAGTCATCGCAGCGGTAAACTTTTCAACCTCTTTTTTGATAATTTCTTTTGTTGACATGACGCAAAACAGTTATTTCGTATTACTTTTGTATTTGATTTACAAAGATCATAAAAAATCGCGTATTATACGTGTCTGAAAAGACATTTTTTATTTTCTTTCCCGAATGCAAACGATGTTTTTCGTTTTCCTTTAGGGATAGTTAAATAGGTAAAATGACAAAACTAAGTGTAAACATTAATAAAATAGCGACCCTGCGTAATTCCCGCGGCGGGAATATTCCCAACGTTGTGCAAGTGGCGTTAGATTGTCAACAGTACGGAGCCGACGGGATTACCGTACACCCCCGTCCCGATCAACGGCATATTCGTTTTGAAGATGTCTTTGACCTTCAATCCAAAGTATATACGGAATTCAACATTGAAGGGAACCCCACTCCCGAATTTATCACGTTAATAAAAAAAATCAGACCGACGCAAGTAACGCTGGTTCCGGATGCGCCCGATGCCCTGACCTCCAACACGGGATGGAACACCGTTACACAGGTGTCTTTTCTAACGGATGTCGTCAACGAATTCCAATCATTGGGGATACGCACGTCGATTTTCGTGAATGCCGATGAAGAAATGATTCGCGGAGCTTCGCAAATCGGTGCGGACCGGGTTGAATTATACACGGGCCCCTATGCCCAGGATTATCCGAAAGACCGAGAGCAGGCGATGGCGCCCTTTACCGCGGCAGCCCGGTTGGCAAAAGATCTCGGGCTGGGTGTAAATGCCGGACACGACCTGAATCTCGACAATCTGAATTATCTTTTTTCATGCATTCCCTGGTTAAAGGAAGTGTCTATCGGGCATTCACTCATCAGTGATGCACTCTACATGGGGTTGGAAAAAACAATAAAAGCGTATAAAAATTGTTTAAACCCACCGGAAAGTACGATTTTAACATAGAATATCGTTATCTTTACCTGCTTAAAAACAGATGATGAAATGAATATCTTACAAATCGTTCCGCCGGCAAGCGACAGCTTACAACAAATACAGCAGCAGGTACAACAAGAGGTTACGAATGCGCTCACCTCTTCCGAACCGTCACAAACCATCATCGACCTCGCGTTCAATAACGGTTGGTTTATGATTGTTTTATTACTGCTTTTCCTGTCAGTCATTTATATTTTCATTGAAAGAGCGCTGGTCATCCAGCGAGCTGCGAAAGAAGAAGACTCTTTCATGAATCGGATCAAAGATTATATTTTGGAAGAAAAAACGGAGGCTGCGGTTGCGCTTTGCCGTAAGAATAACACGCCCGCCTCGGCTATTTTGCAAAAAGGCATCGACCTTTTAGGGAGGCCTGTCCCGGAAATAGCCGATGTGATGAAAACCCAACAAGACGTGGAAATCATCCGGCTGAATAAGGGAATGCCTTTGTTGGCCGCCCTATCTCTGGTGGCTCCGCTGCTGGGACTGCTTATTACCACCGTGGAGGTAACCCAACATTTGATGACGGTGGCGTATGCCGGTTCAAGCGCTTCGATAGCTTCTTTAGCGTCCGCCTTCTACTTGCCGGCGACTTCTGTAATAGGAGGCCTCATTGTGGGAATCGTAGGCCTTTGCGGATACTTTCATCTCAAAAACAGCCTTCGTACGGCGACCGGCAAACTGACGGAAAAGAGAGTCGAATTTATCGAATTTCTAAGTCATCCGGCCGAATAGTTTTCGTAAAATGTCTATAAAAAATTTATTCGTTTAGAAATATATGAGGAAACCTCCTGTTTTCACAAGCCGTTTCAGAACAAAGATCGTAACCGTTCCGGACGTCATAGACAACTGTTCGGGAATACGGATTTTCGGGCAATTATTAAAATCGTTTTTGTTCAGCACCGATGTGGCGATTATTCGCAACACCAATGCCGATGCCATTATCGCCGTATATCCATTCACCCCCCAACCGCTCATTTCGCATGCGTTGATAGGGGCTTCCGACAAACCGGTATTTTGCGGAGTCGGCGGCGGTATTACGTCAGGAGAAAGATGTATCGAATTAGCTCTCGATGCTGAATTTCAGGGAGCATTGGGAGTCATATTAAACAAACCGGCTCCAAACGATATCATCAAGAAGATGAAACAGAAAATAGATATCCCCATTGTCATAACCATTGTCTCGGAAAAAGATGATATTAATGGACGATTAAAAGCCGGAGTAGATATTTTCAATGTATCGGGCGCCGCAAGCACGGCCGATATTGTAAAAAAAATCAGAGACATCGATAACGATATTCCGATTATTGCGACGGGGGGTAAAACCGACGAGACGATACAACAGGTCATCGATGCCGGTGCGAATGCTATTTCCTATACGCCTCCTACCACGGCTGTGTTATTTAAAGAAATCATGCTCCGGTACAGGAGTGAATAAGTAGAGAATGATGACAAAAGAAAAAATAGGCGGAATTATAGGAACAATCGTTTTTTCAGTATTGCTCTTGTTTGTTCTCTTGTTTTCGAAATTTACCATCGCATTGTCTTCCCCGCAAGGATTGGAAGGTATTCCGGTGATGTTCGGTTTTGTAGAAGACGCCTTCGGCACGAGTGAACCTCCGATGTACGGCATGTCTTTCAACGACACCGAGGCGGCCGCACCGCCGGTTCCGGCAAAGGAAGATCAGGAACAATCGTTCATGACGCAGAACACGGAATCGTCTATCAAGATACCCGAACAAAAAGAAGTGGTGAAAGAAGAAAAAAGCCCGGAAGTTTCCGCGGCCGAAAAGCGTCAGGCGCAAGAAGAAACCCGCAAGCGTGAAATCAATCAACAAATGTCGGGGCTCTTCGGCGATACTCCCGGCGGGAGCAGAGGCAATACGCACGGTACGGGAGTACAAGGCGTGCCTACCGGAAATGCCACGCAAGGGGCCGCCTCCGGTATCGGGGGTATAGGAACGTACGATTTAGGCGGAAGAAGTGTCGGCAGCGGAGGATTGGTACAACCGAAGTATACGGTAGATGATTACGGCACGGTGGTGGTAAACATCACGGTGGATCCTTCGGGAAAAGTGATTCGCGCAGAGATTGGCAAGGGAACGAATACCCCCAGCGCCACTTTACGGAATGAAGCGCTCCGTGCAGCCAGAAGCACGCGTTTCAATCTCATCAACTCAACCAATAATCAGCAAGGAACCATCACCTATAGATTCAATCTCAATTAAGGAATTATTTAAATTATCCATTATGAAAAAAGTATCTGTATTATTAGCCAATGGTTTTGAAGAAATCGAAGCCTTAGGAACCATCGACATCCTGAGAAGAGCGGAAATTCAAGTACAAACCGTTTCCATTCACTCTCATCGTGAAGTAACGGGAGCCCATCAAATACAAGTTACGGCGGAAAAGGTTTTTGAAGAGGTGGATTTCTCGCAAGTAGATGTCCTGGTGTTGCCGGGAGGAATGCCGGGGGCAAAAAACCTCAATGAGCACGAGGGGGTTAAGCGTGTTTTAAAAGATTTTGCGGCTCAAGACAAATATATCGCCGCCATTTGCGCCGCACCGATGGTATTGGGCGGCTTGAATTTGCTGGACGGGAAAAAAGCCACATGCTATCCCGGATTCGAACCCGAACTGATTGGGGCGAAAATAACCGATAAACCCGTGGTTACCGATGGGAAAATCATTACCGGTAAAGGCCCCGGATTGGTCTTCGACTTCGCCTTGGATCTCGTTGAAAAAATTGCCGGAATAGCTACCCGCCAAGAGGTACAAGAAGGCCTTCTGCTGTAGCTTGCGCTAAACCGTCAGCTATCAGGCGGCCTTATTCAGTCTTCTGTCTCATGGCCCGCTTTTAGCTGTTGGCTCTCGAAAAAAGACCCGTCACGGTAAAAATTAAGGTGCAAAGAGTTGGTTATAAACAAAAAACCAATTACCTTTGCACTGTTTTTAAACAATATAAAGTCTAACTTATTAATTACAAAAAATTTATTAGCATCACATGACAGAAAACTTAAAAAACGTGGCTCCACTGGAAGAGTTCGACTGGAACGCTTATGCCGAAGGTGAAATCTACAATAAGGAGAGCAGGGAAAAACTGACCGAAAACTACGACAATACGCTGAGTAAAATCACCGATAATGAAGTCGTAACGGGCATCGTCACCTCCATGAACAAACGCGAAGTGGTTGTAAACATCGGATACAAATCGGACGGAGTCGTATCGATGAACGAATTCCGTTACAATCCGGACTTGAAAATAGGCGACGAAGTAGAAGTCTATATTGAAAGTCAAGAAGACAAAAAAGGACAATTGATCCTTTCTCACAAAAAAGCGCGCGCATCGCGTTCCTGGGAACGTGTCAACGCGGCATTGGAAAACAATGAAGTTATCAAGGGATATATCAAATGCCGCACGAAAGGCGGTATGATTGTCGATGTTTTCGGCATCGAAGCATTCCTTCCGGGATCTCAGATCGACGTGAAGCCGATCCGCGATTACGACTTGTTTGTCGATAAGACCATGGAATTCAAAGTCGTGAAAATAAACCCCGAATACAAAAACGTGGTGGTTTCGCACAAGGCCTTGATAGAAGAAGAATTGGAACAACAAAAGAAAGAAATCATCTCGAAACTCGAAAAAGGACAAGTTCTCGAAGGCGTCGTGAAGAACATTACTTCTTACGGTGTGTTTGTTGACTTGGGCGGCGTCGACGGTTTGATTCATATTACCGATCTCTCGTGGGGACGCATTCAACATCCCGATGAAGTCGTTAAACTGGACGACAAAATCAATGTGGTCATCCTCGATTTCGACGACGAAAAGAAAAGAATCGCTCTCGGCTTGAAACAACTCACCCCGCATCCGTGGGATGCTTTGGATGAAAACCTGAAAGTAGGCGACATCGTGAAGGGTAAAGTCGTTGTTGTGGCCGATTACGGTGCGTTTGTAGAAATCGCTCCGGGCGTAGAAGGACTTATCCACGTTTCGGAAATGAGCTGGACACAGCATTTACACAGCGCACAAGACTTCATGAAAGTCAACGACGAGGTGGATGCGGTTATTCTCTCGCTCGACCGCGAAGAACGGAAAATGTCACTGGGCGTAAAACAACTCAAACCGGATCCTTGGGAAAATATCGAAATAAAATATCCGGTGGGTAGTTCGCATACCGCTATTGTCCGCAACTTCACCAACTTCGGCGCTTTCGTGGAAATCGAAGAAGGCGTAGAAGGATTAATCCATATCTCCGATCTTTCCTGGACGAAGAAAATCAAACACCCGAGCGAAGTGACCGAAATCGGCGCTCCTATCGAAGTACAAGTACTCGACATCGACAAGGAAAACCGTCGCTTGAGCCTTGGACACAAACAACTCGAAGAAAATCCTTGGGATGTATTCGAAACCATCTTTACTCCCGGATCGGTACACGAGGGGACGGTTATCGAATTGACCGATAAAGGCGCGGTAATTTCACTGACTTACGGCGTGGAAGGTTTTGCAACATCGAAACATCTTATTAAAGAAGACAATTCTCAAGCTCAAATCGATGAAAAACTCGACTTCAAAGTGATTGAATTCAATAAAGACGCTAAACGTATTATTGTTTCACACAGCAGAGTATGGGAAGATAAGCAAGATGGCGGATCGGGCGATTCGAGAAGAAAAGGAAAACGTTCCGGCAGAAAAGAGGAAGGCCATGATATTCCATTGACGACGGCTCCATTAGAAAAGACGACGTTGGGTGATATCGAAGAATTAGCCGCATTGAAAGAAAAGTTAGATAACCAAAAGGCTAAAGCTGTTGCCAAAAAAGAACAAAAGAAGGAAGCAGCCAAGCCGGAGAAAGAGGTAGAAGAGGCGAAAGAGGTAGAAACGAAAGAAGCAGCAGAAACGGTTGAAGCCGTTGATGCCGTTGAACCGGTAACCGAAGTCGCTGCCGAAGTCACGACCGAAGTCACGACCGAAGTAGCTGTTGAAGATTCGAACAAAGAACCGGAAACGGTTGCCGACGCTCCCGCTGAAGCAAAAACCATTGCAGAAGAGGGAAAAGAAGAAGAAGAAAAGGAATCGAAAGAATAACTTTTTCCCATTCATAGTAAAAAAGCCTCTCCGTAACAGGGAGGCTTTTTTTGTATCCTTTACCATAAGGGCGTATCACGAAGATATTCAATTTCCAGAGGCCTATTTTCTATTTTGAGATGGTCACTTCCTGAAAGAACTGAAAAAAACAGGCCCGGACATGTAAGAAAAAATTCATTTCACCGTCTATAAAGATGTATGGATGCTCAACAGTTTCAACGCCAGATTTTGTGCTACTCCGATAAGATGTACCGGATGGCACGGTCGATATTGCTCGATGAGAGCGGCGCGAAAGATGCGTTTCAGGACCTCGTCATGCGATTATGGGAGCGGCGCGATCAATTGGACATAATTGAGAATAAGCAAGCTTTTTCCCTTACATCGATGCGGAACTTGTGTGTCGATTTATTACGGAAAAAGCTTGAATACGGCGGGCTCACGGCCGATATCGTTTCCAGCGCTCCCGACCCGCAACAAGAACTGGAAGAGCAAGACTCCCTCCACAACATCCATAGACTCATCGACAGCTTGCCCGAACTGCAACGCACGATCGTCCGGATGAAAGACGTGGAGGAAATAGACATCAGGGAAATTGCGCAAATCCTCTATATGAGTGAAAATGCCGTGACGGTAAACTTGTCTCGGGCACGCAAAAAATTACGGGATATGATCGTAACAATCCAACAATCGGAAGAAAAACAGTATGAACGAAATCGATAAATTACTCAATGATTATTTCGAAGGCTTGACTTCAATCGAAGAAGAAAAACGATTGAAACAGTATTTTGAAAGTGACCGCGTGAAACCGGAACATCAAATGTATAAAACACTGTTCGCCGCCTTTTCGCAAGAACGAGAATGGACTTCGCCGCCGGCCCGCTTGCCGCGGGAATCGAAAAGAAAACCGTTCAATTTAAAATTATGGATACCCCTATCCGGCGCTGTTGCCGCATGCGGACTGCTCCTTTTTTTCACAACCCCCTTCAGCCGTTTCCAAAAACCCGACTATGTGGTTATTGTCAACGGACGCCATATCACCAATGCACGGGAGGCGCGCTGTTATGCCGACCGGATGTTTTTCGAGGCGGAGAAAGAAATGAAAGAAAGTTTCCGCTCCGTTATACGGGCGCGGCAGATTACGCAAAACATGGATGCGGATAAAATTTTTGAAGGAGTACACAAAAGTATAACCGATAGACAAACGCAAGAAAAATAACTTTTAAAAAACAACGAATATGAAAAAATTGATCTCTCTTACAGCGATATTTTGTATGTTGGCGGCAACCGTCTCCGCACAACAAATCGAAAAGATCTTCGAAAAATATCAGGAAGACGAACGGTTCCAATATATTTATCAAAAAAAAGAGAATAAATATGATCGCTATGATGATTATGGAGATAGCAGTAACGAAAAAATATACTCTTCCATGGTCAGCGATGGGCGAAAAATGCTCACATTGAATACTAAAGATAAATCTTTTGCAGAAATATTTAAGAAAGAGATAAATCAAGCTTTGGAAGCGGATAAATTCGAAAACACCTCTTATGTGAGGACCGGTAAAGACAATAAAGTCGCTAAATATTACAGGATAACCAACAAGAGAGCGGATAAAGTAACACTCATTTTAAATTCCGACACCGTAATGGTTATTTGGAGCGCATACATTCCTAAAAACGAAAAGAAATAACTCTCTATTTTTATAACTCTACTTTTTTTAATAAACCATTGTTTCCGGGAGCGTTGTTGCCACGCTCCCGTTTTTTTGGCGACCATCAGCTTTAACCTAAAGGCCTGTTAAGGAATAACCTATACTGACAGCACCGCTATTCGCGGCAATATGCACCTTGATAACGGACAAAATAACCGCGGTTGTTTTGGACCCTTTATTCCAAACAGCCCCTAAAAAGCTGAGGGGATTTTGCCTATCTTTGTGCTTGAAAAAAGATAATGACAACGTGAACTCAACAAATAAACCCTATCGCGACTTTTCCGAATTCTTATCGCTGCATTTTCCGTATAAAGTGCAGAAGATATCGATCAATGCCGGTTTTACCTGTCCCAACCGCGACGGAAGCAAAGGGCGCGGAGGCTGCACGTACTGCAATAATCAAAGTTTCAGTCCCGGCTACGGAAAGCCGGAAAAGAGTGTCGCGAATCAGTTGCAAGACGGCATCGCTTTTTTCGCGCATAAATATCCCGAGATGCACTATCTCGCCTACTTTCAGTCGTATACGAATACGTATGACTCCATAGACAAACTCATCTCGATGTATCGTGAAGCGCTCGCCCATCCTCAAGTAAAAGGACTGGTGGTAAGCACACGACCGGACTGCATGCCGGACGCGTTGCTCGATTTCTTCGAGGAATTGTCGCAGGAAACTTTCGTCCTTATCGAATACGGGGTGGAATCGACGTTGAACCAAACACTCGAACGGGTAAACCGCCTGCATACGTTTGAAGAATCGGCGGATACGATTGTCCGGACGGCAAAAAAGAACATCCCCACCGGCGCCCACCTTATTTTGGGCCTTCCCGGTGAAACCCGTGACGACATCCTTTCGCACGCCCGTAAGCTGTCCGGATTGCCGCTAACTACCCTTAAAATGCACCAATTACAAATCATTCGCGGCACGGCGATGGCAAAGGAATACCGCCTTTTCCCCGACTCGTTTCCACTGTACAGCGTAGACGAATATGCCGATTTGTGTGTCGACTTCGCCGAACGGCTTCACCCCGATTTCTATATCGAACGGTTTGCCTCCCAGTCTCCCAAAAACCTGCTTATCGCACCGGATTGGGGACTGAAGAACTACGAATTCACTCAGCGGGTGATTAAACGCTTCCAGGAAAGAAATTCATGGCAGGGGAAAAGATTCTCGGAGAATGGAGAATGAACGATGAATGATGAACGATGAATGATGAACTATGAACGATGAACTATGAATGGAACGATGAATGAGCAGAAGTGCCCGGTAACGTCCTTATAATTTATGATTCCATTCCCGGCGCGAGTATTTATTTTTCCGCAGGGTTTCTACGTATTCGACATCGTGATTTTCAAGCATCTGTAAATCCGTTATCGAATAGTATTTCTTCATCTCCTTCGTAAACAAGTCAAAAAAGATATCGGAGGGCGGATACTCCAATCCGTTTTCATGCAGATATGTCCGGATATTTTTTACCGGACTGGGAACCGAAGCGGTGGCTCTCTTATGGATACGCCCGTTTTCGGGGGTCAACGCACGATGTAACTTCTCGATATCGGCATCGTAAAGCAATGTTCCATGATGCAACTCCCTCTTACGGGAAACATGCGAAGCCGTTCCCGATATTTTATATCCCCCGGGTA
Organism: Bacteroidales bacterium UBA5382; assembly: GCA_002409745.1. Taxonomy (GTDB): domain Bacteria; phylum Bacteroidota; class Bacteroidia; order Bacteroidales; family Dysgonomonadaceae; genus Limibacterium; species Limibacterium fermenti. The sequence continues at coordinate 41,666 of DHOU01000046.1, forward strand.
ACCACAAATCTTTTCTTTTCCACATTTGCACGGGAACTTGAAATGATTTCAAGACGTCCATCACCGGAAGCAAAAACCCGCCGCTTAAAGGCGATTGCCCGGCGCGCTGATTGTGAATAAAACAATAATTCAGATTTCCTTTATCATGATACACGGCTCCCCCACCCGACAATCGACGGACAATGCGGATATCGTGCTCGATACAAAAATCCATATCCACCTCGTTCACCACCGCCTGATTGGATCCGATAATCACGCACGGCTCATTGACATAGAGAAACAGAAAATCATCTTCGCTACCGGAAAAAAGATATTCTTCCGCCGCCAAATTAAATGCCGCTGCCGACGATGGTGAAAACAGAATCTTCATAATTGACGGCAAAAGTAACAAAAAAGGAGTTATTTCACATTAAAAGCAATACGCAAATCCTCGATTTCTTTGTCGCCCATCGGTTGTAAAGGACCGATAGCCGACGCCATTACCAATGAGTTGGCTGAAAATTCGGCGACTTCGAGATAATCGAATGTATTCAATAATTTATCGCCGGTAACGAAGACACTGTCGTTTTCGACTAATAGCACACGGTTCTCGTTAAAAAGTTTTGCCACATGATCGACATCATTATAGATCAAGCCGAACGGGATCGAAGGGATATCCTGCAAAAAAATCCAACTTTCGGGTATGGTGCGGACATCAAACTTGGTTCCACTGACGGCATGCGCCATGAGATTGACCGGTTGTGTGCAAATAATCGAATTGATATGCGGGTTGAGCTGATAAATGCGTTGGTGCAAGGCCATCGACCGGCTTGGGGTTTTGCCGGCTTCCGCCATTCCGTTCTTTACCTGTACAATATCACCGGGAACAATATCCATGCGCGCAACATTGTGCGGAGTAATCAGGAAATCATTGTCTCTCCATCGTGCCGAAACGGTTCCATAGGTGGATATCATTAAGCCCTGATTACAGGCGCGGCGGATAATATCGACCATCTCCGTGCGCAAAGCCCGCTCATCGGAAGGATATTCAATATCGACAAAATGAGGAACATTGGCAGGTAAATGATTCACATATTTCAGCACCTGTTCATCCGTTAAATAGTTCACCTCGCCCAAACGCTTGGCATTGACAATGGTGCGGCAACAAAACTCCAGCGTTTCAAAGCGCTGATAAGCATCCATCATATCGCTTCCGCCCAACACCACCCCATGATTTTCCATAATCACGGCTTTGTATCGTTTATCTTTAAATTGACGGGCAATCTTTTCGCCCAAGTCTACGCTTCCGGGCGTACCGTAGGGTGCAAAACCGATATCCCCGCAAATGCTATGTGCTTGCGGGACTATTTTGGTATCGGGCACGACATGCGCTATGCTGAAAGCAACCAATGCCGGCGGATGTGCATGAATAATGGCGGTCAGTTCCGGACGGGTTTCATAAATGGCTTTATGAAACGGATATTCCGACGAAGGTTTATGTAAGCCGATAATCGTTCCATCCTTTTTTACACACATGATATCCTTTGTGGTAAGCGAACCTTTATCGACGCCCGAAGGAGTGATCCAAATATCGCCGTTCTTATCTCGGATGGAAATATTTCCTCCCGAAGTGGTCGTCATTCCGCTTTTATAAATTCGCCCCATAATCATATTAATCTGCTCTACGGGGTGCATCAATTTGACATCTAACTGTTTCATTCTTTTATTTATTATAGATCATGTTTATGATTGAGATTGATAAAGAAAGCCGTATCATGCAAACAACGTCTCCCTGATGATTTCACTTACAGTGGGATGCGGAAAGACCACCTCCTTTAACTCCTTCACGGTCATCTCCTGCTCGATGGCCATACAGGCTCCGTAAATGATTTCGCTGCTTGGATTGCCCAACAGATGCACGCCGATGATCTCACCATGCTTTTCTCCGGTAAGAATCTTGCACAAGCCCGTCCCCCCTTCGTTTTCGGCGACAAAACGGCCGGCATACGCCATGGGAAGTTGGGACACCCGGTAGGGAATGCCTTTGGCTTTGGCCGATTCCTCGGTCTCTCCTGCACCGGCGACTTCGGGATTGGTATACACAACGCCGGGAATGGCATTATATCGCATTCGATCATTGCCTCCGGTAAGGTTGTTTACCACCACTTCACCTTCGCGGCTGGCCGTATGCGCCAGTAACGAAAAGCCGGTCACGTCGCCCGCGGCATATACACCGGGCACATTCGTCCGCATCCGGTCGTCCGTTTTAATTCCACCCCGATACAACTCCACGCCGAGGCTTTCCAGTCCGAACCCTTTTACATTGGGCCGGCGGCCGACACTCAGCAGAATTTTATCGCCTTCCGCCGTGTGCGTTTCGCCGTCTTTCTCAAAAACCACCTTATGCCCATCGATCTGAACGACCTTCGCATTCAGATGGAAGGTAATCCCTTTTTTAGCATAGATATTGCGCAACAGGGACGAAATTTCGTCATCCAGTCCGCCCAGAATTTCGGGCAGCATTTCCACCACGGTGACTTTTGTTCCGATACTGTTATAAAAACTGGCGAATTCCATACCGATCACGCCCCCGCCGATGACGACCAGCGATTCGGGTTGTGCCGGCAATTCAAGGATTTCACGGTTGGTAAGCACCGTATCGCCGGCTTCCTCCAGCCCCGGAATGGGCGGCACGGCGGCTTCGGAACCGGTGCAGACCAGCAGGTTCTTTCCGCTATACCTCTCGCCGTTGCAAGCGACCTCTATGCCGCCGGCACCCCGTCCTTGTATCACGGCTTCGCCTCTGACAACCTCTACGTGATTGGCCTTCATGTTGGCTTCCACCCCTAAAACAAGTTTGCGGACAACTTTCTTCTTCCGGGAAACCACTCTCCCGAAATCGAACCGGATGTTTTCGGCAAATACGCCGTACTTATCGCCATGCAAAGCGCTTTCATATATTTTGGCACTATATAGCAAGGTCTTCGTGGGAATGCATCCCTCGTTGAGACAGACGCCTCCCATCGCTTTTTTTTCGAATAAAGCCACCTTTAGGCCGGAGTGTCCGGCACGTTCCGCCGCCACATATCCGGCCGGCCCTCCTCCAATGATTAATAAATCGTACATAATGTTTGTTTAAATAAGACAGTAGATAAAAGAATGCAGAGCATCACCCTCAGCGATATCAGCAGGAATAGAAACAGTCCCGATAATCGTATGCCGCAAAGTTATGATTTTAAACGGTATTTTTGAATTCATTTCTCATTAAATTTATCCCTCTGTCTGCTGTCTATTGTCTTCTGTCTTCCAAACTCTCAATTTCTATCACTCTCTGCTGAACGAAGCGCGTGGCTTCGCCGTCATCGAGTGTAAAGAAGTTTTATCGGTTTCGTAAGGAAACAGGATATCCCGATTTTTTAAATCGACGCAAATTTACGGGTATGAATTCCTTTTTCGGTGTGAGAATTGATTTTTAACCTATGCTTTTTGATATTCTTTCACGACAAAGGGTTTTCCGTCCACAACGAAAGGCTTTCCGCCCACAACGAAGAGCTTTCCGCCTAAGACCAACGGTTTTCTGCCTACGACCAACGGTCTTCCACTTTCAAAGAACGGTTTTCCACTCCCAAAGATTGGTTTTCCGGCCACAACGAGTGGTTTTCCAAACGCGACGATTCGATTTCCGGCCACGACGGGACAATTTCCACACTTGACGAACGCATTTCCATACCCGGCGAGACTATTTCCACGCTCGACGACTGATTTTCCAAATTCAATGAGCCTATTTCCCCACCCAATGAGTCTATTTCCGCACTTTGTAAAGAGATTCCGCCGCTCAACGAACGCATTTCCGAGCTCAAGGATATTATTTCCGAATCTTACGAATCAAATTCCAGCCTCCTCCAGTCTATTTCCAGCCCCATCCAGTCTATTTCCGGGCCCGTTAAGTCGATTTCCAAGCCCAACCACCCTTCCGCATCGATCGATAACTCCCCCGCCTGACCGCTCCGAACGGGTTGACGGAAAAAGGGTGTCGCGATCCTCTATTAACGGCGATAATTCCGTTTGGCGTTTTGTTTGGCGTTCTCGCGCGCCTGCTTTTCCTGCATTTTCTGCGCTTCTTCGAGCCGCGCCATGAAACCCGATTTCTTTTTCGGCTTTTTCTTGTTCGCTTCGAGTCGCGCCAACAACTTATCTTCGTTAATAAATTGACGGAAAGATAAGGTAATGACAATCGTCATCAGCGTCGAAAGGAAATAATAGTAATTCAAACCGGAAGGATATGAATTTAAGAAGAAGAACATGAAGGCGGACATGAAATAGGGCATCGCTTTCATGCCGGGCATTTGCTGTTGACCCGTGTCGGTAGCCGCCATATTAAAACGGGTATAAATGATATTCGTAACCGTCATCAATATACAAAACAAACTGATATGATTTCCCAGGAAGCGCGTTATCAAAGGAATATTGCCGCTCCACGAAATGATATGGTCGTAGGTCGACAAGTCATCGGCCCATAGAAAACTCTGCTGACGCAATTCGATAGCCGAAGGGAAAAAGAAAAACAAGGCCAGCAACACCGGCATTTGGATGAGCATGGGCAAACAGCCGCTCATCGGATTCACTCCCGCCTGATTGTATAGTTGCATGGTTGCCTGCTGACGCTTCATCATGACGTCTTGGTCTTTACCGGGATATTTCTTTTCCAGCTCCTGTATCTGGGGCCGCAGCACGCGCATTTTTGCCGACGACATGTACGATTTATACGTCAACGGCGAAGTAATGAGTTTCACCATCAGGGTGAGGATAAGGATAATAAGTCCCATGCTCCAATTCAACGACAAGAAGAAGTTGAAGACGGGTATGACAAACCATTTGTTCACCCAACTCAACCACCGGTATCCGAGATATACCAACTCTTCCAGTTCCAGCTTATCGGCCTTGTCTTTTATGTCTTTATCATAGCCTTTGAGGGTGTTGTAATGCACCGGCCCGAAATAGTAATGGAATCCGGCCGTAAATTCATCGCCGTCGGCGCTTGCCGTAACCGGCACCAACACTTCGGCCTTATAATCTTTGATATAATCGGGGTCGGAAAGGACTTGGGACGAGAGGATTGCATTGCTGAACGGTTGATCGGCGATGATGACCGACGAGAAGAACTGATCTTTAAAAGCAAACCATTTTAGAGGTTCGGAAATCTCTTTTTCCTCTTTTTTCGATTCGCTCATCCGGACGACATCCTGTTTGTAATACTTATAGTGAATACGCGCAAAACGTTCTTCGAATGTCCGTCCCCGCTCCTGCTGACGCATTTTTTGCTCCCAATTCAATTTGAAATTCGACAGACTCTCGGAATGCAATCCGCCGCTCATACCCACCAGGCGGATATCGAAATTCATCATATAATCGTCATCCGAAAGCGAGTATACGAAATCGAGATATTGCTTCGAAGAATACGCCAATCGCATCGTGACCGATTTTCCATCGGCTGCAACCAAAGGCGTAAACACCTGATCTTCCGTGGAAAGCCTTACACTTTGGCGGTTATAGAGCTCGAGGTTGAAACGCGCTTCATCTCCTTCAAACAGAAAGAGATCGGTCTTGTCGTATTTCTTATGCTCTTTCATTTGCACCGACTCGATCGCTCCCCCTTTGGGATTAATCTGCAATCGTATCTTATCATTTTCGAGCGTCACAAAATCCTTTGAGACCGCATCGAAAGAAGTCTCCGCAAGACTATCGGAGGGACTTTCCTCTGCCGCGACGTTCATGGCGGCCAACGTATCGGCTGAAGCCCCCTGCGGTGTAGCGGCGCTGAAAAAACTTTGCACATTATCTTGCCGGGGCGTGTTCTCTTCGAGGGTATCGAGAGAACGGTTCTGTTCCGCCTCGAGCGCTGTCCGCTGTGCATCTACACGCGCAATCGAGTCCTGTATCCTACGCTGTTGTGCGAGTTGTTCCTGATCAGGCCTATTGTAAATAGAAAAAACGATGACAACGGCGGCAATAAGGAGTAATCCAATAATTGTATTTTTATCCATTCTTTCAACATGATAGAGAGCAAGACCACCCTCTTAGTATTTCAAACTACTTTCGTATTATTTATCTTTTGTGTGAGATGCGGCCTCCATAAAACTCATAAACAAAGGATTGGGAGACAACACCGTACTATTGTATTCGGGATGGAATTGCGTTCCGAGGAACCAGCGAAGTGCCGGGACTTCTACGATTTCCACCAATTCCGACTCGGGATTGATACCGGTACATTTCATTCCGGCATCTTCAAGCCGGCCTTTATATTCATTATTAAACTCATAACGATGGCGATGACGTTCCTCTATCTTTATCTTTCCATAGGCTTTATAGGCCAAAGAACCTTTTTTCAACGTACACTCATACGCCCCCAGACGCATAGAACCGCCCATATTGGTGATATGTTTTTGTTCTTCCATCAAATCGATGACCTTATCTTCGGCCAACGGATCCATTTCGGTGGAGTTCGCACCGGTAAGGCCCAGTACGTCGCGAGCATATTCAATCACCATACACTGCATCCCCAAGCAGATACCGAATGTCGGGATATCCTGTTCGCGTGCATATTTCAATGCGACAAACTTGCCCTCAATGCCCCGCTGCCCGAATCCCGGTGCAATAACTATGCCATCCGCATCCTTCAGCGTATCGACCACATTATTTTCATCTAATTTTTCGGAATGGCAGACATCCAACACCAACTTGCGGTTATTATAAATCGCTGCTTGCGACAATGCCTCGGTAATTGATTTATACGCATCGGGCAATTCGGCATACTTTCCTACTAACTTTATGCAGACTTCTTTCTTGGCTTCTTTGCGTTTCTGCAAAAAAGCATTCCATTGTTCCATATCAGAGTCGCTGCCGACGGGCATATTCATTTTCCGAAGCACCACCTCGTCCATGCCTTGCTTTTGCATCATGATGGGTACTTCGTAGATAGTCGATACATCCACCGACTGCATGACCGCAGAAAGCTCCACATTACAAAACAATGCGACTTTATGCAATAGTTCGTTGTTCAGTCTTCTCTCGGTACGCAACACAAGCATATCGGGCTGAATACCGAGGGATTGCAATTCTTTTACGGAATGTTGCGTGGGTTTGGTTTTGACTTCTCCGGCCGCAGCAATGTAGGGAACGTAAGTGAGATGCACGCAAAAGCAACTGCGTCCCAACTCCCACCGCAACTGACGAACCGCTTCGAGAAAGGGAGTCGATTCGATATCGCCCACGGTTCCGCCTATTTCGGTAATCACGAAATCGAACTTGTTTTTAATGCCGAGTTGTTTTACATTTCGCTTTATCTCATCGGTAATATGGGGTATCACCTGCACGGTTTTGCCCAAATAATCACCTCGCCGCTCTTTCTCAATCACACTCTGATAGATCCGTCCGGTAGTGATATTATTGGCCCGGGTAGTCTGTATGTTCAGAAAGCGTTCATAATGCCCCAGGTCGAGGTCGGCCTCATGCCCGTCAACCGTCACGTAGCATTCCCCGTGTTCATACGGATTCAGCGTTCCGGGATCGACATTGATATAAGGATCGAACTTTTGAATCGTTACTTTATAACCTCTCGATTGGAGTAATTTGCCTAAAGAAGCGGCGATGATTCCTTTCCCCAAAGAGGAAACCACACCGCCTGTCACGAATATGTATTTTGTATCAGCCACTGTACTGCGAATATTATGTATGTTTGATTTTTAAAGCCACAAAGGTACAAAAAAAAGTAGAATGACGAAGGCCTTCGGGCGCATTATTCCTGTTCCCCCTCAATAGGACAAAACCCACCGGGTTGCGCTCATCCTCGTCAAAACACGAGGATGTCCGATAAAACAAGCGGCTCGGATTCTCAAACCCAAGCCGTTTTCTCGTTAATGATTATCTGTCGTTTTTTTTTGCAAAGTGCGCAGAATGAGACTCGAACTCACACGCCGTAACCGGCACTACCCCCTCAAAGTAGCGTGTATACCAATTTCACCACCTGCGCCTATCAAACGTAACGAGGGTGCCCGGAACAGGACTCGAACCTGCACGTCGTTGCCAACACTAGTCCCTGAAACTAGCGCGTCTACCAATTCCGCCATCCGGGCAATACTAAATTCATAAAAAACGCGACCTCTGTCGCTTACCTTAACTTGTGGAGCGGAAGACGGGACTCGAAC
>DHOU01000034.1:0-11766 GCA_002409745.1 Bacteroidales bacterium UBA5382
TTATCTTCCGATAGATTTGCTCGAAGCACATATAAGTGTACAGTATACGGTTGAGTGGCTTAATACATTATAGATTAACTCTTGATGCAAATTTTTAATAGCATTTCTTCCGAGAGTGCCTTCTTTAAGAGAGAATTTTGCAAACCAGATTAAAGTATTTGCGTTTTATAAAACAATACCGGATAGCTTATTGTTGTATAAGGCAAATAAAAAATATTCATCGGTAATTTCAATGTAATGTCAATTATATAACCTAATATCAATAGATGAGACATTTGATTTACCCACACTATTATGCAAAAATTCGCTTTAATCGCCATATTGTTAGGCATTACTATCTTTTCTCACGCCCAAAAAGGCACTATCCGCGGGCGGGTATTCAATGAAAAAAATAACGAACCGCTCGAACTTGCCACCATCCAAATTCAGGAAACCACTACCGGCACAACCTCCGACTCGCTCGGGAACTTCACCTTTACCGGCGTAGAAGCGGGATTTGTACGCCTCGTCGTGAGCTACGTAGGTTTCCGCACGACCCTATCACCGGAGATTCAGGTGCAGGGAAACCAAACGGCTTTTATCGATATCGCGGTACCCGAATCTTCCGTTCTGATTAATGCCGTGGTGGTAACCCCGAAAGTCGATTTGAAACGCATCGAAAGTCCCCTCTCCCTCTTGACCGTGGGTGTGAAAGATATCGAAAAGGCGGCGGGCGCCAACCGCGACGTATCGAAAATCATCCAGACCCTGCCCGGAGTGGCGGCTACTGATCCCAACCGCAACGACCTCATCGTGCGCGGCGGAGGGCCGTCGGAAAATGTATTCTATTTGGATGGTATCGAACTGCCCGTTATCAACCACTTCGCCACGCAAGGGTCCTCGGGCGGCGCGGTGGGCGTGGTCAATCCCGACTTTGTACGGCAAATCGATTTCTATACCGGCACCTTCCCCGCCAACCGTCCCAATGCCCTAAGCTCGGTGATGGAAATCCGGCAGAAAGACGGCAGCCAAGACCGCATTCACACGAAGTTGTCCGTCGGCGCTTCGGACGCTGCTCTCACCATAGACGGCCCCATAGGCAAAAGATCGACGTTCATCGTCTCGGCACGCCAATCGTATCTCCAATTACTGTTTAAACTGATCGGACTGCCTTTTCTTCCCACCTACAACGACTTCCAATTGAAATATAAATACCGTATCGACCCGAAAAACGAGCTATCCTTTATCGGCATCGGCGCCATAGACAACATGACGCTGAACACGGCTTTACAAGACAAGGGCACGGAGGCGCAACGATATGTATTGGGATATCTACCCGTTTACCGGCAATGGAACTATGCGGTGGGAGCGGTATACAAGCATTTCGCGGAAAACTATCACGACACATGGGTATTGAGCAGGAACATGCTTCGAAACAACAATTTCAAATATCCCGACAACGACGATACGCAACCCCGCCTGTCCGATTACACCTCGGATGAGGCCGAAAACAAACTCCGTTTCGAACGGACATATTCGGGATTGCCCTTCAGGCTATTGGCCGGGGCGGGACTCCAATACGCGCATTATACCAATCAAACGTACCGGAAACGCTTCATCGACGGCAATGCTTCCGAACTCCGTTACGCTTCGGATTTGGATTTATTCGGCTATCAAATTTTTGCACAGGCTTCCGATACTTATTTTGATGAAAAACTCTCCCTCTCGATAGGGGTCAGCTCGATCGGCTACAACTTCAACCGCAATATGCAGAACCCTATCGGACAGTTGTCTCCACGAATATCGGCATCGTATAAACTCGACAATCGATGGACTGTTAACGCCAATATCGGCCGATACGCCATGCGGCCCGCTTATACGACTTTGGGATACAAAAACGGTGACGGCGAATATGTCAACCGGAACGAAATGTTGAAGCACATCCTTTCCGATCAAGCAATCGCCGGAATGGAATATCTTCCCTCCGGAAAGATGCGTTTCTCCTTAGAGAGTTTCTACAAACACTACCGCCACTATCCCCTATCGGTATCGGAAGGAGTAAGTATCGCCAGCAAAGGAACCGATTACGGACAGATCGGCGACGAAGAGATTGTCTCCACGGGAAAAGGTCGCGCATACGGGGTGGAGTTTTCCGGCAAGCTCATCGATTGGAACCGCCTCAACACGACCGTCACGTACACTTTTTTTCGCAGCGAGTTCACCGATAAAAACGGCACGTACCGCCCTTCCGGTTGGGATACCCGCCACATGGTGAATGTGATAAGCAGTTATCGCCTTCCTAAGAACTGGCATTTGGCCATGCGATGGCGTATGGTGGGCGGGGCGCCTTACTCCCCTATCGACAGCGATCTCTCGACAAACAAGGAAGCATGGGCTATCACCCGGCAAGTATATATCGATTACAACAAGTTCAACTCGCTGCGACTGCGAAGCTCCCATCAGCTCGACGTGCGCATCGATAAGGAATTTTATTTCGATAAATGGGTGTTGAATGTATATACCGACATCCAGAATGTATATAACTTCCAATCGCAAAACCCTCCGATTTACACCAATAAAGATGCAAACGGAGAGGTGATGGACGATCCCGCCGACCCGGAACAAAAGCAACTGCTGCGCCAAATCGAGTCGTATAGCGGTACAATCCTGCCGACCATCGGAATTATCGTAAAGATATAAAATAAACCGGGGGCGTCACTTCAAAGAGCGACACCCCCGGTTACAATTAATTACAATCCTTATTATCGAGCGCTATTCAACGCTTTATCAATAGCCTCTGCAAATACCGGAAGATCATCCGGCACGCGGGAGGTAATCAAGTTTTTATCCGTCACCAAGGCCTGATCGAGGTACTTGGCTCCGGCCGCTTCCAGTTCACCTTGAATGGAATTAACGCCGGTCGTTGTCACACCTTTCAGCACACCCGCCGCGGCAAGCACTTGGGGACCATGGCAAATGGCCGCTACCAGTTTACCCGTATTGAAAAAGTTTTTTGCAAATTCCACCGATGCCGGATCCTCTTTTAACTTGGCGGGAGCTTTGCCGCCCGGAATGATCAGGGCGTCGAAATCATCGGGAGTTACATCGCTAACGGCTTTATCAATCACGATTTCGAAATCGCTGTTATACGCTTTTACCCTCCCGGTATCAGGACCTATTACGGTAATATTTACGCCTCTATTTGCCAGATAACCTATCGGCATATAAGCCTCGGCATCCTGAAACCCTTCCGTTACCAATACGGCAACATGACGTTCCGTTGAAGTTGAAGACTCGAACATGCTGTCCACCACTGCACTTTCCCTCTGCGTTGCGCCGGTAAGTCCTGACGCTAATAATACAATACCTAACATAAGCAACATCTTTTTTAACTATTTTCTTTTATATATGAACACTAATCAGTTAATAAACAAATTGTTTCTGCTTATTGTTCAACTTTGTCCGTTTATTGTCATCTATAGATGTTTCCGATAAAAAATCTGTATATTTGTACTCATAAAATATACAATTATGGATATTCAGAGTAGAAAACTAAATTTTATTCAAGAGTTTTTGCAGGTACAGAATGAAGAACTGATGTCCCGCCTCGAAAAGGTACTGTATGACTATCGAAGCCATCCCGAACCTTTGACTGTTGAAGAATTTAATAAACGAATCGAACAATCGCTTGAAGATTCCGAAAATGACAGGGTCATTGAGGCCGGACAATTACTTTCCGAAATAAATCAATGGAAATAAAAATCTTTTGGACTGTGTTTGCAAAAAAAAGAATTAAAGAACATCTTTGATTATTATAAAGCTAACGCAAGTATTACCGTTGCGGAAAATCTTGTTAAGAGAATTGTAGAAACGACTCTCACTTTAGGTGACTATGCTGAAATCGGACAAAGGGAGGAGTTACTTTTAGATCGAAAAGAAAACTTCCGATGCTTAGTGTATAAAAAATATAAAATCATCTATTGGTTCAATAAGAATAAAAATCGAATAGAAATTAGCGATATATTCGACACAAGGCAAAATCCGATTAAAATAAGAAGATATAAAACTTGAATATCAGCTTATCCTGCCCCAATCATAACGATTTCCGCTCAACCGGCTCAATTCCTGTTTAAGCACCAAATGATCGGGATGTTCAAGAGCCGGGTCTTTATCGATGACCTCCTCCGCAATTTCACGCGCACGGAAAAGGATGTCGGTATCCCGTACCAAATCGGCCAGTTTAAGGGAAAAAGGAATACCGCTTTGCTGCGTTCCTTCCAAATCGCCGGGACCACGGAGTTTCAAATCGGCTTCGGCAATCACAAATCCGTCGTTGCTTTCGGTCATGATCTCCATCCGTTTACGGGTATTGGCCGAAAGCTCGTAGGGTGTGATGAGGATGCAATAAGATTGGTCGGCGCCGCGCCCTACCCTGCCTCGCAACTGATGCAATTGCGACAGCCCGAAACGCTGCGCGCTTTCGATCACCATTACCGAAGCATTCGGAACGTTCACCCCCACTTCGATAACGGTCGTCGACACCATTATCTGCGCTTTGTTGGTAATAAACTGTTGCATGACATCCTCTTTCTCTGTCGGCTTCATCCGCCCGTGCATCTTACACACGGTAAACTCGGGAAAAGCCTCCCGAATATGCTTGAACCCGTCTTCCAGATTCTTCAAATCCATCTTTTCGCTTTCTTCAATCAGCGGATAGACGATATACGCCTGCCGCCCGGCACGAATCTGTTCCCGGATAAACTGAAAAAGCGCCCCGCGCTTTTTATCGAAACGATGAACGGTCTGCACGGGCTTCCGTCCCGGGGGAAGTTCATCGATGACGGAAACGTCGAGATCGCCGTACACCGTCATGGCCAAGGTCCGAGGGATAGGGGTAGCCGTCATTACCAGCACATGCGGGGGACGGTCGTTTTTCGACCAAAGCGATGCCCGCTGGGCCACGCCGAAACGGTGCTGCTCGTCGATCACCACAAATCCGAGATTCTGAAACTGCACGACATCCTCAATCAGCGCATGGGTACCGATGAGTATCGGCAGTTCGCCCGACTGCAACGCCTGATGAATCTTTTCGCGTTCTTTCTTCCGCGTGGAGCCGGTAAGCAATGCAACGGGAAGGCCGAGGCCGTCGAGCATCGAGCGAAACGTTTCGTAATGCTGCGATGCAAGGATTTCGGTAGGCGCCATCAAGCACGCCTGAAACCCGTTATCAATAGCGATGAGCATACACATGAGCGCCACGAGTGTTTTGCCGCTTCCTACGTCGCCCTGCAATAGCCGGTTCATCTGCTTGCCCGACGCCGTATCGCGACGGATTTCACGAATAACCCTTTTTTGCGCATTCGTCAGTTCGAAAGGCAGTTTGGTGGCATAAAAAGCATTCAGATATTTCCCTACTTTTTCGAAAACGAAGCCCTTGAGTTTGGCTTTCCGGTCGGAAGCATAACGGACAATATTCAATTGAATATAAAACAGTTCTTCGAACTTCAACCGGAATTCGGCATCCCGTAACAAAGGAGGGGACTTGGGAAAATGAATATTTTCGAGCGCATCATGGAAAGGCATCAGATGGGCGGCAGCGATCACATCGGGCGGGAGCGACTCGGGAACGCGTTCGCGGATCATACCGAAAGCATTATGAATAAGCTTTTGCACCGCTTTGGAATTAAGATAATTCCGCTTCATGTTTTCGGTGGTATTATAAAAGGCGAAAAGGCCTTCGGGGCGATCACCTTCGCTTTCATACGGGTCGATATCGGGATGCGCGATATTCCACCGGTTATTGAATAAGGAGGGCTTTCCGAAAACGATGTATTCCTGATTGAGCTTTAGCGAGTTCTCAATAAATTTAATTCCCTGAAACCATATCAAGTCTATGAAACCCGTGCCATCGGTGAAATGAGCCACCAAACGTCGTTTGCGTCCCTCTCCGAAAGTTTCGAAAGCGGTGATGCGGCCTTTGAGTTGAATGTACACCATCGAATTATCTATTTCGTGGATATAATACATTCTCGTCCTGTCCACATACCGGTAAGGGTAGTAGCGCAACAGGTCGCCCAACGTAAAAACCTCGATCTCTTTATTGAGAATCGACGCACGCTTGGGGCCTACACCCGGAACAAACTTTATGTCGGTTTGCAGAATATTCAAATCATAATCTTATTGTTACACAGAGAAACACAGAGTCTGCACAGAGGGCACAGAGTTTATAAGATATATCGTCTTATGCCATTTTTCAAAAGAGTTGTATTGAAGTTAATCAATAATCCGATATGCTTTTTTGCAAAACGCATATAAGTAAGAATTTGCGCTTTCCAACATTCCGGGGCCTAATACTCTATGAACATTCATAGCATCGGCTATTATCTGCCCTGTAATCCTATTATAATCCATAATTAGATATAATTTCTCTCCGTGCCCTCTGTGTTATCTTAACCTACCATGCAAATAACGGAAAATCCTTCATCGTGGCATTTACTTTATCACGCACCGAAGCGATGGTTTTTTCGTTATCCGCATCGGAAAGCACCGTATCGATCAGTTCGACAATCAACTCCATCACGTCTTCTTTTGCGCCGCGGGTAGTAATGGCCGGCGTACCGAAGCGCAATCCGGACGTTTGGAAGGGACTACGGCTGTCGAATGGAACCATATTTTTGTTCGTGGTAATATCCGCCTGTACCAATGCTTTTTCAGCAACCTTCCCGGTCAGATCGGGGAACTTCGTGCGGAGGTCTACCAAAATACAGTGATTGTCTGTTCCGCCCGATACCACCTTGTAGCCTTTATCGATAAAAGCATTCGCCATCACGGCGGCATTCTTTTTCACCTGCGTCTGATAGGTTTTGAATTCGGGCTGCAATGCTTCGTAAAACGACACGGCTTTGGCCGCAATGACATGCTCTAGCGGACCGCCCTGTACTCCGGGAAAAACGCACGAATTAAGAATCGCCGACATTTTCTTCACTTCCCCTTTCGGAGTCTTTAAGCCCCAAGGATTGTCAAAGTCTTTTCCAAGAAGAATGATTCCTCCCCGCGGACCACGCAACGTTTTATGCGTCGTAGAAGTGACAATATGCGCATATTTCAACGGATTTTCGAGTAAGCCGGCAGCGATCAATCCCGCAGGATGCGCCATATCGACCATGAAGATAGCCCCTATTTCGTCAGCCACTTTACGAATGCGGGCATAATCCCATTCGCGTGAATAAGCCGACGCTCCGGCAATGATGAGTTTCGGCCGCTCGGCACGCGCCACCGTTTCGAGTTGGTCGTAGTCAACGCGCTGGTCTTCTTCGCGGACATTATATTCAAGAGGTTGATAAACCAATCCGGAGAAGTTCACAGGCGAACCATGCGATAAATGCCCTCCGTGTGAAAGATTCAATCCCATAAACTTATCTCCGGGATTCAAGCAAGCGAGGAATACCGCCATATTGGCCTGAGCGCCCGAATGCGGCTGTACATTCGCCCACTGGGCATGAAACAGTTCTTTCAACCGGTCGATGGCAAGCTGTTCGCTTAAATCGACCACTTCGCATCCCCCATAATACCGCTTGCCGGGATACCCTTCGGCGTATTTATTGGTCAATACCGATCCCATCGCTTGCAACACTTCTTCACTGACGAAGTTCTCGGAAGCAATCAGTTCAATGCCTTTTACCTGACGTTGACGTTCTTTCTCTATGATCTCAAAGATCCGTGCATCTCTTTTCATCTGTTTTATTTTTAGAAATTTAATATGATTATCCGCAAAGCGTCCAATTTCTTTTTTAACCCCTCCCCGCTTCGCGGTACTCCCCTTATCGTAAGGGGAGAGTAGAGAAGTTGCACTCCGCAACTGTCCCCTTAGCATAAGGGGACGAGCGAGAAACGAGCGGAGGGGTTACCTTTATTTAATTTAATCACAAAAATACGTCAAATAGATCATATAACCGAAAAAATGATTTACTCATTTATCAATTTCATTCGATATCCCCCCGATCATCTCTTTGAAAGGGACAGAAAAACACGGCGGGCGGCTTTTCTTTTAGCGGGAAAAGTCCTGCAAATAAAAATAAAGTTGTACTTTTGCCGTAGCTCTTTAATCTTTATGATATATGAAAGGAATTGTATTGGCGGGAGGCTCGGGAACGCGATTGTATCCCATAACAAAAGGCGTTTCAAAACAATTACTCCCGATTTTCGACAAACCGATGGTGTACTATCCTATTTCCACCCTCATGTTGGCGGGAATAAGAGATATCCTCATCATTTCCACTCCGGTCGACTTACCGGGCTTTAAACGCCTGTTAGGCGACGGCTCGGATTATGGCGTCCGTTTCGAATATGCCGAACAGCCCAGTCCCGACGGATTGGCACAGGCGTTCCTTATCGGCGAACCGTTTGTTGGAAACGACACGGCATGCCTGGTATTGGGTGATAATATTTTTTACGGACAGGGATTCAGTGCGATGCTAAAGGAAGCGTCGACCAATGCCGAAAACGGCCATGCAACTATTTTCGGATATTATGTCAACGACCCGGAACGTTACGGAGTCGTGGAATTTAATGAAACAGGAAAGGCTCTTTCGCTGGAAGAAAAACCCGCTCATCCCAAATCGAACTATGCCGTTATCGGCCTTTATTTTTATCCGAATAAAGTGCTCGACGTGGCCAAGCAAATCAAGCCGTCGGCACGGGGAGAGCTTGAAATTACAAGCGTAAATCAACAATTCCTTCGGGAAGATTCCCTGAAAGTGCAATTACTGGGCAGGGGGTTTGCCTGGCTCGATACGGGCACGCATGAGTCTTTGTCGGAAGCTTCGACATTCGTAGAGGTCATCGAGAAACGACAAGGGCTTAAGGTTGCCTGTCTCGAAGAAATCGCCTACCGTAACGGATGGATTACCGAAGATGACTTACGGCGAATCGCCGGGCCGATGAATAAAAACCGGTACGGACAATATTTGATGAAACTTTTAAGAGATTAGAAGATGACAATTATTCCAACAACAATCCCTTCGGTCGTTATTATCGAACCGAAAGTATTCGGAGACGAAAGGGGCTATTTTTTTGAATCGTTTTCGGAAAAGATATTTCGGGAAAAGGTGTGCTACACGCATTTTGTGCAAGACAACGAATCGAAATCGAGTTACGGGGTACTGCGCGGATTGCATTTCCAAAAGCCGCCGTTCGCCCAAGCCAAACTGGTGCGGGTTATCAAAGGCGCCGTTTTGGATGTGGCGGTCGACATCCGGAAGGGATCGCCGACGTTCGGACAGCATGTAGCGGTTGAACTGACCGCCGAAAACAAACGGCAGTTGTTTCTTCCGCGCGGATTCGCCCACGGCTTTGTGGTATTGAGTCCTGAGACCCTCTTTCAATATAAATGCGATGAATATTATCATCCGGAAAGCGAAGGCGGTATCCGTTGGGATGACCCCTCTTTGAAAATCGATTGGAAGATCGCGGAAAAGGATATCTTGTTGTCGGAGAAAGACAAGAAGAATCCATTCCTCCAAGAGTTTTTGCAATCGGGGAAATAATATTAAAAAACAATATGATTATCCGCAAAGCAACCTGAAAATAACCCCAGATTGCGGAGTACGATCTATCTACTCTCCCCTTACGATAAGGGGAGTACCGCGAAGCGGGGAGGGGTTAAAAAAGTAGCGGATACTTTATATAGATAATCATTTAATATAACAATAAAGAAAATGACGAACTTACAACGACACATTCTTATAACAGGCGGCGCCGGTTTTATCGGCTCGCATGTCGTGCGTTTATTTGTCAACGCTTATCCGCACGACAAGATTATCAATCTGGATGCACTGACGTATGCCGGGAACCTCGAAAACCTGAAAGATATCGAAGACAAACCGAACTATACTTTTATTAAAGGTGACATTTGCGATTATGAAGGATTACTCCGCATTTTTAAGGAACATTCTATCGATGGCGTGATTCATTTGGCGGCCGAGAGCCATGTAGACCGTTCCATTACAGATCCGTTTTCTTTCGCCCGCACCAATGTGCTCGGCACCCTCAACTTGCTCGAAGCTGCGCGGCAGACCTGGCAGCCCGATTTCACGGGGAAACGGTTCTATCATATCTCCACCGACGAGGTTTACGGGGCGCTGTCGTTTGACGATGCTGCATTTTGCGAAACCAACCGCTACGATCCGCATTCGCCCTACTCGGCTTCGAAAGCATCTTCCGACCATTTTGTAAGGGCCTATCACGACACGTACGGGCTACCGGTTATTCTTTCGAACTGCTCCAACAATTACGGGCCTTATCAGTTCCCGGAAAAACTGATTCCTTTATTTATCAACAACATCCGTCACAATAAAGCATTACCGGTTTATGGAAAAGGGGAAAATGTGCGGGACTGGCTGTATGTAGAAGATCATGCGCGGGCCATCGACCTGCTGTTTCATAAGGGAAAAAGCGGGGAGACTTATAATATAGGGGGTAAAAACGAATGGAAGAACATCGATCTCATTAAGGCGCTGATTCGAACCGTAGACCGCTTGTTGAAGCGCCCCGAAGGCAGTTCGGACAAACTGATTACCTATGTCACCGACCGTGCGGGTCACGACCTGCGCTATGCTATCGACTCCTCCAAGATTACTCACGAACTGGGATGGCATCCTTCCGTCGCTTTCGAAGAAGGAATTGAAAATACCGTCCGCTGGTATCTCGAGAATCAGGAATGGCTCGATCGTATCACGGGAGGAGAGTATCAAAAGTACTATGAGAAAATGTATGGATAAATGCGTGTTTTATATATCAACAATCAAAAAAACTAAATGAAATGAACAAAGCAACATTTTTTGTACTGCTGACGGCAGCAGTTATTTTTACAACAAACGTAAAGGCTCAGGAAACGAATTATCTTCGCTTGTCGGTTGAGCCGGGAATGGTCTTAAACACCAAAAAAGACGGGAAATTCGCCCTTGGAGGAAGCATCGGTTGGCTGACTCAAGACAACTTCATGGCTCAGAACGAGAACAATTACCTGAGTGTAACCCTGAAAGCGGTAAACAATCCGTACGGAGACGGAAAAATTTTATCGAGTATCCTCAACGATAAGGATGATGCCTTCAATTACGGCGCCCTGCTCATCGGATACCGGTTTACGCAACAAGGGATCGAAAACGGATTCTATGTGGAGCCTCGCATCGGCGGAGCTTTAGGCGCCAGCTACGGAGCATTTGTTTTCTCGCCGGCAGCAGGATATGCATATGATCATTTCGACTTCTCTCTTTTCCTTGACGCCGGATTCGGAAGCAAAAACAACGCTATCGGAGAAAAGAACTTCTTTAATCTGGGACTCAGCATTGGATATAATATCGGCCTTTAATTCTCTTCTACTAAAAGAGAACCGATTTTTCCATGTCATAAAGAAAAATAGCTTCAAAAGGATATTAATAATACAAGCTTTTGAGGCTATATTAAGCGAGTTGACCGAGAGTGATATAGAGTATCTGCAAGATAAACTGACAATCCAACTGCATAAGCTCACAGATGACGGGACAAGATACTCGTTGGATGAAGTAAAAAAGCAATTATCGTAATGTGTTGAGCCGGCGATTTCGGTTATTACGGGATACGATTTGGCAAACATAAGGCGGGTGTATACGAAAAGCGCCGTAAAACTCAATATTTTACGGCGCTTTATTATTTCTATAAAGCAGAGTTCCCGAATACACTAAAATGGAACTCTGAGAACATCCCCAGTGACCTCGGAGGGGCTCGAACCCTCGACCCATTGATTAAGAG
>DHOU01000034.1:11891-12666 GCA_002409745.1 Bacteroidales bacterium UBA5382
ACCCATTGATTAAGAGTCAATTGCATTTAAGACCTTAAAACTCTTATCAAATGATTGATATATTGCGCTTTATATATTGCTACTTTTATTAATCGTTATTCTCGGTTTACCTATTGGTTTACCAGTTTACATTAAACGAGATTCTGTTAATAATTTATTTCCACAAAGGTATAGAAATAGTTTGTAATGAGAAAATAAGCTACTACCTTTTATTAGCAAGAGATTTGACTATGGATTATTGAAAGTTCCTTAAAATATCTCCAAATGAGTAGTTGAAGTTATTTAAGTAGAACGTCCATTCCCCGATTTTCTGCTATTGTTTTATAGTGATTATTCCCTATTATGTATGCTTATGATGCTTTAAACAGGGGTATTTAAGAAAGTTGTTGTAAATAGATTTTATCTTTATGAATTTTTGTACCTTTGTAATTATTAAAGAGTTATATTCTATTTCGATGAAATTGAGTTAATTTCTTTTCTGTAAATGATTTGATACTTTTAAAGCTCTTTTGTTGATTTAATACCAGGGCGCAAATATCAATTAAAGACATATTCTCACCTTGCGATGTGATGCTTACTTTAAAAAAAATATTTTGCAAATGTGTCCACAAAATAGTTATTTTTTGATCCTTATTAGTAGAGAGGGAAATTAATTTTTTTTGTATATACATTTAATCCGATGAATAATAGAGAGGGTAAAATATATAAAATGAAAGTAACTTAATACAGATAAATATTGAAAATTAAAAATAATAATACACTACTCCCCAGTTGT
>DHOU01000032.1:0-55838 GCA_002409745.1 Bacteroidales bacterium UBA5382
CTCAAAAGCGGGTGCAAAGATAAGGGCTTTTTTATTACGAACAAAATTATCTAATGCTTTTTTTCAATATATTTTTCACCTCCTCACTCCTAATAAGCTTCAACAATCAGATTAAAAGCATTATGAACACATGAAAAAAAATCAATCTTTTTTTCAAAAAAACTCACCGGCATAAAATAAAACGGTCTTCAAACAAGGAGAATCATAATTTATGACTATCTTGCGCCCGATTTACGAATAGATTATTTTTTGGTTATAAAATCGCAGAACATCGCCAAGACAGATCAAATGAAAGGTATAATAAGACTCATAAAACGTTTTTTGCTCTCTTATAAAAAGTATGTAGTTCTTACTTTTGGTTTCAATATCCTCACCGCCTTCCTGAATGTTTTTTCATTGGCGACAATTATCCCAATACTTCAAGTGCTCTTTAAAGTAAATACGGGCACTTATAAATTTATAGAATGGAACGCTCCTGGCAGTTCGTTTGTGGATGTTGTTTTAAACAATCTGAATTGGTATGTGACGCAAATAATGGATATGTATGGCAATACCTATACATTAATGATTTTATCCGTTTTCTTGGTAATGATGACCATCCTCAAAACAGGCACCGCCTATTTCGGATCGTATTTCATTATTCCAATAAGGACTGGCGTCGTGCGCGACATACGTAATCAAATTAATGATAAAATACTGAAACTTCCCATCGGATTTTTTTCGGAAGAAAGAAAAGGAGATATCTTATCACGCATATCGGGCGATGTAAATGAAGTGGAAAACTCGGTGATGAGTTCGCTGGATATGCTGTTTAAGAATCCTATTCTTATGCTTATTTATTTTATCACGATGGTTTTGTTGAGTTGGCAACTCACTTTATTTGTTCTCGTGCTTCTTCCTTTAATGGGATATATTATGGGAACGGTAGGGAAAACCCTTAAGAAAAGTTCTTTCGAAGCCCAGAATAAATGGGGGGAATTAATGTCGCAAGTGGAGGAAACACTGAGTGGATTAAGGGTGATTAAAGCGTTCAATGCCGAAGATGATATATCAAAACGGTTTCACAGCGGCAGCAATGAGTTCCGACGGATGTCGAACCGGATTGCGCGCCGGCAAAACCTAGCCCATCCCATGAGCGAATTGCTGGGAACTCTCACCATTGCGGTTGTGCTTTGGTTTGGCGGTTCTCTTATTTTAAAGGGTTCCACCATGATCGATGCCGCAACCTTTATTTACTATCTAACTATTTTCTATAGCATCATTAATCCGGCAAAGGAATTTTCGAGATCGGCGTATGCTGTCCAACGGGGACTGGCATCCATGGAAAGAATCGACAAGATATTGGATGCAGAAAATGAAAAATCTTACACCACCCGCAACACACCGTTACATTTCAAGAAAGATATTCAATATAAAGACGTGTGGTTTAAATATAATTCGGAGTGGGTAATCAAAGGAATCAATCTGCATATTGAAAAAGGAAAAACCATTGCGCTTGTCGGTCAATCGGGATCGGGCAAATCGACGCTTGCCGATTTGTTACCTCGATTTTACGATATTCAAGAAGGCGGGATCTATATCGATGATACGGATATAAAAGATACCGGGTTGCAGGATTTGCGTTCGCTTTTCGGATACGTAAATCAGGAAGCTATTCTTTTCAATGATACGATATACAATAATATTGCTTTCGGCGCTAAAAACAAAACCGAAGCACAGGTCGTTGAAGCCGCCCGGATAGCGAATGCCCATGAGTTTATTATCGCCACGCCTAAAGGCTATCAAACGAATATCGGTGACCGTGGGGGAAAGCTATCGGGAGGACAACGCCAACGCATCAGCATCGCGCGAGCCATCTTAAAGGATCCTCAAATACTTATTCTGGATGAAGCGACATCAGCATTAGACTCCGACTCGGAGAGACTTGTACAGGCAGCATTGGAACATTTATTAAAGAACCGCACCACGATTATCATTGCCCACCGCCTATCGACGGTGAAAAATGCCGACATGATTTATGTATTACAAGACGGACAAATCGTAGAGTCGGGCAAACACGACACCCTTTATGCTTTGGACGGTTACTATACGAAACTCTGCAAAATACAAGGAATTCTGAAGGCTTAATCCGCCATGCAGTAATGACACGTTATTATCCCTTTGCCGAGGCCGATTCGACCTTTTTATCAGCGGCATTCTCAAGTTGCCGGTCGACATCTTCGAAAGGTGAATTGATGCTATGGAACTCCGGCACTATTTCCTTCATTTTTTTGACAATCTGCATCTCGTCATATTCATAAGAAAGCTTGATCAAAGAATTGATTTGGTCACTGACTTCCGGGTATTCGTACTTGCGGACATCTGCAATCAAAATCTTCTCGTGATGGGTAGGCTTCGTTTTTTCTTCGTTGTTGAGAAGCTCTTCGTACAACTTTTCACCGTGACGCAATCCGGTAAATTCAATTTTCACATTCGGCGACCCCGATAAGCGAATCATCCTTTTGGCTAGATTCAATATCTTCACCGGCTTGCCCATATCGAATATATAAATTTCTCCGTTTTTTCCAAAGGAGCCGGCTTCCAACACCAATTGACAAGCTTCGGGAATAGTCATAAAATAGCGGATAATTTCGGGATGGGTTACCGTTACCGGACCTCCCTTCTTTATTTGTTCTTTAAATAAAGGAATAACCGAACCATTCGACCCGAGTACATTTCCAAATCGAGTTGTAATAAATTGTGTTTTGTTGCGGCCTGTTTTTTCGAGATATTTCGCCAATGACTGAACATATATCTCACAAATTCTTTTCGAACAGCCCATTACATTCGAAGGATTTACTGCCTTGTCGGTAGAAATCATCACAAATTTATCGGCGCCATACTTAACGGCGAGGTCAGCGAGTATCTTCGTCCCGTTTATATTCGTCTGCACCGATTCGGAAACATTATCTTCCATCATAGGAACATGTTTGTAAGCCGCTGCGTGGAAAATATAGTGAGGCTTAAACTCCCGGAATATATTCTCCATGCGCGAAGCATTCGTAATATCGGCTACGACAATTTTCATCGGTAAATTGCGCCATTTCTCCTGAAGCTCCAAGCGGATATCATGCAACGGGGTCTCGGCTTGATCAATGAGTGTAACGCTAAAAGGATTGAATTTAGCCACCTGCCGTACGATTTCGCTACCAATCGAACCCGCAGCGCCCGTCACCAATATGCGCCGGCCCTGAATATCCGAAGCAATCTGCATCATGTTTATTTTAATAGGGTCACGAAGCAGCAAATCCTCGATCTGAATATCCTTCAGTTGCGCACGGCTGGTTAAAGAACCATTCCATTCACTGATGGGGGGAGTGGTCATTAACGAAATATTATGATCGACAAAATTACTGAGCATATTCGTATCTTTAATCTCTTCCATCTTTTGCGGAGAGATAATAATGGTCTTCACATCTTTGCTTTCGAGAATACGGAATAAGCGGTCGTTATTGGCATAAATATTCACACCGAGCAAATCTTTCCCGATCATATGCTGTTCATCCGAAATAAATCCCAATACCTTAAAATTAAATTCGCTATTGGCTTTTAACGCTTTCGCCACACTTATACCGGTTTCTTTTGTTCCATACACAAACACATTTACGGCTTTACTTTCCGTCCCTATCAGCGCTTCATATATTTCCTTGACAAAAACACGCGAGAAAACCATGAGCAAGACATTCAGGACATACGTCGCAAAAAACACTTCTTTGAAGAGGGTAAAACCGATATGGATATCCAGTAAAAGCACCGCCGATAAAAAGGCAAGTCCGTACCCTAAACTCAAGGCATATACAATTCTTAACAAGTCGGAGAAAGACGAAAACCTTAAAATACCGCTAAACGTACGGAAGATGATAAAAAACACGGTGTTAAATAACACAAGCAAGAAAGTTATCATCATACCATCGGCCCTTATAGTGTCGGTCAGGTCTTGGAAGCCGAAACGCAATACAAACATAAATATACACGAAAAGATAATGATGAGGATATCTATTAAAAAGACGCTAAACCTCGATAATACCTTTTTATATAAATAGTTTTTTAAAATTTTACTCATAATTCAAGATTTAAATGACACATAAATATATAAGTGATTTGAAAACAAGAGCCGAAACACTTGCCCCCTCTATTTCATAATCATTTCGCTTTGAGTGAAGAGGATATCCATTTTGTAATCATCCTCACCAAACGGAACTTCATTAAACAGCTGAAAATTAAAACAAATACCGGCTTTTGGTGCGGAAATATCCGGCAAGAGACGATCATAGAATCCTTTTCCTCTTCCCAGGCGGTGCAACTTTCTGTCGAAGGCAACCCCCGGAACAATCACCAAATCGATATCACGGTAAGCCGTAAACCGATCTCCTTCCGGTTCCCATATCCCATACGTGGAACAAATCATCTTTTCGTCGCTCGTATAAGCCTTCAGCGTCAAGTCTTCACCGGTGACAACCGGCAACAGAAACTGCTTCGAATCGTCCTGTGTTTTTAAGAGCCAACGCGTGTCGACCTCATCGGGCATACTGCAATAAGCCAAGATACACCGGGCTTTTCTGAAAAACTCCGATTGGATTAGCATCGAAATAGTTTCTTGCGAAAAATCCGACAGTTGTTTTTCCGAAAAAGAACGTTTATACAAAGCTACCTGCTTTCTGAGGAGCTGTTTCGAGACCGATATCACTTCCGATTCAGACATACTCTCCCTTCACAACGGCCACCGGAGTAGCTTTGCCGGTTTCAATCAATTGAATTGCTTTTCGTATAAGAGGATCCTTTTTAAGGAAAGCCAAATAGAAAGCCTCCTCTCCAAAAAAGTTACGAACAATAAGCGCTTCCAATTGAGATTCTATCAACTCACTCGATTCCTGAATATAATAGGGCCTTCTACGAACGCCGTTGTTATCGGCATAGCTCACCACATTTAACAATAACGGTTGCCTCGTTAAATAATGATGCAACTCTTCCCAGTTATCAAACTCTTTGAGCTTATTGCGGTTCATATCGGAATAAATAATCGCATATTCCTGCAAAAGTCCTTTATTGACGATGGTGTTGTAATACGAATTATAACCAACCGTATCGCGGGGAACAAAAATATCGGGCATGATGCCATGTCCGCCGTAAACCATGCGTCCTCCAAGCGTTTTAAAAGGTTCCATGGTGCCCGTCGTGTCGACATTTGCATAATCCCCTTGCAGGTACCGATTAAGAGCCTCCATCTCATACTCTTGAAACTTGCCCCGTTGATAAGTGCGCTGAATAGAGCGTCCGGAGGCCGTATAATAGCGCGCCACAGTTAACCGCACAGCCGAGCCATCGGGGAAAGAGCGCTGACTCTGCACCAATCCTTTTCCAAAAGAACGCCGACCAATAATTAAGCCGCGGTCATGATCCTGAATAGCCCCGGCAAATATTTCGCTGGCCGAAGCGCTCAGTTCATCAATCAGAATCACAATATCATCGTCTTTGCAGGTTCCGGTGCCATTTGCATAATTATCGGTGCGGGGAAAGTTCCGTCCCTCGGAATAGACAATCAGTTCGCCTTTGCCGAGAAATTCATTCACCATGGCCACGACGATATCGAGCGGACCTCCTTCATTTCCACGCAAATCGACCACGAAGCCGCGCGCTCCCATACTTTTGAGCTTTGAAATAGCAGAAATAAATTCCCGGAAAGTATTAAAGCCAAAAGAGCCGATTTTTATAAAGCCCACCGCATCGCTCAGCATATAAGCAGCCTGCACGGTGCTAACCGGAATATCATCGCGTGTAATAACCAGATCAATGAGTTGGGGATTGTCGTCACGTACGACCCCCAGTTTCACTTCCGAACCTTTCTCGCCCCGCAAAGCCTTAAGGACTTTGTCGTTGTCGAGACCTTTTCCTACAAGAAGAGAATCATCAACCGTCACAATACGATCCCATTGTTGTATGCCGGCTGCTTCGGAGGGGCCCCCCGGTACGATACCGGTAACGACAATCGTATCCCTTAAAAGATAAAACGAAACGCCGATACCCGAGAAATGCCCTTCCAGATCGTTATTGACACGTTTCATTTCGTTGGCAGAAATGTACACCGAGTGCGGATCAAGCTGTTGTACAATATTTGGGAGCGCCTCTTCAACCAAGAGTCGCATATTTACCGTATCGACATACGAACGGTCGATATAATTGAGTAACGCATCAATCTTTCCGGCACCATCTATTTTTCCGGTATTGCCGAATTGAGCAAACCGGCTACCGATAAACAGTCCCAGGGCAATCCCTAACGCTACCCACAAAGGGAGCCATATTTTAACTTTCTTTCCCGAATCCATTTTACGTGTTGTATTTATTTTTCTAATTCAACTGCCAGGATTTCAATACCTGCCCTTTGAAGCAGTTCAATCCCATCGCTCAAGCGGTACGCATCGGCATAGACCACGCGCGCGATCCCCGCCTGTATAATTAATTTGGCACACTCGATGCAAGGCGAGCTGGTAATATAAAGAGTGGCCCCTTCACTACTATTGTTCGAACGCGCCACTTTTGTAATTGCATTCGCCTCGGCGTGCAGCACATACGGTTTAGTGACGCCACCTTCATCTTCACAAATATTTTCAAATCCCGATGGCGTTCCATTATATCCATCGGAAATAATCATCTTATTTTTTACGAGCAATGCTCCGACCTTACGGCGTTTACAATAAGAGTTTTCCGCCCAAATAAAAGCCATACGCATATAACGCTGATCAAGCAGTTCTTGTTTATCTTTATTCGTATTCATTTCGATTTAAAGTGCTTTAAGACTCATATCTAAACTATCGACCGAATGTGTAAGCGCGCCTACCGAAATATAATCGACGCCGGCAAGGGCATACTCACGGATCGTATCAAATGTAATTCCGCCGGAAGATTCAAGCTCCACGCGGCAATCGACCAACTCCACTGCACGGCGCGTATTCGCGGGCGTAAAGTTATCGAGCATGATACGGTCGATACCTCCCGTACGCAAGGCCTCATCGAGTTCATCAAAATTCCGGACTTCGACCTCGATCTTCAGTTTTTTATTATTTTCTTTCAGATAATGCTGTGCACTGCGGATGGCCTTCCCTATTCCTCCGGCAAAATCGACATGATTATCTTTCAGCAGAATCATATCGAAAAGTCCGATACGATGATTGGTACCTCCGCCAATCTTCACCGCCTGTTTCTCGAGCATACGCATACCGGGGGTAGTTTTTCGGGTATCCAATACTTTGGCCGAAGTTCCTTCGAGTTGTCTCACATATCGATGCGTGACGGTGGCAATGCCGCTCATCCGTTGCATGATGTTCAACACGAGGCGTTCAGCTTGTAAGATAGAGCGCACACTACCCGACACGATAAAAGCCACATCCCCGCGATGGATTTCGGCTCCGTCGTTCAGAAAGACCTCGACCTGCAAATCAGGATCGACCCGTTGGAACACCTCCAGGGCAACATCCACGCCGGCCAATATGCCGTGCTGCTTAATTAAAAGCTTGGATTGTCCGATCGCTTGAATAGGGATACAACTGAGAGTGGTGTGGTCGCCATCGCCTATATCTTCAGCCAACGCCAAGTCAATAAGCGCATCTGTTAATTCTGTTACTTTCATAAAATATTTAAACGAAAAGCAGAAATATTTCCCGCTATATTACGAACCGTACATTTTGTGATGCAAAAAATTCGTCATTCTAAAAGAATTCACAAAAGTATAAAATAAACAAGTATATTTGCAGGAATTAAATGCTTTTTTATTATAAAGACCGATTTAAGAAGAAAATGAAGATTGTTTTTTACTCCATGGGCAAAGCCGATGATGCTCTTTTTGCTGCAGCCATCCATGCATACGGCAAGAAAATCAATTTTTATCTTTCTTTCGAAGCGGAAGTGTTGCCACCGGGCAGACAATCGTCTAAATTACCCCAAAAAGAGCAAAAAATACAAGAAGGCAAAAGTATCGTGCAAATGCTTCAGCCGGGAGATCATATCGTACTGCTTGATGACAAGGGTAAAGAATATACGTCGATGGAGTTTGCCCGATTTATTGAGAAGAAAAGCCTGTCGGTACCCAAACGGTTGGTGTTTATTGCCGGCGGACCGTACGGATTTTCGGAAGAAGTGTATCGTTTAGCGAACGAGAAGCTTTCACTGTCTCGAATGACCTTTACTCATCAAATGGTGCGGCTCGTGTTTACCGAACAACTGTATAGGGCTATGACTATCTTACGCAACGAACCGTATCATCATGAATGAGGTAATGGAAGATAGAGATTGGAATGGATAGAGATTGGAGATTGGGGATTGGAGATTGAGAAAAACATATAAACACCAACTATTTACTTAATAATATTAAGTAATTTATCAATTTTATTGATTTTATATTTGATTAAAATGAAAAACACCTTATCTTTGTGCAAAAAAAAGAAATGATACTTCCGTGTAATTGTCCCAGTTGTGGAAAACAACTCAAAGTAAAAAGTCTGGTTTGTGAATCGTGTAGCACCGAAGTGACGGGACTATACGAATTACCATTGCTCGCGCGGCTGTCGCCCGCCGATCAGGACTTCATCATTAAATTCGTAAAATCGAGCGGGAGCCTCAAAGAGATGGCTAAAGAACTCTCCTTGAGTTACCCTACTGTAAGGAATCTTTTAAATAACATCATACTTAAAATGACAGAAAATGAAAAATAACTCATCAATCATTCGATTTTTCATCAATCCTTTTGAAAAGATTGCCGGCGGCAACGCATTATTCATCGGATTGATCATGATGGCCGCCACCTCTTTTACGGGAAGCATCGCCGGAGTCGCTTTCGACGGGGTAGTGGATGTACATCTCTATTTCCACTCGTTCTTATACGGCATCACCGTTCAGGTTGTTTCGTGGATTGTCTTGGTGTTGATCTCGTGGATTGCCGCAAAGGCGGTACGCGCGGGACAGTTTCGTTTGGTGGATTTGGCGGGGACGCTGGCGTTTGCCGAAATGCCGTTTTTCTTTCTCGCATTCACCGGATTTGTGCCGGCGTTCCGGCGCATAGCCGATTTGTCATCCATCAATCTGAGCGCAATCTTTTTGTTCGCGCTGGTCACACTGGTTTTTATCGGGCTTTCGCTCTATTGGATGTACCGGGCATTTGCCGTATCCACCAATCTGACGAAGCCGGTCCACATCATCACCTTTGTCATAACACTGTTTATCGCCGAGGCCGCAGCATTCGGTATCAATCAACTGGTCGTGAAAGAAGCGTTGGGAAACCCGCAAAAAGAAATACGCACCCAAGACCCTCTTACGGAACAAGAAGAGAAAGCATTAGCCCGAACGAAAGAAATCACCGGTTTTTTTGCTGAAAACGACATTAATGAAAGCATTACCTCGCTTTTTAACGACGAAATGCTTGCGCAATTGCCCGTAAAGGATTTAGAATCGACGTGGAACGGCTTACAAAAACAATTCGGACGCTTTCAAGGCTTCGAAGACGACACGTCGGTTTCGACAAAAGGAGAGCTCGTAGTGACCGAAACAACCGCCAAATTCGAACGAATTTCTTTTGTTCTACAATTAACTTTCGATAAAAATACAAATATCAGCGGCTTGCACGTAAAACCGAAATTATTTTAACCCAAAATGAAAAAGATTTTATTCTTTATCGCCGCTTTGCTCGTATGTACCGGAGCATGGGCGCAAGACATCACCGGAAATTGGGTAGGTACTCTTGCCATTCAAGGCATTTCTCTAAAGTTAGTGTTCCATATAGAAAAAACAGCAGACGGTTATTCGGCCACCATGGACAGCCCCGACCAAGGCGGATTCGGATTACCTACAAGCCGCGTCGCTTTCGACGGAAACCGCCTCGAACTGTCGGCCGGTCAATTGGGACTGTCCTACTCCGGCACCCTTGCCAATGATTCTATTAACGGCATCTTCCGGCAAGGCGGGTTACAACTTCCTCTCGTACTGAAACGGAGCGAACAAGACGCTTCTCCGACCATGAATCGTCCGCAAAATCCCCACCCGCCTTTTCCGTATGATGTAAAGGATGTTACCTTTCGAAATAACGATGCCGGAGTAACGCTGGCCGGAACGCTTACCTTGCCGAAAGGACAAGGGCCTTTTCCGGCGGTAGTATTGATTGCGGGTAGCGGTCCCAATGACCGCGACGAAACAATCTTCGGGCATAAACCGTTCCTTGTGCTCGCCGATCATCTTACCCGCCACGGATTTGCGGTGCTTCGTTACGATAAGCGAGGCATCGGCGCTTCGACAGGAGATTATGCGCATGCCCTCACCTTCGATTTTGCTCAAGATGCGGCCGCAGCAGTTCGTTTTTTACGGGAGCGGAAAGATATCGATCGGGGAAAAGTCGCTCTTATCGGCCATAGCGAAGGAGGAGTAATCGCCCCAATGGTAGCGGCACAAGACGACGCTATCAAGGCCATTGTTTTGATGGCCGGGACGGGTGTGAAAGGAATTGAAGTCATTCTTTACCAGAATGAAGTATCGATGACGCAACAGAACCTGAAAACGGAAGACATTGAAAAATTACAAAGGAGCAACCGGGAGATTTTCGAAAGCCTTAGCCGCCGGCCGGACGCGCTACCCGATACCCCGGTCTTGCACAGCCAACTCATCCGGCTTTGGGAAGGACTTCCTCCCCAATCTAAACAGGGAACCGACAAAGATAAATTTATTCGCAGTAACTTAAAGGGATTACTCTCTCCCTGGTATCGTCATTTCCTGGCGCTCAATCCCTCCGATTATCTTTTGAAAGTGAAATGTCCCGTGCTGGCGCTTAATGGAGAAAACGACCGGCAAGTATCGGCTGCGCAAAACCTCCAAGGTATTGCCACGGCTTTACAAAAGGGAGGAAACAAGCATGTCACCGTCCGGTCGTATCCCAGACTGAACCATTTGTTTCAGGAAAGCCAAACCGGTTATGTGGATGAATATGCACGGATAGAACAAACCCT
Source organism: Bacteroidales bacterium UBA5382 (assembly GCA_002409745.1). Taxonomy (GTDB): domain Bacteria; phylum Bacteroidota; class Bacteroidia; order Bacteroidales; family Dysgonomonadaceae; genus Limibacterium; species Limibacterium fermenti. The sequence goes on from DHOU01000032.1 coordinate 11,022, forward strand.
TTCCCCGCAAGTGCTCGAAGATATTACTAACTGGATACGTACGCAAAACAATTAGTTTCCGGCCTGCAACAGAGCTTCCAACAGCGTGTTCTGTCCGGGGATTTGCAGGCTGATTACTGATCGCCGGCAGAGGACTTCGAATATTTTAAATCTTTTTATTTTTATATACATCTGCTTGTGAATATCTAAAATTTAGCTAACTTCGTATTCAATTTCGGTGAGTCACCTTTATTTTTTCAAAGCGTGACGAGAGGGAATCAGGTGAAAATCCTGAACAGACCCGCTGCTGTAAGCTCCGCAAAGAGTCTTTGAACATTACCAACAGTCCACTTTTTCCATCGGAAAAGGGAAGGCCGTTCAAAGATGGAGCAAGTCAGAAAACCTGCCGGAAGGGTATTAGTTATAAAGCTTTCGCGGAATAAAGCTGAGACACATCACTTACAAACGTCCACTTTGAATTTACCTTTCAAGGCATGCGACGCATCTTTAACATGTATTTCTGATTTTATTCTTTCCGAAGGCATTTATTAATTTAAAGTTTCGCAGGTTGTGTCAACCCTCTAAAACGCGTCGCGGATAATTGCTTGCGGCGACAGTGCGCGCTTCACGGATAATGGCTCCGCCGATCATGCGCTTCGCGCGATGCTAATGGATAACCGACAACTCACGAAACTTACTTGCGGAAGTTAAAGAATATTGCTTTTGACGGACTTGTATGAAACAATCATACAAGTTTAACGAGGAACAAGAATAAAAGAATGAAAACAAAACTATTACTGTTGGCATTCGTTTGCGGTTTATCCGTTAATGCTATAGCGCAGCTAAAGTTGAAAGGGATAGTCGTAAATAATAAAAACCAAGCGGTATCCAATGTCAATGTACGGTTGGAAAAAACGACCATTGGAACGGCAACCGATGAAAAAGGACGATTTGAGCTTAATGCGCCCGAAGGCGAGTATATTTTGCGCGCAAGCCGGTTGGACTATGAAACCGTTCGCGAAAAGATCGGCGAATCGAGAATTGATCTGGTACTGCGACTGACGGAATCAGTCTTAAACCTAAACGAAGTGGTGGTGACGGGAACGGGGACACACCGGAAACTGAAAGACTCTCCCGTTGCAATTGAAGCTATTACACAAAAAGAACTGAAAAATGCCGCTTTCCCTTCATTCGAAAATGCAATGATAGCCCTGGAGCCTTCACTGACTTTCAGTCCGAACGCGATGGGTCCTTATATGCAACTGAACGGATTATCGAACCGCTATATCCTGGGATTGGTAGATGGGAAAAAATTGGGCGGCGACATCAACGGCAATACCGATCTTGCACGTATTAACATGTCGAATGTGAAGCGGATAGAGATTCTGAAAGGAGCGGCATCCTCCCTGTACGGTTCGGAAGCTATCGCCGGCGTAATCAATATCATTACGGAAAAAAGGAAAGAAAAAACCTATATTACTTCGAATACCCGATATGGGGAATACGGCCAATTCACCCAAGGAGCAAATATCGATTTGAATTTTGGAATATTCGGCTCTTCAACATCTTACCAACGTAATCAATCGGACGGCTGGCAGTTGAGCAACGTGACATTGGATAAAAACGGCGAATTGGTACATACGGATGCACAAACGTCTCAACGCTTTCAATCAAACATTCTAAGCCAGAGATTCACGCTTTCGCCCACCGAAAAGCTGAGTTTATATGCAGAGGGCAGCTTATATGATAAAAAATTTAAACGTCCCAAAACCGTGACGGATTATAATATGCTGTATGAAGATTATACGGCCGGTTTGGGCGGAAGATACCTGTTGAAGAAGAATGGCTACCTCTCCTTTGATATGAATACGGATAACTTTGATTATTCTCAAATATACATAAATGAAAACAAGGCGCATAAGGTAGGGGATGAATCGTTGGTACGCCGGCAACAATACTACCATGCGAACCTGAAAGGGGTTTTCGGCATGGGAAAGTTTAACAAGCTGTCTGTAGGAGCGGAATACAGGCTTGATTATCTCAAACATGTAGATGTGACGGGAGGGGAAAAAGACGTTTATAACACGGCCCTGTATGCACAAGATGAGATAAGGCTTTTGAATAACAGATTGCAGATTGTTCCGGGAGTCCGGTATGTTTACCACGAAACATTTAAAAACCGGTTGACGCCGAAGATTTCGGCCATGTATTCGCTTGACAACATAAACTTCCGGGCATCCTATGCCGCAGGATTCCGGGCGCCCGACCTGAAACAACTCTATTATTATTCGGAAGGAAAAACGACCATAACTTTTGGAAATACCGATTTGAAACCCGAATCCTCCGATTATTATTCTGCCGGAATTGAATATTATTCCCATAATTTTACTGTTTCGGTCAATGGATACCTCAACGAAGTAAAAAATATTATAGAAAAAGAAAGCATCCCGCGCGAACCGGGCGATCCGGCCTATATCACCAAAAGGGACAAATATGTCAACAGAGATAAGGCGCGTATCCGCGGAGTGGATTTTTCTTTTGAGTATTATATGGGAGCCGGTTTGAGTGCGGGTGGCGGATATGCCTACGTCAAGGCAAAGAATTTGGAAACAGGCGCTGATTTGCAACGCATCAGCCGGCATACCGGCAATGTCAATGTAAATTGGGCGAAAGATTGGGGAAGGGTTAAGTCCAACTTCAATATCAACGGACGCCTACAGAGCAAGCGCTATTTTTCGGATGACTGGGCGCGGGCCTATCAACTATGGAACTTCACCTCGAGGCACACGTTGAAGAGTTTTCACGGAATTGTGTTTGAACCCGGTTTCGGTATTGAGAATATCTTCAACTTTGTGGATGATAAACCTTACGGAAGCAGTTATGCGACATTATCTCCGGGAAGGACTGTGTTTGTCAGTTTGTCAGTTAAATTCAGCAACTAAAAATGAGCGTAAAAAATATTGCTTTAGCAGAGCCTAAAGGTTGTTTGCCGGAATCGGGAACGGGGATGCGGAACTTTTTTATCCTGCTGCTCTTTGCCGGATGTGTTGCGAACGTTTCCGCACAAGGAAAAGTCAGGTTATCGGGCGTTATTTTCGAAAAGAGCCGTTCGCCTGTCGGGCAAGCGCTCGTATCGATCGAAAAGACAGCGCAAAAAACGTATTCCGACGCTAACGGATATTATTCCCTTGAACTTGCCGGGGGAAACTATACGGTTGTTGTATCCGCGTTAGGATATGAAACGCAGAAACGGGACATTGACCTAAGCGGCGAGGGCGTGAATGCCGATTTCCGCCTGGAGCCGGTATCTTTTTCGCTGAATGAAATCGTCGTTACCGGAACCGGCACGCCGCACTATTTCAAGGATGCGCCCGTACAGACAGAGGTGATTTCGGGAGCGGCGTTGAATGAATATGCCGGACGTGATATAGAAGAGGTGATCGGAGGGCTATCGGCGGGGCTTACGTTCAACCCCAACGATATGGGCAGCAATGTTCAACTGAACGGGTTGAAAAATGACTATATCCTGATATTGATAGACGGCAAACGAATCAACGGTGACGTGGGCGGGCAAAATGATTTGAGCCGCATTAACTTTCATAATATAGAGCGCATCGAAATCGTAAAGGGGGCCTCGTCTTCGCTCTACGGATCGGATGCCATAGGAGGAGTGATCAATTTTATATCCAAAAGGAATACCGATAAATGGAGCGCGGCCAATACGACCCGCATCGGGGCATACGGCGACCTGAACCAAAGCAACCGGATAGGATTTATCCGCGGCAAATGGAACTCAACGACTTCTTTTTCGGGCAGGCGCACCGACGGCTGGAAAAATACCGATTTGGAATATCACCGCGGAAAACTGGTCGAAAACAGTGTGACCCGCACCGTCAACCGCAGTACAAACTACACCGTTTCGGAAAACCTGACGTACCAATTGAGCAAATCATTCAAATGGACTGCCGACGCTTCTTTTTATGAGAAGCATACGTACCGGCCGACAGGTATTCCCCAATGGCGCTTTTACGATTTCTATTACCGCGACCAACATTACGCCACAGGAGGACGGTATGAAATGAAAAACAAAAATTATCTTTCGCTGGATGTGGATTATGACAAAAACGACTATTTCTACGATTATACCAGCCGCGATTATACGGATCATTTCGATGAGAACGGCAAGCGGATTGTATATTATCCCGGCGACCGTGCCCTGCAAACCTCACAGCGCCGCCGGATGGGCAATATGAAAGGGGTTTTTCATTTAGGCGAACAGCATACACTTAGTTCGGGCGTGGAATATCTTCATGAAAAGTTGGTCGCACCTTACCGGTTGAAAAATAACGAAGCATCGGCTTACACCCTGAGCGTCTATATTCAGGAAGAATGGAACCCGACGGAGAAAATCAACATTACCGGAGGAATGCGGCTGGCAGAACATAAAGCATTCGGAAAGAGCCTGACGCCCAAAATATCCGGGCTCTACAAAATCAATGACTTTTCGTTGCGCGCCACGTATGCCAATGGATTCAAGACGCCGACCGTTAAGGAATTGTATTATCATTATCATGCAACCATCATGAGCAAGCTTAAGGCGTATTACGGAAATGAACGGTTAAAGCCCCAACAGTCCGATTATTACGCCATAGGAGCCGAATACAATACGCCCCGTATACAGGCAAGCCTGACGGCCTACCACAACCGGATCGGGAACATTATCTCGCTTCAACATACGGAAACTTCTTACGAAGACAGGCAGCTCCTGGTGGAAGAAACCATGCGGTATGTAAATCTGTCGAAAGGTAGAATTTACGGCCTCGACGTTTCGTTCCATGTGAATTTGCCGCACCAAATTGAAGCAGGCGGCACATACAGTTACCTGAATGCTAAAGAACAGCGCACGGATGACGAAGAGGCGGAAGATTATATGAAGTATGTCCATATAAACGGCACGGCGCATCACAACGTCACTTTCCAGTCGTCGTGGCGACATGCATGGAAAAAATATACTATGGGAATCAGTATTTACGGCCGCTACCAATCGGAACGGTATTATACCTCCGACGGCAATGCCAAGCCCTATCAATTATGGCGTATAAACAGCGTCCATAGTTTTTTCGATAAGAAAAGATTTCCAGTCGATGTACATGTCGGCATAGACAATCTATTTAATTATGTAGATCGTACGCCTTTCGGGCACAACAGAGGGACAACCAGCCCGGGGCGTACACTTTACGCATCGGTGACAATCAAATTTCAACATTCAGATAAATAACATTTTTATTATTCATTTAAAACAATGTATTATGAACAAATTTCTTAAATTCTGTTTCTCCCTGACACTCATTCTGTCAGCCGGTTTTATCACGTCATGCGGTGAGGACGATCCCGCCCCGTACGGCGACCGTGATGCGGTCAGCATAACCAAAAAGAACCCGACAGCCTTGTTGCTTTGCTCTTTCGGCAGTACCTACGAACAACCTCAGGCTACTTACGACAAGATCATCAAAGATTATCAGGAAGCGTATCCCAACACCGACATTTACATGTCGTTCACTTCGCGCACTATTGTATCGCGCGTGTATGCACAAATAGGAAAAGCTTACGCGCAACCCGACTTGTGGCTCGAGGCCATCGGAAAGGCAGGTTACCAAACCGTGTATGTGCAATCCCTTCATATTATTCCGGGCGAAGAGTATCTGAGTTTGATGAATACGGACGTAAAAAAGAACTTTATGATTCCTTACGCAGACGTCAAGGTCGCAAAAAGCCCTTGTCTGCTCGAGACGGAAGAAGATGTGGACAAAGTCGCCAAAATCCTGTACGACTTTTATAAAGAGCGGTTGACAAAAGGCGAAGTGGTGGCGCTAATGGGCCACGGCAACCCCGACAGGGAATACAATCATGCCAATTTGCGTTACGAACAGTTGGAAGAGGCCTTGCAAAAGCTTAGCGGGGAGAAAAATATTTTCGTCGGCACTGTTGATTGGGGCGACCAGATGTTTACGCATATCCGCGAAGAACTTGTTGCATATGCCGAAAGGAAAAACAAAACGCCTCAAGAAGTGACGGTCAATCTGTCCCCGTTGATGTCGATTGCCGGCGACCATGCCCAGAACGACCTTCTCGGCGGACTGGAAGACGGACAAACCCTGGACAAGGTCAATCCGGAAGAACCCGACCACGATGCCCAATACAGTTGGAAATTAAAATTGGAGAAGCTCGGCTTCACCATCAGTCCGGAAGGTGCAACCACCGATCCGGCGAAATTCAACGTAATCGGGTTGGGCGATCATAAGGCAATCCGCGCCATCTGGCTCGACCACATGAAAAAGGCCGTTAAAGATGCAACATCATGGCACGAACATTTAGGCGACTAACATGATTTCGAGATGATCGCCGACAAAATCCCGGACAACTCTGGACAAAGATGCCCGGGATTTTTTTAGCTTCAACCTTACATCAACCATCACGAGGCCTATCCTTCGAACTCAAAGCGTAAGGCATCGAAGATCTCCCGCCCGGCGGGCCGCAGCGAGTGTTGGAACGATCCTATCTTATGCATGACTTCCGCCGCACGATCGCCGGAAACGCGGCCATAAAACCGCAACACATTGAGCGCGGCCTGACGCAGCACGATCGATTCGTTCTCTAAATCGCCACAAGCCGCTTCGAGCAACGCTCCTCCGGGAATATTCTCCGACAAAGGCGAAGCGGCGAGGCATAACCGGGCATACAACCAATAGCCCGTGGCGCGTACCGACTCATCCGCATCGCTTATCCACCGCTCCACCAACACACCGGCCGTATCGAGTTTCTGCAACAGGTTCATGCACCACTGCTCCCGTATCTCCTGATAAGGAATTTCGCGCACCCATAGTTCGGCCGTATCCGTAGAAAACTCGTGCGGGGGATACAGCATGGTAGCCAATATCTTGAGTTCGCGCACATCCTCGTTCCACAGCCTTTGGGCCAGGTCTTTGTTTGGTGTATACTTTGCGGCGATGCGTTTCAGGCGGAGAATCTCCACGCCGAAATTCATGCGGTAATGTACGCCCTTATCGCGCATGCCGGCCGCGGCAATACCGTTCATGTAGCGCCGCAGGTCCGTCCTGATTTTTCGTATTATATCGTTTATTGATTCTTCCATCTTCATTTTATTCGTGTGCAAAAATAATTTATTCCCGCGTCATATCGCCCGTTTTAGCCTTTTTCGTTATATTTGCACCTATATATAATAAAAACAAGACCAAAAAACAATGATGATATGAGACTATTGTTGATCAGCAATTCTACCAATCCGGGTGAAGGGTATCTGGAACATCCGAAAGAAACTATCAGGGAATTTTTAGGAGAGAAGACGAAAAACGCCGTGTTTATCCCTTACGCGGCCGTCACTTTTTCGTTTGACGAATACGAAGCCCGGGTAAATGCGCGCTTTGCCCAAATAGGCCATCGCGTGACGGGCATCCATCGCTTTATCAATCCGGTGGAAGCTATCGAAAACGCCGAAGCCATTGTCGTTGGAGGCGGCAACACCTGGCAGCTCGTCAAGATGCTGCAAGAGAGAAAACTCATGAAAGCTATCCGTAAAAAGGTTCGCCAAGGCACGCCTTATATCGGCTGGAGCGCCGGATCGAACATCGCCTGCCCCACCCTGCGCACAACCAACGACATGCCCATCGCGGAGCCGTTGAAATTTAAAACGTTGAACCTGGTGCCTTTCCAAATCAACCCGCATTATCTCGATGAAAACCCGGCCAACCACGGCGGCGAAACGCGCGAGGTGCGCATCAACGAGTTTATCGAAGTCAACCGCGACCTGTATGTGGTGGGATTGCGCGAGGGGACATCGCTGCTGCTCGAAGAGGACGAACTGGTGCTCATCGGCAACCGCAAGGCGCGCGTTTTCCATTACGGGGAGGATCCTCGCGAGCTGTCGAACGAAGACGACTTCAGTTTCCTGTTGCGATAACATTACAGGCCGTTGATTCGATGAAAGAATACTCCTTCACGGAAGTCCTGCCCGACGCCATGCAGGAAAGATTCTTTTATATCCGGCATTTCACATCGATGGACGATGCGGAACTGGAATGGCCGCACCGTCATCTGTTTTTTTCTTTCGTATGGTTTACGCACGGAAGCGGAATTTATGTGATTGATTCGGATGAGTTTGAGATAAAACCTCAACGCCTGTTCTACGTCGCCCCCAAACAAGTGCACAACTGGGGACTTTACAATAATAACCAGGGATATTTCATCGCCATAGACTATCGTGCAGCGACAGATATCAACCTTCGTTATACCTTTCCGTTTTTAGATATCGATAATGCCGATGCGGATTTCCACGCCCGCCTGTTTACGAATATTTTAACGGAATTCCAAAAAAACGACGCCCTCTCAAACGATAATGTACAAGCCGGAATCCGTTATTACCTTCTTCTTTTACAACGAATTGCAGAAAAAAAGCAGATAAAGACCAGCCAAGGGAATACGTTGATCGAAGAATTTAAACAATTGGTACTATCGGATTATTCAAAATCATTTGGGATTCGTTCTTATGCGGATAAATTGAATGTCCGTACCGACCAATTGAGCCGCACGTGCGAAACAGTACTCGGTATTTCCGCCAAACAATACCTGCTTAATCTGAAAATTACGGAAGCCAAACGCCTTTTGATCTATTCGGGTGACAACATCTCTGAAATCGCCTTTCAAATGGGCTTCGACGATTCATCCTACTTTGCCCGTATCTTCAAAAAGAAAACAGGCCTATCACCGGGGATTTTTTTGAAAAAGTACCGAAAACTCTTCTGAAAGTCCTACTATTTAACTCTTTTTGCGTCTTACCTTTGTATCGATTTTAATAAATAAAAAGTGTACGTATGAAAGATTTTATATTTCTATTCAGATTAAACAAAGAGTCGGAACTTAAACCGTCTGCCGGACAAGTGAAAGAAAGAATGGATTGGCTCGGAAACCTGGCCAAACAAAACAAACTCGCCGACAAAGGCAACACCCTGTCACCTGCGGGGGCCAAAACCATTCAAGCGGATAAAACCGTAGCGGATGCTCCGCATTCCGAAGGCAAGGAAATCGTAACGGGCTATGTCATTGTAAAAGCTGAAAACGTGGAGGAAGCGGTAGAGATTGCCAAAGCCAATCCCATTTTCGAGGTCGGAGGAAGCATCGAAGTAAGGGAGATTGCACGCTTCATTAAAGGTAACGAGTGACCGCGTTTTCAACGCACCTATCTATCCGTCCGATAGCTTGTGGCATCGGACGGATATTTTTGTTCCTTGAAATAAGCGGTCTAGCCGACACGATGGCTTGATCATAAAAAAATCGTCAATGCAGTGACGATTTTTACGTAAAATTTGTCAGTTGGGAATTAGTTTGCACTTTTGTGTGAACTAATTCAATCGTTATGGAGCCATTAAAACGAATATTACAGGAAAGACTTGCTGCGATTGACCGCCTTTTCAGCTCGGATCTGAGAATTTATGTATACGACTTTCAACGGCAAAAGAAACTTTACACCAATCAACGTAGAAAAAGACAATCGTCTTAATACAAGAAACGATAGAATACTTATAAATAAATAGTTATCTCTTTCAAAATTCTAAATATTCTAAGTGTAGCACTGATTCCTATTGCGGCGGAGCAACATTCGCCGTATCTTTGCCTCCGAATTAAAAACTTTAGCGTAATAAAAAAACAAGCTATAATAAATCGAAAAAGAAACAGGCAGGCGATTCTGCGGAGGAAAGCTATCTCCCTCCACAGGATACGGTGAAAGAAAACAATTGCCGGAAAGAAAATGGGTTTGGTGTTGGGGAAAGTTCTTACGATAGCCGTTCAAGCAGGATTAGTAATTTTAATGGTTTTAGGATATTAATGATGATGAAAAAAATGATTTTTCTACTTCTGTTTTCTTCCTGTGCCGTTTTGCTGAAAGCGGCGCTTCCTGAAAAAATAGAAATAATACTGGAAACAACGGTGGTGTCGAAGTCGGCATCTACCGATTTCGACTCACGGCTGGCTTCCGTTACGGGAGCGTACCGGATGACAAAAAATTTGTCTCTCGGAATGGGGGTCGGAGCGATGTTTTTTAAAGACGGAATCATCAAAAACAGCCTGCCCGTCTTTTTATACGGCAAATGGAGTTTTACAAACAACAGCAAATTCACTCCTTTTATTTCCGCCAAATGCGGGTATGGCTTTTCCGAAAGATCCGAACGATTGCCGTTAACAAAAACGAGGGATACGCCCTCCACTGAAAGCAATCTCCTGAAATATACAGGGGGATTATTCGCTTCTTTCTCGGGCGGCGTATCATATCACCTGCGCGGGAAGACCCGACTGTTCGTTTCCCTGTCGAACGATATCCATCAAATGCATATAAAAAATGAAACGACCGGATACGCGAATACACATCGTAATTCGGCAATCGGTTTGAATATAGGAATCTCTTTTTAAGAGTCAAATCGACCAAACAGAAAGCATTCATGCCAAAATGACATGGATCGATGGGAGGAAATACCCAATCGATGGCAGGATGTCATGAATCAACTGTCGGAAACGATAGACGGACGGTAGGAAAGGGTAAATCGACGGTAAGAAATAGAGGATGAACGGTAGGAAATAATCAATTGACGGTAGGAAATGTCCGATCAATGGTAGGAAACGGTAAATGAATGTACAAATGCGGCGGATAAACGGTAAAACACCCCGGATGGACGCCCGGAATAATAACTGCAAGGCTAAACAATATTAAAACCGGACACGTTCGGCTAATCATGGTTAAAAAACTCATTTTTAACGGTATTAGCAAACCGTTTTACCGGAAGAATGCATAATTTTGCAAGACGATTTTATAGAATTAATAATAACATTAATAGTAAACAAAAATGAAAGACAATAGCGAGTTATCTGAAAAACGGCAAGAAGAAGAAAAACCGAAACGGAAGAATTATGTATCGAACAAAGAAACATTGTTGAGAGCCGACACAGCTATAGAGAACCTTCAAAACCAAGCGGTAATCAAAGAAAAAAATGGCCGTTCACGGGTATGGTGAAGAACAAGTGGCCGGGCTGTCGGCTACCCGCGATAACGCCCGCGCCGAATATCACAAGAACGAACGGGAGGGCCAGGAATCGTTGGCTTCACGGGCCGCTTTCGAAGATTCGGCCGAAAAACTCTTTGAAATGTATGGCGACGACCGCAAAAAGGCCAAACGCGTATTCCGAGAAGAACCTGAAATACTGGCCATTTTAGAACTTGACGGACGTATACCGACTTCGTATGCCGGAAGAATCGACATCGTAAAGCTTTTCTACCGCACGTTGAGTGAAAAGCAAGAATATCTCGACCGCCTGACACCTCTCATGATCACGGCCGAACACGTTACAGCCGCCAATTCGTTGATAGACGCTACGGAAAAAGCACGCGAGGCATATTTCCGCGAAAAAGGCGAGTCGGAGGCCTCTACACCGGCAAAAAATGCCGCTTTCCGCAAACTTGACAAGGAAATGGGCGACATGTATACCATCGCAACCATCGCACTGAAAGATACTCCTCAATTGCTGGAAGCACTCGGCAAAAAAATTAAAAGTTAAACAGAAATAAAAAAAGAACTCCTCCGGGAGTGCCGCGCTATACGACGCCCCCGGTATTTTTTGTGATCGATTATACCCACATCGTAAAGTACCCCCCCCCCAAAAAAAGCGATATCCGTCATTTTAATGTATCGCGCGATCCGGACGTAACCTTTCAGCTTGTGCAGCTAAATTTGTGTTTCCAGAACGTTTTTGAACATATATATTTTGTATCTTTGGATCTATAAATAAAATAACAGATAAAAATGAATAAATTACTTCTTATCTGCACGTGTATATTTGTCACGTTATCGGTCGCATCGTGTTCCAAGGACGAAAATACCTCCGATCCGGAAGGAACCATTTCCGTGAACATCATGAATGAAGATCACGGAAAAACGGAGATCGGAAATTCGGATGTTTATATCGACAAAGCGAATAATTTTCACACACGCTATTGTTTATTGTCACACCTCGGAAAGAAAAACAGCTTGGGAAGTATCTCCGCACCCGTGATAGAAGGAGTGTCCGACAGGGTAGCCGTGGAACCCGGAAATGCGTACCAGATTTTTAAAAATGAAGCCCTCCGCGAATTTCCTTCGGGAAAACTGGCCTTTAACATCAGGAGCGACTATTATAATATGTATGTCGTAGCCCCCATTGAAAAAGATGGAGCTGTGATAGGTGCCAATGTGAAGTTTGTACTGATGGATGCTCCCGATAACAACAGCCTGCCGGAATACAATACAAATATCGGAACGCTTTCTTACACGAACGATCAACTCACCTTCGAACTGCCGGCCTCCGATTTCGAAGTGGAACCCGCCTTTGCCAGTTCGGATTACTATACAATTGAATACGAAAACAATAACAACAAGCTCACGGTACGGTTGCTCGAATATAAGCAGAGCGATATTTTCGGTTTTTATATCCGTGTACGTGATAGTTATACCTACGTATATGGAAAGGTAAAATAAACAAGAAAATGAAATATCAGATGGAAAACGCAACGGAGGATAACAGACAGATAAAGAATTACGATAATTTTTTCTTTCCTGCGGAAGATTATGAACAAAGCAAACGCTTTTACAGGGACGTGCTCGGGTTAAAGATCAAATTCGAATTTGCCGAGCAAGGAATGGTTGCTTTTGCAGTCGGAGACGAAGAGCCGGCAATCATTTTAAAGGATACGAAAAAGTTCCCCGACGCCAAGCCCTGCGTTTGGATTGAGGTTGCCGACGTACGGGCGTTATATGAAGAGACGAAAAATAAAGGGGCCGTGTTTATCACGCCACCCTTTAAGATCCGCACCGGATGGGCGGTCGAGCTTAACGACCCGTCGGGGAACCGCATCGGGTTCGCCGATTATATCCGGTAAGATACGTTTGCAGAAGAACAAATGCAGCGACGAAATATAAATCGCGAGAAGGCGGAAGCTGTCATCAGGCAACCCGAACAAGTGCTGACCGATAGCGATACGCCGGAAATGAAAGTTTATCAATCTTTGATTAAAAAGGAATTATTTTGGACTATACCGCTAATGGGAGGATAGTAGGCCTTGAGCTCTTAAACGCTTCTAAACATGTAGAGAATCCAACGAAACTTGAATATGAAGTGGCGTAAAGATATAAGGCAGTTCATTGGTGAAGCAAGCCTCTACGGTTCTTTTTCCGGCGAAGGCGGCCCTCCGCACGGGTCAAAAGCCAAAAGGCAATGAAGCCCACGCCCACCAGCAGCACTTTGCCCAGAAAATCGGGCGTCAGCAGGACTTCCTTTCCCTGCTCGAAGTAGGCCAAAGCCACCATCGCCAACAACACGGCATACATGCTGCCGAAAATCGAGCGGGTGTCGGTAAAGACATTATAGCCCGGCCGTTTCGACGTCCGCCTCCGCGCCGTGAGCGCTTTTTCGGTTTCGATCTGTTGCATCACCCGCCACGAGAAGTTCTCCGACGCACGCAACTTCGACGTACGCAGCAGCCGGCGCATCTTCTCGTCTTCCGTAAACTTGTTTTTATCTTCTATATCCATTGAAATCTATCTATTTAATTCGTTAATATACTCCGGCCGGCAAATGCTCTTTAAAGAGTTTACGCGCCCGGAAGAGTCGCACTTTCACATTCGAAAGATTCAAACCCGTAATCTGCGCAATCTCCTTCACGGAATGATCTTCCATATAATATAAGGTAAGCAGCAACGCATCGCCTTTGGGCAACTCTTGCAGCGTACGCTCCACCATTTGCGCCTGCTCGCGCCTTTCCAACTCGGCATCGGGCGAGGGCAAAGGCGTGTCGGCAGCAGCGGACAATCCGGTTTGCCCCTCGCGAAGCCACATCTTCGAGCAGCTATGGGTCACCGCGGCATTATAAACGATGCGGTAAAACCATGTCGAGAACTTGCTTTCGCTGCGGAAGCTATGCAGGTTGCGGAACGCTTTCAGGTAACTCTCCTGCACGACATCTTCCGCATCCTGCCTGTTGCCGCATATCCTGAAGGCGATGGTCACCGCCATATCCTGATAAGTTTCGACAAAATAAGCGAATGCGGAAGTATTGCCCGAGAGCACTTGCAGCACACGATCGTTATCGTTCATCAGCGGGTGTTTAGTCCTGATCGGTCACGTCGTCATCAAAGCCACCCATCTTTTTGGTCACCAGGAAATAGGACAGATAGCCCAATCCGAGGAAAAAGAGGATGCTTGCGGCGATAATCCAAAACTCATACGTTTCCCCGATAGTCAAGTATTCGGTACACACGAAGCCGACGACCACACCGATTCCGAGGGCCACCAACACAATACCGTTCCGGAGAGACACAAAGCGGTTGGGGGTTGATTTCGGTTTCGGATTATCGGGAGGGATGATACCCTGATTGATTAATCCGATACGTTCGGCATGATCGGCACTGAGTTTCCGCAAACCGAGGACGAATATCGCCACTACAGGCAAAGCGATGACAGAAAGAATAGCGATAACGGGAATAAGAACTTCTTCAACCATATTATTTATTTTTTTATTGTTTACAAAGATAGGACACACCCGCCGGGGAATCGGTTACAAAAATAATCGATTATCGACAAGATGATTATTTTTAAGAAATGAAAAGCCATATTGTTCGATGGATTTACTTTCTTTGTAACCGAAAAAAACCAGAAACAAGAGGGGGAATAATGATCAACGAAAAAACGCTCGATAAACTCAAAATACTTTCGGATGCAGCTAAATACGATGTTTCGTGCGCATCCAGCGGCACCACGCGCCGTCCGGTAAAGGACGGCATCGGCACCGCCGCCGGATGGGGCATCTGCCACAGCTTTACGCCCGACGGACGATGTGTTTCGCTCTTCAAAATCCTCATGACGAACCATTGCATTTACGATTGTGCCTACTGCATCAACCGCCGCAGCAACGACGTCAAGCGGACGGCTTTCACGCCCGAAGAATTGGCCGACCTCACCATCGAGTTTTACCGGCGCAATTATATCGAAGGGCTTTTTCTCAGCTCGGGCATCATACGCAATCCCGACTATACGATGGAACAAATGCTGCGGGTGGTGAAACTGTTGCGCGACGTGCATCGCTTCAACGGATACATCCACATGAAGAGCATTCCCGGAGCGAGTCAGGAGTTGGTGGCGCAGGCGGGACTGTATGCCGACCGTATGAGTGTGAACCTCGAAATTCCTTCGGAGGGCAACCTCAAGTTGTTGGCTCCCGAAAAAGATTACGGCAGCGTTTTCGCTCCGATGCGCTACATTCAGCAGGGCATGCTCGAAAGCGCCGAAGACCGCAAGAAATTCCGGTCGGCCCCGCGTTTCGTTCCCGCCGGGCAAAGTACACAGGTCATTATCGGAGCTACGCCCGACAACGACAAGCAGATCCTTACCCTGGCATCGCACCTGTATAAACGCCCGTCGTTCAAACGAGTGTATTATTCGGGCTACATTCCCATCAACAAAAGCGACTCACGACTACCGGTACTCGCCCATCCTCCCCTTGTACGCGAGAACCGCCTTTACCAGGCCGACTGGCTGTTGCGCTTCTATCAATTTTCGGTCAACGAGATCGTGGACGACACGCATCCCGACCTCGACCTCGATATCGACCCGAAGATGGGTTGGGCGCTCCGTCATCCCGAAGCATTCCCGATAGACATCAACACCGCACCGTATGAACTGATCCTGCGCATACCCGGCATCGGCGTGAAGTCGGCGAAACTCATTGTGGCATCGCGGCGTTACGGACGGTTGAACTTTTCGCAACTCAAAAAGATAGGAGTCGTCATGAAGCGGGCGCAATATTTCATCGCCTGCCGCGACCTGCCGATGCAAACAGTCAACGAGTTGAAACCGGAATATGTGCGCCGGAAGGTGGCCCGACAACGGGGCAAGAAAGAAAGCGACTTACTCCAACTCTCTTTCGACTGGGGGGAATAAAATGAATGTGCTAATGTGCTAATTATTTTGATTATTTTCACTTACGACAAAACGTTCGACGGATTGCTTTCGTGTGTGTTTTTCGCCTACGAACAGAAGATTTTTCCTGATAGCATCCTTGCGGAAGACGGGCAGAAGCCGCTTTTCGTGGATGCGTCGTATCACGTTGTCACCGAAAAGGAAAAAGCCGTCCGCGTATGGAAAAGCCTGGAGAAAAAGCTGTCGCGGTTCGCCCGCAACATGATGCTGAGCGTATGGTTGTCGGAGCTTCCGGAAACAGAAATGCTATTATTCCGCTACATCCGTAAAAACACCGACCATCCCAAAGGCATCGAAATGAATTTCGGCGACGACGACGTGCTCCGCATCAAGGATATCGCCCTAAAAGTCGGCACCGACGCGCGCAAACTCATCCAGTTCGTGCGGTTTCAGGAAACGGCCGACGGCATTTACTTCGCACCGGTCACGCCCAGTTACAATGTGCTATCGCTCATCGTTCCACACTTCAAAGCGCGTTATGCCGACCAACCATGGATCATTTACGACACACGCCGCAACACAGGCCTTTACTACGACCGCCGGTCGGTGACGGAGATATCCTTTTCTCCGCAAACGCTTTCCGAATTGCGCCTCGGCATTTTGGATAAAGAGAAAGTTTCGGAAGAAGAGGCTTTGTTTCAACAATTGTGGAAAGAGTATTTCCGGAGCATCACCATTAAGGAACGCCTTAACCCGAAGGTACAGCGCGCCCACATGCCCCGCAGATATTGGAAATACCTTACGGAATTACAATAAGCTAATGTGCAAATTAGCAAATTAGCATATTCGCTTATTCGCTTATTAGCTTATTAGCTTATTAGCAAATTATTTCTTTTCGAGCAAGTCGCGTATTTCCGTCAACAACTTTTCTTCGGTGGTGGGTGCCGGAGGAGCGGCCGGAACTTCTTCCTTTTTGCGTTTCAGCTTGTTCATCCCTTTAATGACAAGGAAAATCGCCGTACCGACAATCAGGAAATCCAACACAGCTTGCAAAAACGAGCCGAAATTCCACGTAATGGCGGGAGTAATGATTTCGTCGCCTTGCAATATGGCTTCGCGAAGCACTAATTTTACATCGGAGAAATATCCGTCTTTTAACAGCAACGAAATCGGAGGCATCAGGATGTCGTTGACAAACGAGGTGACGATCTTGCCGAAAGCGCCGCCGATAACGATACCGACAGCCATATCGACCACGCTGCCGCGGATTAAAAATTCTTGAAGTTCTGATCTGAATGACATAAATTGATTCGTTTAATGAAACATTTCTTCTTACATAATGTATAGGTATGCAAAGAAAGTAAAAAAATACCGATATTTCAAGCCGTATCGAAAAAAGTTCTATCAATCAACGATTTCAGAACGAGAATGCATCGTTATGCGGGCGCCGCCCATACCCTGAATCCTTTTCTGTATTCACCGGGATTATCGCGTAACGGTCACATGGCGAAACTGCACCTCCCCGCCTTCACTCTGCAGTCCGATGTAGCCTTCTTTCACATCGCTCGTCGCCCGGTTTTGAAGGATTCCGTTGATATACACTTCTACCACGCCGTCTTGAAGGACGATACGGGCTTTATTCCATTCCCCGGCAAGTTTTTCACTCGACTCCTCTTGTTTGGAGATAATCGGAAAAGCAGGACGTTCGGTAGCGCCTTCGGGTAACACATATTCCCAGAGGTCGGCTCCTTTCAAAAGAACGAGATCCCCTGCCTGCCCGGCTTTTAACTGACTTTCTATTCCTTTCGGAAAAGGATTCGCCGGCTCCTCTATCAACACGAAAATACCACTGTTGGCCGGTTCGTCCACCCATCGCCACTCAGCTTCCAGAGTGCAATCGCCGTATTTCTCCTTCGTAAACATATAACCGAAAGGCTCGCCCTTTATCAGGATGACTCCATCCTCAACCAGAAAGACTTCACTCGCGGGACGGGCGTCGTTTTCGACGACAAAATTCCAGTTCGTCAAATCTTTTCCATTAAAAAGACGTTCTTTTTTCTCACTGCAGCCGGACATAAAAATAAGGGCGGCTGCGAAAAATGCAATGGCTGTTGTTTTCATTTGTTTTTTAATTAGTACCGATGATATCGTCCGAAGCTTTATCCTCGATAATGGTTCGTTAAAACTTATACCCCGCAAAGATAACCTCAACGAAACGATTTTACCAATCTTTGCGGAACAAATTTCACCCTCGCAACTTTTGTTCATTCGGAAATAGCTCTTCGAGAATTTAATTAAGCGATAAGGATGAAGGCAACGGGGCAATTGATTTAGAAATACGGAGATACCCGAATACCATTGCGAATCCCCTTCAATGGATTTTTATGGTCGTGCGTATAAAATGTCAACTTTTTTATATATTTGCAGCCTAATTCTTCTGTATGGATATCAATCATTTCTCTTTGGATCAGATTAATAAAATGGATGCGGCGGCTTTCCGTGCGCTTTATAAGGCCTATTATAAAGCGTTGGTGGGCTATTCCATACAGATGGTCGGCGAAGTGGAAGCCGCAGAAGACATTGTCGGGACCTTCTTTACGACTCTTTGGGAGAAGAAATTATCTTTTCGATCATTAATATCCCTGCAAACCTATCTTTACAATTCGGTACGGAACGCTTCGTTGAATTATCTTAAGCATAAAAATATTGAAAGCGACCACCTACAGAAAGTCGCAGACCATTATAAAGAGCATTATTTCACAGGAGAGGACGCCGACGATTTTTTCAGTGAGGAAATCTATCGTTTGCTTTTTCAGGCTATCGATGCCCTGCCGAAACGGTGCAGGGAAGTTTTCCTGCTTGCCATGGAAGGGAAGAAAAATGACGAGATTGCGGCGATACTTCAGGTTTCACTGGAAACGGTAAAGACCCAAAAAAAACGAGGAATGTCCTCCCTCCGGACGAAGTTAATCAATCAATCCATGGTATTCCTTGAGTTTTTACTTTTATAATCATTGTCACCCGGTTTTTTATTTCTTCACCGAATCGCATGGATAAGAATGTATGCTTGCCGGAATTTAACTTTTTTATCGATTCTCACGTCCCTGATAAGCGCCGATACGGATAGAACAATACGCCAAACAAAACCGCCCGAATAAGATCAAAAAGAAATATTTTAAGGACAAATTCATTCTTTATGATTAAAAAAATGAAGAATCTCTGTCCCTTACTTTTCACACTCACTTGTCTCAATTAATAGATAAACTAAAAAAATGGCGATACATAAAAGAAGTATAAATTCAATTATCCGGGAACAGTTGACGGGAGAGCTGACCGAAGACGACCGGAAAAGACTGAATGCATGGATAGAAAGTTCTCCAGAGAACAGGGTCATGTATGAACAGTTCATGTCGGCCACCAACTTCAGAAAACGTTATGAAAGCTATACGGAGATCGATGAACAAAGAGCTTGGATGAACTTCCGGAAGGAGCATCCGGCCATTCGTTCCATTCAATGGAAAAAAGTGCTTCGCTATGCGGCCATGCTTCTGCTTCCTATTGCAGGCGTGATAATCAGTATGTGGATATCGGGACGGATGGACTTCAACGAGACGCTCCCTTATGAGACGCGTATCGCGATGAAACGCTCCGAACAAATGGGTAAACAAAGGGCAACCCTTATTTTCGCCGACGGGGAAAAGATAAATTTAAACACTCCCTTGCGGTGGCCTTTGCAAAGAAAAGGAAATAGAGAATCGGCTTTTTCATTGCAGGAAAATAAAGAAAAGACATTCTCCGAATCCGGAAATAATCAATTAATGACTCTTTCCGACAGTGAGTATTGGGTGGTATTGGAAGATGGAACAATCGTTCACCTGAATTATAATACGACCCTAAAGTATCCATCACACTTCAGCTCTCACGACCGCACCGTTTATCTGGACGGGGAAGCCTATTTTCAAGTAGCCAAAGAGCAGGATCGTCCGTTTCGCGTAGTAACATCATCAGGTGTCGTGACACAATACGGCACCTCCTTCAATGTCAATACGAACACAATGGGATGTACAAAAGTCGTTTTGGTAGACGGTTCCGTAAGTGTTACGCCTCAAAAGGGAGAAGAACGGATAATAAAACCCGGCGAATTGGCGGTACTATACTCATCGCTTCCTGAAGCGGAGGTGAAAAGTGTGAATGTAGAATCGTACGTGGCATGGAATACAGGACATTTTGTATTTGAAAATTGTACGTTTGAAGAACTGATGGACGTGATTTCCGTTTGGTATGGAAAAAAGGTAATCTTTGAGTCGGACGACATTCGACGGATGCTGTTTACCGGCGACATCGACCGGTACAGTTCTATCATTCCGGTACTGAATGCCATCGAGCGAGTGACGAACCTTGAGATCTCAATAACAGAAGAAAATGTAATTCTGAAGAACCGTAATAATATAGACAAAAAAAAGAAGTGAAATGAGAAAGAAAAAAAGGAGTGGGCATATGCTGACATTTCTATGTGTCCTCTTTTTGCTGTCAGTCCCCGGGCGGCAAACAATGGCGGCAGAAACGTTGGATACGATGAAAGTTTCTCTTGATTTAAAAGAGGCGACGGTCAAAGAATTCTTTGACATCGTAAAAAAGCAGACAGGGTTAAATTTCCTATATAATTCCGAAGAGATACGGAATATGCCTCCAATAACGATTCAATGCTCCGACCAACCGGTAAGGCCTGTGATGGACAAGGTGATGGAGGGAACGGGATATACCTATCAGATTGACGGACATTTTGTGACGGTGACACGGCAGCAAAAAGACCTTACGCTGCGATTAGTGACCGGTGTCATAAAAGATGAAAAAGGTGAAGTTTTACCGGGGGTGAATGTGTACATTCCGAACTCTACCTACCAAACATTTTCCGATTCGGAAGGCCGATACAAGCTATCTATTCCGAAAGAAGCCTGCAAAGTGATCTACTCTTTTATAGGCAGCACAATAGAAGTGGCTTTTCCCGAAGGAGGCACGCCTTTGCGTAAAGATATCATTTTACAAAATGACATTCATATCGATGAAGTGGTCGTAACCGGTTATAACATTGTAGACCGGCGGAAACTGACCAGTTCGGTAACGTCGTTAAAAGCGGAGGATATCATGCGCCCGGGTGTGACGAGCATCGATCAAATGTTGGAAGGCCAAATACCCGATATGGTTTTCATGAATAACTCCGGCGAAGTAGGGGTTGTTCCCCGTCTGCGTATTCGCGGGACATCCACTCTTGTCGGCAACCGTGAACCGCTATGGGTCCTTGACGGCGTCGTACTGCAAGATCCGGTCAATGTAAGCCCGGAAGAATTGAACAATCCCGACTATATCAACAGGATCGGGAACGCCATAGCCGGTATCAATCCACAGGATATCGAGCGTATCGATGTTTTGAAAGATGCCAGCGCCACAGCCCTTTATGGCGCTAAAGCAGCTAACGGCGTAATTGTGGTGACGACCAAGAAAGGCCGTGAGGGAAAACCTATTGTAAATTACCATATGACCCTGTCATACAAACGTCGCCCGCGTTATACCGACAAAAGAATCAATTTAATGAACTCCGCCGAACGGATTGATTTCTCTCGTTATCTTGTTCAAAACGGGTATGATTTCGGTTCGGCCGAACTCAATGTCGGTTATGAGTCGCTGGCACAACAATATTATCAGGGAATGATGAATCAGGAAGAGTTCGCCCGGCAAGTGCAAAAATTGGAGGGCTTGAATACCGACTGGTTTGATATTCTTACGCGGGATGCCCTCTCCTCGCAACATTCGGTGAGCTTATCCGGAGGGTCGAAAGAAACACGCTACTATGGTTCCGTCGGATATACTATTGACAATAATGTCATTCGAGGGAACAAGAATGAACGCTATTCTTTCTCCATGCATCTGGATTCGGATCTGTCGCGCATGTTCTCGACATCTTTGGTCATGATTGGAAATGTGAGCAATCGCCAATATTCGATAGAAGATCTGTCGCCGTTGGATTATGCTTATAATGCCAGCCGCGCAATTCCGGCATACGACGGTAACGGCGATTACGCCTACTATAAAACAAGGGGCAATGCAATAAACGAATACTACAACTATAACATCATGAACGAACTTGCCAATAGTTATAACAAGCAAGAGGGTAATTCCGTGAATGTGAACTTTACGCTCAAGGGTAAATTTACCGACTATTTAAAAGCGAGTTTAATAGCATCTTACCAGACATCGGCAACCGATCAGGAGAAATGGTGGGGTGAGAAAACCAATCGTGTGGCGATATTACGCCATAGCGAATACGGAACCACTCCGGCAAGCGGGGAAGGATCCTCATCGCAACTGCCGTTTGGCGGTGAACTGACCTCAAATCGTTATCGCAACAAAAATTGGATGCTGCGGATGCAAGTCGATTTCAACAAATATGTAAACGGAAACCCCGATCATTACATTAATGCGAGTGTCGGTACGGAAGCTAATTCGACAAAATACAACGCTATGGGAAGCGTCTATCGCGGATATTATGAAGATCGCGGGCGCCAATTCTCTTATACCGAACTGGACGATTACCCGTACTACAAAGACTGGTTACAACAAAATGCCTATCCGACCATTGCGGACGACCTGACAAATTTGTTGTCGGGTTATGCGACGATATCGTACACCTATAAAAACTTATTTACGTTGAACACCAATGCCCGTATGGATGGGTCGAATAAGTTCGGAGATCGGAGCAATGAAAAGTTGTTGCCGATATGGAGCATCTCCGGAAACTATAATATTTCCGAACATGCATTTTTAAAACGCGACTGGATCGATTTTATCATGCTAAAGGCTTCTTACGGCTATCAAGGAAATATGATGAAAGGACAGTCTCCGCAAATGATCATCCGTCAATTGCCGACCAATCCGCTTTACGGGGAACTGGTGTCGGAACTGCTCGTCTATCCGAATCCGAATTTGCGTTGGGAAAAAACGACATCCACCAATACAGGCATTACACTCTCCTTTTTCGACCGGAGGTTGCAATTTGAAGGCGAAATGTATTTCAAAAAAACAAAAGATGCCTTCCTCACAAAAACCGTATCCTCCGTGAACGGTGTCGGTGAATATCTTGTCAATTCGGGAAATATCAGCAACAACGGTTATTCTCTCGCCCTGACGATTTCGCCTATACGGACAAAGGATTTCGATTGGATATTATCCACTTCATTCTCAAAGATATTCAACAAATTGGAAACGCTTCCGGGAGAAGATCAATACGAACTGACCGATTTCCTTAACGGCACCGCTTTAAGCAAAGGCAAACCGATAGGAACATTCTATTCTTATAAATTTGCCGGGCTGAATCCGAATAACGGAACTCCCGTATTTGATGATGGAGAGGAACGTCAGGAGGAACTCGTGAAGATGACAAAATACGGATTATACACGAACATTCTCGAAGAGTCGGGAAATCGTGAACCCACCATATCCGGTACGTTCAACAACACATTGCGTTACAATAACTGGCGTTTAAATGCCGTGTTCAATTATAGTATCGGTTCGAAAGTACGTTTATTCAAACTCTTTAAGAGTAATGTGTTTGTTCCTTGGACGAATGTAAGCAAAGACTTAGTAGACCATTGGTCAAAACCGGGAGACGAATCGATAACGAATATTCCCAATCCTCTTGCATACGCGGCGCATTGGAGTTTACGCAACCAGGAACTGGCAACTATCTCACCCAGTAACTTTGAGGAATACAATTATAGCGATATCCGGGTGGTGAGCGGCGATTATCTGAAGATATCCACGCTGTCGCTTACGTATGAATTTAAGTCTGAAATTCTCAGCACATTCGGATTGTCCCGACTGGCCCTCAATCTTTCAGGAAATAATCTATATACTTTCTGTTCGAGTAAACTAAAAGGCCAGACACCGCAACAAAGCGGATTTTCAGAAGTTCAACTCACGGATTGTCCTTCATACACATTCGGATTAGATATTTCATTTTAAAGCATTCAGAACATGAAAAAAATAAACATATTATTAGTGGTGCTCACATTCGGACTTTCTTCATGTGGCGATTTTTTGGAAGAATATTCTCAAGACACGTCCTATGTACGTGGTTATGAAGATCTGGATGAGCTGCTGTTGGGAAGCGGATACATGCCTACGGGAACTCCGGCCTCATTTGCATTATCGGAGGAGTATATCGAGAAACCCTGGTATTACCCCTATATCCACCTGATGGCCGACGAAGTGAGTGAAAACATAACCAATACGACCAATAAAGGAGCCTTGTGGGATGTCCGTGAGAAATATTTCGGCTACTATACCTGGCAGCAGTCGGTGGGGATAAACTATGCACAAACGTCTATTCGTAAAGAAGATAATGATTGGAGCATGATATATATGCACATTAATATCGCGAATATGATCATTGCAACTATCGACAATCACGACGGCAAAGACAGCCGGGATGAACTGGAGAAGCAACGTATCAAAGGAGAAGCTTTCTTTCTACGCGGAGCTTATTACTTCACGCTTGCCAATCTTTACGGGAAACCTTATAACGCGGCAACGGCAGCCACCGATCCTGCCGTTCCGGTCAAGCTTACGGAATTTATTGAGGACAAGCTGTTCAGCCGAAATACGGTACAGGAAGTGTATGAACAAGCGATTGCCGATCTTCTGCAAGCCGAAGAGTTGTTGGACGGCACGACCCGAAAGAGTTATTATCGCGCCAACAAGACGGCGGCCGAACTATTGCTGAGCCGCTTGTACTTATATATGCAGGACAACGATAAGGCGATGGAATATGCCGACAAGGTCATAAACGCCGGAGACAATAGCTTGCAAGACCTGAACGCAATGGACGGTTCCACGTCCTTCTTGAATCCCCGTTTGCCGGAAGTGATCTTCTCTATGGGTAACGGCGGCGTAAGAAGTTCCATCACAAACTACATCGCCGACTTTGGGGTGTCTGATTATCTTTGGGGGCTTTATGACGACAACGACCTGCGCAAAACCTATTATGTGAAATGGAACGACGCGGAGAGTTATGCTGAATATGTGAAAGGCGGCGAAGTTTTAGACCTCGAAAAGACATCCTTATCGGCCAATTTCCTGTTCCGGACATCGGAGGCTTATCTTAATCTGGCGGAAGCCGCGGCTTATAAAGGAGAGACATCCGTCGCGCAAAATGCGCTGAACTCATTACGCAAAAAGCGTATCAGGAATTCCGAATATCAGGATGTAACGGCATCCGGCAATGACCTGATCGAGGCGATACGGGATGAACGTGAACGCGAATTGTGTCTGGAAGGCCATCGGTGGTTTGATCTGCGCCGTTACACGGTGAACAGTGTATATCCGTTTTCAAAAACGATCCAACACAGTTATACCACTTTTGAATATAGTTGGACGACCGACGGAAATGTTCCCGTTCAAACATCCGTCTACGAACTTCAACCGAATGATGAGGCTTACACTCTTCCCATACCCCGCGAAGTGATCAGTTTTAATGTCGGAATGCCGAATAACAGCAGGCCCCCAAGGTCCATTATCAAAACAATTAACTATTAAAAAATATTACAGACAAATGAAAAGTAAGATATTCTTTTTATTGGGATTAAACTTCCTGGCATTGTCATTTTTCGGTTGTCGTTCGGATGAGGTGGAAATAGGGGCGTTGGAAGAAGATTACTATCTGACCCCTTATGGCGCCAGCGCCAACGACCAACTATTGCAGCATCATTTTTACGACACCCATCACATCTATCTGCTTTTTAACGATACCATCCAAAAAGAGCAGACAAGCGTCAATCCCGACAATACGCCATTCTATACGTACCAGGCTGTAAATTTGGGCTATTCGATGACGGGTTCCCTAAGCAGTAAGGATAACATTTTCGAATTTGACTATATCCAGACCGACAAAGAGAAACAGGTCGCTACACAGTTCGTTCAGGACAAGATACTGCCTTCTCTCGGTCCCGACTTGCGCCCATTCTCTTTTTTATTGATCGACAAGATCAATTATTATGTTTCAAATGCCAGTACATATTACGAAATGCTCCTTACGAATCCCGTAGTATTCCAAGGCTGGAGATGCACGGCAATAGCGGTAAGCGGATTGACGGATATGACCGATGAGGAGCAGACGGCCTACTGCAATCAGATTTTGAAAACCATCGTTGCCGGCAAGATCAGCAAACTCGACCCCAGCATTTTCGATTCTTTTTATTCGTTCTGCAGCCAGTACTATAGCACCTTTAAAATAGATTCAGGAAATAGCCATGAGGTGGAAGATTTCATCAAGATTCATCCGACGATGATGGATCTGGGATTTCTCAGCGCCTACACCTATGGCAATCCTAATGGATTTTATATGTATAATTTCAAGGCGAAGAGCTACGATTTGGAAGATTATACCAATGCCGTATTCGAATATAGCGAAGAAGAATTTACAAACCTTTATGGCCAGTATCCTATCGTCATGCAGAAGTATGCGATACTCAAACAAATTATAGCCGACTTGGGAGTGATTCTTTAATCCATTAACAATTTAAAATGACAATGAAATTTAGATATAAATCAATCGTATTCCTTTTCGTCTCCATCGTTGGAATGATATCGTGCAGCGATGAGGAAGAGGCATTTGCGACACCGGTACCGGACGCTACCGGAATATTCGTAGATGATCGCGACGGCATTACATACCCTTGGGCTCGTTACGGAAATCAAGAATGGATGACGGACAATATGCGTTTTCAGACCACAGAAGGAGCGTTCCGTCCGGATCTCACACCCGTAAAACCCATTTATTATGACGATGGAAGGAACCGGAAATATTATGACAATTACGGCGGCCTTTACGATTTCACCGCCGCAAATGCCGCGGTCCCCGACGGATGGCGTCTGCCTACCGATGAAGACTGGAACCGGTTGGCGGATAGGGTCGGGCCCTACATTACAGAGGCTATCGACCTTCAATTCGGGGGATTTTATATTACGGCTGAATCCTATTCCCAGCAGCCGATCGACTTTTATGCAGGTGTTTACGGATTTTATTGGACGGCAACCACCGATGAAACCAAATCTGAAAACAATTTTGCATTTTGTCGCAAAATAGTCTATAATAAAAGCGGATATGAACAAAAGAGCATTGCGAAAGGTCATTTGCTGAATGTGCGTTGTGTCCGTGATGTAAAATAAATAAGGATGATAAGAAATAGTATACTCGCTCTATTCATACTCCGGCTATTTGTCCTTCCGTCGCTATTGACGGCTCAGGATGCAGGCGGAGTAAAATTTGAGAATAAGCCGTTGAAGGAGATATTGGATATTGCCAAAGCCCGGAATAAACTGGTGTTTGTGGATTGCTACACCACCTGGTGCGGTCCGTGCCGCAAAATGGCCAATGAGGTGTTTCCGCAAAAGATGCTCGGGGACTATATGAACCATGCTTTCGTATCGGTAAAGATCGACATGGAGAAAGGGGAAGGAATAGGTCTCGTGAAACAATGGGATATAAATAGTTATCCCACCTATCTGGTACTGGACGCTGATGGAAATGAAAAGTTTCGCATGCTGGGATATTTCGAGCCTCAGGCTCTGATCGATACGCTGAACGTCAAACTCCGGAACGACACTCCTTCCGTACTGGAACAGCGCTATGAAGCGGGTGAACGCACTCCGAAACTTATCCGTGAATATATTGCGGAATTGAGCAGGGTTAATAGGCTGAATCGTGTGGAAACGGTGGCGGAGGAGTTTTGTAATCGTCGTCCCGAAACGTTACTCTCTGATGAAGAGGCTTTCGACATCTTTTGTGCGTACATTACGAATCCTGACAACCCCTCGTTTCTCTATGTGTACAAACACCGTTCTGAATTCATCTCCAAATATGGAGCTCAAATCGGCGAGATGCTCGAAGACAGATGGCGCATGTATGCAAAGAGCTTTTATCTTACGGATGTCGGCACCGATGAATTCAAGGGATATGATAAACTCAAGATGGATGAATATGAAAACTTTATGAAGCAAAACGGCGTTTCGAAAGCGGCCGAATATACGATGATGTATAAACTGCCGGCGTCCATCATCATGAACGATAAAGAATTGCTTTTTAAGAATCTCGAACAGTCCGCCACCATGGCCGGCATCAGCCAAAGCCAGTTCGACTATGCCTGTTCGACATTAGAGAAAAGTCTTACGGAGAAATCCGAAAGAGAACAGTTGGAAAAAATTAAAGAATTACGTAAACAACTAAATAATAGTGTGAAATGAAAAATGTTTTGAGTTTAGTACTCTTATTCTGCAGTATATTCATTATTCAAGCCCAAGACTTTGTACAAGACAAAGCCGTAAGGGTCGGTAAATTAGACAACGGACTGACCTATTATATCCGCCATAACCAAGAGCCGAAGGAGCGCGCTTTTTTCTATATCGCACAGAAAGTGGGAGCTATTCAAGAAGATGCCGACCAGCGCGGTCTGGCCCATTTCCTTGAGCATATGGCCTTCAACGGAACAAAGAACTTTCCCGGAACCGGCCTGCGCAGTTATCTGGAAAAAATAGGGGTCAAATTCGGAGCGGACCTGAATGCCTATACGGCCGTCGATGAAACCGTTTACAATATCGACAATGTACCCACCACCGTCAACGGCGCCATCGACTCTTGCCTCCTTATCTTGCATGACTGGTCGCACGACTTGACTCTCAGCGACAAAGATATAGAAGAAGAGAGAGGCGTGATCCATGAAGAATGGCGCGCACGCAACAACGCTTCGCAACGGATGAATGAGGCGATGATGCCGGTAATAATGGCCGGATCAAAATATGAAGACGCGATGCCTATTGGAAATATGGATATCGTCATGCACTTCGAGCCGCAAACATTACGCAATTACTATACGAAATGGTATCGTCCCGATTTGCAGGGTATCGTGATTGTCGGCGATATCGATGTGGATGAAATAGAAGAAAAGATTAAAACCATCTTTGCCGATATACCGGCTCCCCGCAAAGATGCCGCCGAACGCATTTATTATCCCGTCCCGGATAATAAAGAACCTATTGTATTCATAGGAAGTGACAAAGAACTGTTATCTCCTACGGTAACGTTCTATTTCAAATACGATGCTCCTGCCCGCGACAAGAAAAACAGCCGGCAATACCTGATAAACAACCTGTATAATAATTTCATTTATGGGATGTATCACGACCATACGCGCGATATCGCCCAGAAGCCTAATGCTCCGTTCGGATTTGCGTTCGTGCGTTTCGGCGACTTCTTTATTGCCAAAACTAAAAAAGCCCTTGCGCTGACCGTTAGTTGTCTTTCAGCCAACGGAGACATCGAAAAAGGGACGGTAGGAGCTTTACGCGAATTGTTCCGTGTGCGGCAACATGGTTTCACTCAAACGGAATTCGACCGCTATCGTCACGATATGCTTGTAGGCCTCAATAATCTGTTGAAAGATAAAGATAAACGGCAAAGTTCAAGATTCGTGGATGAATATGTACGTAACTTCCTCGACAATGAGCCGATCCCCAGTCTCGAAGACGAAGTCGCTTTTTGGAACGAGACTTTACCGAAACTCAATGTGGATGGATTGAACGACTATCTTAACTCGATCTTCGCAGCGGACGACAGGAATATTGTCATTGCCATGACTGCGCCTCAAAACGATACGTTGAAGCTACCGTCACAACAGGATATGATTGACCTCTATCATAAGGTGAAAGCGGAAAAACTGGAGCCCTATATCGACCAAGTCAGTAATCTGCCTTTCCTGCCGGCAGAACCGAAAGCCGGTAAGATCGTATCGGAAACGACCGATAAGGACGGTTATGTGAATATCGTACTCTCTAACGGCGTTAAAGTTATCATCAAGAAAACGGATTTCAAAAATGACGAGATACTTGTTCAGGCAATGGCTTACGGCGGATTATCGTTGTTGCCTGTCGAGATGTATAAGTACGGCTCGTTATTGAATATGATGGTCGGCGTTTCGGGATGGGGAAACTATAATTTTTCGGATATGGAAAAAAAATTCATTGGTATCAATGCCGATATCAATGCCGGAATATCGGAAAACTATCAGTCTATCGCCGGCAGTTGCTCTCCAAAGGATATCAAGACGTTGTTTGAGAAAATGCACGCCGCATTCCTCTATCCGCATAAGGACGAGAATGCCTTCACGGCGCTCGTCGACCGTCTGAAACGGAGTCTGAAAGACGGGAAAGACAAGCCCTCGACGGTATATGCCGATTCTTTGAGCAGGACTCTCTACGGAGACACCCCCTATACCGAAAAAATGGACGCGGAAAACCTGGATAAAGTGGACTACGACCAACTGTTGAAACTCTATAAGGAGCGCTTTGCCGATGCTTCAAACTTTACGATTTCCATCGTCGGCAATGTCGATATGGACAGTTTGCGTCCTCATCTGGAGAAATATATCGCGTCCCTGCCCTCTACCAATAAGAAAGAAGTGGCGAAACCGGTATTGAAAATCATTCCGGGTAGCCGTTCATGTATCTTTGAGCAAGAAGAAGAAACGCCAAAATCGACCATAACCGTACTGTATCATGCCGACCATACATTCGATTTTCGCAATCAGCTTATGGCGAGTATGCTCGGACAAGCGCTCACGATACTTTATACGAAGACGATACGGGAAGAAGCGGGAGCGGCTTATTCTGTCGGGGCAAGCAGCAGCGCCGAATACTATCCGGAAGAAAAAGCAATGGTTAAGGTACGGTTTACAACCAATCCGAAGTCTCAGGAACTGGCCGTATCGTTAGTCGATAAAGGCCTGCAGGATATCGCCTCTGAAGGACCGGAGAAAGCCGATATCGACAAAGCGAAAGAATATCTGCTCAAAGTATATCAAAGTAATCTTACGCTGAACAGGTATTGGCAATACGTCATGAGTTATCAGTGGAATCATGGCGTCGATATCTCGAAGGATTATGCGGCCATCGTGAACGATATCACCGCAAAAGACATTCAGCAATTTGCCCGGAATATCATGGAAAACGGCGATCGCATTGCCGTTATCATGACAACTCCCGGCGCGAAGTAGAAATATCCCGTCCATTTCCTCACCGGATAAAAGTACCGGGCAAAAATGACCGTCATGTCATTTTCGCCCGGTATTTTTCGTCTTTATCGGACGGATAAAAAAAACAGGTTTCCGCACGACACGAGTAAAAAATTGCCGGATACATAAGAATTCCATATATTTGTTCCTCCATTCGGCCCATATACGAGTCGGCTGATCGATTAGATGAAGAAAGCGCATTTCCTTTGGGTAGACGATGAAATAGATCTGTTGAAACCGTATATTCTTTTTCTCGAAGAAAAAGGGTATAGCGTCGACTGCGCCAACAACGGCAACGATGCACTGGAAATGTGCCGTTTATCGCCCTACGACCTCATCTTTATGGATGAGCACATGCCGGGGCTCACCGGCCTCGAAACGCTTTCCGCTCTTCATACTTTCCGCCCGGACATACCGGTGGTAATGATTACCAAAAGCGAGGACGAGGGGATCATGAATAAAGCCATCGGCAAAAAGATCGCCGATTATCTCATCAAGCCGGTCAAACCGAATCAGATACTCATCACCATCAAGAAACTTCTCGACCAAAAGGAAATCATTTCGGAAACGGCAACGGTCGATTATCGCGGGGAATTTAACAAATTGAGCGAGGATATCGGACGGGCCGATTCGGCCACGGAGTGGACGGCTATCTATAAAAAAATCGTGTTTTGGGAGATGGAATTCGCCCGGTCGCAGCATCCGATGCAGGAGTTTGTGATGCGGCAAAAGGAAGAGGCCGGAAAAGCCTTCGGAAAATTCATCAAACGGCATTACGAAGCTTGGATAAACGGCAACGATCCCTCCCGTCCCCTCATGAGCCCGCAACTCCTCGAACAACAGGTTTTCCCTTTGATCGACCGGGGCGAAAAAGTATTTCTCATCCTCATCGATAACTTCCGTCTCGACCAATGGCTGGCCATAAAAGATGTGGCTACCGAACATTTCTTATATACGGAACAGGAATACTTCAGCATCTTGCCGACCGCTACTCAGTATGCACGCAACAGCTTGTTCGCTGGAATGTTGCCTAACCGGATAGCGGCGGATATGCCTCAATATTGGGTGGAAGAAAGCGAGGAAACCGGCAAGAACCTGCATGAAGCGGATCTGCTTGCGGCATTGCTGAGCCGTCTCGGCCGAAAGGGTTCCTTCTCTTACACTAAAATCAACCTCCATCAGGAAGGCGAGCGTTTTGCGACCGGTTTTTCCGGACGTGAGCTATGCGACCTGACGGTGGGAGTATTCAATTTCATCGATATGCTTTCGCATGCCCGTACCGAGTCGAAAATGCTCCGCGAACTGGCTTCCGACGAAGCGGCGTACCGCTCGCTCACGCGTTCGTGGTTCCTGCATTCGTCCCTGCCGTCGTTGCTCTCCAAAATAGCCGGAAAAGGAGGCACGGTAGTCCTCACAACCGACCACGGGACAATCAGAGTCAAACATCCGCAGAAAGTGACCGCCGACAAACAAACCAATGCCAACCTGCGCTACAAGGCAGGAAAAAATCTGGCGTATGATCCCAAGAAAGTCTTCTCCGTGACCCATCCCGAAAGCATCGGACTGCCTTCGCCCAATGTCAGTACGCGATATATCTTCGCCGTCGATAACGACTTTTTTGCCTATCCGAACAATTTCAATCACTTTGCATCGTATTACGAAAATACATTTCAACACGGCGGCATCTCGATGGAAGAGATGATTGTTCCGCTCATCACCCTTCACCCAAAACAATAGAATATGAAAATAGAAATAAACGACTTATCACAGATCCAAACGGCGGCTAAAGTTTTTCTCCGGGAAATGCACGATAAAACGGTCTTTGCGTTTTATGGAGTAATGGGCGCCGGCAAAACCACTTTTATCAAGGCGCTTTGTAAAGAACTGGGCGTACAGGAACCCGTCACCAGCCCCACCTTCGCCATCATTAACGAATACCGCACGGAGGATGGCGCTTCGGTGTACCACTTTGATTTTTACCGCATCAAAAAACTCGAAGAAGCTTTCGACTTCGGCTACGAAGATTACTTCTACAGCGGCAACCGTTGCTTCATCGAGTGGCCGGAATTGGTAGAAACGTTATTGCCGGAAAATACGGTGCGCATAACCATTACCGAACAACCCGACGGGAGCCGGCTGATTGAAACCGAATGATTTTGCCGGCAGCTCATTAAACTAAAGAATATTAAAACGCTCTTAAAGATCGCAAACCCCGTAAAAAGTCACGAAAATTTCCTACATTCGCATCACAGAAACTATAAGATGAGAAAAACGATCCTGTCTATTTTTGTACTGCTGGCATCTTTATCGGCTACGTCGCAAGTGAATACCGATCGCGTCATGATGATCGGTAAAAATGCGTTGTATTTCGAGGACTATGTGTTGGCCATCCAGTATTTCAATTCGGTTATCACGGCCAAGCCTTACCTTGCCGACCCCTATTACTACCGGGGAATGGCGAAGTTTATGCTCGACGATTTTAAAGGTGCGGAAGAAGATTGTTCGCTCTGCCTGGAACGGAATCCGTATTACACGGCGGCGTATCAGTTACGCGGCGCCGCCCGGCAAAACCAGGACAAGTTCGAAGGCGCGGCGGCCGATTACCAGCGCAGTCTCGAGTTCATTCCCGAAGACCGGCTCACGCTGGTAAACATGGCCATCGTCAATGTCGAATTGAAGCAATACGATACCGCGGAGAAGTTTTTCGAGGTGCTGATGCGCCGTTATCCCGATTACACTCCGGGATATCTTACCCGTTCGCAGATGCATCTCGAACGGCAGGATACCCTAAAAGCGATGGATGACCTGAACAAGGCTATCGAAATAGATTCTTATAATGCGCAGTCGTTTGCGGCAAGAGGATTATTGCATTTCCAACAAAAAGACTATAACAAGGCGCTGGCCGATTTGGATGAAGCCATTCGCCTCGATCCGTACTTCGAAGGCAATTACATCAACCGGGGATTGGTCAAATATAACCTGAACGATTTACGCGGGGCCATGGCCGATTACGACCGCGTCATCGAAAGCGACGAAAACAACCTGATCGCCCGCTTCAACCGTGGGCTCTTACGGGCTCAGGTAGCCGACAACAACCGGGCTATAAAGGATTTCGACAAGGTGCTCGAATTGGAACCGTCCAACAGCATTGCTTATCTCAACCGCGCGATCCTGCAACGCGAAACGGGGGACACGCAAGGGGCTTTGAGCGACTTAAATGTCGTTCTCGAAAACTATCCCGATTTTTTCACCGGATATTATATGCGGTCGGAGTTGAAACGCCAACTGAACGATTTGCGCGGCGCCGAGCAGGATTATAATCTGGCCCGTGCCGAAGAGGCGAAAGCCAGAAAGGGCAGTTCGCTGAAAGAGCCGGCCTCTAAAACGGAAAGCGACCAACCGGAGTCGAAAGATACCCGCGAACAAACCGATGAGGATATCCAAAAATTCAACCTGCTGGTGGTCGCCGACAAGAAATCGGAAGAAAAAACCAAATACCAGCGGCAAAGTCGCGGCAAAGTACAGAACATCAATGCGCCCGTGGAGCCGGAACCCGAGTTCGTGCTCACTTATTACGAAGGCACGTTCGAAGTACGCCGGCCGGTCTATTTCTCTCAAACGCTACAGTCGGCCAACCGCAATATGGAACTCGAATGGGCCTTAAAGATCACAAACTACGAAGTGCCGCTGAACGAGATACAAATACAGGCTCATTTCCGTTCGATCGATCGTTACACGCAGCGCATCCGGAACGCAACCTCCGACACCCGGCTTTATTTCGGCCGGGCCATGGACTATTTGTTGGTGCAGGACTACGAAAATGCCCTGATCGACATCTCGCGCATCATTGAAATCGACCCCGGCTTCGTTATGGCCTACTTTGCGAGAGCCGTAATACGGTCTAAGCAAATGGAAATTGAAAGGCTCGAAAAGGACGATGCCCCCCGATCGAGTTCTGCGACGGACAATTCCCGCAGTATGGTATCGGCCGAAACGGACAAATTCGCGGCCGACAAGCTCGCCAAACTTCCCGACGTGCCAACCCAATCGCTCAAATACGATGCCATTATGCGCGACTATGAAACCATTACGCGGCTACAGCCGGACTTTCAATTTGCCTATTACAACCGGGCGACTTTATACGAATTGGAAAAAAATCATCAGGCTGCGATTACCGATTATACGAAAGCCATCGAACTGGAGCCCCAATTTGCCGAAGCGTATTTCAACCGCGGACTGGTGCGTTTGGCTGTCGGCGAGACGGAAGCCGGGCTCGACGACCTGCGCAAGTCGGGCGAATTGGGTATTGTACAAGCTTACAGCATTATTAAGCGGATGCAATAAGAGAACACCCAAACGGACAATCATCTCCGACGAACCGATTGGAGAGGTTCGACGGGGAAGGAAAAGAGGACTCTTTTGGGGAAGTGGTAGCGTCGAGTGAGGCGCTGTCGGCATCCGGCGGGCTCCTTCTTTAGCCAAGTGTCGTGCTGATTGCGTCAAGTGCGTTCCTGTTCTGACAGAGTGTCGCGCTGATTGTGTCGAGTGCCCTCCTGAACTGACCGAGTGTCGGGGTGGTCGTGTCAAGTGCCCCCCTGTCCTGACCAAGTGTCGTACTGATTGCGTCAAGTGAACCGCTGAACGGACAAAGTGTCATGCCGGTAGTATCTTTTTTAGTTCTGACCTGACCAAGTGTCATACTGGTAGTATCAAGCGGAACGCTGACTGGCTCGAGCGTTCTGCTGGCGATGAAAAGCGCCGCCCCGCCGCCGTACCACGCGGAATAATAAGGAGGAAAATACCCGCCGGCGCAAGTCTCCGGACTTGTGCCGGGAATCATGATGAACCGCACGAGGCAGATCCGCGTGAGCGAAATGTGATTTCGTTATTTGTGGGCTTGACTCGCAATGGGTGCATAACCCGAAGGTATCGCTTGGAGCCGCGCCCTCGATAACACCAAAATCAAAGAAAGCTTGCATATTTAAGGGTAAAGTCTTATTTTTGTCACGGAATATTTATAAGGAGAAAATGATCATGGCTACAATCACGTTAAAATATGATGCGCAAAATGTAGTGATTAAAAGCATTTTGGATGCTGCTGTTGCAGCCGGCGCTACCATTATAGAATCAAATTCGGAATTTAATACGCGGAATTTAAGCCCTATCGAAAGATCAATAGAGGATATTAGAGAAGGACGTATAACCCATATCCAAAATATCGATAACGCCCTTGAAGAAATCGGACACAAGTAAAATAATCCCGGAAAGCAAGTATAAATACCAAATAGATTTTACCAACCAATTTAAAAGAGATGTTGTAAAATCCCGGAAATCATAACTGCACGGGGCAGACCCGCGTGAGCGGAGCACACTCGAAAAAGAAGTTGACAGGTTATTTGACCAATACAAGGCTTTCCAAAGAAGACGTTTTAGAAAGCTACGCAGAGCTTTGGAGGATTGAAAAGATATTCAGGATATCCAAAACGGATAAGACAATGCCTTCATTTTTCCATAGGCATTCGATATTCTTCAAAATAGGGAAGATATCGATTGTTCCTGCTATCGGATATAATTATATAAATTATTCCGTTTCTTATTCCTCTGCGAACAAAATAACGCCTGCATTTTTACATCACCGACATTCTCTATTTTTCAAGGTTGGAATAGAACTTTAATCGTGTATATAAAGCCCGATATGTTTCATCGGGCTTTATATACATCTTTTACAATAAAACCTGTAATTTTGTGAATAAAAAAATAGAGGTATGTATAAGCAATCCATTCCTTACGTTATCTTTTTTCTCTTCTTGTTTTTATGGACGGGCGTTCAGGCAACGTTGGCGTAGGGAAATATAATTACTGGCTGAACCCTTTTGTCGGGCTGACGATAGGAGGAGCGGCTACTTATTCCGGCATCGACAAGTATTTGGAATCGCCGAACGACCCGCAGATTGTCTATTATATTGAAGATAAACATATATTGAACTTAAATTGCCTTACCGGCATCAAACTGTCTTCGCCCACTTATAAACATTTCGGCCTTGCAGCCGATGCGGGTTTTTCGTTCGAACCCATTCCTTTCAACAGCGGGTCGGTAGAATCGCGCAATGTGGTTACGAATGAAGAAAAGGTAAAAAGCAAAACCGTTTTTACCCGCTTCAATCCCGCTTATTATTTGCAGTTAAGCCTGTTTTACAGGAAGAAGACGGACACTCATCAATCGTGTCAGTTAGCAATAGGGATGGGAGTAACCAACTATAACCCTTACAATACGTACTACCGGACAACAATCGACGGCATCCGGTTAAAAGATCATTTCGAACTGTCGACATCCAAACCCGCCTACACGTTATTCCTGCGGCTATCGGGACTGAATTTTTAATCGGCCGCCAAGTGCTATCGGCTTTACTCCGTATCGCCCGGCAAATAACGCGAAGCAAATAGCGGCAAACAGCCGAATGTAACCGCTTGTTAGGTGCGGGTGGCGTCATTATTCTTAAATGCAAAATCCGAAATAGATAATTTTTCTTTCTGCTTTATCAAGTCGGCGAATAAAAATGAATAATAAAGTGGAATATTTAAAAGTCCCTCGTTATACTCTAAACTTTTGAGCGAAAAACGAATGCTTAATTCGGGACTATATTTTTTACGAAATACTCTCAAACTTTGTCCTTTTACTTGTTCGCCCGATTTTACTTCAATTGGGAAAATTACATTTTCGTCCGAAATAATAAAATCGAGTTCACTTTTCCCTTTGGGTTGATTTGGATTGTCGGCATTGCTTGCCCAGTAGTATGCTTCGTCAAAACCAAGTGAACGCAATTGCTGTAATACAAAGTTTTCGGCAAAAGCACCACCAAAATTTGACCAAATATTATCATCGCCAACTACAATTGAGGCAGGCAAACTTGCCAACTGTCTCATCAATCCAACGTCAAGGGCATAAATTTTAAAATCGGAGTTATCCGAATAAAAAGACAGCGGCAATTTGTCGCCGTGAGCAGTGAGATTGATTTTATAAATCAACCCTGCATCAAGCAACCAATCAAGAGCAAAAGCATAATCACGTCCGCGTGCAGACGGCTCGATAGTTTTGTAAATAAATTTATGATTTTCTTTGGCAAATTGCTGTGGTACGCTTTGCCACAAATTCCCTATTCTTCGCGATTCCGTGTTACTTGTATGCTTGCTGAAATCATCTTTGTAGTCGGCAAGAATGTTTTTCAGAATCATTTCTACAATAGTAAGATTTTTGTTTTCAACCCATTCCGATACGACAGCGGGCATGCCTCCTATTGCGAGATATTGCTGAAAAACATCTTTAAATCCGCTTGTAATCAGTGGTTTTTTTAATAATTGAATTGCATCATGCGCCTCTGTTGTTTGATTTTGCATATTGTTTGCCCAACAAAATTCCTCAAAATCCATTGGGTACAAGCGTAATCTATTAACTTTTCCAACAGGAAACGAGGTCCCGCTATGTAAAGCAATGCCAAGCAAACTTCCCGTAGCCACAATATAATATTCCGGTGCATCTTCTGCAAAATATTTTAATGAAGTCAATGCACGAGGCACTTCCTGAATCTCATCAAAAATTATCAAGGTATCGCTTTGATTTACAGAAGTGTTAAATTTCAAAGACAAATAATTAATAATCCGCTGGGGTTCAATGTTCCCTTCAAATAAAGCGACTAATTCTAAATCTGTCCTTTCAAAATTAACATAGACTACTTTTTGAAAGTATTTTTCCCCGAAAAGTGTTTTTAGAAGGTAGGTTTTACCAACTTGTCGTGCGCCTTCCAACAGTAGTGGTAAACGTTTTCTACTGCTTTTCCATGCTAATAATTGTTCTAATAATTTCCTTTGCATAACTTTACAATTTTATCCCGACTGTAAAGATACAGAAAAATCACATTATTGGTGCTAAAAATGTGATTTTTGATTTACAGCCATTCTGTTGTTTGAGACGACACTCTATTAACCTTATGCTTTAGCTTACGGGCAACAAGCTGAGAGCAATAAAGTCCCGCAGGGACGACACTTTGTAATCATACGAATAGCGACAAACAGTCGAATGTAACCACTTGCAAAACTGAAATATTACTTATTAAGTTGCGTATATTCGCTCAAAAACCGTACATTTGCATTCTAAAAATAAAAAGAGAAAGATAAACGACACATCACAATGATAAAAATTACTTTTCCCGATGCATCCGTAAGGGAATATGAAAAAGGTATTACCGGATTGCAGATTGCCGAAAGTATCAGTCATCGCCTGGCGCAGGAAGCCCTTGCCGTAAGTGTGAACGGCGAGACGCGCGATTTGACCCGCCCCATCGAAGACGATGCCGAGGTGCAGATACTCAAATGGGAAGACGAAGAGGGCAAACATGCCTACTGGCACTCGTCGGCGCATTTAATGGCCGAAGCGTTGCAGGAACTCTATCCGGGAATCAAATTCGGTATCGGCCCCGCCATTGAAAACGGGTTCTATTATGATGTCGATCCCGGAGAAGGGGTGATCATCAAAGAATCGGACTTCCCCGCCATCGAAAAGAAAATGATGGAATTCATCGCCGCAAAAGAAGATATCCGCAGAGAATCCGTTTCGAAGAGCGACGCACTGAAAATGTTCTCCGAGAGAAACGAAAACTATAAAGTCGAACTCATCGACGAACTGGCCGACGGGACGATCACGACCTATACGCAAGGCCGGTTTACCGACTTGTGCCGCGGGCCGCACTTGCCCAATACGTCGTATATCAAAGCCGTAAAGGTGCTATCGGCAGCCGGCGCTTATTGGCGCGGCGATGAGAAACGTCCGCAGCTCACCCGTTTGTATGGCATCACCTTTCCTAAAAAGAAAATGTTGGACGAATACCTGCTGCTGCTCGAGGAAGCGAAAAAACGCGACCATCGCAAAATCGGCAAGGAACTGCAACTGTTTACTTTTTCACCTACCGTAGGCGCCGGATTGCCTCTTTGGTTGCCCAAGGGAACGCAGTTGCGCCTGCAATTGGAGGATTTTCTGAAAAAAATTCAGAGACAATTCGATTACCAACAGGTCATCACTCCGCATATAGGGGCCAAACAGTTATATGTCACCTCGGGACATTATGCAAAATACGGAAAGGATTCTTTCCAACCCATCCACACGCCTGAAGAAGGAGAGGAGTTTTTGCTCAAACCGATGAATTGTCCGCATCACTGCGAGATATTCAAGGCTTTCCCCCGTTCATACAAAGAATTGCCCTTGCGCCTGGCGGAGTTCGGAACCGTGTATCGATACGAAAAAAGCGGCGAATTGCACGGACTGACACGTGTTCGCGGATTTACCCAAGACGACGCGCACATTTTCTGCACGCCCGATCAGGTGAAAGAGGAATTTCTGAAAGTGATGGATATCATCTTCATCATCTTCAATGCGCTCGACTTTAAGGACTTCGAAGCGCAGATATCGCTCCGCGACCCCGATAACAAAGAAAAGTATATCGGTAGCGACGAAAACTGGGAAAAGGCGGAGAATGCGATTGTGGAAGCGTGTCGCGAAAAAGGACTCAAGGCCAAAGTCGAACTCGGTGAGGCCGCTTTCTATGGCCCGAAGCTCGACTTCATGGTAAAAGATGCCTTGGGACGTCGTTGGCAATTGGGAACGATACAGGTAGATTACAACCTTCCCGAACGCTTTGAACTGGAATATACCGGCGCCGACAATCAGAAACACCGTCCGGTAATGATTCATCGGGCGCCTTTCGGCTCCATGGAGCGTTTTGTTGCGGTACTCATTGAGCATACGGCCGGAAAATTCCCGCTTTGGCTCGCGCCGGTACAGGCTACGGTACTGCCTATTAGTGAGAAATTCAATGAATATGCCTATCAGGTCGTGAAAACATTGAAAAAATACGACATTCGCGCCGAAGTCGATGACCGGAATGAAAAGATCGGACGAAAAATCCGCGACAACGAACTCAAACGCATTCCGTATCTGCTAATCGTTGGAGAAAAAGAAGCAGCCAATGAAGAAGTTTCCGTAAGAAAACAGGGCGGAAACGATCAAGGCTCCGTAAAACTATCTATCTTTGCAGAAAATATTTTGCGTGAAGTAGAAGATATGGTATCTTCTCAGGTAAAGTAAGAAACAGTTTCTAAACAGAATTATTGGAAATAAATAGAAATCAATAAAAATCAGATTATAAAACACAGAGAAAATTTAACATCAGCTGAATGAAGAATAATCCCAGAGATTCAAAAGAACTACATCGTATTAACGAGCGAATTCGTGTGCCGGAAGTCCGTTTAGTCGGAGATAATATAGAGCAGGGTATTTATCCTACCCGTGAAGCACTACGAATGGCGCAGGAGAAAGAGTTAGACCTGGTGGAAATTTCACCCACAGCGGCTCCCCCCGTATGCAAAATACTGGATTATCAGAAATTTCTTTATCAACAGAAAAAAAGGCTGAAAGAACAAAAGGCGAAATCGGTGAAAGTCATTGTGAAAGAGATTCGTTTCGGACCTCAGACCGACGATCACGATTATAATTTCAAACTCAAGCATGCCATCAACTTTCTGGAAGACGGTGCGAAAGTGAAAGCCTATGTATTCTTTAAAGGCCGTTCCATTTTGTTCAAAGAACAAGGAGAGGTATTGTTGTTACGCTTTGCCAACGATTTGGAAGATTATGCAAAGGTCGAACAATTACCTATTATGGAAGGAAAACGGATGTCTATTATGCTCGCCCCCAAGAAAGCGGCTGCTTCTAAATAAGAAACTGTTTAAATTTCTTACGAAGACTGTAATTAAACTATTCTTCGCCTTCAAAAAGTTTCTTTTTTGTATTCTTCTTCCTCTTATTTGGCTCAAATAGCCCGCTATTATCGCCAAAACGAGAAAGAACACTGCTAAAAAATAATTCTTTTTGAATCGCGAAAGAAATTTAAACAGATTCTAAGTTTTCAGCCCTTAAGAGAGCGGGATATCCAAAAAAGAAGGAAAAAGTGAGGCACTTTGAAATAAAAGCATTACATTTGCACACTTTTTCGATATTTTCATTGAATTTCATTCGGCTATTCCCGGGCGACTATGGAATAGTTCGAAAAAGTAATAATTTTTTCATTAATAAAGTATAGCAAAATGCCAAAAATTAAGACTAATTCCGGTGCTAAAAAAAGGTTTACCTTTACCGGAACAGGAAAAATCAAAAGAAAGCATGCGTTCAAAAGTCACATTTTGACGAAGAAGACCAAAAAACGGAAGAGAAATCTGACGCAGACAGGTCTGATTGACAAAGTGGACGTGAAAAACGTGAAAGCCCTGTTAGGGGTTCGTTAAGTAACGTATCGCAAACGTTCTAAACAGGTTTATTAACAGGATGTATGCTCCAAAGATCTCTGCCCGGCAGAGACGCTGACATTCAAAACAAACAAACATTATGCCCAGATCAGTAAATCATGTTGCATCGCGCAACCGAAGAAAAAAAGTATTAAAACTTACAAGAGGCTATATCGGCGCACGGAAAAACGTGTTGACCGTAGCCAAGAACACGTGGGAAAAAGGATTGACCTATGCCTATCGTGACAGAAAGAATAAAAAACGTAATTTCCGAGCGCTATGGATTCAGCGTATCAACGCTGCCGCGCGTGAAAACGGCATCTCCTATTCACAATTGATGGGCGCTTTGCACAAAAACGAAGTGAATATCAACCGGAAGGTATTGGCGGATTTGGCGATGAACCATCCGGAAGCTTTTAAAGCGATTGTCGATAAGGTGAAGTAACGATCGTTCTTCATTTAAAATAACAGAAAAGGAAGAATCCGATAATCCGGATTTTTCCTTTTTTATTTATCACCTCTTCAGCATCCCGGCAAAAACAAGCCGATATTATGCACCGGGTAATTAAAATGGTTGCCGACATAGGAATTGACCATCTTACCGCAATACATGTAAAATCCGGATGCAAAACCTCTGTTAAAACGGGCGAGATATTCCAGTCCGCCGCTATCGGTCATGGAAGAGAACAACGATATAAAGATATTGCTCAAGGCGATAGACGCCGTACGCGCGACCCTCGAGCTAAGGCTGAGTTCACAAAAATGCAACACGCCGAATTTTTCAAAAATCGGAGGATAACCGGGAAGGCAAGCCTCCATTGTCGTTTCAAAACAGCCCCCTTGCGCCATTCGCAAGTCGATAATGAGCGATCCGTTCTTCATTTCGCGCACCAGATCGGATGAAATACGGTAGAAATGGGTCTTGTTGACATATTGCATGGAGCCAATCACCACATCGGCAGAGCGGAATACATTTCTCAACACATTCGGTTGTAACGTAGAGGTATAAACCATATAGCCCAATTCGTGGCGAATGGTACGCAACTTGGAAATATCGTTATCGAATACTTTAACAAGCGCTCCTAATGCCAAAGCGGCTTTCGCAGCCATCGTACCGGCGACGCCGGCTCCCACAATCACCACTTCCGTGGGCGATACTCCCGGGATACCACCTAACAAGATCCCCTTTCCCCCGTGGGCATTGCTCAACAACTCCGCCGCCAACGTAATGGACGATGCCCCTTCTATCTCCGATATGGCCGTCACGAAAGGCGACATGCCGGTATGATCATTAAGCAGCTCATACGCCAACGCATTGATACGCTTTTCAGACATCAACGCCAAAATGGCTGAAGAGAGTTTGTGTATTTGAAGGAATGAAAACACCGTTGTTCGCGGGCGCATCATCTCCACTTCCTCCAAGGTAGGGGAAGCAATTTTGAGTATGAGATCGGCCTGGAAAACTTCTTGATGCGTTTCTACAATCTCGGCGCCCGATTCGGCATAATAGGCATCCGAATATTGTATCCCCGCTCCGGCGCAGGTTTCCAACAATACCCGATACCCGGCCTCAACCAGCAAAGCCACCGTTTCCGGAGTCAAGCCTAAACGCTTTTCCGTAGCCTCGTCTTCGCAAGGAATCCCGATAACTAATGAAACTTGCTGCTGTTCTACTTTCAGCGCCATTTCCCGTACGAAAAAAGACGTGCTTTTTAATCCGTCACTTAACATATCTGTAATTTTTAATCTGCTGTGCGATGCCGTCGATCGTTATATGCACCTGCTGTTTAGTCACCAATCGATCGGTGTAGTAAATAATTTTTGCTTCATTGTAAAAACGTTCCCGGGCCGATAAATGCGCCGAAATAAAGGGGATGAGTTCCTCGCGTGTCTTCCC
The DNA here is from genome assembly GCA_002409745.1 of Bacteroidales bacterium UBA5382. GTDB lineage: Bacteria > Bacteroidota > Bacteroidia > Bacteroidales > Dysgonomonadaceae > Limibacterium > Limibacterium fermenti. The sequence goes on from DHOU01000032.1 coordinate 55,362, forward strand.
GGCAATAAGCGGACGAACGGTTTTCGAAGCCTGCAAGCGGTCGGCAAGTTCCTCAACATCCGCTTTCATGTAAACGGTAGTCCCGGCATTATTCATGACAGTCATATTATCATAGAAACAAGGCGCTCCTCCGCCGGTTGAGACAATGACATCTTCAAACTCCGACACCTCGATAAGAGCCTTTCGTTCGATGGTACGGAATCCTTCTTCTCCGTTGTCTTTGAAAAGATCAGGAATACTTTTATGATATTTACTCTGAATAAATTGATCCAGATCGATAAAAGAAAGCCCCATTAATGCCGCCAGACCTCTGCCTACCGTACTCTTTCCCACTCCCATATATCCGACAATAAAAATACGCTCCATTTCTTTCCTTTTTTGTCTCCGGTCACCGGTCACTAGTCTCCGGTCTCCAGTCTCCGGTCTTCATTTGTAATTTGTAATTTGTAATTCGTAATTTGTAATTCGTAATTCGTA
>DHOU01000032.1:56018-72372 GCA_002409745.1 Bacteroidales bacterium UBA5382
GTAATTCGTAATTTGTAATTTGTCTAATCCCCTCTTTTACAGCAAAGGCGCAAACAGTCTTACCAAGGATTCGAGAAACCGCTTTATCTTCGGTCGTTTCATCCATTCCTTTAACGACACCGACTGTGAATAACGTTGATCCTCTACAAATATCTCTTTGGCTTGAGAGGCTAACGCTTCATCGTAGGCAAACGCCTCGACTTCGAAATTATGTTCAAAGCTCCGCGAATCGAAATTGACGGAGCCGAGCAACGTAAGAGAGTCGTCAAACATCATCAACTTAGAATGCAGAAACCCTTTTTCGTATAAATAGACCTTCACGCCGGCTTGCAGAATTCTTTTGATAAACGATCGCGATGCCATCTGCACCAACGGAACATCAGACCGTTTCGAGATCATAATCCTCACGTCCACCCCCCGTATAGCCGCCGCCTGAAGGGCTTCCGTCATGGGTTCGGGAGGAATAAAATAAGGCGTTTGAATAAAAATGGATTTCTTGGCTTCGTATATCGCCTGAAGAATGCCGTGTACAATTTCCCGTTCTTCTTTCAGGGGGCCGCTGTTGACTGTTTGCATCAATACATCGCCATAATTATCCAGCTTGGGAAAATATTTCCGTGAAGTAATCAACGTTTGGCTGACAAAATACCAGTCGATAAGGAATATGGACTGCAATCCCTGGACGCCTTTGCCTTCGATGCGCGCATGCGTATCGCGCCACGGCCCCCAATCGAAACCTTCGATATAGCGATCGGCAATATTCATTCCCCCGATATATCCCACGCGTCCGTCAATAACCACCACTTTTCGATGGTTCCGATAATTGATTCTTGAGGTGATGACCGGAAGAGCCAGCTTGAGGAAAGGCTCCGCTTCAATACCCGCTTTTCTCATTTCTTCAAAAAACGATTTCTTGGCCTTCCTAGATCCGAAGCTGTCATAGATGATTCGCACCTCTACACCCTCATACGATTTCTTGACCAGCGCGTCTTTAATCCTCGTCCCTATTTGATCATCCAGAAAAACATAATAGTCGATATGGATATGTTCTTTCGCCCGTGCTATATCGGCCAACAAAGCCTCGAATTTATCCTCTCCACGGGTAAATAAAGTCACTTGATTTCCTCCTAACAAGGGGGTATAATCTAAATTTTTCAGTAAACGGATAAGACTTTCGTGCTCTTGCGGATAAACAAACTCTTCGGTCGCTCCAATTTCGTCCAAAGGCCTTTTCTTCAGCTTACTGTACATCCGTTTGGAAATAACATGTTCTTTGGTAATATCCTGCCCGAAGAACAGATACCACACGAGCCCGATGACCGGAAGAAATGCCAGAATAAGTACCCATGACACCGTCTTCACAGGGTCACGATTCTCTGAAATGATAACGATAACCACACTGATTATCGTTATCACGTAAAGAGTTTGAAGTACCAATATCAAAAGATTATTCATACAGCTTCTTTCGTATTTCCGTCTAACGGCTTCCTGCCGTTTGACACGGGGCGCGGGCGGTTACCGGTATTTTTTCTCTTTTACATCTTCCAAGATATTCAAGTAAGAGTGATACCGGCTTTCACTGATATACCGTTCCTCTACGGCTTTCAGCACGGCACAGCCGGGCTCGTTGATATGAAGACAATTATTATAATGACAGCCGGAGGAGAATCGGAAAATTTCGGGAAAGTAATGCGATATTTCCTGAATATTCATATCGATCGTCCCGAACCCTTTAATACCCGGCGTATCGATTAAATATCCGCCGCCATCCAACTCGATCATTTCCGAAAAAGTCGTGGTATGCACTCCCATCAGGTGATAATCCGATATTTTCCCGACCCTTTGAGAATCGTCTCCCTGTAATGCATTCACAAGGCTCGACTTCCCCACACCGGAATGGCCGGCAAGCAACGTGATCTTTCCTTTGATCCGGTCCCGGATTTCAGTGAGCCCCTCTTTTTTTAAGACGGATGTTTGGAGGCAGGCATAGCCTATACCGGAATATAAATCCACGAGAGCATCGACATAAGAACGGTCGTCCTCATCATATAAGTCGATCTTATTAAAAATCAAAAGAACCGGTACGCGGTAAGCCTCCGCAGTCACCAGAAAGCGATCGATAAAAACAGTCGTTGTTTCGGGATAGCGCACCGTAACGCATAAGAGGGCTAAATCGATATTCGATGCCAGGATATGGGAATGTTTGGAAAGATTGGAAGCCCGGCGCACAATATAGTTCTTCCGTTCTTCGATGTCTCGAATCAATCCCGAACCGTCAGGATTTACATCCATCGTCACCCGGTCTCCTACGACAACGGGACTTGTACTGCGTATCCCTTTCAACCGCAAGCTCCCTTTAGCTTTACACACGACATCTGTGCCGTTATCGTCACGAACCAAATAGGTATTCCCCGTATTCCTTATAACCAGTCCTTTCATTGCCAGCCAAATAATCGAGGGTGCCGCTCCAAGCGACATCCTCGGTGGAAAGGCTTCTTCCCATTTGTCAAACCGTAAGAATTTCTTTTTCTTTTACGGCCAGTTTTTCCTCTAACTTTTTGATATACTTATCATGCAGTTTTTGAATTTCTGCTTCTGCGTCCTTGCCTGCATCTTCCGGATAGCCGTCTTTTACAGCTTTCTTGACTTCCTCAATGCCTTCACGACGCGAATTGCGAATACTTATTTTAGCATCTTCGGCTTCCTGCTTGGTTTGTTTTACCAACAGCTTACGCCGTTCTTCCGTCAGAGGAGGAATGCCTAAACGGATCAATTCGCCGTTATTTTCAGGCGTAATGCCGACATCGGAATCGAGTAACGCTTTTTCAACGACTTTAAGCATGGATTTTTCCCAAGGCTGTATAATAATCGTCTTTGCATCGGGAACTGTGACTGTTGCAACATTCGACAGGGGTACAGTACTACCGTAATACTCCACCTTTATACCATCAAGGATATGTGGATTGGCCCTGCCGGCACGAATGCGCGAAAAATTTTCTTCCAAAAAGTCCAAGGTCAGTTGCATCTTTTCCTCGGCATCGTTCATAATTTTAGAAATATTACTATCATTCATATTCTTTTGGGGTTATATATTATTTAGGACAAAAATACATAGAATTTTCGAATTACGCCCGCATTGTTCATGCTTTTAGTTATCTCCGGGCACAAGCCGGAAGATAGCACGAGGGGTTATACATGCACGATCGTGCCGATGTTCTCTCCGTCAATCACTTTTTTGAGATTGCCGTAAATATCCATATTGAAGACAACCACCGGCAACTCATTTTCTTTACACATGGTAGTGGCCGTCAAATCCATCACGCGCAATCCTTTCGCATAGATTTCATCATACGAAATCCGTTCGAATTTCACGGCCGAAGGATCTTTCTCGGGGTCAGCCGTGTATATGCCGTCGACACGCGTACCCTTCAACATCGCATCGGCCTCTAATTCGATGGCACGGAGCGCCGAAGCGGTATCGGTTGTAAAGAAAGGATTTCCGGTTCCCCCCGATAAAATGACGATCTCACCCTTTTCGAGCGCTTCAATGGCCTTCCACTTAGAGTAGAACTCGCCGATCGGCTCCATGCGGATAGCGGTAAAAACCCGGCTTTTTTGCCCGATGCTCGTAAGAGCCGAACATAAAGCCAAACTGTTGACGACCGTGGCCAACATCCCCATCTGATCGCCGCGTACTCGGTCAAAGCCTCGTTTCGTGCCTTGTAATCCCCGGAATATATTGCCCCCGCCGATCACAATCGCTATTTGCACTCCGGTGTCTGCGACGGACTTCAACTGTTCGGCATAGTCTTCCAAACAAGCCGTATCAATTCCCTGCTTTGCATTTCCTGCCAACGACTCTCCGCTGAGCTTCAAAAGTATTCGTTTGTATTTCATATAAATTTTTATTGGTTTAATTCCGGAATTTCAAGATTGAATAATTCAATCATTGAATCATTGAATTTTCTATAAATGCAATCTCTTTAAAGGCATATATCCGCTCTTCCCTTGTATACGTTTCCACTACTAAATGCCCCGAGGGCAATACATTCTTAATCTTGCCCATAAATCGTCCTCCGGCATCTTCAAAACGATGAAACTCGCCCAAATGATACAAACTCTGTAAATAATCCTGCTCTATAAGAGAGATTTCCGTCTCGTCCAACGGATGATAATACGCGAAAAAATGATTCATGAAAGTATCGAGTATAAAATCCCGATCATACTCCATGCCGGTTATTTGTTTTAAAGATATCGGATTGGGCAAGCCTTGGGGAAATGCCGGTTCATTCACATTCAAACCGATTCCAATGATGGAAGATTCGATTTCATTGCCCTGTAAATCATTCTCAATGAGGATTCCGGCGATCTTTTTTTCCTCCCAATAGATATCATTGGGCCATTTAATACGGATAGGTGCGGCAAACTTGTCCAACGTTTCCTTCAGGGCAAGCGAAACAATACGCGAAAGAAGGAACTGTTCGTTGGCCGGAATTCCTTTAGGACGGACAAACACGCTAAAGAGAAGGTTTTTCCCCTTCGAAGAGAACCAGGAATTCCCTATTTGTCCGCGCCCCTTAGTCTGATATTCCGCCACCACGAGAGAGCCGTCCGCAAGGGCGCGCCGTTCGGCCAGCAGCCTCAGATACGTATTGGTAGACATCGTTTCTTCGAGTCTAATCTTCACCACCTTTTCATTTTGTCTCCCCATAATATTCCGACTGTTGTTTCTTTGATAATTTTTTGACAACCTCTTCGACAGAATGCCGTATCCAATATTTCACTTCTTCGTCCGTCATTTCGCCGGTAAGATAAATGCAGTTCCAATACGTTTTATTCATGTGATAAGCCGGTTCTACACATCCGTAACGTTCGCGAAGGGACACTGCTTTTAGCGGCTCACATTTGAGGGATATGCATAATGTATCGGCCTCTAAGGGAATCATGGCAAACATCTTCCCGCACACTTTCATAACAAGCGTTTCATCGTCAAACGGTAAGGTCGCCTCAGCTCCTTTAATCGTCATACAATAAGCATATAATTCTTCAATATTCATACTATAAAAGGTAGAAATGCATCTACAATATGATCCAACTTAAAGGAGTGTCCGTCCCATAACACCCCGATAACGTCAAAACGGGCGGGGTTGTCAATTTCCTTAAACAGTAAATACCGCTCCGTGGCCTGTATCATGCGGCGCATACGTCTGTTGTCGATAAAGTCCTCCGGATTTCCCCATTGCAAAGAACTTCTCGTCTTCACTTCCACAAAAACGATAAAGTCGCCATCCCGGGCAATAATATCTATTTCGTAATGCCCCGACCTCCAGTTCCGGTCTAAGATACGGTAGCCTTTCGATTGCAAGAGACGCACAGCGGCATCTTCCCCTTTTTTCCCCAACTCATTATGTTTTGCCATTTTTTAATGGAAACCTGTTGATATTTTAGTGAAAATACAAAATTACGGTATTAAATCTTCTTTTTCGCGAAAATATTTTGTTTTTTTGTATTTCAAATGAAAATGCTTCTATTTACCGACATTTTTTCAAAAAGGATCGATGAGAAATAAAAAATGCAGTACTCCGAAACGTATGGGTGTACGAAACAAAAAAGCAGCTTTTATGCTGAACGAAGAAGAGTACAATCTTATTCATTTCTATTTCAAAAAATACAACATTACGAACCGGTCGCGTTGGCTTCGCGAAACCGTACTTTCACAAGTACTGAAAAAGATGGAACAAGACTATCCAACGCTTTTTGAGGAAAATGAAATGCGGCGATAATTATTGCTAATAAGAAAGGGAAAATTTCATGATACTGGATGATGCCTATTTTATGAGACAAGCCTTGGCGGAGGCTCGAAAGGCGTTTGAAGAAGAGGAAGTACCGGTGGGGGCAGTGGTGGTAATTAATAACAGAATCATCGCGCGCGCTCACAATCTGACGGAAACGCTAACCGATGTGACGGCCCATGCCGAAATGCAGGCTATTACAGCGGCAGCAAACGTTTTAGGCGGTAAGTATTTATCGGACTGCACTCTTTATGTGACGGTCGAACCGTGTCCCATGTGCGCCGCGGCGCTGCGATGGGCGCAGATTTCTCGCATTGTCTACGGGGCAAAAGACCCAAAGCGGGGATACAGCGGTTTTTCGCCGGATCTCCTGCACCCCCGGACAAAAGTCTTTGCGGGGATATTGGCTGACGAATGTGCCGAATTAATGACTTCCTTTTTCGAAAGGAGAAGATAGTCAACTCCCCCACTCCTATCAACTTATGCGTTTGCTCACCCGTCGATTACAGTATCCCCGATTTCTTACAAGCGCCGTCCTGAATTTGAGTCTTTCGAATGAACAAAAATGTGCAGCAAGCGTTTCTAAGGGGTCTATGACAATCGATAAGTCGAGAAAAAAGAACAATGCGACACTCGTTAAAAGATTACGATATTAAGAATATAAACCCTCAATAAATTTAGGTATGAGTACAAAAAAAATTGCTGTCCTTGTGGGCAGTTTACGAAAAGAATCGTATAACAAAAAAGTAGCCCTTCAATTAATTAAATTGGCTCCCGAATCATTGGATTTGGAAATTGTAGAAATCGGTAATTTATCGCATTACTCGGAAGATACCGATAACAATCCTCCGAAGGAATGGACCGATTTCCGAAACAAAATCAAATCGGCAGACGGCTTTTTATTCGTCACGCCGGAATATAACCGGAGTATTCCGGGAGCATTAAAGAATGCCATCGATGTCGCTTCCCGCCCTTACGGACAAAACGCATGGGACGGCAAACCGGGAGCGGTGGTTAGTGTGACTCTCGGCAGCATCGGCGCTTTTGGCGCTAACCATATCTTACGCCAATCGATGGTCTTTTTAAATGTACCGATGATGCAGCAGCCGGAAGCCTATATAGGAAACGCTCATACCTTGTTTGACGATCAAGGGAATCTGACCAATGAGCATACGAAGAAGTTTTTACACAGTTATATCGACGCTTTCGCCAAATGGGTGGAAAAATTCTAAGATAAGCAGCAAGCGAGCATAAAGCCGGGTCGAAATATCATTTGATCCGGCTTTTTTTAATACGCAGCCGGATTAAACGAATCCGCAAAGCCCAATTTCCAAAATCAGAGTTACCCGATAAAGAATTATTCCGAACGTTATGCTGCGACCGATCAGCGGAACTTTAGAATAAATCGTATTTTGAAAAGACTTTTCTATTGTAAAAATTTTGTAATTGCAGAAAATGACTTATCTTTGCAATCGCAAAAAGAAAACGGTGCCATAGCTCAGTTGGTAGAGCAAAGGACTGAAAATCCTTGTGTCCCCGGTTCGATTCCTGGTGGCACCACTGAATAAAGCGCTTAAATAGCTATTATTTAAGCGCTTTATTATTTTTATAGCCTTTCAATTCGTCGGTTGTTTTTCGGGGAATTGACGGTGCCCTTCCTCCTATGCATGAGTCAAACGCCGGCACGATTGTCACGACCACTAAACAGGTTAAGCACCCACAGGAAAAAAACAGCCCCTACCAGCGATAGGATCAGCACGCCTATGATGCCGCCGAAGGTTATCCCCATCAAACTGAAAACCAAGCCGCCTACGATAGCCCCTCCCAGCCCCACAATTAAATTCACGAGGAGACTGAATCCCCGCCCCTTTATGCTCCGGCTGGATATAAAACCGGCGATGATACCGATAACAATTGAACCAATAATTTCTAAATCCATGTTGATTTGTTTTTAATTTGTTTTGTTTCTTCTTTTCCGACCGTTATCCCTTCAGCTAGAGTTCCAAAAGGACAAGCTGTGCGCTTTCGTACCTGCGCGAAGGATGCTTTTAGATGATGTGATGTATAGCAAAAGCGGGGCGGTTGCATGATTAAAACAATTGCGCTACGGATAGTACCGGCGAATCTGTAAAAGATGTAAGTTATTTTGTTTTTTGTGTAACGCAACCTAATAAAATAATTTTCATCTTTGTCTTTCATGAATATATTGAAAGAATATGTCGAAAGAAAGTAAAGGAAAAGATAGGACTGACAAGAAGTCACCTCAAAAGAATTTGAAAGAAAAACGAGCGGAAAAAGCCAGTAAGCGTGCCGAAAAGAATCGGAAAGGATTGGATGAGCTGAAAATGAAATAACGAATGAAATCTCCGGCTATTTACAGGTTCTCGATGTTAATATCACGTTTTTGGCCGTGTGTTTTATAGAAGGACAACGTGGTGCCGGTCATCTTTTTAAACTGATTCGACAGGTGCCCGATGCTACTGTAATGCATTTTGAAGGCGATTTCGGAGAACGTCAGTTCGTTGTATTCGATGAGTTCCTTCACCCGTTCTATTTTATGGGAAATCATGAAATGCGTGATGGTAATGCCTTGCGACGCTGTAAACAGGTTGGAGAGGTACGTATAATTGAGATTTAATTTGCGGCTCAGATAAGCTGAAAAAGGGACTTTCAGGGGCGTACCGCAATAATAGATCGATTCGATTACGGTTGTTTTTATCTGTTCCACCACCCTGTCCTTTTTATCTTCTATCAGTTCAAGGCCGGTCTCATGCAATAGCCGTTTCAACCGGGCTTTCTGCTCTTCGGTTATATCCTCGCGAAGTTCGGCCATCCCCAAATCCACCCTAATGTATTGGAGCCCCATCCTCATTAAGGCTTGCTCGACAGCCATTTTGCATCGCCGACTTACCATATATCGAATATAGATTTTCATAATGCCACCCTGTCTCTGCTTTTACAGAAAAGAACCGATGAATTTTTTTATTCTTGCTTTTTGTGAATCGGTTTATACACACATCAGATCCTGCGAGAAGTGGTGCAGATATAGAGAGAGAAAAAAATAAATCCCTGCATTATAAACACGTAACGGTTCCCTATTGTTCCAAACAGTTTACATTTCATTTATCCACCTGCGATTTCATCCGGTCGCCGGAATGCGGCAGGTGCCGGCAGAGCCGCAAGGCCGGTACCCGACCTCGAAAAGCGACCGGCAAGGCAGGAGTTTGATGCGATACCCCGAAGTTCATCCCCAAAAACCATTCATATCATAGAAAAGTAGTATATTTATGCCGCAAAAAGAAGTCAATGACCCATACATATAGAGAGACAATCAATGGATTCGAATCAAGAGAGCGCTTCACGGTGGCTGAATAAGAAAATAGGAGAGGCGAAAGGCGCTTATGGCTTGGCGTCGGCGTTTACGCTCTTAAGCGCAGGGTGCTTTGTCGTTTTTTGCCGGTATTTGTCGCAATTCGCCGCATGGTGGTTGAACGACGGACAAATCGCCCCAATGCTGCTGCTATACGCCTCGGCCTTTTTGGCTGGCAGATACCTGTTGGCCTACTTCGCCTCACAGTTCAATTATAAAGCCGGAAACCTCATCGTATCCAGAATCAAGAAGAAGCTTTATCCGATACTCCTTAACAACAGTCAATTAGACTCCACCTCAAGCACGTTATACGTCACCAAAATCAGCGACGACCTGAAACCCTATTTCGCCTTTTTCATCCCTTATTCGATGGCATCCGTTTTGGTCAGCGCGCTCTTATTGGTCATTAGTTTTTGGCTGGAGAAATGGGTAGGTATCATCCTGTTGGTTTCGTTGCTGGTCATCCCCATGCAGATGATTATTATAGGGGTCGGCGCCGAAACGCTTCACAACCGGCACATCAATCTGTTCCTGAAATATTCGGCCGTGTTTTACAATCGCTTACAAACCATCGCCGAAATTGTCAATCTCGACAACTTCAAGCCGCAATACCGCTTTTTGTCGAAAAAAAGCAAAGCCCTGAACAAGGCCACGACCAATGTCATGCAGGTAGCCATCTTGTCGTCGGCCGTGCTGGAATTGTTCGTCACGATTTGCATCGCCGCCATTGCCATTTATTTAGGCATGAGCCTGCTGGGCATCATGCCCGGCCCCCATTACGGAAAAGGCTACAACTTTCAGACCGCCCTGTTTCTACTAACCCTCGCGCCTTACTTTTTCTTTTATTTGCGCAAATTTGTCAGCGCCTACCACGACCGCAACCGGGCGCTGGCCTCGGCAAACCGGCTTATGCCCGTACTGAACGAGCCTCCCGAAGGGACGCTGACCGACATGGACGAACCGCTCGACCGTTTTGACATCGACGGCCTGAGTTTTGCCTATCCCGCTTCGCCGGTGAAGGTTTTACACGACATCCGTTTGCGCTTTCCGCAGAAAGGATTGGTGTTGGTGAAAGGCATTTCGGGTTCGGGGAAATCGACCTTATTAAAAATCTGCGCCGGCAGTTTGTCGGCTCAAGAAGGCGTGGTTTCGGTAAACGGAAAAGACAATGCCCGGTCGCGTGAATGGCTCAAGGCAAACTCGTCTTACATGAATCAATTCCCTTTCATCTTCGACGGAACGCTTCGCTACAATGTCTTCCTCGAAAAAAAAGCGAACGCCGGCGAGCCTTATCCGGATTTTCTAACGAAGATTCTGGCAAAAAAGGATGACGGCTGGCAAACCGAATTAAGCCACAACGGCAAGCAGCTTTCGGGCGGAGAAAAACAATTGGTCACGTTGGCTCGAATGATGCTTCACCCCAAACCGGTCGCCATTTTGGACGAACCGACGGCAAATCTGGACACGGGTACGATAGAAATTATTCTTCCGCAGATTATGAAATTAGCCGAGACCCGGTTGGTGATCGTGGCCTCCCACGAAAAATTGTTCGATACTGTTGCCGACGCTATCGTGAATTTGAATTGGGGGGAACAGATGAGCAAATGAGCAGATAGGCAAATGAGCAAATGAGTAAATGAGCAGATGAGTAAATGAAATTAAAGGTCTAAAGACCGGTGACTGAAGACTGAAGACCGAAGACTGAAGACCGAAGACCGAAGACAAAGTGACATGAACAGATTTATTATAAAACAGATATTGCAACCTTTTGCCGGCAGATGGCTGGGGGGATTTTTGCTGCTGGCGCTATGGACGGTGGCGTTTGTTGCCTTGCCGGCTATTTCGGGATGGTTCCTGGCCATTTGCAGTGTCGTCTTTATCACGGCGAACACCGCTTTTTCTTACCTGATTCCGTCTGCCATCATCCGTTTACTGGCGCTCTTCCGCACCGCCACACGCTATTTCGAACGGCTGGAAAATCATAAAACGACTCTCGATGTCCAGCAAAGCCTGCAATTAAAAATATTTCAATCCGTGGCCCGATTCCCCTATTTCCGAAAACAAGTCAACAATAATTCTTCGTTGCTCGAAAACAGCACGCAGGGTGTCGACCAGATATTAAACCACATCCTCTTATGGGTTTTACCCTTTGCCGCACTCATCGTGTCGCTTATCCTCTATTTTTTCTTCCTGATGGTGTTTTCGCAGGTCATCGCCATCGAGTTTTTGATTTCGTCGTCGCTTTTCCTGTTTATCATTCCGCAGCTATTTTTCCGCAACAACCGTAGACTTTACGAAAAGTTGAAAACGTCCCGTGAAGAAAATAATCAGATGCTCATCGAGAGCTTCCGGGGCCGGATAGAAATTTCGAAATATCATCTCGAGGAAAAAGCTATCGGTCAATACGAAGAACGACTGCAGCAACTCGAACATGTGGAAAACAAACTGCAAACCCAGTCATTCCGGCTGCAACTCGTCGGCGGCCTGGGGATCAGTTGCATCGCCTCGTTTATATTATGGAGTTCCGCCAACCGGGGAATCGACGCCCCCTTGGCTATCGGAATATTCTTCGGTATCATGGCGCAAGCCGAATTGGCGGAGATGCTTTTTTCGGGAAAATCGGAAAAGAGTTCGGTCGCCCGTCAAATGAAAGACATCGACGCGATTATCAGGGAAGGCGAGCAACCGGTCGAACCCGTCCGCGTCCATACCGCTTTGGAGAAACTGGTTATCAACCGGGTAAGCGCGATAATACCCGAAACGCCTGTGCGTACCGCCGAACTATCGATGGAGATAAAAAAGGGGGATTGGATTGCCCTTTTCGGGGAAACGGGCAAAGGAAAAACCACCCTGCTCAACAGTCTTTTTTATCCCGAATACCGCCGCAGTGGCTCGCTGACGTGGAACGGCGACACGGACTTGCCTCATTTGCCCGTTCCCGAATGTATTTACGTCACCCAAAAAGCATACTTGCTCACCGGTACGCTGCGTGAAAATTTCGAAGGATATCCCGACGGAGCCATCGAACAAGCATTGCAAACGGTTGATTTGGACGGCTGGCGTTTAGCTCTTCCCCACGGGCTGGACTCCTGGTTAGGAGAAAACGGCGAAACCTTAAGCGGCGGGCAGCGGAAGAAGCTGCTGCTGGCTCAGGCGTTGCTCAAAAAGCCGCAACTGTTAGTGGTAGACGAGCCTACCGCCGGCATCAGTTCCGAGAATGCCCTGGCTATTTTCCGGACTATCAAGCAACAATATCCCGATATGGCCATTCTGATAGCTACGCATCTGAGAGATTTCGAAGCGGTGGTAAACGGCAAAATAGAATTGGTTTGATTCCCGCCGGCCAACCGGGCATATGATTCACCTCGAATCACCGGAAAAAACATTCTATTCGGCAGGAAATATCTATCTTTGCGCGTAATTTTTTTTTAGAGTATGACCGTAAAAGCAAAAGGATATCTTTTGGGAGCAATTGCTGCCGCTACTTATGGAATGAACCCGCTGTTCGCCCTTCCTCTTTATCAGGAAGGAATGACCCCTGACTCGGTGCTGTTTTTCCGCTATCTTATCGCCATTCCTATTTTGGCGATAATGATTAAAGTGCGGAGGCGCAATTTCAAGATAAAGCGAAACGAGATTTTACCGCTTGTCATCATGGGCCTTTTGATGGCCTTTTCTTCGCTCGCTCTTTTCCAGAGCTACAACTATATGGATGCCGGGATAGCCTCCACCCTACTGTTTGTGTATCCCATTCTGGTAGCGCTTATCATGACGGTATTTTTCCGTGAAAAGATAACTCTTCTGACGGTCTTATGCATTGTGATGGCTTTGGGCGGAATCTTTTTATTGTATAAGGGCGGAGACGGGACGACACTCAGCCTCACCGGGACGTTACTGGTAATGGCGTCATCTTTATCGTACGCGATGTATATCGTAGGAGTAAACCGCCCGCAACTGAAGAATATAGCCACACTCAAAATCACTTTTTATGTGTTGCTCTTCGGCCTTTCGTTATTTCTGGTTCGGGTCGATTTCGGACAAAGCCTTATGACGCCGCCTAAATGGCACCTGTGGTTCAACCTTTTGGCTTTAGCGGTTTTCCCCACGGCTATCTCGTTTCTTTGCACCACCGTCGCCATTCAATATATCGGTGCCACATCAACGGCTATACTGGGAGCTTTGGAGCCCGTCACGGCGGTTTTCTTCGGCGTGACCGTTTTCGGAGAGTCGCTTACGTTGCGCATCGTATCGGGAATTTTGCTGATCATCGTGGCTGTAACGCTCATCATTGCCGGCACCAATATTCAAACATACCTGGTGCGTTTCCGCAAGATGTTTCCGAAACTTCCTCCAAAGCACACACCAATCAGAAAAAAACAGTTATTTTTGTTCGGTCGGGACAAAACAATGAACGAAAAGCATGACGGAAGATAATTCAAGCAAACAATCGCGGCTCACGGCAAAACAATTTGCCGAATTCGCGCTCGATGTGGGAACCTACTTACTGGCTTCCGGAGCGCACTCGGGACGGCTGAACACCAACATCAAAAGGATGGCCGAGGCATGGGCTTTTGAGGTTCAAATCAATTCTTCTTTCCGGGGATTGCTCGTCTCGGTGCAAAACAAAAAAGATATCAGAGACTCGATTACCCTTTTCAAAGAGTCGCCGCCCCACTCTGTTCATCTCGCGGTATTGACCGATGTCAGCCGGATGTCGTGGAAAGTATACGAGGAAAAACTCTCTTTCGAAGAAACGGAGAAAACTTTCCAGGCCATTAAACAGAAAAAGCATTATCCCCCTTGGCTCATCTCCCTTGCCGTGGGCTTTTCGTGTGCCGGGCTTTGTCTTTTGGCAAAGGGCGATTATTGGAATGCGGCGGTAGCTTATTTAGCAGCGTTCGTAGGATATTTCTTTCAGCGGAAAGTATCGGAATGGCATTTCAATGCCATGATTTCCATCGGCATTGCCGCCTTTATTAGCACCCTCATTACCGGCTGGGGATACCGGCTCGGCATTGGAAGCAATCCGGAAGCGGCGATGGCTACGGGGGTGTTATACCTGATCCCCGGCGTTCCTCTGTTGAATTGCGTCATCGATTTGATAGAAGGGCATCTGTCGTCCTCCGTAAACCGGATATTATTTGCCGGATTTATTCTCTTATGTATTGCCGCAGGCATGACCCTGAGCATCGCTTTATTGGGAATCGATCATTTTGAATTGATATAAATACGATATGGATCTATTATTGGCCGTTATAGCAGACTTTGCCATTGCGTTTGTCGTCGCTTTTTGCTGGGGCATCCTCTTCGGCGCCCCTAAAAACATATTAGTGGTTGCCGGATTGTTAGGCGGAATGGGACATTGCATCCGTTTTATATTGCTTCAATTGGGTTTCCAACTGATCGGCTCGACGTTGGCCGGTTCTGTGCTGATCGGATTAGTCGGTATCTGGACGGCACACCGGGTGCATAACCCGCCGGTGGTGTTCACGATGCCGGCCTGCATTACGATGATCCCTGGAATGTATGCCTACCGGACGATGCTGGCGGGAATCAAACTGACGGACTGGAATACGGTAGCGGCAGAGGGCGAAGGGCTTCTCAACACCATGATGCATAACCTTATGCTCACGATGTCTTTATTATTTACGCTGGCCATCGGCATCTGCATTGCCGCGTTGCTCTTCCGCAAATCCACCGTAAGGGATATTTCCCTTTCCAACACATTGAAACGATTAGGGCACATCACAAAAAAACAATAAGGGACTTATTTACCTGGGTATTACCCGCATAAAATCACCGATACGCAATCTGCACGCCCTTTACGCTTCTGAATCCTCCCTTTGGTTTTCGACTCTGCCATCTTGGTGATTGTGGAAATTGAAAAAAGGGTGATGGAGTGAGGAGTTCCCGGATATTTATCAGAACTCGTTTTCCAGAGAAATCGTTTTCTTCTCTTGGCTGCTTTGGAACGCCAACTCGATAATACGAATGACATTACGGGCCTCCTGGGGCTTGACAGCCAATTCGGCTTCGCCCCCTATCGCATCGCGTAGATTGATAAAATAATCCCGGTAATCGCCCTGTTCGCTCTCTATTTTCCCTTGTATCTTCACCCCTTCATACTCAACGTTAATCGTCCCCCAAATACTTTCCGGTTCGCGGCCCCAATCTTTACCTTCGGGGATAGCCCCGCCGTCGAGCGTCGCCTCCTGCACGTCGAGCCCGTATTTGACAAACGATCCGTTGGTACCGTGCACCATATAGGTAGGGCCGGGAATACGGCAAATCATTCCCGATTTTAAGGTTGCCGTAAAGGTTGGGTAATGCAACCGCACATCGAAGTGGTCATCCGCTTCCGCCCACGGGCGTTGGGAGTTGATCTCCGCAGTAACGGCCTGTGGTAAACCGAAGAAATAGAGCGTTTGATCGATCAGGTGCGCGCCCAAATCGTAAAAGATGCCCGAGCCGGGGAGAGGCTGTTCGCGCCAAGCTCCGTTAGGTCGTGCGTCACGGCGATAGCGGTCGAAATGGGACTCAAAATCGGTCACATCTCCCAACAAACCACTATCGAGCAGTTTCTTCACCGTTTTCGTATCGCTGGTAAATCGCCGGTTATGATACACGGTTAATATCAAACCCTCCCGATTCGCAATTTTTATCAACTCGTCAGCTTCAGCAGAAGTTACGGTAAAGGGTTTTTCTACAACAACATGTTTGCCGGCGAGCAACGCTTCCCGTGCCCAATAAAAATGTTGCGTATTGGGTGAGGTAACGATCACCAAATCGATTTCAGGATCGGAAATAATTCCTTTCCCATCGGGAACAACCGCCGTGACGGGATATCTTCCCTCTATCATCTTCCGACGGTCGGCATTGCCCGTACTGATCTTTGACAATTCATAGCCATCCACCAGATCGATAAAAGGTGCATGGAATACTCTTCCGGATAATCCGTATCCGATAATACCTGTGCGAATGATTGTTGACATAGCTTTTCACGTTTATAAGTTTGTTTATTTACAATGCCAAATATAGGAATTAAATTCTATAATCCAGCCCTTTCGCGATAAAAATACTCGCGGCCGCCGGTCATCAGTCGCCAGTCGCCGGTCTTTCGACGTTAGACCTTTGACTTCATTTGCCAATCTCTTCATTTACTAATCTACTAATTTGCTAATCTGCTAATCTG
>DHOU01000032.1:72515-82001 GCA_002409745.1 Bacteroidales bacterium UBA5382
AATCTGCTAATCTGCTAATTTGCTCATCTGCTAATTTGCTCATCTGCTAATTTGCTAATTTGCTAATTGACCAATCTGCTCATTTTTTTTGTGTATTTTTGTACAAAAATTCTCTCTTATGGCAAATCCATTATTACAGGTCGAGACGCTTACCAAAAGCTTTGGCGACCGTCTATTGTTTCAGGATATTTCTTTCGGTATTTCCGAAGGAGATAAAATCGGATTGATTGCCAATAACGGATCGGGAAAAACAACCCTGCTCAACATTCTCGCCGGAAAAGAGCCTTACGATGAAGGAAGAATCGTTTTCCGGAATAGTATCCGCGTTGCCTATCTGGAGCAAGATCCGGTTTTCAATCCCGATCAAACAGTGCTGGAGGCTTGCTTCAACCATCAAAATGAAATCGTAACGGCGATAGCACGATATGAAGAGGCCCTTGCATCCGACACGCAAGAAGGCTTGCAGGATGCGTTCACTCAAATGGATTTATTAAAGGCTTGGGATTATGAGCAACGCATCAAGCAAATTTTGGGAAAGTTGAATATCCATCGGCTGAGTCAGAAAATGGGGAAATTGTCGGGAGGCCAGATAAAACGAATTGCGTTGGCAAACGTGCTTATATCCGAGCCGGATTTGATTTTGTTGGATGAACCGACGAACCACTTGGATTTGAATATGGTGGAATGGTTGGAAGATTATCTCTCAAGAAGTGCGATAAGCCTGCTGATGGTAACGCACGACCGCTACTTTTTAGATCGCGTTTGCTCCAAAATATGGGAGTTGGATTCTTCCGGTTTGTATACCTATGAAGGCAATTACTCTTATTTTCTCGAGAAACGCGAAGAACGCATCTCTGCCCGCAACGCCGAGACCGAACGTGCGAAAAATCTGTTAAGAAAAGAATTGGAATGGATGCGCCGCCAACCGCAAGCGCGCGCGACAAAAGCCAAATCGAGGATTGATGCTTTTTATAAACTCGAAGATAAAGCGCGCGCTCAAAAACAGGAAGATAATCTCCGATTAGCCGCAAAGGGCTTATATATTGGAAATAAAATCTTTGAAGCCCGCCATGTGACCAAACATTTTGGTGATCTCTGTATTACGAACGATTTCAGTTATGTCTTTTCCCGTTATGAAAAAATGGGGATTGTCGGCAATAACGGAACGGGGAAATCGACTTTTATAAAGATGCTTTTGGGAGAGATGGAGCCCGATAGCGGAGATTTCGATATTGGAGAGACCGTGCGCTTCGGATATTACAGTCAAGACGGTCTCGAATTCGATAATCAAGCCAAGGTAATCGATGTCGTAAAAGATATTGCGGAAGTAATCGATTTAGGTGACGGTACACGCTTAACGGCTTCCCAATTCCTCCAACACTTTTTATTCGCTCCCGATAAACAACACAATTATGTGTATAAGTTAAGCGGAGGAGAGAAACGCCGGCTATACTTATGCACCGTATTAATTAAAAATCCCAATTTCCTTGTATTGGATGAACCGACCAACGACCTTGACATCGTCACATTAAGCATATTAGAGGATTATTTAGCGCAATTCAAAGGATGTGTGATCGTGATTTCGCACGACCGGTATTTCATGGATAAAGTGACGGATCATCTTCTGGTTTTCGACGGTAAGGGCGTTATTACAAACTATCCCGGAAATTACACGCAATATCGTGAATGGAAATCACAGGAAGATCAAAAACAAGTCGAAAGTGTAAAACCCCGCACCTCCGATCCTCACACCTTCAAACCGGCTTCACCGTTAAAGAACAAGCTGACATTTAAGGAAAAGAAGGAACTGGAACAGTTGGAAAAAGAGATAGGACTCTTCGAAAAAGAAAAGGGCTTAATCGAAGAAAACCTTTCTTCGGGCACCTTGCCTTCGGATAAACTCATCGAAGCGTCCACCCGCTACTCCGACCTGTTAACCCTTATCGATGACAAAACCTTCCGTTGGATGGAATTATCCGAACGATTGTAATACGGAAAGGAAATCTCGGGCGTCGTTCCAAGCGACACATTCGGTAAACCCCTTGGTATCCCGGCCCGATAAACAAAAAAGCCGACTGTTAAGCCGGCTTTTATTATAAGATAGGAGTCCTTATCATTTCGCACACATGGCGGAATATAATCAAATGAATGCAATCAAGATTGGTTTCAAAAAATCAAAAACACACAAACCATGAAGTTTATATATTTTTGCCAACCATACTTCAGAATATGAATACTCCCCAACACGTCTAAAACAGCATGCATATCCGTTAAAGCAGTCCTAAGAAGTCTATTATATATCAAATTGATGGGATCAATCATTATTTGATAGTATAGTCATACACATTGTGAAGCAGAATATGCTCTATTCGTCGGTTGTTTATGAAATCTATATTCGCCTTTATTATATAAAAACAGAGGGACTATACATTCACTTTTTGAAACGTAAGCAACAACAATTTTCAAATGAGAATCGTCGTACTCCGAAAAGCCGTTACGTAAAGTTCTTTATAGACGGATACATGAAACTGTTTTCTAAAGTATAAATTCTCTTGAGGAGAAGAGGATAAGCACTTTGCTAAAAACAACTCCATTTTTCCTTTAATCGAAAATAAGGAAACATGTTCCAAGTCGAAACTTTTACATAAAATCCTTTTTATCGATCTTATCCAAAATGACTTTCCGCTTAGATGAAATCGTAAAGAAACAAAATCATCTAAAACTTTTCGGTCTTTTTCCAATCCTTCAAAATTCCAAACCATCAGGAAGAAATAAAAAGAAATTCGGAATGGTTGCATGGCTCTCTAACCATAGCCTTCATTCAAAAGAGAGAAAATTCTTTTTTAAGGAATTCCGTATCTTAAAAGGAAGAACTATCATTATCCGCACATCTGATTCTATTAATAGAATAGCGACTCTTCATTCAGAATAAGCTATTCTCCCGCTCGTGTACAAAATGTCAAAGAACTCCTACTATTTTTATTCTCCTACGAGAAAATAGTGTTTAAAAATGATGCTACAAATATAATATTCCGGTCAAACAAAATGCAACTTTTTCGCCCTATAGTTATAAACAAACTCTTAACAAATTCTTAACACGTTATCAACAACAGCGTTCATACTATCGAGGGTACGGCTAAGAGCAATACTCGCGGCATGCCCCGAGTGTTCGAATTATTCAAACCGGATCGACTTGGCAGGAGTAATTTTCGCCACCAGATAAGAAGGGGCAATCATCATGAATAAAGAAACAATCAACGCACCGGCATTCAACAACACAATATATCCGACGTTCAAATATACCGGTACCGACGATAGATAATACGTCGCCGGATCGAGCTTGAACAATTGAAAGCGATCTTGCAGAAAGCAGAAAAGCAAGGCAAGGATATTTCCATAGATCATCCCCTGCCCGATAAGAAATGCCGAAAGATACAAAAACACTTTACGGATATTAAAATCCCGAGCTCCCACAGCCTTGAGGATTCCAATCATATTGGTACGCTCAAGAATGATAATCAGCAGCCCGGAGATCATCGTAAATCCCGAGACGATAATCATCAGGATGATAATCACCCATACATTCATATCCAACAGATTGAGCCAGTTAAATATCATAGGGTTGATATCTTTAATGGAACGGGCATACAGTGCGTTGCCGAAACGGTCTTTATAGGTCGACAGTTCGAAGAAAAGCTTTTGGGTCGCTTCATCAAGCTGATCGTAATCTTTTACCAGCACTTCGATGCCGCTCACCATATCATCGCCCCACCCATTGAGCGAAGCAAGGACATCCGCCTCTGTAATAATATACAACTTATCGTAATCTTCAAAATTCGTACGATAAATACCGCTAATTTCAAAGCGCCGGGCACGGGGAGGATCTTGCACGAAGTAGGCAATAAAACTATCCCCCAGCTTCAAATGCAACTTATCGGCAATATCTTTGGAAATGATTGCCCGGTTGACCGACGAAGTATCGTCCTTCGCGAGAATGTCTCCTTCGAGAAGGTTTTTACGGAAAAAGTTCCAGTCGTAGTCGGTTCCCACCCCCTTCAGGACAACCCCCTGAAAATCAGAGTCGGTTTTAATAACCCCCGGTTTGGTGATGAACGATTGAAAATGCCGGATGTCGGAATTGCCGGCGAGCATGGCGGCCAACGTATCGGAAAAGGCGATGGGCTGATGCTCATACGAAACATTCTCGTCAAAAGTGGTGATTTGAATATGCGACCCGAAACCGATGACTTTTTCGCGAATCTCTTTCTTAAACCCAACAATAATACAGACCGATACGATCATAACCGCCAGCCCGAGCGCTACCCCCGTAATGGCGAGTTTGATGGCGGGCGACGATACCCGTTTGGCATTTTTCTTCTCGCCTTTGTAAATGCGCTTTGCTATAAATAATTCCGTATTCATTTTTTAGTATGGGGATAAGCTTGAAGCGCTTTTTCCAGCACGGTAAGCGCACGATCCATTTCTTCGTTGTTCAATACATAGGCAATACGAACCTCATCACGCCCCAAGCCGGGGGTGACATAAAACCCCGATGCAGGCGCCATGAATACCGTCTGACGGTCATAGGAAAAGTCTGATAAACACCACGTGCAGAACGCATCGGCATCCTCCACCGGAAGGCGGGCCAACGTGTAAAAAGCCCCTTCGGGTTTCGGCGAATAGACACCGGGAATAGCGTTCAGCCTTTCGATAAGGAAATCCCTTCGGTTTTTATATTCCAGAAACGTCTCGTTCATATACTGCTCACCGGCATCCAACGATGCGTTTGCCGCAATCTGACCGATAAGCGGAGGACTTAAACGGGCCTGGCAGAACTTCATCACCGTATCGTGCAAAGCGCGATTTTTAGTAATCAGACAGCCTATACGGATGCCGCATTCGCTATACCGTTTGGAAACGGAATCGATCAACACCACATGCTCTTCGATGCCTTTCAGGTGACAGGCCGAAAAATAGGGCGTCCCGTTATAGATAAATTCGCGATACACTTCGTCGGAAAACAAATACAAGTCGTATTTTTCGACCAAATCGCGTATCTTCTCCATTTCCTCACGCGTATACACATACCCGGTAGGATTATTGGGATTGCAAATAAGAATGCCTTTCGTACGGTCGTTAATCAACTTTTCAAATTCTCCGATAGCCGGCAACGCAAAACCTGTTTCCATCGTCGAAGGCACCGTCCGGATGACTGCCCCGGCCGAAATGGCAAAAGCCATATAATTGGCATATGCGGGTTCGGGAACAATGATTTCATCTCCCGGATTCAAACAGGCCATAAATGCATACAACACCGCTTCGGATCCACCCGCCGTTACGATAATTTCATCGGCCGTAACATCGATATCGAACGACGCATAATACTTCACCAGGTTTTCGCGATAAAAACGGTATCCGTCACTGGGGCTATACTCCAGCGTAGCCCTATCCATATCACGGATAGCGTTGAGCGCCGAAGCGGGAGTGGGCAGATCGGGCTGCCCGATATTCAGGTGATATACTTTTATTCCCCGTGCCTTGGCGGCATCGGAGAGCGGAGCTAATTTTCGTATGGGCGAGGCAGGCATCTGCCTACCGCGGTTTGAGATATCCGGCATAATAAAGTTTTATACGTTACATCGCTGTACGTCCGTTCGTATCCAAAGGAAGCAAGCAAAGGTAGTAAAAAGCATGCAGATTGTGCTATTCTGTTCTTAAAAAAGAAAATCATTACAATGGGAATGAATGATTAAACAAACGATCGGCGGCCAGTTTTTCGTATTTCGTTCCGGGACGCCCGTAATTGGCATAAGGGTAAATGCTGATGCCTCCCCGGGGAGTAAAGATCCCGGTCACTTCGATATATTTCGGCTCCATTAAAGCAATCAGATCTTTCATAATAATATTGATACAATCTTCATGAAAAGCGCCATGATTTCGAAAACTAAACAAATAGAGTTTCAAGCTTTTGCTCTCCACCATCTTTACAGCAGGGATATAATCGATGCGGATGGTCGCAAAATCGGGCTGCCCGGTTATCGGGCATAAGCTGGTAAACTCGGGACAATCGAACGTCACCCAATAGTCATTATCGGGATGTTTATTGTCGAACGCTTCCAACACTTCGGGAGCATACTCTTGTTTATACTCGGCCTTGCGACCGAGCAATGTCAACTTATCGGTTTGCATAATTTATATTTAAACAGAATGAAACAACATGATCGAAATCGGCGGCACGGCTATATTTATTCGTAAAAAGCCTTTTAAATGCTATTATACCGATTCTTTTTCCAAAGCAAATGTAGAAAATATCATCGGGATTTGCGCAACAAAACGGTTTTCTTTTTTGTTCTTACTATGATGTCAACGATATTGTTCGACAATAAAACAATAAATCAACAAATGGAACTACGCTCTCCCGAATCTTTTTGGCTGTTGAAAAACGGCATTTTAAACAGCTACCCCTCATTAAAGAATAACCAGCGATGCGACATTGCCGTCATCGGCAGCGGCATAACCGGAGCACTCATCAGTCATGCATTATACCGTAGCGGCTTCGATACGATACTCCTCGACAAGCGGGATGTGGCGAACGGCAGTTCGTCTGCAACCACCTCGATGCTGCAATACGAAATCGACACCCCTCTTACCCAATTAGCGGAAATGATTGGCGAAGAAGCGGCCGTAACGTGCTACCGCGAAGGAATCCGTTCGATTAAACACTTAGAGGCCATCATAAAAGAAGAGAGCATCGACTGCGGATTCGAAAAAAAAGAATCGTTGCAATTGGCTCATTCGCAAAAGGCCGTCGAAGACTTGTCGAAGGAGTTTGAATTCCGGAAAAAACAGGGATTCGACGTCCATTGGTTATCCCCGGAAGAGCTCAAGGAACGCTATAAGATGGATTCCTTCCCGGGGATTCTATCAACCGAAGGCGCTTCGATCGACGCTTTTCGATTTGCCCACGGCTTAATTGCAAGGAATCATACAAAAGGAATGCAGGTATTCGATCATACCCCGATTCGAAAGATAGAATATAACGATAAGCGCGTACAGATTTTGACGGAAGAAGGATATAAAATAGTCTGCAAAAAGATTGTTTTCTGCACCGGATTCGAAACATTATCCATGTTCCGGAAGAAGTACGCCGATATCGTCTCGACGTTCGCCTGCGTATGCGAGCAAGATTTCAACCGCTATGAAGAACTTAAAGATACGCTGATATGGGATACGGCCGATCCGTACATCTATATGCGGACAACCGATGATAAACGACTTTTGGTAGGCGGGGAAGATATTCCTTTTAAAAACAATACCCTCCGCGAAAAGAAAAAAGGGGAAAAGGCCAAGAAGCTTATCCGGAAGGTGGAAAAAATGTTTCCCGGAATCGATTTTACCGAAGACTATCATTGGGCGGGCGCTTTCGGCGTTACCAAAGACGGGCTTCCCTTTATCGGCGAACATCCCGATTTTCCCAATGCCCTCTTTGTGTTGGGGCTCGGCGGCAACGGCATCACCTTTTCGGTGCAAGGCATGGATCTGGTGCTGAAAATACTGGCCCGGCGCACCGATCCGCTTTTGGAATATTATCGTTTCGACCGCTGAGGTTATCGGCGCTTCGCGCGGTTATTAGTTATTCGCACTTCGTGTGTTATCGGCTTCGCGGTTATCAGGCAACACCCAGATTACCCATGCATGGCCCTCCAACCGCCAATCTCCAACCTCCAACCGCCAATCTCCAACCTCCAACCTCTAATCTCTAATCTCCAACCTCTAATCTCTAATCTCTAATCTCTAATCTCTAACCTCCAAATACTCCTGCAAGCCTTTGTTGCGCAATTTGCAAGCCGGGCAATGCCCGCATCCGTCGGCTATGATGCCGTTATAACAAGTGAGGGTTTCGTTGCGAACCAAGTCGAACACACCCAATTCGTCGGAAAGGCGCCACACCTCCTTTTTGTTTCTCCACATCAACGGCGTATGGATAAGAAAATGCTTGTCCATGGCCAGATTGAGCGAGGCGTTCAGCGAATGGATAAACGTATCGCGACAATCGGGATAGCCGCTGTAATCGGCCTCCGACACGCCCGTCACCAAATGGCGGATATCCTGCGCATAAGCGATAGCCGCCGCAAACGTTAGAAACAACATATTCCGTCCCGGGACAAAGGTATTGGGATAAGAGTCGGCCGGTTTTTCTTCATCCATTTTTATGGAGGCATCGGTCAGAGAGTTGGGAGCCAACTGCGATATCACGGACGTGTCTATCACTCGAAACGGCACTCCGGCCATTTGTGCAATGCGACGGGCGTTCTCTACTTCCTGAGAATGCCGTTGTCCGTAAGAAAAGCATAAAGTCTGTACGTTGCGAAACTGTTTCTTGGCCCAGTACAGGCAAGTCGTCGAATCCTGTCCGCCCGAAAAAAGCACGAGCGCATCTTCTTGTTTAAAATCGTTCATTTTTTCTTTGTTTTTTATGTGGTTGCTAAGATACACAGAATGCTTATGCGTCTACGATTCGCCGGCCGAAAGGCGTAAACGCCAATTTCATCAGTTTGAAATGTTGACTGCCGAACGGAATGCCGACAATGGTTATACAAAACAACACCCCGAAAAGAAGATGCGTCAATGCAATCGGAAGCCCTCCGATAAAAAACCAAATAATATTCATCAGCGTAGCAAGACACCCCGAGGTAGTCTCGCTACGAACGACTTTCTTGCCGAACGGCCAAAGCGCCAATTCCGCCATCTTCAACGATTGCAAACCGAAAGGAATCCCCACTATCGTAACCATCAGCCCGATACTCGAGATGACATATTCGACGGCAACCAATACGCCTCCGAACACAAACCAGATAATATTGCCGAAAGTCTTCATTTCACCGCGATGACTTCGATTTCGACCAACGCATCCTTCGGCAATGTCTTTACGGCAAAAGCCGAACGGGCGGGGAAGGTACCGGAGAATTGTTGGGCATAGACTTCGTTCATGTCTCCGAACAACGACATATCGGCCAAAAAGACCGTCGTTTTCACAATATGCTCAACGCTGCATCCGGCGTGCGACAACACGGCCTTGATGTTATTAAAACACTGAACCGTTTGCTCTTTCACACCGCCGGGAACAAAATGTCCCGTTGCCTGGTCGATAGGGAGTTGTCCCGATAAAAATACGATTCCATTGGCTTCGATCGCCTGGCTGTAAGGGCCGATCGCTGCGGGAGCATGAGGAGTTGAAATTTCTTTTTTCATCTTTTTTTATCATTTAATTCCGGCACCTGCCGACCGTCGGCAGGCATCGTTTTATTCATTGTAACGACTATCGATCTGTTTTCCGGCGTTACAGTGAATCGTTTTTTCCGGACAACAGACACACAAAGATAAGCAGAGTGATTGAATTTTGTTCCACAAAGATTGGGTAAAATCAGCTAGTGGATGTTATCTTCTATATAACAAACCATTTCATCCGCATTCTTTGATTTGATT